>JAFQSM010000001.1 GCA_017409575.1 Clostridia bacterium
TGTGATAAAATTTTTTGTTTAGGTATTGATTTTTTGAAATAAATGTGATAATATACTTTGGCAACAGAAACTTAACATTATTTGCGCTGTTAGCTCAGCTGGATAGAGTGTTTGGCTACGAACCAAAAGGTCAGGGGGTCGAATCCCTTGCAGCGCGCCATACCGAAACTCCTTGTATATCAAGGAGTTTCGGATTTTTTGTGTCCTTTATGAAAAGTGTGAAAAACGCTGTTTTTCTAACAAAATTCTAACAAGAGGTCCTTCCGGCTCAAGCTACACAACGTTTTTGAAGCCTATGGAATTTCCGATAGTGTTGCCGAGATCCTTTTTTCTTTTCATATCAAGGTGACCGTAAAACTTAGCGGTGATGTTCACATCGGAATGCCCAAGCCATTCCGAAACGTCATAAAGCTCACGACCCTCAGATAAAAGCAAGGCTGCGCAGCTGTGACGCAAATCGTGAAATCTTATACGTTTTAAATCATTCTTTTTCAAAAGTTTTTTGAAGCGTTTTGAAATATAGTCAGGGTCATAGGTCTTGCCGTTGGGCCATTTGAAAATATAATCGTTTTCAATGTAGTCTTTACCGCAAGCGGCTCTTTCCTCTTCCTCACGGGATTTGAGCCATTTGAAGAATTCAATCATATCATCTGACAGAGGGTATGTTCTGTTGCTTGCATCGGTTTTGGTTGAATCCTTTGCAACAACCTTGTTGTTATACATAACAACCGTGTGTCTGACGATAAGCATTTTGTTTTCGAAATCTATCGCATCCCAGCGAAGTCCGAGCACTTCGCTTCTGCGCATTCCGAAATAAATTGTCGCATAAATCAGATGAAAGATTCTGTCATCTTTAATTGCTTCCCAAACCTTCTGAACTTCTTCTGCACTATAGAAATTAACCTTTTCGTGAGTAAGCGTCGGAAGTTTCACGAATTCCAGACAATCGTCATAAATGATTTTTTGTTTTCTTGCCAGATTAAAAATCAGCTTGAGTACCGTCATATGACTTTTGAGAGTTTTGGGAGAAAGTCCCTCGCCGGTTATTTTGTTTCCGGATACCTTCTTCTCATCAAAATATTTCTGTATAGTTTCATATGTAACCTCGTTTACCTTAATTTTGTGTTCTTCAAAATAAGGAATGATGTGAACTCTTACAATACTTTCGTATCCGCCATATGTGATTATATCGACTTTGTTTTTATACTCGTCAACCCATTTCTGTGCCAATTCATCAAGCGTGATGTCAGAAGGAACAAGCTTACTTTTTAATTCGTATTCCCTTTCGATCTCCTTTCTTTTTTCTTCGGCTTTTCTTTTGTTACCTTTAATTTCAAGACCCGTTGCAATCCATTTCGGTTTTCTTTTACCGTTTTCGTCATAAGTGTCTACAACAATGTAATAGTGGTTGCCTTTGGTCTGTATTGTAGCGCCTATATAAATCATCTCCTTTGAGCGGTTTATACAACGCCGTCCTTTTGGTAACTTAAGGATAGCGCGCAAACCGCTCTGTGTAAAGTAAATTAATTGTGAATTTTTGGCTGAACGAAGAAAAATCTCCGTTCAGCCATTTTGTTATTTTGTGCCGAGCGAACCATAAATTTTGCTTTTCGGCACAAGAAGTTTTTTGCCTATTTTTAGCGCAAAAAGCTTCTTTGTGTTGATGAGTTTGTAAATGGTTTTTTCACAAACTCCGAGAAACTCTGCCGTTTCCTTAACGGTCAGAAGTTCTTTTTCTTCAAACATCGGGTATACCTCATAAAATTATTTTTTGAGGATTTTCTATCTGAACTCATAATGAGTTGTTTTCATTTTCATCTTGAGAAAGCGAGCTTTCATTTATATATACAAAACGGGTGGAATCAAACCGTTCCCGTATCCTCAGGGTTAGTGCGATAAAAGATATGACTGCACCGTGACGTTATTTCTCCAATGCGCCAAGTGAAAAATTGAAACTGCCGCAAGTGCAAGGTTATTGTATTCAGTTGCAAA
>JAFQSM010000021.1 GCA_017409575.1 Clostridia bacterium
CTATTGCCCCATTCGGGGAGCATTTTTATTTTCTCCCCGGATAATCATATCCCTTTGGGACATTCAAAAGATAATCTGCCGACACCTTAAAATAATTGCAAAACGCAATTATATCTTGAATGCTCGGCTCGTATTTCCCACGCCTTCAAAATTTTAGTCAAGTATGATTTGCCAAATCTAACTTGACTAAATTCCATGATTTTAGACTGCCGTTCTTTTACATCCCCTGTTTGACACATCGGGTATCTTGGTATAAAATCGGTTTGTGGGATATTTCATATTGAAATGTCTGCGTGAAGTCAAGCGGTGCATGAAAAAAGCTGTGCAGACGGCTGTGCACCTGTGCAGCTTCGTAGCCCAATGGGCTTTCAAAGCCATTCCCACAGCAGCCCTTTACAGGGCTGTTTTCTTAAGGAGTTTCCATATGACCGAATATCTCCTCTCCCATGATATGTGGATCGAATTTCTTGAATACAAGATCGCAAAAAGGCTTCTTTCTCCGGGTGAAGAACGGTTTTTGCGAGATTTTGTCGAGAACAAAAAGTATGTTAACATATCAAGCAGAGCCGTTTGTGATGATTTTGCTTTTTCCGTACCCGAGAAAAAAGAAATCAACAAAATGGGAAGCGATAAAAAACGGATAGTGTACTGTTTTTCGGATGATGAAAATATGCTCTTGAAGTTTCTTGCCTACCGCTTGTATCAATATGACGGCGATATACCCGACAACTGTTATTCTTTCAGGGTGAACACAGGTGCGAGAAAAGCATTCTTAAAAATGGCGGAAGCGCCTGATATACAGCACTTGTACGGATTCAAATCGGATATCAGCAATTACTTTAACAGCATTGATACCGCCATTTTAATGCCCATTCTTGAGGAAACTGTGAAAAACGACGAAAACCTTTTGCGGCTGTTAAGAAGTCTGCTGACGGATGACAGGGCAATGTATCGGGGAGAGACCGTAAGAGAGAACAGAGGTGTAATGGCAGGCACGCCTACTTCACCATTTTTTGCAAACCTTTATCTCAAAGAAATGGATGAATACTTTGCAAAACAGAATGTGCTTTATGCACGTTATTCGGACGATATACTGATTTTCGGCAGTAAGGACGAGATTGAAAACCATATCGCAGCATATCATTCTTTCCTTAACAAATACCGCCTTACCTCGAACCCAAAAAAGGAGAAATGCTTTGCCCCCGGGGACAAATGGAGCTTTCTGGGCTTTGACTATGATAAAGGAACCATCGATATATCGGAGGTTTCCGTTCGCAAACTTAAAGACAAGATACGCAGGGCTGCAAAATCCATTCGCAGATGGATGCTTAAAAACAACGCTTCTTCGGAGCGGGCACTCACAGCTTTCAACCGAAAATTCAACAGAAAATTCTATATGTCGGACCTCGGCCGGGAACTATGCTGGTGTCGCTGGTATTTCCCCTTAATCAATACGCCCGAATCCCTCCGCGAGATAGACAGATATATGCAAGATTGGCAACGCTATATCGTAACAGGCAAACACAACAAAGCAAATTACAGAAAAGCCCCCTATTCCATGTTGACAGACTGCGGTTACCGCCCACTTGTATCCGCATATTATAATAATTCAAAAATATAAAATCGGTGCTTGCATTCATTTGCGCAGCACAGCGTTAAACGTTTTGTGTCGGATATTATAATAACTCGTTCCTATTGCCCCATTCGGGGAGCATTTTTATTTTCTCCCCGGATAATCATATCCCTTTGGGACATTCAAAAGATAATCTGCCGACACCTTAAAATAATTGCAAAA
>JAFQSM010000022.1 GCA_017409575.1 Clostridia bacterium
CGGTATTCAGCATCGGTATACGCATGATAACGGCTCCACCAGTTGCCAAGAGCATATCTCGGCAAAAGCGGAACGGGGGCAGAAAGCTTGTAAAAATCCGCAATGCACTTTTCAAAATCCCTTCCGTAGCCGAAAAAGTAAAGGTCTATGCGGTCGCTGACAAGAGGCACGGGCCATCCGTCATCCCCAATAGCGATGGTTTTACTGTCATCAAGCGTTGTAAAGCCGCGCATTGCCAAAAGTCCGTCACCGAGTTTGCAAGCACCGTTCACAGTGTCAAGCGTGCGTACTGTGCCGAAAAGTGTCAACGGTTTTGCGCCGTATCGCCAATCTCCCGTGCCGTCAACAAAAATCTGCATTCCAAACTCCGAAAACTCCTTTTCGTCATAACGGAGATGCAAATGCTTTGTAACTACATGCAAAAGCCCATCTTCAGAATATGTATCAAACTTTGGAGTATCAAAAGAGCGGTTAAAAGCAAGCCTTGTCGCTCTGTCCTCAAACACGCCGTCCACACTGTACTCAAGACGTAGCATCTGCTCTGTCAGCACTGTTATTCTGTATTTATCGCCTTTTATAATAAAGCGTTCATCAGCCTTGGGGTGCATTTCAAACATAGAAAGATCAAATATGGACATATAAAACTCCTCCTTTATATCCTAATTATGCCATATTACATACAGAATTAAAATCAAGATATCTTTGAATGTTTTCCAATATTTTTGGATATTGCAGGATTTAAGCCTATATTTTTTCCAATCTTTTTTGTTGACATACGCCAAGCTTTGATATATTCTATTTATGAGGTGAGGATATGGAATACGAACATTACCGCGATGCAAAGGAATTTTTCTGCATCGGTAAAAACTATTGCAAAGAGCATTTTCACCGTGCTATCGAAATACAATATTGCATTAAGGAAGATAAAGAGCTTTTGATAGATGATAAAAAAGGAGTTCTTTCAGAGGGAGAATTCTTATTTATCCCTCCTTTTTGCACGCACCGCTTTCCTATTCAGGAGAAGCACTCCTCCCTCGCCGTAGTTTTTCCTGTTTCATACACCGATATTTGGGAACAGACAGTAAAAGACAATCAACTCTCGCACTTGATTTTCAAGGACAAAGCACTTGCAAAAGACCTGCATAACCATCTTGTACAGCTTAAGTCAACGAAAAATCCGCTTTTGCGTGACGGCATTTATAAATATGTACTCGGCAAAATAATTGAGTTTGGAGAATTCCAGAAAAGAACGCAGAATAACAAAGGCGACTTTGCCATACAAACACTCACATATTTAGAAAAGCATTATGCAGAGCCGCTCACATTATCGAAAGTTGCAAATAAGCTTGGGTATAACTACAGTTATTTCTCCTCCCTTTTCAAAAAGACATTCCGCGCAGGCTTTTGCGAATACCTTGCTATGCTACGCGTACGCAAGTCCCTGCCGCTTTTACATTACAAAAAAATCGCAGATGTTGCATACAATGTCGGGTTTGGCAGCATACAGAGCTACTATCTCTGCTTTAAGAGAGTTATGGGCACTTCGCCTGCCGCATACAAACAAAAATGAGCGTTCATATACAAAAAAGCACCACGCTGCAAGGCTGTGGTGCTTTCTCAGATTAAAGCATAAATTTTTATTTCAAATACTGTTCAAAGCCCTGAGAATGCTCTATATTCCCGTTTGGAAGCACCCACATAGCCTCAACACC
>JAFQSM010000023.1 GCA_017409575.1 Clostridia bacterium
CCCAAAAGCACGTGACAAGGATTGTCCCAAGGAGCTTGAAATCATCCGCGCCGCCTGCTTTGCCTTTGCAAGTCTTGTATATACAAAGCATGTAATAAGAGAAGCAACAGAAGATAATAAAGAATAAATGTAAAAATAGGGGCTGTAGCAAAACGTTGCTACAACCCCGAATTTTTGCACAAAATAACAAATAACTTGCGGGCATAACAGCAGAGGCTGTTATGAAGTGAAGTGCACCTAAAGGTGCGTGAAGAGTGAAGTATTTGGCTTTGCCAAAAATGAAGTTATACGGCATTGCCGTATAGTTTTGGTTGAAAACTTCGTTTTCTTCCATTAAAATATGGTAGCAAAATCACGATTTTCGTAGGGAACAGTTCGTAACCGTTCCGCATACAATCAAATCGGAAATTTTGGCATTTTTATGCCGAAATTGTCCATAACGTTGCCCGTTTGGGGCAACATTTCATTCAGCTTTGCTGAATTTCATCCGCCATAGGCGGATTTCACCCATCCGAAGGATGGATTTCATTGCATAACGCTCGTCCCCGACGGTCCGTAATTTGTGTATATTGCGAATTTTGCTACAGCCCCTTTTTTGTATGTAAATAAAGGAATACCTATTCCATATTACTTAAAAATAAGGGGCTGTCGCAAGTTGGATAAAATCCGACTTGCGACAGTTTTTTATGAAAACGAAAGAAAAAAGCTTAGAACAAACTGCGAAGAAGTGAAAAAAGAGCACACAAAGGAAAGGGTGGGTTAAAATCCATCCTTTTTTGTGTGTTAAAGTATATAAAATCCCCGTTCAAGCTGCTTTTAAATCAAATAAAGATACTCCAAAACGCCCGTTTTCGATTCTTGCACAAAGTTTACGAATATTGTAGGCAAATGCAAGAAGAAAAAACTGAGTTTCCGTCTTGTGTTTGCCCCGTGTCAAAAATCTTCTGAAGCCGTAATCCTCCTTGATTACACCAAATGCTCCCTCGACCTGTATCGATCTGTTTACCCGAAGCTGTATTCCTTCAGGTGTGTTGATACGCTCAGTTGCTTCACGCTTCAGTCTGGCGAAGTTTTGAGAAACAGATATCTTTCTGTTTTCATACTGTCCCTTGAAGCACTTCTCGCGGTGAGGACATCCCGCACAGCCTTCACAGATATAGTTTTGCTTCACCGTTTCATATCCGTTTTCACTCCTTGACTTACTGTCGTAGGTGCACTTAAGCTTTTTGCCGCCCGGACAGGTAAAGCTGTCACTTTCGAGATCGTACGGCATATTCTCAACGCGGTATATATCATTCCTGAACTTTCGTGTCCTTTTCACCTCGTAGTCAGCGGGCTTGATGTAAGCGTTCTGTTCGTTCTTTTCAAGATAAGTATAGTTTTCCTCACTTGCATATCCTGCATCTGCTATGATGTTTTCGATCTTATGGCCGCACTTGTTCTGCACCATGTCTAAAAAAGGCGGCAGAGTTGTGGTGTCCGTGGGATTCGGGAACAGACCAAGACCTATGATGTACTCACTTTCTACGCCGAGTTGCACGTTGTATGCAGGCTTAAGCTGTCCGTTTCTCATATGGTCTTCCTTGAGACGCATGAAGGTGGCGTCGTGGTCGGTTTTTGAGTAGCTTTTGCGCTTGCCGAGGGTGGTCCTGCTCTCTGCATACATCTCTTTTCGCTCGTAAATGTCACCGAGAAGCTCAATATCGCGTTGAAGTTGTGTTTTGTGCTTACCTCTTCCGCTTACAAAGGTGAGGTTTATCATATCCGCCAAACAAACCAAGTGTGAAAGGCAGTCTTCCAGAGAAATGTCTCTTGACAAAGAATATCTTTCGGCAACCTCGGGGACTTCCTTGGCTATGCGTACTTCCAGCTTTTCAAGCTGTTTTGCCACTGCCTTTGACCACACGAATGTGTACCTGTTGGCGTTTGCTTCGATCTTTGTGCCGTCTACAAACATGTTTTTGTACGTAAGCTCTCCCATTTGATACAGTTTCTCCGTAAGCTGATAGAAAAGATCTTCCATAACTCCTGTCAGGCGCTCGTTCTGAAACCTCGCGATGGTACTGTGATCTGGTGCAGGTTCATTCTGCAGAATCCACATAAAGCGGATGTCGTGACGGCACGCCGACTCTATTTCCCTGCTTGAATATATTCCGTTCATGTATCCGTATGCGAGCACTTCAAACATTGTACGCGGATTTACTTTTCTCCATTTGCGAACGTATGCGCCGTAAAGCTTACTGTAGTCAAGTTCATCGCATATCTCTACAAGTTTTCGCACCGGTTCCTTCGCGTCTATTTTTATTTCATAATCAAATGGCAAAACTACTTGATTTCTATCTCTCATTGTGGTATACTATCCTCGCTTTCAAGGTTGGTTTTGTTGCAATTAAATTATACCACGAAAGCAACAACCGGGCTATCCTTTTTTTAGGATAACCCGGCTTTTTTTGCGGAGCTTAGTGCGACAGCCCCTTTTTCGACAGTCTGAAGAGGCTGTGGTTTTTAGCCACAGCCTCTTATTTTATCCATAAAAAATAAATATTTATATTGCAAAAAGTCAATATTTCCTCTATAATAAACTTGTAAGCTACTTTATATTGAGGAGTATGACTATGAAAAAACTTATTGTCCTTTTATTGATGCTCGTTGTACTCGGCACAGCAGTAAGTGCCAAGACGACGGAATTTGAAAAAAGCTATTATGACGGAAATCAGCTTGTAATTGCAAGCTTTAACGGTACAAAGCCGTTTTTCGGCGACAGTGCCAACGTTAAGGCGGTTGAAGAAAGCTGTTACCGACTGGGCGAAACGCTTGACCTTCTGGGCGTCAAGTACGTCAGCTTCATAGGAAATATGTCCTCGGGTGCAAATTTCATGTACAAGGACATTATTCCCCAGGGCGGTACACACGATGACCTATATGCTGCAAATATAAATGACAAGGAA
>JAFQSM010000024.1 GCA_017409575.1 Clostridia bacterium
AATAAAATTATGCAGCATACTTTAGAAAAGAACGGCTACGTTTTCTGCGGTATAATTTATTTAAAAAACGGTGACGAACGCTTCGGCTACGAAAAGCTGATGAGCAGACCGTATAATGTTCACCACTTGAGTGGTGAGTGATGAGAAAATACCGTAGGGACAACATTTACAATTTCGAAGAAATATTCCGTCGCGTAAGCGAGATTGCGCAAACAGTAGGAAGGTTACGCTAAGTGAAGAGCGAAAACTGAAGAGAGAAGAGTGGAAAGTTGTATAGTAAAAGTGGACACATTGAAGAGTGAATGGTAAAATACATTCAAGAGGTGTTCACAATGAAACGAACTTTCAACAAAGAATTTAAAGTCAAAGCGTGTGAGCTAGTCCTAAAGGATGGGATCAAACACGCCATAGTGGCAGAAAAACTGGGCATTAACAAAGTAATGCTTTACCGATGGATTGACGAGTACCAAACCCACGGCGAGGAAGCGTTTGTGGGAAAAGGTTACCAACGTTCTCAGGATGCGGAACTCAAAAAACTCCGCAAAGAAAACGAACGCTTGAAAATGGAGATGGAAATCTTAAAAAAAGCAGCGGCATACTTTGCGAAACACCCGGCAGACGAGTAAAGTTCGCAAAAACAGAGTTGAGAAACTACAAAACAAGCGAAGTATGCCGCCTGTTGGGTGTGTCTCGAAGCGAGTATTATCGTATCGCCAAAGAGCAGGATAGTGAAGAAAAAGAACTTGAAAAAGCGGTTATTCACTGTTTTGAGAAGAACAAGGGCAATTACGGAAGAATACGAATTCGCAGAGAATTGTTGCCGGAAATAGATATTAGTGAATATCGTATTTCAAAAACACTGAAAAAGCACGGTTTGGTGGCTAAAAGCGGTCGAAATCGCAAACCAAGGCAACCAAAACCCACCGAACAGCAATACATCGAGGAAAACCTAATCAAGGATAAGTTTAGAATAACCACACCCAATTATCTTTGGTGCTCCGACATAACTGAACTGAAATGCAAAAATGCGAAAGTATATATTTGCGGAATTATTGATGTGGCAACCAGACGCATTGTTGGTTGGAGCATAGCCAAAACCCAAACCCAAAAGTTGGTGCAAGATGCTTTCAAAATGGCGGTGGGAAGAAATCCAAATCGTCCTGCGAATGCTGTGTATCATAGCGACAGAGGATGTCAATACACCGCAAAGAAAACCAAACAACTGGTGGAAGAAAACGGATTTCGGAAAAGCATGTCGCGTCCCGGAACTCCCAGCGATAATCAACCCATTGAAAGTTTTTGGAAAACCTTGGAATGTGAAATGGATGACATTAGCAACTTCACATTTCAAGAAGCGGCAAGAACCATTGTTGAGTATATTGAGCTTTATTACAATTCCGAACGACTGCATTCAGGTATCAATTATGCCATTCCAAACCATTTTTTCACTCTTTTATCTGTCCACTAATCTTGACAAGTTTCGTGAAGAGAAAAGGGTCTGCGACGCAATAAATGTTTTCTGCGAGGGGACAGTGACATTCGTAGGGACAACATTTACTGTTGTCCGTCGCGCAAGCGAGAATGCACCAACCGTAGGGACCACCCACGGGCAACTCGGCTACCTCTCCATTGTGTTCTCGCCTCCCCTGCAAGGGGAGGTGTCGAGAAAACCGCTTGCGGTTTACGAGACGGAGGGGTTGGGAAAAAGATTATCTCAATTCAACTACAACCCCTCAGTCACGTATCCGTGACAGCTCCCCTTGCAGGGGAGCCGAGTTGCACGTGGGTTTGAGGCGAGAACAGAGCGGGAGATTGCG
>JAFQSM010000025.1 GCA_017409575.1 Clostridia bacterium
ATTATACCAAAAGCAGGTGCTTTTGTAAAGATTTTAGCCGTTATTTGTGATGAAATCTATCAAATTTATTTTGGCTATCTTATATTCCCGACCGACCTTTATACTTTCAATTCTTTTTTCTTTAAGAAGCTTATAGCCCGTCTTAGTGCTTATACCGCCAAGAGCCTCGCACATCTGATATACGTTTAAGACATCGGGGTAATCTTTAAGCATTTTAGTGTAAAGATTTTTCTTTTTGGTCATACATCATCACCGCCCGACAAATAGATTCTTGTTACATCATCGCGGTGATGCCCAAGCAGCTCGGATACCTTTTTTCGAGCAACGAAATCGGAAAATCCTTGTTCAATGAACTTGTTGTACTGTTCGTGGGCAAAGGTGTGTCGAAGTCCGTGAAATGTAATAGTGTTTTCGGTGAATGTCTTTCTGTGATATGCAATAAAGCACTGTAAACGCTTCATCGCAAGATGCGTCTTATCGTAAGGTCGCACAAACAGTTTTTCTCCAACTGGAGTAATCTTTAACATATCACGAAATGTAATTCTGATAGACTCGTTGATAGGTACATATCTCCAAAGTCCGCCCTTGCCCTTGACAAGCAGTTCGCCTGTTTCAAGGGCATTTTTTGCGTCATTGGTGTCAATTCGGAAGCATTCCTCCAAGCGAAGTCCCGCATATCTCGCAAGGCACAGAATCGCCTGATAATCCTTGTTATCAATTGCGGCAATGAGCATATGGTTAAATTCCGGAGTAGTCCAGGTTCTGTCCACACCGCCAAAAGTTCTTTTCTTTAGCTGTAAGTCTTTGTTGGTAGGCAGTTCGCTTCTTGTATACGGCATATTGTCGTGGAAGAAACGTATGGCGGCAAGCTCTGTCTTAATCGTGGAAGCTGACAAGCCATTGTTTTGCATATACGAAACGTATGCAAGTATATGCTTCTCTGAAATGTTGCAAAGCTTTTGCAAACGGTACTCTCGTGCCAGAAATACCATAAAGCGTTTGAAGGCTTTGCCGTAACGCTCTCTTGTCTTGAAGCTTCCAACCTTCAGATGACGGAACAACTTGTTGTACTGCACTTCTAAATTTTTGTATATGTTTGTTTTCATTTTAATCCCTTTCTTTCGCAAGGGCATAGCTATGGCACTAAAGTTTTGTATCTGTTACCTCTTTATTTCCTTGTTTGACTTAATGGAAAACAGCGCATTTAAGGCACTTTCGGGTGCTTTTTTTATCTCTGTCTCCCTTTTGTATGAAGCTAACTGCTAGGTTAGTAATATTACCGCTATTTTTTTGTTTGAACTCAAAAAAGTCCTGCGGTAGCATCAACCTGCTAAACTCAGGTGCAAAACTTGCCGATGCTGAAATATGCCATAAGCGGTGACATATGAATATATTTTCACAGCCGCTACTGTGTCCGGATGTCTGCTCACATCCTGGATTTTTAGGTAACAAAGCAACCGAATACTCGCTTTGTCTGTGCAAGGAAAACCGTTAAAAGCTTGCACATTTCGTTTTTGTTGTTCCACAAAATTTTGTCCGTACACATTCCTGCCGAGCAGGACGGGATGTGCCGATAGGATTCTTCAAAGTTTTGGTTTCCACAATGTATTTAGATAAAAAAAGAATGCAGAAATAAGCCATTTAAGGCTAAACCTACATTCTTTTTGTTCCCGTAATATTTAGTTTCGGATAAAGCTTCAGGGCATAATTATCCCTTGACTTTATCACTCCATAGACTGCAAATAGCAGTCGTTCATTTTTGTGCCCCCAACGCTCTCAAAGAGAAGCATTAGGCATACTTCTTCCGTCTAAAAGTTGACATTTCCGAGTAATATTTGTTACCCTTAAAAATACTTTAACTGCTTACCGTTTTAACTGCTTACCATTTTTACAATGCTATTATAGCATATGTAAATCCTCTTGGGTAGA
>JAFQSM010000026.1 GCA_017409575.1 Clostridia bacterium
CCGAGTCAAACGCGGTAGGTACAAATTCATTTGGTGCAAAAAATGACAGCACAATAATAAAAATATAAAATACCAAAAGCAGCTTTCTCAACGGAAAGCCCTTTTTGTTTCTAAGAAGTGTAATACTGAGGAAAACGCCCACACCAACACCAACACAGTTGACAAGCATTGCATTTGGGATTGTTGGAACTTGTTCGGCAAGAACCTGCAAATCAGGTTCCGAAACCGTGATAAAAAAGCCAAGAATAAAACATATAACAAGCGGAATTATAATCTTGTTGTTTTTATTTAAGGACTTACCTATTCCGTCTCCCAAAGGTTCCATTGATATCCCTGAACCAACCGTGAAAAAACTCATTCCCAAAATCAGCACAATCGTTCCGAACAAAAACAACACTAAAACACCTGCATCCAACGATACGCAGGTGATAGAAAGTATAAGAACTATAATCGCGATCGGCAAAACAGAAGAAAGTGATTCTTTTATTGATGCAAAAATGTGTGTCATTTTACAATACTCCAACTTAAATACGACAGATATCTAATCTCTATAATACATTCAGTAATAATTACATCATAACATAACCAAAAAAGCAATAATAGCAACTAAGTTTTCGAAAGCTTTCCTCTTTAACTAACAAGTCCATACTTAATTTTTATTCTTTCGATTTTCTCCATCATCGGTTCTGCGATAAACCAAAGGAAAAACGCAGTTGCAAATGCATGAATTATATCAAGCGGCAATCCTGCAATATAGGAAGCAGCTATCATTTCCCAAATAATTTTATTTTGCACCATAATAATAGATGCCGGATTCATAATGCCGCCATAAACAAAAACAGTCATCAAGAATCCAAATACCGAAAGAACTGCCTTTGTTTTTTTGAGCATTCCTTCCTTAAAAAGCATTCCTGCAAAAAAGCCAATTATGCCAAGTGCAAACATCTGCCAAGGGGTCCACGGACCTTGGCCAAAGAAAAAATTTGACACAAAACCGCTGATTGCTCCCACCAAAAAACCGGTTTCGCCGCCAAAGCACACACCTGCAATTATAATAATTGCAACTGTTGGTTTAAACTGCGGCAGCATAAAAAACGCCATTCTTCCTGCGACGGCTATGCCGCAAATCACACTTATTGTGACAAGTTCACGCGCTTTGGGCTTTCTTGACTCAAACATCATACAAAAAGGAATCATCGCTTCAAGAATAATCATAAGACTTGTAAAATAATACTTTCTGTCCCCCAAAAACGAAACACCGGCGTAAATCGTAAGAGGCATCAGAAACAGTATCAAAAATATCGTTAAAAGCACTCTTTTTGCCATCTTTTTGTCTGAGTTGGTATTTTGTAATAATTCGATTTGCTCTTTTACTTCATTTTGGGGAGCTGCAGATTCAATTCTTGGTGTTTTCTTTTCTTTTTTTTGCATCGCACCACCGCAAGCAAGTATTATATCTTCCGCCAGAACTGCATCAGGAAGGCATGTTCTTGCCATACGGTTTGCCGCTGTTGTATAAAAGTTTTTACCCTTAAAAAACTCTCTGGGCGCACCATCAGATGTAATGCTTCCGTCAAAGACAAGAGCACATCTGTCCGCATACTCGGCACAAAACTCGATATCGTGAGACACCATAAGGATTGTGACACCATTTGCTTTTAACTCTGCAAGAATATCTGCAAACTCTTCTTTGAACTGGGCATCCATACCTTTCGTCGGCTCATCCAGAAGAAGAATCTCAGGATTTAGCAAAAGAACTTTTGCAAGTGCTGCTCTTTGCTGTTCGCCACCAGACAAATCATACGGATGCCTGTCTAAAAGATTTTCAATCTGGCACAAGCCTGCAATGTTTTGTATCTTCTGTTCTTTCTCTTCCTTTGCGAGCTTTCTTTCGGACAGAATCTCCATCAAATCAAGATAAACCGTCTTTTTAACAAACACGCTCTGCGGATTTTGGGGAAGAACGCCCAAAAGTCCGTTATATAAACCCTGGACTTCAGAAATGTTTTGCCCCTTTAACAGCACATTCCCTCTGTAGGGTTTGTTAAGTCCCGCAACAAGCGATATAACTGTTGTCTTTCCTGTTCCGTTGCCGCCAAGCATTGCAAACATTTCACCTTTGTTTACGCGCAGATTAAATCCCTTTACAACATCGGGCAAATCCTTTTCATACCTGAACCAGACATCTTTAATTTCAATAACGGTATCTTTCTTGTCATTCACAACATCATCGGGAATGGCATCAGGATTCAAAATATTTTCTTTTGAATATTCTTCAAGCCAACATCTTCCCTCTCTTACTGTCAGGGGACAAGGCAGAGAATTTGGGATTCTTGCATAAACTCTCATTGGGGTTGGAAGTGCTTTATACATATCATGATTTATAGATTTCAAAATCTTCCCAACCTCAGTCGGTGCTTCATCTGCAATAATTCTGCCATCATCCAAAACGACAATTCTGTCTGCCATTGTGAAGGCATCTTCCAGACGATGCTCGGTAAGAATTATGGTTGTACCAAGTTCACGGTTGATTTTTTCAAGTATTTGCAAAAACTCCTGTGCTGCAATCGGGTCAAGCTGACTTGTTGGCTCGTCAAGTATCAAAACAGCGGGTTGCATAACCATAACCGAGGCAAGATTTAAAAGCTGTTTTTGCCCGCCCGAAAGCTCGGTCGTTTTTTTGTAAAACCAGTTTTGTATGCCAAAAAAAGATGCCATTTCAGATACTCTTGCCCTGATTTCAGGCGTTTTGTACCCAAGACTCTCGAGGCCAAAGGCAAGCTCGTGCCATACCTTGTCGCATACAATCTGATTGTCGCACGATTGCATCACAAAACCGATGCCTGCCGTCTGTTCTTTGTTATTACATTCAGCAAGCAGTTTGCCGCCAAAGTATATGTTTCCGCTTATCTTCCCACAAGGAGACAGCGAAGTTTTTAAAAGTCTTAAAAGCGTGGTTTTTCCACATCCTGACTTACCGCAAATAAGAACAAATTCACCTTGCTTAACCGTAAGATTTATATTTTTAAGTGTATTATCCGCTTTGCCCGGATATGCAAAACTCAGATTTTCTGTTCTAATGCTTTCCATTTTCTCACCTCCCGGATTTCAATTACGATAGGGCATATACAAAGAAACAAATACGAGGCAAATACACTTATACTCCAAAGTGAAATCTCTGCTGATTGTATTGACGGAAAAAACCGAAAATACATCCCACCCATCAAGTTTCCTGCAAATGTATATATCCCAAAAATCAGAATACAAACAAGTGTCTTTTTATCTCGTTTATCGAATTTAAATATTGAAAATGTCGTTCTTCCGGGATTTCCGTATCCGCGGGACTTCATACTGTCTGCCGTTTCGATTGCATTTTCCAAAGACCATGTTGTCATAACAGATAAAACATTAAGTCCATTCTTAGCGCTCTTTATCCGCTTGCCGCTACTCACATCGCGTCCCATACAACGCTGGGCATTTGTCACAACTTTAAACTGAGAAACAAACTTTGGTACAAACCTGAGTGTCATCGAAAATATAAGCGACAATGCCGGAATAACTTTGCCAAACAGATAAATAAATTTATCACTTGTCATAACCTCGTTATAACAAGAAAAATGACATATAACAGAAGCAATCATTGTTGCCGCACAAAGTCCGTAAACAATTGACTCTGCTGTAAGCGGATTTCCGCTTGGCAGATACATAAGGATTGTGGGCCCTTCATGATTAAAGAGGGGGTTTATAAGAGCCGTTAAAATCAATATTGGCAACATATATAAAAGATTTGTCCTGATTGCCTTTTTGCCCTTCAGCATCACAGAGTATGCAAAACCGCAAGCAACAGAAATACACAGACACACCGGATGCATCAAAAAGCAACCAAACCCGATTACAAATACAAAATATGTAAAGTTCACAATCGGATGATATGTTTTAAACTCGTTCATATTGCAGTTTCACTCTCCTTTTTTAATTTAATCAATATCTTTGCCCAAATCACAGGTATACACAAATTCTATTTTATCTCCAGATTTCAATATATATTGCGAGCATCCATATCCCGGTACTTTTCCGTTTACTCTATATATCCACCCCGAAAGCTGACCGCAATCATGCTCATACAGATTTGAAATTCCTTTTATATATACTGTATTATACATCGGCGTGTTCTCGAAATCAATATGTATCTTGTTTTTCTTCAGTTCTCTTGCAAGAACATTAAAGACACTTTCTCCGTCATAAAATACTACTTTTGTTTCGGGAAATACTATGCCGTCTGCCGGTAAAATTTCAATTTTTTCTTTTGCAAAGTCAGAAATATTATCAAAAATAGTATCGCACCTTACTGACAAAGTACAATAAAGTGTATTCACTATATCGTCTGAATCATTTAACGAGTCCACATCCGTTTTCTTTTCTTGCTTTGTTTCTTCTGTTTCCCCGGCATTGAATATTTGTTCTTTCAAATACTCTTCTTTTTGAGGGTTTAACTTCTCCTCTGTTTCATTAACAAGGGGTGACAGACCTTTGTCTGTCACCTCTTTTGTCACACTAAAAACCGTGTCGGTTTCATTGTTTTTCAATATATCCGTCTTGTTGCAAGAGACACATATAAGCGCAATCAATACGGTTAAAAAAACGGTTAATGTTTTATTATTTTTCAGTTTTTTCATATCAGCTTCACCCTGTCAAGCATATTGTAAAGCATCTCAGCCACTTCTGCTCTTGTTATCTTGGCATTTGGTTTTACTTCGATAACACTTTTATCAAGGATTGATTCATTATAACAAAAAGCAAGTCCCGTCATTGCCCAATCCGATGCTTTTGTATAATCTGAAAACTCTGCAAGACTGTTTCTTACTTCAGTTTCACCAAGGTCTACCCTCATTCCGCAAAGCTTTGCCGCTCTCAAAAACATCGTTGCCGCCTCTTCACGCGTAATTTCTCCGTTCGGGTTAAACTCGGTTTCAGATACTCCGTTTACTATGCCATAACTGTAAGCGGTATTTACATATACATTAAACCAGTCATTGTCAGCCACATCTTTAAAAGCTTTGCCGTCTTTTTGTGGTACGCCCAAGGCTCTTACCACAATGGTAGAAAATTCTGCTCTGGTCATTGTTTCGTCGGGGCAGTAGCTTTTTTCATTTTTTCCGTTTATTATACCTCTCAATGCAAGCTGTTCAATACAATTCTGGTTTTTATGCTGTTTTATGTCCTCAAAGGTTTTTTCTTCAAAGATTATCGGAAGTATTTTTACATCTTCACTTTTATCGCTTAACCCCTGTGGTTTTTCTTCAATAACTTCAGTCTCTTTTTTTGTATCATCTTTTTCTTTATCATCCTCTTTTACTATTGATGAGCCTCCGCCACCCCCTGACGAGCCTGAAACAACTTTCCGCGTTGCTCTTGCTTCATTTTTGGGGTAATCTTTAAAGTCATAAGTCATTTTTCCGAGACCATACAGTTTCCACGAAATAAGACCTCTTAATCCCTGTTCTGTAGAAAACGAATTTTCCTCAGGCAAAAATCCATCAAATGTTTCGTTACTTTGATTCATAAGTCCGTCTATCAGGCTTTTTCCGTCCTTTATAATAAGTTCGGGATTTGTTCCAACAGCTGAAAGTCCCATCATAGCAAGTCCGGTCGAAGCTGCATTTCCCACCGAGCCGCCACTGCCCTGAAAAGCCTTTATCAGCTCTGTTGTATCGACAACAAGAGCCCTTGCAATTTCATTTGTACTGCAATAAGATGCAAGGGCACGAAGCATAGGAGCTGCGCCATCAATACCCCAGGTTGTATCTTGCCAGGATGCCTTTTTTGCCTCAGCTGTGCTTATAAGAAAATCTATTGTTTCCTGCGAGGCATAGTTTTCGCCTTGTTCAAGTGCAATCAATACATAGGGAAGCGTATATTCATAATAAGGTGCAGAAACTGATTCCTCTGTAACAAGTGAAGTGAGCTTTGCCACAATATCAAAGGCTGTACCATTTTTTCGGTAAGTATTTTTAGCATCATATCCCAAAGCACGAAGAGCAATGACCGCTTTTGAAAGGTCACCCTGTGACGAAGCTTCATCTGCAAATTCGATTATTTTATCCACACATTTTTGCTTCTGAGTGTTTGTTAAAACGTACTGACTTTCGGGATATACTTTCAAATAATCAGCAAAATCAGCCACAAACCAATACATATTTCCGTCATTCACAATGCTGTCATCAAGGTATTTTTCAACTATATTATGTATCTGCTCTTCAGCAGACACGCCATCAGCATTGTCTCCCTTCTCATCTTGCAAAGGGTCATCAGGTGTATCTGCAGGTGGAGCCTCGGTATTTTTTACTTCAACTACGCAAACAGGTGCCGCAATAGCAGGGACCGTCTCCTCGTTGACAGTTTTTGTCTTTGCTGCCGAAACAATATATTTCCCACATTCTGCAAAACAAATCGAACCTTTGCCTTCTTCATCTGTCACATTTTCGGTTTGTGCACCATTTATTGTTATCACCGCATCTGCACAAGCAGAAAAAGTCAATCCCTCTGCCATATATTCAGCCTGCGACAAGATCAGCTCTGCACTCTCACCCGGCTGAACTTCCACTCTCCTTTTATCAAACCGGGTATATACCTCTGTGTCCGGATAAAAGCTTTTGTTTATGCAAAATTCAATATAGTCTCCGTTCTCAACTTCATGAGTCGGACCCCACACATCTTCTTCGCCAAAATTTACCTGATATGTAAAGTTTCCACTTGTGTCTTCCCAAAACTTTGAAACATATAGACCATAATCGCCCGTTGCAGTCTCATATCCTGATGTGCCTGCCTCGCACAAAGAATTATGTGCTGCCCCGAAAACATCATCCAGCGCATATCCATCCTTACCCGAAAGTAAAATCGGTGACATAGCTACAGGTGTACCATTTTTGTCCGATACTATTTCACCATACTTGCTGATTGTTAAATATACTGTAATGTCGTTGTTTGTATTCTCCATTGCAACTGCCGTCACGCAAAAAGAACCTGCAATCATCACGATACTCAAAATTAACGATATTATTCTTTTCATTTTCTTCCTCCTGTTTTATTTTCTGCTTTGCTTTTTATTTATCTTTCACCTCCGCACCGCAGAAAACAAAAAAACTGCGGCAATTTTTCTTTCAAAAAATTACCACAGCTGAGTTTTTCTGTGATGAATCACAATTTGTTTGCACAAACTAACATGGTCTTACCTAAACATGCCTACAAACAAAAACATTACCTCTATGCGTTTTAAGCACTTGCAAGATAACATCAAAGCAGGTCTTGTGACTCGCACCATATAGACTCGAAAGTCCGCATTTTTGCATTCTGCCTTCTCAGTTTCCCAATGACCGGCTTTCGCCGACGAACACAAAAACGTTCGATGCACACACCGACAGTTATCGCTGAGGATTCTCACCTCATTCCCTTTCCACCGGTTATGCCTTGGCAAATCACCTTTTGCAGCACAACCGACACTCTGTGTGAATGTATTAAATTTTACATACAAATTCTACTATATTTTTCATCTTAAGTCAAGTCAAACATACAAAAAATCGACTGAGACAAAGCTTTTGTCACAGCCGATTTAATAAACTTATTAACTATTCATAAAAGCCTTGTAACCCTTGTATGCCATATATATATCAAACTTTCCGGCAATTTCGTAAGGTGAGTGCATTCCAAGAAGTGTAACACCCACATCAATAACCTCGATATCAAGATTGGCAAGATAACAAGCGATTGTTCCCCCACCACCAACATCAATTCTGCCAAGCTCAGCGCACTGCCATTTCACATCGCTTTCATCAAAAATGCGGCAAATTTTTGCAACAAATTCTGCATTTGCATCGCTTGCGGAGCTTTTTCCTCTGGCTCCTGTATACTTTGTAATCAAAAGTCCCTCGTTTATATATGATGCGTTTCCTCTTTCATATACATCAGCAAAATTCGAATCAAATGCTGCACCCACATCAGCCGAAAGACAAGACGAGTTTGAAAGGCAACCGCGTACAAGAAGCTCGTTGTAATTATTATTCAGCTTGTCGCACAGTTTCGCAAGTATGTTTTCAAAAAATCTTGACTGCATACCTGTATTTCCAAGGCTTCCTATTTCCTCTTTGTCAACCAGCATACAAACCGCTGTCTTTTCAGGAGTTTTGGTGTCGATTATTGCTTTCAGTGCAGTATAAGCACAAACTCGGTCGTCGTGTCCGTACCCCGCAATCATACTGCGGTCAAATCCTGTGTCTTTTGCTCCAAATGCAGGTACAAGCTCAAGCTCGGCACAAACAAAGTCAGCCTCGACAATACCATACTTTTGATTTAAAATTTCCATAACTGCATACTTTTTTTTGTCCTTGTCAACATCTGCAGGGACATTGCCTGCGATTACATTCAGTTTTTCGCCCTCAAATGCCTCAGAAAGCTTTTTGCCTGCCTGATTTTGTGCAAGGTGCGGAAGAAGGTCTGCAATACAAAATACTATGTCGTCCTCGCCCTCACCAATATTCACCTGAACTTTGGTTCCATCCTTTTTGATGATAACACCATGTAACGAAAGAGGAATACTGAGCCATTGATATTTGCGGATTCCGCCGTAATAATGAGTCTTGAGGTATGCCATTTTCCCCTCTTCGTAAAGCGGATTTGGCTTAAGGTCAAGTCTTGGCGAATCAATATGTGCACCAACTATATTAAGGCCATTCTCAATCGGCTCCTTACCTATTACAAATGCGGTCACACCTTTGCCGCGGTTTACGGCATAAACACGGTCGCCCGGCTTAAGTGAATCCTTTGAATCAAGTGAAACAAATCCTGCCTTGTCTAAAAGTTCTACCGAAAGGTCACAAAATTCTCTTTCGGTTTTAGCTTTTGTAAGTGCCTGTTTGTATTCTTCACAAAAGCTGTAAATTTCGCCTTTTGTCTGATTATCCAGTCCTGCAAAACCATTCTGTCTTTCATACATCAAGTTGTTTTCCATTTCCATGCACTCCTTATTCGTTTGTTTTATACAGCTTGTTATACATTTCAAAGTTCTTAAACACTTTTTCTTTATACTTCCGGGTCTCTTCGTATGGGATTTCAGCAAGACCGCCTTTCCCGTCCGAAAGATTTGAGTCCTTCAGCCATTCGTTCACATTTCCTGTTCCGCCGTTGTATGCAACAACAGCCATTTCGGCATTTCCATAAACATTAATCAAAGTCTTCAGGTAAAAACAGCCAAGTCTTATGTTTTTCTCTGCAACAAACAGGTCTGACGGAATATTATAGCCAAACTTTCCCTTGCTGTTACACTCCTCCGCCGTCTTTTCCATAAGCTGCATAAGACCCTTTGCCCCGACAACCGACTGTGCGTCCTTGTCAAAATTGCTTTCGGTCTTTATTATAGCATACACAAGGTTTTTGTCAAGCGAACACTCATCCGAATACATCTCGACATATTCCTGATACTTAATCGGGAAAATCTTTTTAAGAATAACGGTTTTTCCCGCTCCTACAGTAAAATACAAAATGCTTAGCGCAATCAAAATAATCAGCACAAAGCGCATACAACCAAACTTTTTCACAATCAAATTCCTCTGCCAAAATATTTTTACAATTTGCCAAGCAGCCGTCTTGCAAACTTCTCAATTTCCTCCGGACCGCCGTTGTTTTCAAAACACACATCAGCCAAAGCTTTATATTCATCATTGCTAAGCTGATTTTTTATCCGGGCAACAGCGGCATCCTTTGTGATGCCGTCACGATTCATAATTCTCTTTATTCTTGTTTCCTCGTCTGCAATCACTGCAACTGTCAGGTCACACTTTATCGGGAAATTGCACTGAAACAAAAGAGGCACATCCAAAACTACTGCATCTGTGTCGCAGGCCTCAATTTCCTGCTGCATTCTTTCAAATATATGCTTATGTGTAATTTTCTCAAGTAATTCTAATTTATCGGGGTTTTCAAAAACAATTTTTCCCAATCTTTTTCGGTCAATTTCGCCTGTCTTGTCAAGAATGTCAGTCCCAAAACTTGTTACAATCTCATCAAAGGCTGCACCGCCTTTTTTTGAAATCCGGTGCGAAATCAAATCCGAATCAACCACCGTCGCGCCAAGCTGGCCCAGCTTTGCCGAAAGCTCACTCTTGCCCGCTCCTGTTCCGCCTGTTATTCCTATTATTTTCATAAAGGACTCCCCCTTTATTTTGTATCAAACCAGGTCTTACCCATATTGCAGTCAACTTTAAGCGGCACAGACAACTTGAGTGCATTTTCCATTTCTTCGGTTAAAAGCCTTGCCGAAATTTCTTCTTCACCCGGTTCGGCTTCAACAATCAATTCGTCGTGCACCTGAAGTATAAGCCTGGACTTAAGGCCCTCCGCCTTAAACCTTTCATAAACATTCACCATTGCTATCTTGATGATATCTGCCGCAGATCCCTGGACAGGCGCATTCATAGCAACTCGTTCGCCAAAGCCCTGGGTTATACGATTGCTTGCACGAAGTTCGGGGATATATCTGCGTCTTTCAAGGATGGTTGACACAAAACCCTTTTGCCGCCCCTCTTCAACAATGTTTTTCATATATTCCCTGACATTTGGATAAGTCCTGAGATAATCATCAATATACTGCTTTGCTTCTTTCATCGAAATCCTGAGGTCCTGAGCAAGCGAGAACTCACCAATTCCATAAACTATCCCAAAATTAACCGCTTTGGCACTCGAGCGCATTGACGAAGTAACCTCAGCAAGCGGCACTCCAAAAACCTGCGCAGCAGTTTGCGAATGGATATCCGTTTCGCTTAAAAACGCATTTTTCATATTTTCGTCATCCGCAATGTGCGCCA
This sequence comes from Clostridia bacterium, assembly GCA_017409575.1. Classification (GTDB taxonomy): domain Bacteria; phylum Bacillota; class Clostridia; order Monoglobales; family Monoglobaceae; genus SIG440. The sequence goes on from JAFQSM010000026.1 coordinate 10,857, forward strand.
GAACACGAAGCTCAATCTGCGAATAATCAGCATCTATCAGCGTTTTGTTTCCTTCGGCAACAAACATCCGGCGCATTTCGCGGCCCCGGTTGGTGCGGACAGGAATATTTTGCAAATTAGGCTCAGTACTGCTTATTCTGCCGGTTGCTGTAACTGTCTGATTGAAGTTTGAATGTATTCTTCCGGTTTTGGGATTTATAACAGCTAAAAGTCCATCAACATAAGTTGACTGAAGCTTTGTAAGAGCACGATATTCCAGAATTTTGGGGATTATGGGATGAACATTTTCAATTTTTTTGAGAACATCCGCACTTGTTGAATATCCCGTCTTTGTCTTCTTGCCGTGTGGAATCTGCATATCAACAAACAATATTTCGCCCAGTTGTTTGGGTGAATTTATGTTAAACTGTTTTCCGGCAAATTCATAAATCTCGGTCTCAATGCCCAAAATCTCGGTTTTTAGTCCCTCACCAAATTCGACGAGTGCATTTTTGTCCACAAAAACACCTGTGTACTGCATATCGGCAAGCACTTTTACAAGCGGTAATTCTATATCATAATAAAGTCTTTCCTGATTGTTTTCCTTAATTTTTTTTGCAAACAGTTCGCTAAGCTTAAAAATCGAAAAAAGTTCCTCTGCTGCACTGTCGCTTGAATCGCTGTCACCAAAATCAAACGAAAGCTGACCATTTTCTTCCTCATTTTTCGAAGATTTCAAAGAGTATCCCAAAAAGTCAAAGCTAAGTCCCTCAACATCATACGAGCTTCGGGCAGGTTCAAGTATATACGCCGCAACAGCCGCATCAAATGAGAGCCCCAGGAATTCTATATTCTTCTCCTTAAGTAAAATCATATCCGGTTTTGTATCAAATCCGGTCTTTTTTATGTTTTCATCCTCAAAAATCTTTTTTAAACTTGCATCATCTGTGCTTTTTGCAAAATAAAACTTTTTGTTGTCAGGCGAAAACGCAAAATCAATGCCGGCTCCATTTTCATACAATTTGTAAACAATATTGCCGCTTGTCCCGATTATATCAGAAATTCGATTTGCTTCAATTATTTCGCACTTTTCGTCAAAGATGATTTCTTCTTTTGAATCCGGCGTTATTTCAAGCTTGTTTAAAAACGATTTGAAGTTAAGTCGTGAAAAAAGCTCATACAGTTTTTCATTGTCAAAGTCTTTTTTTCTGCAATCTTCGGGAGTGAATTCAATCGGGACAAACCTGTCAATTTCCGAAAGTTTTCTGCTTAAAATCGCATCTTCTCTGCCCTCTTCAAGCTTTTTTCTGACCGACGGTGTAAGTTCAAGTGTATCAAGATCTTCATAAAGCTTATCAATGCTTTTGGTTTTTTCAATAAGCGCAAACGCAGTCTTTTCGCCTATGCCCTTTACTCCCGGTATATTGTCTGACGAATCCCCCATAAGAGCCTTTACATCAATAAACTCTTTTGGGGTTACTGCATATTTTTCAAAAACTTCGTCTTTGCCATAAACCGTTGTTGTTGTAGCACCCATACGGGTTATAACAAGCTTTACTCTGGTAAGGTCTGACGCAAGCTGAAGGTCATCCTTATCGCCTGTAAGAATGCTGCATTCTATATTCTGTTCTTCGCATATTCTTGAAACTGTGCCTATAATATCATCTGCCTCATATCCCGGCTTTTCAAGACATACACAGTTCATTGCAGCAAGGACTTCCTTAATCAAAGGAAGCTGCACCAAAAAATCCTCGGGTGCCGGTTTGCGCTGTGCCTTGTATAAATCATACATTTCGTGGCGGAAAGTCTTTTCTTTTACATCAAAGGCAACACACAAAAAATCAGGAGTATCCTCCTCAAGGTTTTTAAAAAGAATATTCAAAAAGCCATAGACAGCATTTGTCGGAGTACCATCGGGGGCATTAAGCATACGTATGCCATAGTATGCTCGGTTTAATATGCTGTTTCCGTCAATTATAAGAAGTTTTTTCATTTTTTCCGCAGCCTTTCCGCGTGCAGGCAAACAAGCGCCTCAAACACAAATTTCCCGCCCTCTTTTTAAAGAGGGTGGGATATTTAACTCAGTATTTTTTATTCTTGACTAAAACTCTGAAAAATCCGAAGTCTCAGAATTTTTTTCTTCTTTTTTAGCTTCCCTTTTTGCAACAAAGCTGTCCTTAAGCTCAGCAATTTTATCAATTGCAACAGGTACCATATCCACAATTCTGTCATAAATATTGGTGTCAGGATTTACAGGCATCAATCTTATCTGACCCTTTCCTACAACCATAAATGCAACCGGAGTAATCGAAACACCACCGCCGGCACCGCCACCAAACAGATTCTGTCCGTTTTCACCCTGCTTTGCATTATGTGACGCATAGTCCGAGCCACCAACGCCAAAGCCAAGTCCCACTTTGGATATGGGAATAATGACTGTTCCGTCCGGAGACTCAACCGGGTCACCCACAATTGTATTTACATCAATCATATCGCGTATACTTTGCATTGCTGTATACATCAGTCCCTGAATTGGATGTTGTTCTGCCATTTTACTTTGCTCCTTTTTCTTTTTTGTTTTTTGAATATAACCTTAAACTGCGCAAACCCGCAGTAATAATATGCACAAGCTTGGTTGTAATTATTCCCTCCGCCTCGATTTCAAAGGCTTTTCCACCAAATACCGGTTCCAGTTCTACAACAGGAAACTCTATGCGGAAAAATCTGCACAAAAAGCTGTAAACATTGCCGACAAGAGCCCATATTGCGCCATAAATCATACCTGTTATGGCAGCTTCGCCCGTTCCGTATCTTACTCTGACAAAAATGCCCGAAAACTGTGCACGATTTTTGACCAGGTCAAGAACTTCATCAACAATATCCCTAACTCCGTCATAACTTTTCCTGAAAGTTGTCAGTCTTTCAAGTACTCCCGGCATATTTCCCTTATCTTTTGATGCGGGCTCGTCCGTTTTTTTCTTTTTCAAATGCGAATCTTTGGTCCGCCATTTCAAAAAACGGCACCGGAACTCTATTGCAAGCTTTTGGTTTCTGTACTCAACCGTTATCCTGAGCGGTGAATACAAAAGAAAAATCAAAAGTGCCAAAATCAATATTGCTATAATCAAAAAATATATCATACAATCCACCGACAAACTTTTTATATATCCAATGTCCCGTCTGTACTAAGTGCAGCCTTTGCCATTTCTTCTTCTGTCTTTTCGTCAATTGCCGACATATATCCCTCTTCACCCTCAAGTGAAATCTGCTCGGAGCTTATTTTTTCATAATCAGGAAGCTCGGTAACGCTTGAAATGCCAAAACACCTCAAAAATTCATCATTTGTTCCAAAAAGCATTGGTCTTCCCGGTGTATCCAGTCTGCCAATTTCCTGAATAAGATTGCGTTCTAAAAGTCTGTTGACCAATGTATCACACGAAACTCCGCGAATCTGCTCTATAACCGCCCTGGTGACAGGCTGTTTGTATGCAACAATGGACAAAACCTCCATTGCGGCATTCGAAAGTGTCTGCATCCGTCTTGGCTCAGCAAGTCTTGATATATACTCGTTGTACTCGCCACGGGTACACATCTGATACGAATCTTCAAGGCGTATAATTTTAAGTCCGCGGTTCTCCTCGTCATACTTGTCCGAAAGTGCAGTCAAAACCGCACGCGTACTTTTTATGTCAATGTCCAGTATGTCAGATATTCTTTCGATATCCACAGGGTCTCCTGCTGCAAACAATATACCTTCAATTATTGCTTCCGCATCTTTAAGTTTCATTTTTCAAGCAGCTAAGGCATTTGCCTTAGTCCTCCAATTCTTCAAAATTAAATTTATCGTTGTCCGAAATTTTGGTTACTGTATAGTCATTTCCGTCTTCGGTCTTGTCAACCGCAATTTTATTAAGCTTTATCATTTCAAGCACCGCCAGAAACGATGCGACAGCCTCGGGCTTTGATTTTGCCCCTTTGAAAATATCCTTGAACAAAACCTTGCCCTTTTTCAAAAGCTTGTCCCAGATTTTGCGGACACGCTCGCGGACCGAAACCTTTTCGTGACCAACTATCCCGGCAAATGACTGCCTTGGCGGCGGCATTTTCCGTTCAAGCTTCGAGAACGACATTTTGTATGCCTCGAACAGATTTTCGGTGGTAAGTGCCGCAAAGTTAAACTCAGCAGGTGGTCTTTCAATCACATCAGGCAATTTAAAAAACATCACTGCGTCCGAATTTTCGTGGCTGCGGAAAAACTCTATGCTTTCTTTTATTTTCTGGTATTCAAGAAGTCGCCTTACAAGTTCGGTTCTGGGGTCTTCTGCCTCGCCCTCTTCGTCTTTCTGAGGCAGAAGCATTTTTGATTTTATTTGCAGCAACGTTGCCGCCATAACCAAAAATTCGCTCGAAAGCTCAAGGTCAAGTTCTTCCATTTGCTGCATAACTGCAAGATACTGCTCGAGTATCTCTACGATTGGTATATCGTATATGCTGACTTTATTCTTTTTGATAAGCATCAAAAGAAGGTCAAGCGGACCCTCAAATGAATCAAGCTTAAACGAAAGCTGCGTCATATAAAAAACCCTCTGATTTCTTTAAATCTTCAAAAACGGAATAAGCTCCACAATCCAGAAAAATGCAGATATAATCAAATTTGAAATGCCATTTAATATACTGCTGAATATTGGTAAGTTTATTATAAGCAAAAGTATAATAAACCCATATTGCTCATACTGCATAATTTTGAAATAAAGTCTTGGCGGCAGTACTGCATTCAAAATTTTTGAGCCGTCAAGCGGGGGGACGGGAATAAAATTAAATACCGCAAGTCCCACATTCATAAAGATAAGGGTGTATAATATGTTTACAATTACCGAATATATCGCCTCGCTGAAGTCCAGAATCACTGGTGAAATAACATAAGATACATGCAGGAAAAATACCGCCAGAAATGCCACAAAAAGATTTCCCAAAGGTCCTGCAAGGGATGTCCACACCATACCGGACTTTTGCTTGCCATAAGCAAAGTTGTTTGGATTTACCGGCACGGGCTTTGCCCACCCGAAACCAAAGAAGAACAAACAAATTGCACCAATCGGATCAATATGACTAAGCGGACTTAAGTTAAGTCTCCCCATATATTTCGCTGTTGAATCACCAAGCTTATAGGCGGCAAATCCATGACAAAATTCGTGAATTGAAATTGAAAAAAACACACAAAACGCAGTTATCAATAGTTCTGCAATTCCAAGCCAGCCATTTCCAAACCACCGCTCAATTCTGCCAAACACAATAAATCCTCCCCTAAGCTTAATTTGTTAGTATGTATATCTCCCACACCTATTATTCGCACATCAATATTAAATAAATAATCCCCAAACAAAAGACAACAGCAATGATACGATAACCGGAATAATACAAGAAGTAACACAAACATCCATATATGATTCCTTATGTTTGCAGTTTGATACAGCAAGCAAAGTAAGTACCGCTCCATTGTGAGGTAATGTATCCAATCCACCCGATGCCAAAGATGCAATTCTATGCAGCAACTCCGGACTCATCCCAATTGTGATAGCCTTTTCCAGATACTGCGGAGCCAAAGCCTCGAGTGCAATAGACATACCTCCCGAAGCAGAGCCTGTTGCCCCTGCCAGCACATTGACAGCAACCGCCTCAGAGAAAAGAATGCTGCCCGGCATATTGAGCATAGCTTTTTTAAGAAGTGCAAATCCGGGAACAATTTTAACAACCGTTCCAAAGCCTACCGCACACGCTGTGTTCATAATAGCCAACAACGACCCGTTTGCACCGTCGTTTATAGCCGGCAAAAGAACCTTGAATTGTTTTATATTCATAATGCATGACACAAATATACCGCCAAGCAAAGCCACCACAATCGACTGACTTGCGGTCCATTCAGCAATGCCTGCTTTTGCCAGAATTCCGGGCAAAACATTAAGCATCAAAACAACAACAATCAAAGGCAGCAATCCGCTCAACCAATGCCACGACGGCTGCTTTGAAACATCAAAAGCATTTTCTTTATACTTTTCATCTTCAACAAATCCCAAACCTTTTTTTCGTGCATTACGACAACGCCACTCCAGGTAAAGATAACCGGGCACAGCAATTAAAATAGCTGCTACAATACCCATCAAAGGTGCCGCCGTTGCTGTTGTTCCATAATATGTAGTAGGGATAATATTTTGAATTTGCGGAGTTCCTGGAATTGCCGTCATTGTAATACCAAATGCACCAAAAGCAATTGCTCCGGGAAGGAGTGTTCGGGGCAGATTAGCCTCGCGATAAATTGCATAACCCATGGGATAAATCACAAACACAACTACAAACAAAGAAATTCCGCCATATGTCATCAAAAGACAAGGAAGAACAACCGCAGCAACCGCAAACTTTGGTCCAATCAAAGAAACCAACTTGTTTGCAAGCGAACGAGCAGAACCTGTCATATCCATAATCTTGCCGTAAACAGCTCCCAAAAAGAACGCCGGGAACCATGAAACCACATAATCAGCAACGCCTTTTATGTAGTCACCCAGATATGCATCAAGAATATTAAGTCCGCCCATTATTGCTACAACAATGGCACACAAAGGCGCAACCCAAATGATAGAATGACCTTTATAAGCCAAAAAAATCAACAAACATAATCCTAAAACAATACCAACTAATGAAATGATTGGTGACATAATAATTCTCCTTTAAAAAGCCTAAATTCATTTAAACATTATACCATATCAGTCACTTCTTGTCAAACTTTGACAAGAGCATTCTAAGATATTTTAATACTACCATAAACGCATATATTTGTCAAAGTTTTCATATAAGAATTGACTGAAAAAAGAGGGCAAAAAAGCCCTCTTTTTTAAAGATTTATCTTCTGTATGTATCAAGTACATCCATGTTAAGTTCAACACCAATACCGGGTGCAGTAGGAATATGAACATATCCATCACTGTCAAGCTGGAAGTGATTCTTAACAAGCTGTTTGCTGAGAACGGTCTCCTGAGCACAGTATTCAAGCATATCAGCATTGGGAATTGCTGCGATAAGCTGAAGTGTCGCACCCATAAGAATACCTGTCTTGAATGCGTGAGGTATAAGCTTTTTACCTCTGAGTTGTGCCATATCTGCAATCTTTTTAGCCATTGTTATACCACCGCAACGGCTCATATCAGGCTGAACAATATCAACACTGCCGTGGTCAAGCATTTCTTTAAACTCGTACATTGTACCAAACTCTTCGCCCGATGCAAGCGAGATACTGATGTTGTCACCAAGTCTTCCAAAGTCCTCTGTTCTGTCCGGAGCGAAAGGCTCTTCAAGCCAGTAAATCTTTTGCTTTTCGTATTCTTTCGAAACTCTGAGTGCGTATTTATAATCTGTCCAGCGCATACCGATATCAATCATAAGACGGGTATTTTCGCCAACTGCCTGACGGCAATATTCAACCAACTCAATATCCTTTTCTTCGCTTTCACCCAAAGCACCCCATCCAAACTTATAACCGTTATAGTTGCAATCAGCTTTGTGATGAGCAACAAGTTCGTCAATTTCTTCTTTTGTGCCGGGCATCAGAACCGAGCAGTATGCCGGAATTTTTTCTCTGAAACGACCACCAATAAGCATTGAAACCGGAACACCCATCTTTTTGCCGGCAATATCCCAAAGAGCAATATCAATACCGCTCATTGCATGGATACCAACGCTTCTTCTTGTGTAGTAATAGCTGTAATGATACATCTTGTACCAAAGATATTCGATATTGAGCGGATTTTCGCCAACAAGAATCTCCTTAAGACCTCTGCACTGGTCATGTGATGCAGGTGTCTCGACAATAGCCTTTACAACCTCGGGCGAGCTGTCAACTTCGCCGATACCGGTGATACCCTCGTCCGTGTGAACAAGGATAACCGCAGTATCCTGGCTGCCGTCACCAATCATTTTTACTTCGTTTTGTCTTACAACAATTACTTCTACATCTGTGATTTTCATATTGCTTCCTCCTAAAATTCTATTATAGCCTTAATAAGGCCTTTTTCTCTGTTTCGGTACAAATCAAATGCTTTGTCAATTTCCTCAAGCTTAAATCTGTGAGTAACCATCTTTTCAAGGTCCAGCTGTTTTTTGGCAATCAGGTCAACAAGCGGATACCATGCCTTTGTATTTCCAACCGCACCATATATGGCGATTTCTTCTGTAATCAGCTTTTTTATCGGGAAGTTAACCACTTCATCGTCTCCAGGGATACCGTACAAAATAACCTTTCCGCCTTTTTTACTGCAGTAAGGCATTTTTTCAATAATGCCGCCTGCCCCGGTTGCTTCGATTACAACATCAGCGCCCTCGCCGCCTGTCATTGCTAAAACCTCTGCACAAAAATCCTCGCTTGCAGTTGCATCAATGGTTTCGTCCGCTCCAAAGCGTTTTACCAACGCTGCCTTATATTCGCCTCTTACAAGCGAAATAATCTTTCCGGCACCCATAAGCTTTGCAATCATAATGAATGCAAGCGCCGCAGGGCCTGCTCCTGTTATAAAAACACTTCCTGCAAGCGGCACGCCCAATCTCATAAGGGACTCGGTGGGACAAACTATACTTTCCAGAATACTTCCTGCACTGTCACTTACACTGTCAGGGATTGGCACAATAGCAGAAACCGGAACTTTTACATATTCGGCATAACCGCCATGGTGCGGATTGTAGCCTATTTCGGCACTTTCTGCGCAAAGATACTGATTTCCCGCACGGCAATGCGCACAATGTCCACAACCGATAGAAGTTGCAATAACGCATCTCATACCAACCTTTATGTCGTCGCGTGTTGTGTTTATTTTTTCGACAACACCACAAATTTCGTGTCCCTGCACATTGGGTGGGTCCCCTATTTTAAGCTTGCCCGAGATTATATGATAATCTGTTGCGCAAACACCGGCAGCTTTAACTTTTATAAGAGCTTGTTCTTCGCCGATTTCAGGAATGGGAATATCCTGTATTTCAATTTTATCTACTCCTGTCCAAACAGCAGCTTTCATACTTTAAATCACTATCCTTTCTGACCTGCAACGGTATTCTTTATACTTCCTTATCTCCAAATTTAATTCGGCTTACTTCCTCCATCAAACGCTTGTATCCTTCGGGGAAGCTCTGCGAATCGGCCGTTCTCAAATCTTCCATTATGCTGTGCTGAACAACTCTTGCTTTTTCGATATCACCGACTTTGACGCTTTTATAAATAGCGGTGATTTTTTCAGGATAAATCGTAGCAAGTGCAGTCATACTTCCTGTGCATCCTCCAACATACGCCGGAAGTAGCATATCGTCTGTACCTGTCATAACAGAAAAATCTGTATCCTTTGCCTTGTCAATAAGGTGCATAATTCTTTTCATATTGCCGCTGCTGTCCTTGATGCCGATTATGTTTTTGTGGTTCATAAGTTCGTAAATAACACCAAGTTCAAGTTCCTGTGTAAAAAACGGTATATTGTACAAAATAACCGGCAGAGGAGAAATATCTGCAAGTTCTGTGTAATACTGCTTTATTTCCTCGGTTGTATGCTTGAAGTAATACGGTGGGCAAACAAGCATTGCGTCAGCATTCACCGCTGCCGCGTGTGCACAAATGTCATATGTATCTGCAATGTTCGGCTCGCACGCGCTGACAACAACCAGCTTGTCCGGGTCACGATTCAAAGTCACTGTTTCAACCAGCTTTTTCTTCTCTTCCTTTGTCAGATGCACAAACTCGGCAGTACTTCCGTTTACCACATATCCGGCAACATCGGTACCGCTGAGGCGCTGAACCTGCTTTGCAAATACATCATAATCTACTCGGTTTCCGTCAAACGGTGTCATAAGTACAGAAAAAACTCCATTAATTCTCTTTTTCATTTAACTCATACTCCCTGATATCTAAACTCATATATTTTTCAAATAAATTTTCGGTTTTGTCACAGCTTACAAAATAATCATTTTCAAGCCGTATTCCAAATTTTTCATAAAATCCGGACTCTATTGTATAAATGTTGTTTGCCTCAATCTTTGCAGAATTTTCTGAGACAAACCTTGGTTCCATCAATGCACTTTCACCGATTTTGTGTCCTGCATGATGAACAAGAACTTTCCCATCTGCTTCATACGCCGAATTTACTGCCTTATAAAGCTCACCTGCACATGTGCCGGCTTTCAGCTTTTCTTCACCCATCTTTATACTTTGTTTGATGAGTTCAAACACGTGTGCCTGCTCGTCCGAAGCACCGCCGACAAAAAATGTACGGCATATATCACACCAAACACCGTCTTTGCCGACACTGATGTCCATTATCACCGTGTCACCGGCTTTGGGGATATATCCTTTGCTGACCCCGTCAATGTTCAGACTATCCTCGCCCCAGATGTAATCATAAAGAATTTCGTATTCGCCAAGGTCATCGTGCAGCGATTTCAAAAACGGCTTAAAAAGCTCATCACTTGTAATGCCCGTTTTGAAGCCGGATTTGAAAGCGTCAAAAGCGTTGGTTACCGCTTTTAATATGATTTCAACTTTTTCTTTCATCACAAATCATACCTTTCCTATTTTCCATCTTGATTTTACCATAAAAATAAGATATACTAAAGGTATAATTATACTTTTTTTAGCAAATTCGTACCAAGGAGCAACTAAAATGGATTTATTGTTTGACATAAAACAATGCAAATCTTTGATGAACGATTTTTATACCATCACAAAGATAAAAATAGTTATTTACGACACCAATTTTGAACCCATAGTCTCTGTACCGGCAAACGACTGTGATTTTTGTGCTGCTCTTAAGAAAAATCCCTCAGCCCTGGAAAAATGCAATTCTTGTATCAAAAGCGAAGTCAAAAAATGCAAGAAATCCAATAGTCTTAACATTTACAAATGTCACGCAGGTCTGACCGAGGTCGTTGCCCCCCTTCGTATCGATGACATAGTAATCGGATATATTATGTTTGGGCAGATTGTTGACAAGGAAGATAAAAACGAAAAGAAAGCTGAAATTCTGACCTATGCCGCACAATACAGCAACGAGGATATGAGCCGGCATTTCAGCAAGATAACGAGCAAAAACTTTGACCAGATACATTCGGTTGCCAAGCTTATGGAAGCTTGTATTTCTTATCTGGTTATGCACAAGCTGATAAAAAGCGACCATACCAGCCTGGCATTTAAGCTTGCAAACTTTATTGAGACTAACCTTTCTTCCGACCTCTCGGTTGACAAGCTTTGTGAGCACTTTGATATAAGCCGAAACTCGCTGTATAAAATTTTTAATGATTTTTACGGAATGTCTGTTGCCAAATACATAAGAAAAAAACGCATCGACGTCGCCATTGAACTTATATCATCAGGCATCTCCATAACCGATGCATCAAGCAAAGTGGGTTTTGGAGATTATAATTATTTTTCAAAAGTCTTTAAAAGCGAAACAGGAACCCTGCCCAGCAAGTTCCGCCAGAAAGTCTTGCAAAAACATTCTAAGTAAAAGAAGCGACAATTTTCTTTCGAAAATTGTCGCTTTTGTTTGGGAAAGCAGAACCGTAGAGATATTTATAATTATAGTGAAATATCTCACTTCGTTCGATATGAAATAATCCTGCGGATTATGAAATATTTTTCTTGCAGAAAAATGTGAAATAAAATACGCCTTTTCATATTGCGAAGCAATATTTCATACACGAAGTGTATTTCATAGCGGAGCTATTTCACTTGCCGCAGGCAAATTTCATTGAAAAAAGCACTTCTTCGGAAGTGCTTTTTTCTGGAAGAGCCGAATGGTTTAGATGCCATTGTCTTTTAAAAAACAATTCTACGATAAACTTTTTAAATCAACCCAATTTATTGCCAAAGTATATTTAACTCACGTTTACTTAAATAGCTGTTTTGAAGTGCTCTCTTTTAGTTTTTTAAATTCTTTATCAATCAGCTTACTTTGGGCAGAAATTGCTTTCCAAAATGGAGCGATATCTCCACGTCTATATATGTTTTTTGCTGACAAATTAATTCTTTTAACCGTTTCCCTTACATTGCAATAACCACTTAAAAAGGCCAACATTATAGAAACATCAGTATCAAATTCATTTTGTGGATTGTTATACTTTCTTTCTATACACTCTATCAGCTTATCAATATTTATATTATCAAATTTTAAACATGGTTTTGTTATTGTTCTTAATGCCCACGATATAGTTCTCTCTAACTCTTTATGGCTGATATTACTTTCCCATAATTCAATCAGTCGTTCAAACAAACAATTATATAGATTTTCTGGAACTATATCGCTTTCATTATAACCCGACCATCCCAAGCACCATGTCGCAGCAAACAAGCTCAACTCGTCATCTTGCTTTAACAATTCATATACCTTATTGAAAATCTTATCGACACTTAATCCATCTAATTTATTAAGATCTTTTTTCTTTAGTTTCCTCATAGGCTGAGCCAATCTATACGAATAGTGCATCATAAGCAAAGATCCTTTAATGTACTCCTTGCTTTCAGTACCATTAAAATATACTTCTATATCCTTAATTGATATGTCTATACTTAAATTTGTTCTTAACCATGCTTCACAATATTCATAAAGATATTTCTTATCAAAAGCATCAAAGAGCTTGTCATTTACAATGTCTGAGTACTTTTCACCATATTTGCTTTTCAATATAATGTCATAAATACTACCAATGTAAGTATAATTTGAACTTTCTCGAGCAACCTTATCAATATTGCGCTTGCCTTTTATGATGAAATCAATGGCTTCTTCAAGCATATCCATATTAATAGGCACTTCGCTTGCCACACAATTAGCCAAGTGGAAGGGGGCTATATTTGATTGAAACTCTTCTTTAGAAAGATAACCTTTTTTATATTTGTTTTCAAATTCTCTACATTCCTGAAGCAAAAATTCAATTATTCCCCTTGATTTACGTCCTAACAACACCGCAATCATTGGTATAACTTCTCTCCAATGTTCTTCATTCAAATGAGCTTTAATAATATCTATTATAGTTGTTTCATCTGCCTTTGGTATCCATCCCTCAGCAACTGCTTTTGCGGCTAAGTATTCCTGGAAACTTAAATGAGAAAATTCATATGACGGAACTAGTTTGCCATTTTCATTTTCTTCTAGACCCAATTGAATTAACAGACTGCTTCTTTCTTCCACCTGTACCATAAATTTTGCTGGTGATAAATTTGTATAACCTAACAACTCTGGCAATTCTTTTCTTGCCTCAATAATAGATTTAGCTAATTCATCTTTTGTAATTTTTTGCTTCCCCTGTAATGTCATTCTATAAGCAACATAAGCCAATTGCGGTTCAGTTTCATCCATATCAAGTTTTTCATGAGCAATCGCATTCCATGTAACAAGGAGCAATTTAATCATTTCCTCATATAGTTGACATTTTTTAGTTGGGAGGTATCCTACCCATCGTTTTACAAAAAGCAACGTAGTCAACAATAAAGGATTTTCTGCTAAAGACATAATTCTATCATCAGATAAAATTATATCACATACTTTCTCAGACTCAATTTCAGCCTCTTTGCAATTGCCTAAAATTGCCTGATGCCATTTCAAACTTAGGTCCCTAATTTTTTCTTCTTGTAACCCCGCAATCGAGTAATGATCACAATATCCTGATAAAGTATCAGCCACTGCGCGAAATCCCGCCTCTCTAGATGTGATTATCAATCTTGCTGTCGGATAAATAGCCACAAAAGTACGAAGTTGGTTAACAAAACTTATTCTATTTCTTTCATTAGCAATTTCGTCTAAACCATCGATTAAAAGAAGAGCGTTGCCGTTTTGCAAAGAATCCTCTACTATAGAATCAAAGGCTTCTTTATGCTGCCTAATTTCTGCTCTTTTAATAATTGAACTAATTATTTCTAAAATTCCATTGTTTGCTTCATCTCCAAGATCTCTGCAACGAACATAAATTGGAAACCATTCGTTATTAGGAAGACCATCAGCCACTTTTTCCCTTCTAGTAGAATATGCATATGCTAATGCTATTCTCCGTATTAAAGTAGACTTTCCAGCTCCGGGTTTTGCCAATATGGCTGCTTTGTTCGATCTTAACACATCACTAATAGTAAACATCTCATACTTATCATCATTTTTATAAAAACTTAGAGGAACAAAAATATTCTCTAATTGTACCTTTACAGCTCCCGCTTCTTTATCGGTTGGCATTCCCTCAAATTGAATTTCACCGAGTTCATTCTCTATATATTTAAAATATGCATCTTTTGCAGCTTTTTTATCCAAATTTTTATTTACATTAGACTCTATGTATAATAATCCAGAAAAATGTGCTAAATACTCTTCTGTATTTAATATATCATATGCGATATCATTTAAAAGAGGTTTGCCATCTGCATGAACAAATGCAAAATGCGTAGCAGTTTGTGTAGGACACTCCGAATAATACAACACCCAAATCCAACCATACTCGCATGCAATTAAATCAATATCCTTGCACAAAAATAGGTTTTCGTCTTTCGTTACTGCATCTATTGCTTTTTCTAGAGAACAAATCATATTCCCTAATATCAATTCTCTAATAATATCTTTTGTTCCTAATAAAACAAGACTATCTTCTTGCTCGCTATTAAGACTCGCTCGCTCTTTTTCCTGTTCAATTGCCGTAGTTTTAAATCCAGACTTTGAAACAAAATATCCAACAACATGTTTACCTTCGTGTTTATATCTTTTTCGTTCTACATCAAATGCACCAAAAAATTTGTTAATATCATCTCCACCGATAGGATCCCTTTGTGCTTTGCACTCAACTAAAGCTATACGATTTTCAGTTCTGTGTTTTAAAACCATGTCAATTTCTCGACCAATTTTCTGAACATTATACTGAAATTCATCAAATCCAAGAGCATGAAACACATCGTATATCAATCTGTTGAATATATCACCTTTCTTATTTTTATCCTTCTCTAAAATTAAAATATCTCTATAATTAATTTCATCATTTCTAATAAACCCAGGAAAAAGACTTTTATTGATTCCATCTCCATTTTCTTTGTTTTTTCCAGGATACTTACCTTTGTTTCTTGGGTTTTCTGTATGACCGATTCCTTCTAATAATTTTTTTGTGGCATTTTCCTCAGTTAAGTCAAACAAATCTATATATACGGTTGTTTTGTACAAAGGTCCAAATTTCACATCTTCTAATCTTATGGGAATAAATTTTTCAATTTCTTTATTAATATGTGCATTAAATGCAGTTTGAAATTCCTTCATACAATATTCTGAATTATAAAAGTCTTGCGAATAAACAGCAATATAATTTTTAGAGCGCTCTAAAAAATCATTCATACGCTCAATAAAATCATTTCCAGGAACAATGTCCCATGCTTGCAAATAAACGCTATACCCATTTTCCTCTAAAGTACCACCTATCCACTTTGCCCAATCTTTATTTGCCTTATTGTAGCTTATAAAATAATCTTTTTTCTCCATACCGTATATCCCCTTTGTTTATTTTCACAAATGCAATAAATTAGATATAATTATCATATTTTCTATATTATACCATAATTCTACAAATTATTCAATATACAGAGATTAGAAATACTCAGACCATATTTATGCAGTATGCTATGTGCTCTATATTCCAACCCTCGCTTCCGCGCCTCCTACATATTTTATCTTGATTTTGTCTTTCCTAATAATTGTTACACTTTCAATTACTGTTCTAACTATTTGATTAAAATACTCATTCATGTTTAAGTCTGTACTATCAATGATTTCTTCTATATGTTTCATCATAGCATCTTCGGGCGAAACTGCATATTTGAGTTTTTCATTTAATTCTGTTATTCGAGATTCTACAGTATGCATTTTATCCACATAGAATTCTATGTCATCGGTTCCTTTTATAATATTTCTCAGCATATTTAATTCTTTTTCATGCTTTCGTATATTAGTTTTGATAACCTGCGAATTATACTCATCATCCTTAAAGATAATAGCCTCAATTTCTCTTTTTACGGTTTCTTTAACATCTTTTGTACTCTTCAAAATATCCTTTATACTATTCAGTATAGCATTGTGTAGTGTATCTTCCAAAAGGGTTGGTGACTGTTTACAGTTACGGGTCCCGTTGTTTAATCTCTCAATGCATCTCCATACTATTTTCTTCTTACCTCTCTTTGATTTCGTTACACGTCTATACTTACTGCCACATTCTCCGCAAATCACCTTACCTGTTAAAGCATATTCAGAACTGTATCTACTTGTACTTTTGCTCCTATACAAATTTGCACGTCGTTGCATCTCTTCTTGCACCATATCAAATATTTCTCGTGACACAATTCCCTCATGATTATTTTCAATATAATATTGTGTTACCTCACCCTTGTTTTTTGCCGTTGTTTTTGTTAGATAATCAACCGTGTAACTTTTCTGTAGAAGCACATCCCCTTTATACTTCTCATTTTTTAATATTCCAGACACAGTAGATTCCTTCCATTCACCTGTCCCCCTTGCTGTTTCTATGTTGTTATCGTTAAGCCACTTCTTAATTCCCCCTATGGAATTTCCCTCCAAGTACATATGAAAGATTTTGCGAACAATTGCTGCTTGTTCCGGAATTATAATAGGTATTTTCCCATCTCCTCTATCATATCCATATAAGAATGGAGGAAAACTAAACTTTCCTTCCTTATATCCCATTCTTTTGCCTCTGGTTATATTTTGACTTAGGGACTCGCTTTCAGCCTGAGCAAAAGCACTAAACCATGTTAGAAATGTTTCACTAACTGCATCAAGTGTATTTATACCTTCCTTTTCAAAAATGACTCCAATATTGTTAGCTTTTAGTTTTCTAACATGTGTTAGACAATCAACAGTATTTCTTGCAAATCGTGAAATTGACTTTGTTATAATCAAATCTATTTTCCCTTTATTACACATCTCAATCATTCTCTGAAATTCAATTCTATTTTTATCATTCATTCCACTTATACCGAAATCAGCGAATATATCAATCAAAGTCCAATTAGGAGTATTTTCAATTTTGTTTTTGTAATATGTAATTTGATTTTCAAGACTATTTTCTTGTTCTTCTTTATCTGTACTAACCCTACAGTATGCTGCCACTCTATATTGCTTATGTATGTCTGTTGACTGTTTGAAAATTGTAGCCGGAATTTCAGTTATCTTTCTCATAATTCATTACCTCCAAGTATTTCTCTATAACATTTAGCATCATTTCTGCAGAGAGCCAACACATAAAATGCATTGCTATTTCCCTATGTGCATATGTCCCGCCATTCTTTCCCTGTCTTGAAGCAATTCCGATAGAATTAGTTTCTTTAATCCATATTTTTGGTGTTAAAGTATTCAATTCCACCAAAATGGGCAGAAACTTTTCATTATGTTTTTTCTCCCACAAGGAAAGAAAATCAACAGTACCACTATCTCTTAACCACATTTGAATAGTGTAACCTGTTGATTTTTGTGGCTTGCTTCTTGCTAATTCAGTTAAAGAAATATATCCTGGATTCTGCTCTAATAAATCGTTTCTTACCTCTCTTTTCTTCTTTCTAAATTCAACACTTGGATTTTGAATTCTGCTATATCTCCATACCTCAAATTCTTCATACAGATTTTCTAATACTTCGTTATACACCTCCTCAGTTATAATTTCATTTTCAAGTAGCGGCTTCATATACTGCTCTTTGGCAATAATATATTGAAGCTGATTTTGAATTGCTGATTTGTCCATAGCCAATTCTCCTTTCCCTTTAATAATAGAATTATATAACAAATCAGCAATTTTGTCCTTAGTCTAACTTCTAACGTATCTGCAACGAGATTCTTTTTCGATAGATGCATCAACGAAACTTTCCAACGAAATAATATATGTTAAATATTTTTCGTTGTTTATAGTCTTATCTATTACATCTCTTGTCCACTTATCTTTTCCAGACGGAGATTTAATTCCTCGATTCAATAATTCCGCCTGAATCTTTTGAAGACTATTTCCATGTATGGCCATATCATATATCATTCTAACTACATTGGCCTCGTCTTCTTTGATGTATACAAAACCGTTTTCATCTCTACCAAACCCATAGCATACTCTTCCAAAAAATTTAGATGTGTACAGATCCAATTTCAACATTTTATTTTCCTCCTTAAGTTTTATATTATTTTCATTTTTAATTCTATTAGTTGTCATTTTGTGTTTCCTCCTTTCTGCTTTTAAAATATAAAAAGCACATCTTGATTTCTCTCAAAATGTGCTTGCGATTCATATAATTAAATTTTAAAACATCATTATAGTAATGTTTTATTCATTAAATTTTCTTATTCTCCTTAAATCCACCTGAACAATTCTCCCAATCCCAAACCATCCTTTATGTTAATTTTGCATATAAAAAGAGACAAACATCATTATAACTATGTTATAAAAAGTGTTTGTCTCTTTTGGGTGCAGGGGCCGGATTTGAACCGACGACCTCCGGGTTATGAGCCCGACGAGCTACCAAACTGCTCTACCCTGCGATATATAATTTTTTGGTGCCGGAAACCGGGATCGAACCGGTACGGGAAGTTAATCCCACAGGATTTTAAGTCCTGGGCGTCTGCCAGTTCCGCCACTCCGGCACATCATTGTCTCCAACTATTGTATTCTACCACAAGAAAGTTGCTTTGTCAAGAGAAAACTTTTATTTTTTATCGTTTTCTTAATATGACAAATTATTCATGCCGGTCGCAGTATAATTAAAAATGTAACTTTAACTAACAATCAAAAAGGAGGTTGAAAAGTGCCGCCTGTTATTTATATAGATATGCTGTTTTTGCTTAATTTGCTTATGGATACAATAACAATTTGTGCAACAGCATTGATTCTTAAGCGAAACATTTCTCTAAGCCGAGTCTTTTTTGCTTCGGGATTATTGTCCCTCTATTCCTCTGCTATGTTTTTCCCATATATACATATTTTATACACATTAGCAGGAAAAATGCTTGTTCTGTCACTTGCTACTGCGATTGCGTTCCCAAGTCACAGTTTTGGCCAGCTTTTTAAAAATGTTGTTGTCTTCTTTTTTGTTACTGCTGTTTTTGGTGGGATTATATTTGCTCTTGTTTTTGCTACCAACTTTGGAACAACCATCAATGCAGCAGTCTCAAACGGAGAAATTTATCTTGATATAAAGGCATCAACACTGGTTTTTGCCCTTACGATATCCTATATCTGTATATACACTATATCTTATGTAAAACACCGCAATTTTGTTCTGAACCCAAATATCGCAAAGCTGGAAGTTGCTCTTTTTTCAAAATCGATACACATATTTGCTTTTGCCGATACGGGTTGTACAATTTGTGACCCCCTTCGCAATATGCCTGCAATAATTATAAGTCCCGAAAGTGCAAAAAAATTACTTCCTGCACGGATTTTTAAAGAACTTTCTGATGTTTCTGACTTTTCTGTCCTGGGGAAATACGCCTCGCGTTACTGTAAAATTCCCTTTTATACAATAGACCAAAAACACGGACTTTTGAATGGTTTTATACCTGATAAAATTATATTGAACAAAAAGAGCATCGAAAACTGCATTATTGCTATTGCCGACAACCCTTTAAGTCAAACCTCGCAGTTTGATGCTATATTCAATCCGTCAATTTTGTCAGAGTCAAATGAGCTGACCCTCAATAATACTTGAAAGGATGTTTTATGTTATGCTGAATTTTTTTATTGATAAACTATTCTTTTTGATATCCATTTTCCTTGCAAAAATCAAAACGCCGGGCAGCGTTCACTACATAGGCTCGGCAGAATCTCTTCCGGCACCTCTTACACAAAGTGACGAAGAAGAGCTAATTTCAAATCTTAAAAACGGCACAGCCGAAAAAGAAACAAAAAACAAACTGATTGAACACAACTTAAGACTTGTTGTTTATATAGCAAAAAAATTCGAAAGCACAGGAATTGGAATCGAAGACCTGATTTCAATTGGTACAATAGGTCTTATTAAAGCAATAAACACCTTCAAGCCCGACCGCAATATAAAGCTTGCAACATACGCCTCGCGATGCATTGAAAACGAAATCCTTATGTATCTCCGAAAAAATAATCCGTCACGAATCAACATTTCTATTGATGAGCCGCTTAACATCGACTGGGACGGCAACGAGCTTTTGCTGTCCGATATTCTTGGCACCGACAGCGACATAACCCAACGACATATCGATGAAGAAGTTGACAAAGAGCTTCTTCACCTCGCAATGACCAAGCTTTCGAAACGCGAACAAAGTATAATGCAACTTCGCTTTGGCATAAATTCAAGCGGAGAAGAAAAAACCCAAAAACAAGTTGCCGACATGCTGGGAATCTCACAATCCTACATTTCAAGACTTGAAAAGCGCATTATCCTCAGGCTTCGCCGGGATATAAACAAAATGATTAACGGCTGAAAAAATTCATTATTCCAAGATATATCCCCCAGGCCAGCTTGCGCTGGTATTCGGAGGTTTTTAAAAGTTCGCGTTCTTCGCTGTTTGACAAAAATCCACATTCGACAAGAGCTGACGGAACAGTATTCCCCTTGAGTACATAAATCTTATCTCCTGTGGCTTTTGCTTTTCGGTTATTGCCGTCTTTGACAACCGATTTGACAGTCTCCTGAATTTCTTCACCAAGTCTTTTGCTTTCGGGGATATTATCATCATAAAAAACCTGAAGCCCTTTATACTGACTTTGACCAAACTTGTTCATATGTATACTGACAAAAACATCCGCCTTATAATCCTCTATATTCTTCTTTCTCGTTTTCAAATCGGACATTTTTTGCGAGGTGCCCTTGCCTCGATTTGGGTCGGCTGTATTGGTATCCTCGACCCTGGTCATATAGCATATACCTCCGTTTTCTTCGATATATGACTTCAAAATCATTGCAATTTCAAGATTTAAATCCTTTTCCTTTACCTCGCCCTCTGATGCTCCGGCATCAATTCCGCCGTGTCCGGGGTCAATCAAAATAACCTTATTACCAAGCGGAGCCGCTATCGTCTGACGCGTTTTAAAAAATTCTGCTGTGCCAAATATAGTTGCAGCAAATCCGACCACAATCATCAGAATGGACAAAATCATCCTCGTGTGATGAGAAAAAACAACTATCTTCCACTTTTTATTCATAGCCAACACCTCTTTTCTAAAGGCTATGCAGTACAGAGGTTGTTTTATACACAAAAAAGGGAGGACTTTCGTCCTCCCTTAGTATTTTGTTCTTACTTTTCCTTTGCTTCTGCAATAATCTTCTCAACAATATTTGCCGGAGCATCCTGATATCTTTCGAATTCAAATTCATAGCTGCCCTTTGCCTGAGTCATTGAGCGAAGGTCAGATGAATATGTGTGCATTTCTGCCATAGGTACTTCGCCCTCAATCAAGGTTATTCCGTCACCCTGCGGGGTCATTCCAAGCATCTGTCCACGACGCTTGTTGATGTCACCAATAATGTCACCGGTATAGGTGTCAGGAACATACGCCTTGAGGTGTCCTATGGGTTCAAGAAGAACCGGGCTTGCCTGTTCCATACCTGCTTTGTAAGCAATTGATGCCGCTGTTTTAAACGCCATTTCTGACGAATCAACCGGATGATACGAACCATCAACCAATGTAGCTTTCAAGCCAACCATTGGGTATCCTGCCAGGATTCCCTGTTTCATACTCTCCTGAAGACCTTTTTCAACTGCTGGGAAGTAGTTTTTGGGAACAGAGCCGCCAAATACCTTTTCTTCAAACAAAAGGCCATCGTCATAGGGAGCAAATTCAATCCATACATGACCGTACTGTCCATGACCGCCCGATTGTTTTTTGTGCTTACCTTCAACCTTGACACTCTTGCGGATAGCTTCACGATAAGCAACCTTGGGCTCGGTCAATGTAACATCCACGCCAAACTTATTCTTAAGCTTGCTTACCAGAATATCAATGTGCTGTTCGCCCATACCCTTGATAACCATCTGGCGAGTCTCGGTATTGTTTTCTATTGCAAAGGTCTTGTCCTCGTCCATAAGTTTGCCAAGACCCTGGCTGATTTTTTCTTCGTCGCCCTTTGCCTTTGGAACAACAGCAAGGGTGGTGTTGGGTTTTGCAAATTCTATCGAATCTATAACAATTCTGTCAGTAATGCTGCAAAGTGTGTCACCTGTGTTGGTGTTTGCAAGCTTTGTAACAGCACCGATATCACCGGCATTAAGCTTTTCTACTTCAACCTGCTTTTTACCGACAACAGCAAATATTTTGCCCACTCTTTCACTTTGTCCTGTAACCGAGTTGTAAACTGTTGTATCGGGGGTCATAATTCCCGAATAAACCTTGAAGTACGAAAGTTTTCCTACATATGGGTCAGCAACAGTCTTGAAAACAAGAGCTGCAAGCGGATCGTTTACATCAACCTTGCGGCGTGCATCCGAGCCATCTTCCTTTTTAGCAATGAAGAAATCTTCGGACGAATCAGGTGCCGGGAAGTATGCGTTTATTGCATTCATAAGTGACGAAATACCCAGTTTGTTGTAAGCACTGCCGCACAGTACAGGTACAATATCACCTGCTGCAACACCTGCACGAAGTGCCGAATAGGTCTCTGCCAAAGTAAATGTCTCGCCGGCAAAGAATCTTTCCATAAGTTCTTCCGAACTTTCGGCAACTGCCTCATTTATCATTTCGCGAACAGGTGCGATATCTGCTTCCATACCGTCAGGTATTGCCGCTGTGACAGTTCTGTCACCTTCGAACTTTCTTGCTTCGCCCTCAACCACATTTACAAAGCCTGTGATTTTTTCGCCTTCACGAATAGGAACCTGAAGCGGTGCAATCTTTTTTCCATATTTTTCGCGAAGCTGGTCCAAAACGCCATAGTAATTAACGCGTTCGTCATCAACCTTGTTGATGAATATCATCTTGGGGATGCCTCTGTCGTCAGCGTATTTCCACGCCTTTTCAGCACCAACGGTAAGACCCGACTTACCACTCAGCACGATAACAGCAGCGTCAGCAACCTTTATACCCTGTTGAACTTCGCCAACAAAGTCAAAAAATCCGGGAGTATCTATAATATTAAACTTTGTGCCGCTCCAGTCACAAGTAGCAACAGCCGCACTGATCGAAAACTTGCGTTTTATTTCCTCCGGGTCAAAATCCATAACTGTGTTGCCGTCTTGGGTTCTTCCCATTCTTTCAACCGAGCCTGCTGTGTAAAGCATAGCCTCTGCCAGCGATGTCTTTCCCGAGTTTCCATGTCCTAAAAGACAAAAGTTTTTGATTTTTGATGTTTCATACAGTTTCAATTTTCAACCCTCCAATGTTTTTATGTATTGCCTTTAGTTTGTACTACTGATTCTGCCCCGAAAAAAGGCTTTATCAATATACTATAATTATACTTTAAAAACTGGAAAATTTCAACCAAAAACCGAACAATATTTTTTATTTTTTTTGGATATTTTGACTAAAATTAAAAATAGATTGTGTTTTTGATGTTTTTGTGATATACTGTTGTTGCGACAAATTTTTGAATAATTTTCTTCATTAGGGTTACGCTTTGTAAAAAGCGCAGCTCTGACTTTGTCATCCCTAATGAGGAATGTTCAAAAAGTTTGTCGCAAAACATGTCGGAGTGATGCGTTTTTTGGATGTGTCGTTTCGGCGGCACATCTTTTTTATTGGAGTGATTACAAATGGACGAATTTTTCTCAAGCAGGCTTTACAAAGTCGCAATCAAAAAAGAGCTTGAAAGGCAAAAAATAAATCCTGACGACCTTGCCGAAAGACACGCAATCAAAATGCTGGATGAAATAACAAAAATTGTAGACACTCACTTCCCTCGGATATAAAAATCGAAAAAATCCTCAAAATACTTGTGTTTTGCAAGGTTCCCCCACATATTTAAATGCAAGAAACCGCAGATTTAAATCTGCGGTTTCTTTTTTTGTAAGTTTTACGCTTTTTCAATTGCGATTGTTACTTTTTCGCCGTTTATATTCCATTCCTTGCCGGAATTTTCGCCTTGTTCAATCGAAACAGCCAAAGCCTGAGCCGAAATCTCTGCCTTGTTGGCTTTGATGATTGCATCAATGCGGTCGCTGCCAAAGTAAAGTACGCTGATGTTGTCCTGAACTTCAAAACCACTGTCTTTGCGCATTGTCTGGATTTTGCTGAGGATTTCTCTTACAAATCCCTCTTCAACAAGTTCTTCGGTCAGATTTGTGTCAAGCACAACTGTATAAGCCGAATCACTGTCTGATACAAAGCCGTCTTTTTGAAGAGTTTCAACCAAAACATCATCAATTCCAAACTCAACATCTGTACCCTCAACTGTAAGCTTTATGTTTTCGCCCTTGTTAAGAGTTGCTATAACCTCGGCACCATTCATTTTGTTTACTTCTTCAAATATTGCTCTTACAATTTTGCCGTATTTGGGGCCCATTGTCTTAAGCTGCGGTTTGAAGTTGTACGAGATGAACGAACTTGCATCCTGAGTAACTTCAAGTTCTTTGACATTAAGCTCGTCAAGGATAATATCCTTGTAAACATCATCAAGAGCCTCGTTTGTCTGAACAAATATTTTTGCAATAGGCTGTCTGTTCTTTATATTTGCGGCATTTCGGCAAGCACGACCAAGAATAACAATCTTTCGTGCTGCATCCATTTCGGCTTCGATTTCAGCAAAATCAAATTCGCTGTTTGCTGATGGGAAGTCGCAAAGATGAATACTCTCGGGCGCGGATTTATCCACGCTCAGGACAAGATTCTGATAAATCATTTCTGTCATAAACGGAATAAATGGTGCGCAAACCTTTGAAAATTCGCTAAGAACTGTATAAAGTGTCATATACGCCGAAATCTTATCTTCTGTAAGCTCGCTTGCCCAGAATCTTTCTCTGCTGCGGCGAACGTACCAGTTTGAAAGTTCGTCGGTAAAGTCCTGAATAACTCTGGTTGCTTCGGTAATCTTGTAATTTTCGAGATACTCGTCAACTGTTCTGATTGCATAGTTGAGCTTTGATAAAATCCACTTGTCAAGAAGTGTGAGTTTTTCTTTATCAAGCTTATGCTCTGTGGGATTGAAGTTGTCTATATCCGCATAGAGAACATAGAATGCGTATGTGTTCCAGAGCGTACCCATAAGTTTTCTCTGCGACTCCGAAACTGCCTCGTCATGGAAGCGGTTGGGAAGCCAGGGTGCACTGTTGGAATAGAAATACCATCTTACCGCGTCAGAACCCTGTTTGTTAAGGACATCCCACGGATTAACAACATTGCCTATATGCTTGGACATCTTGCGTCCGTTTTTGTCCTGAACATGGCCCAGAACAATAACATTTTTGTATGGTGACTCATCAAAGAGAAGTGTCGAAATTGCAATAAGTGTATAGAACCATCCGCGAGTCTGGTCAATTGCTTCGCTGATGAAGTCTGCCGGGAAGTTTTTCTCAAACATTTCCTTGTTTTCAAAAGGATAGTGCCATTGTGCAAACGGCATCGAACCCGAGTCAAACCAGCAGTCAATAACATCCGGTACACGCTTCATTTCTTTGCCGCACTTCTCGCACTTTAAGAAAACATTGTCCACATAAGGCTTGTGAAGTTCGATATCGTCAGGGACATTTATACCTTTTGTCTTAAGTTCTTCTATTGACCCGATACATTCGTGATGACCGCATTCGCAAGTCCAGATGGGAAGCGGTGTTCCCCAGTATCTTGAACGTGAAAGACCCCAGTCAATTACATTTTCAAGGAAGTTTCCGAATCTGCCGTGTTTGATATTGTCTGGCATCCAGTTTACAGTTTCGTTGTTTTTAAGAAGTTTGTCGCGTACTGCCGACATCTTGATAAACCAGGTATCGCAAGCATAATAAAGAAGCGGTGTGTCACATCTCCAGCAGAACGGATAGCTGTGCTCGAAGTCAATAACTTCAAAAAGCTGACCTCTGTCGCGAAGGTCACGGATAACAAGCTTGTCTGCATCTTTTACAAACATACCCTTCCACGGTTCAACTGCATCCACAAACTTACCCTGGGTATTTACAAGATTTACAAATGGCAAGTCGTTTTCTTTGCCGACTCTTGAGTCGTCTTCACCAAAGGCAGGCGCGATATGAACTATACCCGTACCATCGCTCATTGTTACATAGTTGTCTGCAACAACAAAGTACGCCTTTTTGTCCGGCTTTGCAAAGTTAAAGAGCGGCTCATACTCAAGTCCGCAAAGGTCTGTGCCTTTGTATTTTTCGATTACTGTATATTCTTCTTTGATTACAGTATCAATAAGAGCCTCGGCAAGAATAAAGGTTTCTTCACCGCACTTAATCTTGACATAGGTTTCGCCCGGGTTCACACAAAGTGCCACGTTTGACGGAAGCGTCCAGGGTGTTGTTGTCCACGCAAGGATATATTCGTTTGTCTTGCCCTTTACAATAAACTTGGCAATAAGAGATGCTTCCTTTACATCCTTGTAGCCCTGTGCAACCTCGTGGCTTGAAAGCGATGTTCCGCAGCGCGGGCAATAGGGCATAATCTTGTGTCCCTTGTAAAGAAGCTTTTTGTCCCAGATTGTTTTAAGTGCCCACCAAACCGACTCGATATAGTCGTTGTGATATGTTACATAAGGATTTTCCATATCTGCCCAAAAGCCGACACGGTCACTCATTTCTTCCCATTCGCTTTGATAAGTAAACACGCTGTCCTTACACTTTTTAACAAAGTCCTCAATTCCATAATTTTCAATCTGAGGCTTACCGCTGATCCCAAGCTGTTTTTCAACTTCAAGCTCTACAGGCAATCCATGAGTATCCCAGCCTGCCTTACGCTGCACGCTGTAACCTTTCATTGTGCGGTAACGCGGAATAAGGTCCTTGATAACACGGGTCAGGACATGTCCGATATGCGGCTTGCCGTTTGCTGTGGGCGGGCCGTCAAAAAAAGTGTATATTTCGCCGCCTTCGCGGTTTTTTATACTCTTTTTGAATATATCATTATCCTTCCAAAATTTTACTATCTCTTTTTCTCTGTCCACAAAAGACAGGTCGGTTGATACCTTATCGTACATTTTACGACCTCCTGAATATATGTAAATTTTCAGATTCAAAAATCATATACCCCTCTATTTTACAAGAAAAATCGGCATTTGTAAAGTAATTTATTAAATTTCCTTGAATTTTGGGTAAATTTTTATCTGCTTTCCAAAAAAATCATTGAATTAACCCTTAATTTGTGGTATACTCTCTTAAGTATATTGGTCGATTTTTATATTTTGATATATATTGTGACAAAATTACGGAGGTAAGTTATGCTCTGTGTAAGATGCAAAAAAAATATGGCTGTTGTTTTTATCAACAAAATAGACCCCGACGGCAAGCAGGTCAACGAGGGATATTGCCTTTCGTGCGCAAAGGAACTTAACATAGGTGCTGTAAGCGATATGATTAAAAACCTTGGAATAAGTCCCGAGGAATTTGATAATATGAACAGTGAATCTATGCGGATGATGCAGGATATGAGCGAATCAGGCGAATTTGACCCATCGATGTTTGGCGAAATGTTTGGCGAGCTTGGGGACTTTGACGATGCTGAAGATGGCGGTGCTACAAAAAAATCACCTCTCTCATTCCTTTCCAATATGTTTGGTGGGGGTGTGTCCGCCGATTCTTCTTCCGAAAACAAACAGCCAAAGGCAAAAGAGAAACCCGAGAAAAAAGACAAAAAGCACAAATTTCTTAATATGTACGGCACGAATCTGACTCAAAAAGCAAAAGATGGGCAGATTGACCGTGTCATCGGTCGTGACAGTGAAATGGCTCGTGTTGCTCAAATTCTTAATCGCCGTACAAAAAACAACCCTGTGCTTCTTGGCGAGCCCGGTGTCGGAAAGACCGCCATTGCAGAAGGTCTTGCTCTCAGAATTGTAGAAGGAAATGTCCCTGCAAAGCTTCTTGACCGCGAGATTTATCTTGTTGATATGTCCGCTATGGTCGCAGGAACACAGTTCCGAGGTCAGTTTGAGTCAAGGCTCAAAAGCCTTATAAATGAGGTAAAGGCTCTTGGCAATATTATTCTTGTAATTGACGAGGTCCACATCCTTACAAAAGCAGGCGATGCCGAAGGCGCAATGAATGCAGGAAACATATTAAAGCCTGCACTTTCACGCGGCGAAATACAGATAATCGGCGCAACCACCTTGGAAGAATACCGCAAGTATATAGAAAAAGACAGTGCACTTGAAAGACGATTCCAGTCGGTTTTGGTCGAGGAACCGTCTGTTGACGAAACCATCGAAATTTTAAAAGGCATCAAGTCTTACTATGAAGATTATCACAAAGTGAAGATTTCGGATGATATTATCCGCACAGCTGCCATCCTTTCAAAGCGTTATATAACCGACAGATTTCTGCCGGACAAGGCTATTGATGTTATTGACGAGGCAGCATCACGGGCAAACCTCAGCAATTCCGCTCTTGTCGAGATTGCAAAGCTCGAAAACGAGCTTAAGGCTGTAACAGCATCACAGGCTGAACTGGAAGCCGAAAATGCAAAGAGCGAAAATGTCCCCGACGAAAATTATCAGAAGCTTGCCGAGCTTAAAAGTCGCGAATGCAAAATAAAAGACGAGCTTGTGCAACTTAAAAGTCAGGCAACTGATATCGAAATTACCGCCGAAGATTTGGCATTGGTAATCGAAAGCTGGACAAAAATCCCGGTCAAAGGCATAACTGAATTCGAGACAAACAACCTTTTAAACCTTGAAGAAAATCTTCACAAAAACCTCATCGGTCAAAACGAAGCAGTATCGGCAGTTGCGCGTGGAATACGCCGCAAACGCGCTGGACTCAGCATCAAAAGAAGACCTGCATCGTTTATCTTTGTGGGCCCCACAGGTGTCGGCAAGACCGAGCTTGTAAAGCAAATCGCCAGAGAGGTTTTTTCGACCGAGGATGCACTTATCCGCTTTGATATGTCCGAATTTATGGAAAAGCACTCAGCATCAAAGCTGATTGGCTCTCCCCCCGGATATGTAGGGTATGACGATGCCGGACAGCTTACCGAAAGAGTCCGTCGCCATCCGTATTCGGTAATCCTTTTTGACGAAATAGAAAAGGCACACCCTGATGTATTCAATATGCTGCTTCAGATTCTGGATGATGGACGAATCACAGACAGTCACGGCAAAACCGTTTCGTTTGAAGATTGTATTATAGTTATGACCTCAAATGCAGGCAGTACGGATTCTTCCTCTGTTACAGGGTTTGGGGCAGATACTAATGCATCGTCAAAAACGCGTGCCGAAAAGGCACTTCGTCAGATATTCAGACCCGAATTCTTAAACAGAATTGACGAAATAGTTATCTTTGACCAGCTTTCAAAAGAAGATTTGCTCAAAATCGCCGACCTGATGCTTGCAGAGCTTGGTCGTGGACTTTTGGAAAAAGGAATTTCAATCGAAGTTTCCGACGAGGCAAAAGCTCTTATCGCAAATGACGGCTACAGTCCAAAATATGGTGCAAGACCTATGCGCAGATATATTGAACGCAATATTGAGGACCAGCTTGCACAAATGTATATAAGCGGCACTCTTAAGTCAGAAAGCTTCGCCCTTGTCGGTGTTAATGACGGAAAAATTGAAATTACTATTAAATAAAAAAACAAGGGGCTGTTTAAAAACTATGTTTTTAAACAGCCTTCCATTAGGGGATAGGTAAAATAGTCCCTTATTTTAAAATATTTCTTTTTTTAGCGTATAGTTTAAAAAATATGGTTAAAAAATAAAAAAAACCCTTGACAAACCATCAACTTACTGTTATAATACTTAGAGTCGGTCGCAGGGCGGCTTACACGAGGTACACTATGCGGGTGTAGTTCAATGGTAGAATCTCAGCCTTCCAAGCTGATTGCGTGGGTTCGATTCCCATCACCCGCTCCACTTATTTGCGCCTGTAGCTCAGCTGGATAGAGCAACTGCCTTCTAAGCAGTGGGTCAGGAGTTCGAGTCTCTTCAGGCGCGCCACTTTTATATGGTGGGTATAGCTCAGTTGGTTAGAGCGCTAGATTGTGGCTCTAGAGGTCGTCGGTTCGACTCCGA
>JAFQSM010000027.1 GCA_017409575.1 Clostridia bacterium
CAGTTTGGCTACTGTGCTTTTAGAGCAGAATACGCCGTTGCCTGTCATAACCGGTATCCTTGGACACAAAAATCCGGAAACTACTAAGATATATCTTGCCATTGATCTAACGTCCCTGCGCAAATGTGCGCTGATTGTACCTGCAATTGCCCCTGATTACTATGAAAAGGGGGATAACAAAAAATGGTAGAATTTGAAAGCATCTACGGTGATTTGATATTGCAATACATTAAATTCAAGCGCAGCCTTGGATACAAATACAATAATGCGGAAATACGTTTTCGTGTATTCGACCGATTTGTCGTTCAAGAAAATTGCTCACAAGTAGGGCTCACAAAGAGCCTATTTGAAAAATGGATGGAACCAAAAGACAATGAACAGGAAAGCAGTAGGTACCGCAGGGTGAATGAATTGATCAATTTTTCTCGTTACCTCAACGATTTAGGAATATCTTCATATTGTCCCCGAAATATTCCTCACATAAAAACCGGTTTTACTCCTTACATTTTCACACATGATGAAATATCCCGTTTCTTTACTGCTTGTGACGAAAATCTTAATTGGGGAAGATATCCAACAGAATTTGTTTATACTACCCCCGCATTGTTTCGCTTACTTTACGGAACAGGGCTACGCATTAGCGAAGCCTTGCATTTAGAAACAAAAGATGTCCATTTGGAAGATAAATACGTTGTGCTTCACAACACCAAAAACAATGTTGAAAGAATGGTTCCTTTTTCCGATTCGGTTTGCGATGCTTTGAAGCAGTATGAATCGTATAGAGAAAAGGCCTTTGGGGATAATACAAAGTATTTTTTCGCCAACATTGGAAACCGTTGTTGGAGCAAAAGAAGTGCTTATGAGCAATTTCGCAGGATATTGACACGTGCGCAAATACCGCACACCGCAGAAGGTCCGCGGTTACATGATTTTCGACACACATTTTCCGTTCACACGCTTGCAGAGATGTCGTCGCAGGGGTTGGATCTCTACTATTCGCTTCCCATTTTATCCAAATACTTGGGGCATACTTCCTTGGAGGCAACCGATCATTATGTGCGTCTAACAGCGGAAATGTATCCGGAATTGTTACAGCAAGCGAACCAGCTTTGCTCCTATGTTTTCCCGGAGGTGTCATATGATGGAGTATAACTTCTCTTATTATTTGTCCAACTTCCTTGGAAAATATTTGCCTGGTGTTGCGGGAGTAAGTACTAACACAGTGCTTTCATACCGCGATACCTTTGTTCTCTATCTTCGCTTTATGAAAACGGAAAAGAACATTCCGGCAGAACGAATGAAGCTTCTCTCTATTGATGCGAAGTGTTTCTCTGAATTTTTGGACTGGTTGGAGATGCAACGTCACTGTTCGGTCACGACCCGTAATGTTCGACTTGCCGCAATCCATGCGTTTTTTCGATATCTGCAATATGAGGCTCCGGAATGCTTGAATATATGTCAGAAAGTATTAGCAATTCCATTTAAGAAAACGGAGCAAAGAACTTTGAATTACTTTTCCTTGGACGGAATAAAGCTACTTTTGAATATGCCGGATACTTCCACCAAAAGTGGTCGGCGTGACTTAGCTTTACTCTCATTGATGTATGATACCGGTGCCAGAGTGCAGGAAATTGCCGATTTGACTCCGCAATGTATTCGTTTTGAAAAGCCTGCCACTATACGTATTCACGGAAAAGGCAACAAAACAAGGATTGTTCCTATGATGGAAGCGCAAGTATCTTTGTTAAAGCAATATATGTTGGAGCAAAATCTATTAAAATCCGAGGAGCAGCCACATCCATTATTCCGAAACAAGCGCGGAGAAAAATTGACACGCGCAGGCATCTCTTATATTTTGGATAAATACGTATCTATGGCGAGAGAGGCAAATCCCGAGTTGGTTCCGGACAATATCTCCTGCCATTGCTTGCGGCACTCCAAAGCTATGCATTTGTTGCAATCCGGCGTAAATCTCGTTTATATTCGTGATTTCTTAGGGCATTATTCTGTGCAAACCACGGAAGTCTACGCAAAAGCGGACTCTCGTCAAAAGCGCCAAGCATTAGAAAAAGCATACGTAGATGTGACACCGAACACTGATCCCGTGTGGCAAGAAAACAGCGATCTTCTGGAATGGCTTGTGTCGTTGGGCAAATGACTTCTATGGTAATGTAAAGTGTTTTTTGAGAAAGTCTTTTTAACGCGGTACTTTTTTGATGATACTTTACATTACCATTTGCTTTTCATAAATAATAAATAAAGCTGATATTCTCATAGTATATTCAAGAAATTCTTTTTCGAACACATGGAAAATAATCAAAAAAGCAGAGACAAAGGGCAAAAGAATAATAAAATTATAAGAAAATTTTACATTAAATATATATTTATGCCCTTTACTTTTTTAGTAAAGTGTGATAAAATATTGTAAAATGGGTTAATATGGGTTTTAACGTAAAAAATCCCGCACCCAAAGAGCAAAGAAGGAGTGAAAAAATGGACACATCAATGGTTTTATTCGCGGCTGGAAGTGAAATTCCTTGGCCTGTGGTATGCCTAATCGGCATCGCTGTTGTGTTTATCGGTCTTGTAGCTATTATCGGTCTTGTTTCACTAATGACACTCATCTGTAACAAGATTCTTGATAGAGGCGCAAAGCCAAAAAACGAAGCACCAAAGGCACAAGCGCCAGCACCTGTGGCAGTGCCAGTTGAAAACCGTGGCGAAATTATTGCCGCTGTTTGCGCAGCAGTTGCTGAAGAAGAGGGTACGGACATCTCCGCTATCCGCGTAATATCATTTAAAAAGTTATAATTTTGAAAGGAAAATATAAAAATGAAAGCATATAAGGTTAATGTTAACG
>JAFQSM010000028.1 GCA_017409575.1 Clostridia bacterium
AAAACCTACACATAACCCCCCCAACACCCCCGGCGGCGGGTTCCCACCACCGGCACCCGCCGCTTCATCTTTGCCGCCTGACAAAGATTTCATTGCTTCCAACGGAAGCAATTTGCATGCGGAATCATGTACCCTCCTCACTTTTTTTAGATTTTCGAGTTGACTTTGTGCCTTCTACATTGTTTAATGAGGTCAGACAGGTGACTCTCGCTTGCGAGCGCCATAAGTGCTTGGTGAAAAAGGTCACATTATACAACTTTGACCCACCCGGTTTCTGCTGGGTGGGTCTTCTCTTTAGAATACACGAAAATGCCTCTTAAACCTTTTCTTACATTTAACCAGCAAGCAGAATTGCTGGTTAATCGCGGAATGTCGAGTATCAACGGCATGCCTAGGCAAGACTTGGTTTCTACGATAGAAGGTGACTTGACCTTTATTAATTACTATCGCTTTTCTGCGTATTGGTACCCTTTTTATTTGGAAAATCAATCGGGGGAGAAAATCTTTTTGTTCGGACCTGATACTTATTGGGAAACGGTGCGCTCTTTTTACATGTTTGATCGTAGGCTGAGGAGGCTGATGTTTGATGCAATATCGCGAATTGAAATTGCGTTACGCACACAGATTGCCTACATTTGGGCAAAACGTACAGGCGTTTCAGATCCCCAGAGAGAAGCAAAAAATTACCGGACCAAATTTACAAAGGGTAAAAAAGATCCAACTACCAAACAACTGCGAAAGTCTCCTTATATGGGGCTTCTCGAAATTGTAGACGACTATTACAAAAAGAATAGACATAGCTTTACTGAAAAATTTACCAGAACTTCAGCACAGCATGCAAAAGACCTCCCCATTTGGGAGTTTGTAGAGTATGCAACGTTTGGAAACCTTGCCACCTTGCTGGAGCAGGGGCTTCCATTACATATTGTTGATGAAATAGCAAATGTCTTCGGGTTTCCTAATCGCGATGGCTTTTTATCTTGTGTCGCTCTTTTGAAGGAGGTTCGCAATGCTTGTGCTCACCACGGGCGGTTGTGGAACAAGACGTGGACGCATGCTCAGGAGAAGCTTCAATCCAATGGGTCAACAAAATTGAATGTCCTCGACATTTTGAAGAAACTTTCGTTCCCGGAGTGGGACTATGTCTGGGATGGAACTTCCCTGCGTTGGCGTAGACCCCGTAAAGGAGAAAAAGGCGTGCTATTACACGCTGCGAAAAACAGAACTTCAGCGGTGTTGACTGTTTGTAACATTTTGCTTAAAGCCGCAGCTTCTCGCAGCCATTGGAAAGACCGCCTGTGCGATTTGTTAACTAATCAGGATGCACCGTTGCCGGATATGTATGTGCACCTCGGGTTTACTACTACCCACTGGCACGAGCACCCTCTGTGGAAATAACTTGTTCGCCCTTTTTTATAGCTTTGCAAGAGGGCTTCATTTTTGCTTGGAGGCAAGGATTTCACGCCGCCCCTGCCTCTATTCATAAGCGTGCCAGTTGATCAGCCGTAAAGAGGCTGGAATTTTGCTGCAGTCAAAATTGAAGTCTTGAAAAATGAAGCAAATTATGCTAATCTTCTACGCGGAAAGGAATTAAAGCGCCATGCAAAAAACAGAAAACAAGATATATAGCTCCATTAGAGGAAAAGGTGCAGGGTGTGTAATTACCAACAGTGACTTTTACCATCTGGCTGCAAGGGGAACGATAAACCGTTGTTTAACCTCTTTGCGCGAGCGCGGAATCATTCGTTCCCTCATAACCGGCATCTATGATTATCCCATCTACAGCGAGCTCTTGCAGGAGCAACTGGCCCCTGATATCGACCTGGTGGCTCAGGCGATTGCCCGCAAGAACCAATGGCATATTCAGATTGCGGGAGATGCGGCGTTGAATTACCTAGGCTTGAGCACCCAGGTCCCGGGACGTTATGTGTACCTGAGCGACGCGCAGAGCAGGGAATACAAGATAATGAATCGCACCCTCGAATTCAAGCGAGCCCCTATCAAGCAGACAAAGTTTCAAAGCAGACAGACAGAAATCATTACCCAGGCACTTCTGGCATTGGGTGAATCCAACACCAATGAGACCACGCTTGCCAAAATTGTAGCCTATATCAAAGACAAGGAGAGACCTCGCATTCTGAAAGATAGTCGCTATGCTCCCGCCTGGATAGGTGAAATTCTTAGAAATATCACTATAAATCCCCCTGAAACTCATGAATAGAATAGCCTGTTTCTCATCCGGACAACGCATGGAGTTGTTTCGCCAGACTGCGGCTCAGCGGGCCATGACCGAATAGATTGTAGAAAAGGATTTCTGGGTATGCTGGGTGCTTAAACAGCTGTTTTAGCTCACCTCAGAAACATGCACTATTATGAAGGATGCCTCTAGATTGCCGTATGGTACTGAGAGACACGCAGAATTTTTTTGTGTATATTGGATTGACAAAAATAATACTTTGTATTAGTCTCAGTGACAAGAAAGCTTACGTATGCGAGTTGAATCTCCTAAAATGACAGTTATAGACTTGTTTAGTGGTTGCGGGGGGATTGCCCTAGGTTTGTGGAAATCTGGTTGGAGAGGGCTTTTTGCGGTGGAGAAGAATCCTTTTGCGTTTGCTACCTTGAAACATAACTTAATAGAAAAAAAACAGCATTTTGATTGGCCTGCGTGGTTGCCTGTTGCCCCCCATGACATAAATGAATTATTGTCAACATACATAGAGGAATTACGCGCATTGCAGGGTACTGTTGACTTAGTTGCAGGCGGGCCCCCCTGCCAAGGATTTTCTATGGCAGGAAAACGAATAGAATCAGATGAACGGAACTCTCTTGTGTTTTCTTATATAGAGTTTATTAAAATCGTGAAACCTAAGATGATTTTATTTGAAAACGTTAAAGGCTTCACTTGCCCTTTTAAATCAGGAAAGGGGGGTAAAGCGTTTTCTCATATCGTAATTAACAAGCTTCAGGAGATAGGGTATAACGTATCATCAGAGATAATTGATTTTTCTGAATACGGGGTGCCTCAAAGGAGAAAGCGTTTTATATTGGTTGGAACATTGTCATCTGAGCGCATAGAGTTAAAGTTAGAAATAGACAAGTTAAAAATTGATTTCTTGAAAAAGAAAGGACTGAAAGAAAAGGTTACCGTTCGGGAAGCAATCTCTGATTTGCTGATGTCAAATGGCATGGTTCCAACACCTGATAGATTAGGATTTAATTCAGGTGTTTATGGAGAAATTATGTCTGATTATCAAACTTATATGAGACAAGAGACTCATTCTTGTTTTGTAGACAGTCATAGCTATGCTAATCATCAACCTCAAACAATTGATTTGTTTTCAAAAATTATCCAAAATTGTAAGCCTGGAGTAAGAATTGGAGGATGCGATAGAGTTCGTTTTGGAATAAAAAAACGGGGAATTACGTTAATGGATGCAGATGGTGTATCCCCAACTTTGACTAGCCATCCCGATGATTATGTTCATTATTGCGAAAGTCGAATACTGACAGTGCGAGAATACGCGAGATTGCAAACATTCCCTGATTGGTTTGAATTTAAGAAAAAATATACAACAGGGGGAAGTTTAAGAAAAGTTGAAGTGCCTCGGTACACGCAAATTGCAAATGCCGTTCCTCCTTTGTTTGCTGAACTTGTAGGTTTATGTCTAGCTAACAAAAAATCAATATGAAGTTTAAAATCAGTACAGGTAAACTGGCGCCTTTCTTTCGACACTTAGGAAGCTAATTTAAGCCCCTTCTTCTCGTGTTCATCAGGCGTATGTGCGTGTTATATCACTCTGTATCCTCGGATGTCAATCCATTTTTGGCGCGATTTTGTAGCGTAGGCTC
>JAFQSM010000029.1 GCA_017409575.1 Clostridia bacterium
CTGTCGGTGTCGCACAACAAACCCCGTTTGACCGCCATAAAGCCGAGCGGTCAAACTCAATAAGAATTCGCACTACACCAAATGTGAGAGGTAAGCCGCCGCGGCGAAGGAGAGAGGTCAGCGCAGACTTTCCGAGACTTCCGTTTTTGCCGATATTGGTGTCGAGCCATCTCTCCTTTTGAGCGGAGAATTTTTGGTACTTTTGTTTCGGGACAAAAGTACGAAGAAACGACACCGCAGTGTCGAAATGCACCTTCGCTTCGGGATAAAAGTACGAAAGAAACAACACCGCAGTGCCGAAACACCCCTTCGCTTCGGGACAAAAGTACGAAAGAAACATCACGGGCGGCGAGTCGCCGCCGACAACTCACGGCGTATTTTGGCAATAAACAAACTGTCGTTGTCGCACAACAAACCCCGTTTGACCGCCATAAAGCCGAGCGGTCAAACTCATTACCAAAAATGTAACAAAATGTTTTTCTCTTTTTCAGCCGTCCTTCGGGGCGGCTGTTTTTTGTAATAATGTGTTGCAAAACAGAGAAAAATATGTTATAATTTATGAAAAATTGTGCAGGTGATATTGTGGATTATTTCTCGGCATTAGGAAATACGTTGTCTCAGAAAGTAAACGAATACTGGACTATTCTTTCAACCCCGCCGTTTGTTTATATTTTTATGTTTGCTATAGGCATCTTTACACTCGGAATGATAGGACGTCTCCTGTCAGGCTTCAGCTTTGCTGAACGTGCGTCCAGAGGACTGTTCAAGAAATTTTTCTCGGGTAACAGCTCGGCTCTCGGCAAAATGGCAGTATATTGCTACAGTATACTTATGCTTTATTTTGTGTGTATACTGCTGTTCAGGGACGGAGGCTATTCCGAAATATTTGTAAACGGTCTGCCGTTTGTTGTTTCAAGCGCGGCGGATGTTTCGTCGCTTTATTTCCATATAGGAGACTTCTGGACTTTCATGCTTGAATCGTCGCACATTTTCTTTTTGGCAGTGATGGTTGCGCTGGTTTCGTTCCCTTTTGAAAAGCTTGTGCAGTTTACAAGTAAAACGCTGGCGGCAAAGGCGATTTCGATTGTTTTCGGTTTTTTGGTGTGGTATTTCTTCCAGTGCCTGATTGTCTTTGCTGCAATGTTTATCAACACATACGTTTTGCGGCTTATTATGGAAAAAATATCCAATTCGTTCATTGCAAAATGGCTTCCCGTCTTGATTTTTATTCTCTTTATAATTGCAATTGTTTTAAGATTATTAAGCGTTTTCGCGAGATGGATTCCGTTTCTCGGAAATTCGTTCTTTACAAAGGTGTTCAGCTTTTTGAGCGGCAATTTTCTCGGAAAGACAATATGCTCCTGTATGTACGTAACTCTTGCACTGATGGGACTTGCTCTTTTCCTACATCAAATTGAGCAATTGAAACCGTTGATAGGAGTTGTTTACATACTGGCTCAGCACGCACCGCTCATAATTTTGATTTTGGTAATAATGTTTCTTACATGGATGCTTGCGTTTTAAATTTTTTGAAGAAAGTGAGGCAGGGATATGCGTAAAATAGTTGTCGGCAAAAACGATGCCGGAAAGCGGATAGATAAATTTCTTCTCAAAGCCCTTTGCGATATACCTCCTGCACTTTTACAGAAGTATTTCAGAAAAAAATGCTTCAAGGTGAACGGAAAGCACGCAAGCCCTACCGATATACTTTCTCTCGGCGATGAAATTTCCTGCTACATCAGCGATGAGTTTTTCGGCGGTGAAAAAACAGAGAAGCAGGAAAAATTCATGCTGCAAAACTGTACCTTAAGCGAGCGTGATATCGTCTATGAAGACGAAAATATAATGATTCTCGACAAAGGACAGGGTGAGCTTGTACATGGGGGTATGCCCGACGAAAAGGCAAAGGACGAAGAAGTCTGCCTTGTTGACAGATTTGTCGGCTACCTCTATAAAAAAGGCGAATTTAACCCCCAAGCGGAGCAGAGCTTTACGCCCTCGCTTTGTAACCGTCTTGACCGTAATACTGCAGGACTTGTCATTGCCGCAAAGAATGCAGAAGCACTTCGTATAATGAACGATAAGGTCAAAAACAGGGAAATGACAAAGCTGTATCATGCCGTTGTCTACGGTACTCCAAAGAAAAAAGAAGCATTGCTGAAACATTTCCACTATAAAGACAGAAAGAATAACCGTGTTTACATTTTTGAAAGTCCCGAACAGGCAAAAAAACAGATGGGAATCAAGTACGATGACGACATAAAAACGGTTATAACAAAGTATAAAACGCTTTCATCCGACGGTGAAAAATCACTTCTTGAAGTAGACCTCATAACAGGTCGTACCCACCAGATAAGGGCACATCTTGCCTATATCGGATGTCCCATAGTAGGCGACGGAAAGTACGGTATCAACCATAAAACAAAGACGGGTACAAAGTACCAGCAGCTTTGCTCAAAGAAATTAAAATTCACCTTTAAAACAGACTCCGGAATTTTGTCGTACCTCGACGGAAAAGAGTTTGAGTCGAACTATGATTTCAATATATAACGGAGAAGAAAATGTCAAGACAAAACTGGAAAGGCTCGGTGCTTATAGCACCCGTACCGCCCACAATGGTAACAAGTGCATATGACGGAAAGAAAAACGTCTTTACCGTTGCATGGACAGGGGTTCTCAATACCCAACCGCCAAAAACCTATATATCTGTCCGCCCCGAAAGATATTCTTATGAACTTATTAAAAACAGCGGCGAATTTGTCATAAATCTTACAACAACCGGAATGGTCAAAAACGCCGACAGATGCGGAACATACAGCGGAAGAA
>JAFQSM010000030.1 GCA_017409575.1 Clostridia bacterium
TGTATCAAACGGAGTTGATTCGACAGATGCTACAAGCAGCGAATTTGCTCCGTTCTTAAATATTATGAATGAATGGTATTTGAGAGATTGCAGCCGTAAAATCAGAGCTTCATACAAATTGCGTGGTAATGCCGGAAAGCACACAACAAATAATGTGCCATACGGATATAAGAAATCCCCCGAAGATAAAAACCAATGGATAATTGATGAAGAAGTTGCACCCGTTGTAAGACGGATTTATCGGTTATGTGTTGAGGGATATGGGATTGGAGATATAGCAAAAATACTTCGTGAGGATAAAATCGAAACCCCATCATACTATTGGGGTTCACGAGGTATAGGGAATTGGAAAACACGATATAGTGTTGACCGCCCGTATGATT
The DNA here is from genome assembly GCA_017409575.1 of Clostridia bacterium. Lineage (GTDB taxonomy): Bacteria > Bacillota > Clostridia > Monoglobales > Monoglobaceae > SIG440. Next base: position 384 of record JAFQSM010000030.1, read on the forward strand.
GGACGATGTCAACCGTTGCAGATATTCTTGCAAGGATTGAGTATATGGGACATACCGTAAACTTCCGCACCCATTCTTCTGATTACAAGGAAAGAAGAATTATAAAAAATCCCAAAGAAGAATGGAAGATTTTTGAGAACACCCACGAAGCCATTATTGATAAGGAAACTTGGGAGCTTGTGCAGAGGTTACGGGGTACACCCAAAAGACACGATTTTGCAGAAACACCAAACCCACTTACAGGGATTTTGTTTTGTGCTGATTGCGGAGCAAAGCTATATAACAATACCGAGAAAGCACGAGCTATGAGAGAAGGCAAAACACCTGATCCCCAAACGGGGTATTACAACAGCGACCACTACGATTGTAAAAATTACAAGCTGTCAAGAGTGCGAGAGAAAACCACTTGCACCACCCACTATATAAATACAAATTCTCTTATACGGCTGATATTGGAAACGCTGAAGCTTGTCAGCGAGTATGTAATAGCCAATAAAGAAGAATTTGCACAAAAGGTCAGAGATTTATCAATGCAGAAGCAGTTTGAATCCTTAAAGGAACAAAAAGCTCTGCTTGCTAAAAAGGAAAAACGGTATAACGAATTAAAAGGACTTGTTAAAAAATTATATGAGTCTTATGCAACAGAAAAAATATCCGAAAAGAACTTTGAAATGCTTTCTGCTGATTATGAGGCAGAACAAGAAAGTCTTGAAACGGAAATACAAGAGCTTCAGTTACAGATTGATGTGTATAATGAAAACACAGATAAGTCGGAGCAGTTTCTTGAAGTTGCGAAAAGGTACACCGATTTTTCAGTATTGACAGCACCTATGCTGAATGAATTTATTGAAAAAATTGTTGTTCACGCTCCCATATGGAACGAGGGAGAGCGAACACAAGAGGTAGAATTTTATTTTAATTTTATCGGCAAATTTGATATTCCTGCTCCCGAACTTACCCCCGAAGAAATCGCAGAAATCGAGTTAAGGGATAAAAAACGGAGAATGAACAGGATATATCATCAGCGAAGCCGTGAGAGAAAAAAGCAACGGCTTCTTGCCGAACAACAGGCAAAGGAACAGGAAGAACAAAAGAAAGCGGAAAAAGACGAAAAATCCGCATAAGCTAAAGCGGCACGGCGGCTTGTGAGAAAAAATCACAAGCCGCTTTTTAGTGCCTAAAAATATCGTTTTTGACAGTGCAATTTATATTTTACTGCCAAAAACAGTTGATTTTAGCATCACTTTTTTATGAGGTAAACAGTCTTTGAAAAAGTGGTGCTATTTTTATATCTTTTTACTGTCACTTTTGCAAAAAGTGGTAGCAAAAACACTACATTTTAACAGAAAGGCGGTTTGCATTATGACAGATACCGAAAAAAGATTATTACAAGAGAAGCACAGAATTGAAGAAGCACAGGCACGAAACCGAGAGAAAGAGCGAAAGGCACGAACACGAAGGCTTATCCAAGAGGGTGCTATATTAGAGAAAGCATTTCCAAAGGCTTGTGATATGGAGCTTGAA
>JAFQSM010000031.1 GCA_017409575.1 Clostridia bacterium
GCTGCATGGAATATATAGTCAACCCCGTGCATTGCATTTTTTACAGATGCAAGATCACGCACATCTCCGATATAAAAGCTGATTTTATCTGCTACTTCGGGCATCTTCGCCTGAAATTCGTGACGCATATCGTCCTGCTTCTTCTCGTCACGTGAGAAAATGCGAATTTCCCCTATGTCAGTCGTCAAAAAACGGTTAAGCACCGCATTGCCGAACGATCCCGTTCCGCCTGTTATGAGTAATGTTTTGTTTGTGAAAAGTGACATTTTTTCCACCTCTTTATATTTTTATCAATTGTCTCTTAATATTTGCGCCGTATACGCGGGGGTACAGCTTTCAAAAAGATCCGCCGTGTTTTGCACCTTCCCGAGACTGCGATTTACAAAATCTATCAGCTCGTCCACGTGCTCGGAATCCTGCACTATATTTTCTCTTATAATAAAACTGTTTTGGCATTTTTCAAGATACGGCAGACAAGCATCTCTATCCACAATGCATTGATGTATGATAGGCTTGCCGAAGGAAAGATAAACGAAAAGCTTGCTTGGGATCAAGGAACTGTTATTTCCCACGTTGACGAATATATCCGCCTCGGCAAGTCCTTTATTCATCTGTGGTTCAGTAACCCAACCGTGATTTACAAATTCAAATTTGTAGTCGCCGTCCTTCAGCTTTTTCTCAATCGCCTCATCGCATTTGCCGTAAAGATCAAAAAAGACCTTTTTGTCAAGCCTCCGCGCTAGCTGATCTATCGCATCAAACAGCACCGAAGGATCTCTTACGCTTGTGAAAAGATTTCCCGCAAAGGTAAGACGTATCTCATCTCTGTCCTTTGTTGCCCCGTCGGGGCAACAAAGCTCGGCTCTGAGCATGGGGATGCCCGCCACTCTGAATTTTGAGTGAAGGCTTTGGGGGAAAATGCCGTAATATTTGTCTCTGTCATTTTCCAGGGCTATGATCTTATTCGAATATTTTCCGCAATTTATCATGAATTTACGGTTAAACGGCTTTGAAATCTTTTTTTCGATCGCACTACCGTGCCTTGTGCCTGAAAGCGTCACGTCAAGGGGATACATGACCGTCGTGATCTTGTCGCCGTGTTTCTTTTTGAGCCTTTTAATGGCAACAAGCGTCTCGCCGGGGTAACTGACGGCAACAACATCGGTGACACCTTTTGTTTCGATAAGCTCGTTTGCTTTTTTCACAAACTGTTTTACCTCGGCAAAAGATTCACAAGGCCACCACGGTAAAAGAACCACGTGAGCTATTCTGTTATATACCCTTCCCAAAAGAAAAATCAGCTTTGAAAAGGGATCTGTTTTGATTTGATACTTTTGGACAAATCTGTCAAAGGGCTTGCGCGGAATACGGTATACCTCCACGCCCTCCTTGGTTTGCTCGCCCCAACAAACCACGGAGACCTTGTCACCCGCCGCCAAAAGCTCGTTGATGACCTTGTCTACACATACGCCGTTTGCAGACCGCGTCGGCGGCAGTTCATCCAACAAAAACAAAAAGTGCTTCATTTTTTCTTCCTTACTAAAAATCCTGCGATATCGTTTCTAAAGACCACCAAGGATATACCCACGTTCAGCACAAGAGTAATGATCTGACCGATTATATTTCCACTGTAATACATCCACACCGTAGCGGCGATCCAAACGCAGCCCACGAGAATACTCATGATCTTGATATCAAAATTGGTTTTTTTGCGGAGAATGATCGCTCTGATGGCAATATTAACTACAAAAGCCAAAATGGTTGCAATGTTGGTACCGTTTCCGCCAAAATACTTGATAAGGGGGTAGCAGATCATAAGATTGAATACGGCGGAAATAATGGTAGAAATCGAAATAATTTTGGTATTCTTTATCGCGTAAAAAACATTTCCGATAAAGGCGGAGTAACCGCTTATAACCGCCACCAATATAAATGACGGTACAAGTGATAAGGCGTCGGAATAATCTCCCTTGACAAGTATGGGGAAAATAATTTTTACAAACGGAAGTAACATCGTGGTACTGGCCACCAAAAACAATTGGTATTTATGGCAAGCACCGGTGTACAAGGCTGAATTTTTTTCCATATCATCATCGGTAGTGTTGGAAAAAGCCAAATCCTGCCATGCATATGTAAAACATGTTGTTACCAATGCAATAATGCTACCGAATTTGTTACCAATAGAGAAAATGCCACTGGCACTATTGCCAAAAATATTATTAAAAACAACCCTGTTAAAACTGGTCAAAAGCCAATACGAAACAGTGTTCAAGCACAATGGCAATGCATATTTAAACATGTCGACCGCTAATTTTGAATTAGCAGTCTTGTCACTGGGTTCATTTATGCTTTTTTTCTTTAATATACATATTCCCAAATAAACAGCCTGTGCCAGAACACCCACAATATAACTGATATAAAGTGCAGAGTAATCCATTTGGAATACAGTAAGCAGCAACACGTTCAAAGACAAATGAACAAGGGTATTGATGATTCCCGACACAGAAAACGCCGCATTCAACCCAAGGCCACGCGCAATAAACGTAATCTGATTAGACAACGCACATGCGATACCGTATCCAATAATCAAATATGCGTAATCATATCCCATGACACCGCACATCAAAATACTGACGGCAATAAAAACGATAGTAGACAGACCGAAAATCTTCCAACCGCTCTTGATAACGCCTGCCTGATTTTCGGAATTTTCCTTCGAATACAAATATCTTAATACAGCCGACCATATTTCAAAATAACAAACAGAAAAGACCATGGTAACCAAGGTTACCGACACATCAAATATGCCCATTTGTTCCGATGGTACCTTGCTCGTATACAAGGGTAGCATCAAAAAGGATACGAGCTTTGATAACACAGTGCCTACAAAA
>JAFQSM010000032.1 GCA_017409575.1 Clostridia bacterium
CATGAGCCTTGTTATGACAGATATTGGTGCGGTGCTTGGTACGGTTCTTGCCATGATTATTGGAATCAGCATTGGTGTTGTTGGCATCGTCCTTGTGTGTCTTGCATACCCCATCTACAACCGCACACTCAAAAAAGAGCGTGAAAAGATTGCGCCTGAAATCCTGCGACTTACCGATGAGTTGATGAAGTAAGGAGGGCGCATGAATACAAAGAACAACCAACGTCATCAAGATACGATAGCTGCCATCGAAGCGGTATTCTTTTCCTTGCTGAAAGAAAAGGAACTGAAAGATATTTCCGCATCTGAGCTGTGTGAAAAGGCTGGCATCAACCGCAGTACGTTTTATGATAACTATACGGATGTATTCTCTCTGGCAAATGCCTGTGCTGAAAAAATCGAAATAGACGTTGCGGAGCAACTACATACCGACGGCGAATTTGCATGGATCTTCGATTATATCAAAACAAATTTGGATGTATTTGAAATTTATTTCAAACTCGGCATGAGTAAAAAAACAGCCGACTACAAAACTCTGTTTTTCAGAAACGGCGTGTATGCTGTTGCAAAAATGTGGTTTGAGGGCGGCTGTGTTGAGCCTCCGGAACGGATGGGAGAAATTATCAAGAGAGAATACAGAAAAGCTTTTGGCGCATAATAAAATTGCAAGATTAAGCAAGGTACTGACCGCAAATGTTAGTACCTTGCTTTTTTTGTTATATTGCACGTTTAACTTCGGCACAACCTGTGTCGAAGTTGCATTCTCCACTTCGGTGCAAGTTGCGTAGAAGTGATTTTTAACTTCTGCCCAACTTGGGCAGAAGTTGGATTGTGGACTTCCGACCAAGTTGAGCGGAAGTCTATTTTTATTCCCGACAAGTTGTCGGGAAGTTGATTTTAGAAATTCTGTCCAACTTGGGCAGAATTATTTTTTTGTAAATTTTTCTTAAAACGCTTCTAAAATTGCCGTTCTCGTCGGCTACCATTTGAGGAAGTTTTTCTGAGAGCACTCCCCAAAATGCCAATCCCATCGGCTACCACTTGGAGAAACATTTTGAAAAATTGCAGACGAAGCACGCATAAAAAGTTTGGTTTCCTCGGCTACCATTTGAGGGAAGGTTGTGGACAAAACTGCTTTCTCACCGGCTACCATTTGAAAAGAAATTTTCTGCACAGGGTACGAAATTGACTATTTTTTCTGGAGGCATATGAGGACAGTTTTCAAAATGTATTTCTCTGCCCGTTGATAAATCGCTTCTAAATGTCCTAACCAGTAGAGGGATATTTTTTAGATCCCGTTGATTTTGGCTCTTTGAAATTCCGAATACAGTGAGAGGCCTTTGCAATCTTGACGGATAAGTGATGTATCTGTATAATGGTGGTACAGCGGTGATCCGCTACATAAACAACTGAATACCAATGTTCCACCATAAGTCGGATTCATCCGACACGGTATCGGTACACCGGAAGTGCCGAACTGCTCCACCACGCCTTTGGTTCTGTTGGCGGGAGCTGTACGAAGCAGAACCCGACTTTGATCTTCAGAGCCGATTACATAGAACATCATTTTGAAGCGAGAGC
>JAFQSM010000033.1 GCA_017409575.1 Clostridia bacterium
CGGATTATTTGTGTTTTCTGTGTTAAAATACTCGTTAATCCGGTAGGATTAACTGCGTTTTATGCCTTGCAAACCCAAAAATCCGCTCCCTTAAAATTCTTCGACCTTAAAATGAGCAGAATTTCAGATGATTTTTGGTGCAGAGAAGTTTGTAAGGCTGTCGCCTACAAACCTTCGATAAACTAAAAAGCGCTGAAATCATGCCATTTTAGGCAGGTTCGGATTATTCGTGTTTGCTTAAGGTGATAAGAGCAATCCGAATTTGCCTTAAAGCAGGAGATTTTATAAAGAGCAGATTTTTGCTCAATCAAGGCATAAAACTGCCGCATTGGCGAGTATTTTAACGAAGAGTGAGCGGAAATCTGCCTTTATAAAACGGAGTTTGGATTACTCTTATCACCTTAAAGCTTTTAATGCCTTCTTAAACTGAATGGTGAAAAGAATAGCGGTAAAGGTTACGGCTATTGCATCGGCAACAGGCTCTGCCGTATAAACGCCCATTGTCTTATCCGCAATCAGTTGCGGCATAATGTAGATCAGCGGCAAGAGTAAAACGAACTTGCGAACAATGGCAACAATAATGGAACACGGTGCGTTTCCGATGGATACGAAGGTCATCTGGCAGGCGATCTGAATACCGAAGATGCACATCACGCCGCAATAAATGCGAAGTGCTGTTGCGGTAAAGTCGATGAGTGCTGCGTCGGGTGTAAAGATTCCTGCAAACAGTTGCGGGAACATCATAATAGCACCCCAAATGGCAAAGGAGTAAGCAAGGCAGGATATCAGCAACAGCCTATAGGTTTTCTTTACACGCCCTACGTTTTTTGCACCGTAGTTATAGCTCAAGATCGGCTGCGCCCCCTGCGCAATCCCTTGCATCGGGAGCATCGCAAATTGCATTACGCTTGTCAGGATCGTCATCGCACCCACGGCAGTATCGCCGCCGTATTTTAAGAGCGAAGAATTAAAGCAGACCGAGATGACGCTTTCGCTGCTTTGCATAATAAAGGTTGCCGTTCCCAGTGCAATGCAAGGAAAAACGAGTTTTCCGTCTATGCGGAGATGCTGCTTTTTGAGTTTCAGATAGGTTTTCTTCCCGCAAAGGAACGCAAGCACCCAAATGCAAGAAATGGCTTGTGAAAGGATGGTAGCAAGCGCCGCGCCCTTTACGCCCATCTGAAAGCCGAAAATGAAAACAGGATCGAGAATAATGTTGCCGACAGCACCGATCAGCACCGTGATCATACTGATTTTGGTGTATCCCTGAGCGGTGATAAAAGCACCCATGCCGAGTGTCAACTGAACAAAGACCGTACCGATCGCGTAGATGTTCATATAATCGTTGGCGTAGCCGATGGTGTTTTCGCTTGCGCCGAACATTAAAAGTAAATCTTTATTCCAAATCAGCAAAACGGCGGTCAGAACGGCGGAGATAATAAGCTGCAGAGAAAAGCAGCCTCCCATAATTCTTTCGGCGGAAGTCTTATCCCCCTTCCCCATGGAAATAGATGCCTTTGGCGCACCGCCCGAAGCAATCAGCGCCGCGAACGCCGAGATAATCATAATAATCGGCATACAAACGCCGACACCCGTAAGCGCAAGGCTTCCGTCGCCCGGCATATGACCGATATAAATGCGGTCAACGATGTTGTATAGCATATTGATAAGCTGGGCAACCACCGTCGGAACCGCTAATTTGAACAGCAGTTTACCAATCGGCGCCGTGCCGAGCATTTCTTTGTTGTCGCTCATATTTACACTCCGTAAAATTAAAATTTGCAACGCATATTATATAACATTTTACTCCAAAATTCAAGCCGTCGGAAAACAGCAATAAAGTTCCGTACACTCCGGACCGGTTTGCCTATATAAAATTCATGTTGATACAAATCAGCATATGACTCAAAATTATAAAAAGCCGGAGGAAAAAGTTTAAGCAAAAAATTTTTATAAATTAGTTCATTGAAAATGTTTCCGCAAAAAAGCAGGCGGATATCGTTGTCTGTTCCGCTTGGAGTACCACGCTAAGCAAACACGAGTAATCCGCTCCCTTAAAATTCAACGACCTTAAAATGAGCAGAATTTCAGATGATTTTTGGTGCAAAGAAGTTTGTAAGGCTGGCGCCTACAAACCTTCGATAAGCTAAAAAGCGCTGAAATTATGCCATTTTAGGCAGATTCGGATTATTCGTGTTTGCTTAAGATGTCTGCGTTTTTTGATCTATCTCCTACGATTTTTCCGACCAAAACAAAGCTCACCCCACCCTCATCAATGCATTTTGATATCATGATATCAAAATGCAATTTTTGCCGTTCTCATGCCAAAATTAAAGTGATGGCGCCCTCAAAAACGGCAGAACTTGACAAAAGCCGGTTTCTCATATATAATTGATTTAAGATATCATGATATCATGATATCAAAATGGAAGAGAGGGCGCAAAGATGAATAAGACGGATGTAATTACCTATGAAAAAGTAATGATGACTTTACGGCTTCCGCCGGAAACCTATGCAACCATGATTGAGAAAGTGCAGAAGATCAAAAAGGAAGAGCGGGGATTCAGCGTAAATCAATATCTGACCGAATTGGTGGAGCGGGATTTGAAAGACAGCAGCAGCCCCTCGCCTGTAGAGAAACGAAGAGACATTTTCAAGCGCATGGCGCAGAAATAACCAAAACAACCGCGGCACCCTCTTTGCGAGGGTGCCGCGGTTGTTGTTTTTTTTTGATATCATGATATCATGATATCAAAATGGGGGGGAGAAATGAAAGAGCGATTGTGGCGATGACAGTTCATTTTGTAATGTGTCTAAGCGTGCAAGAGAGAGGAGAAAGTCCCTTTCCTAATTGTCTAAAGAATCTGAAAAATCCTTTTGCTATTGCCGGCCGTTTCTTTTTAAGAGTACGATAAACGCGACTGTGGGGATCACAGTCGCTTTTTAATTATAGCTTTGCTAAGATCGCTTTTAAGAATTCGAAGGTGCGCTGGAAGGAGGCGAGAGAGAGGGTCTCGCGGGGGGTGTGGATCTCTTTGATATCAGGCCCGAAGGAGACGGCATCCAGCCCCGGCATCTTTTCTGAGAGCAATCCACATTCCAACCCTGCATGGAGGGCGATAAAGGCGGGCTCCTTTTGATAGTGCTGCCGATAGATTTCGGCTACAATGGGGCGCAGGGTGGATTCGCTCTTATATTCCCAAGCGGGGTAGCTGCCGCCGGCCTCTGCCGCAAAACCAAAGCGCTCAAGAAGGGCGATCAGCTGCTCTTGATAAGCGTCGCGCTTGGCGTTTTTCATGCTACGGGTGGAGATCAGCAAAGAGAGCTGCTGATCGGCGGTGGTCAGAATTCCAAGATTGGAAGAAGTCTCGACCAAGCCTTCAATTTCGGTGCTCCATTCGAAGACCCCGTCGGGCAAGGAGGAGAGCAGGCCGATGGCGGCCTTGGAGCAGGCCTCATCTAATTGACGGTCGGCGGTAGCTGTCTCGACAATTACTTTAAGATCCGGCTCCCGATCCCCGTATTCCCGCAAAAGCAATTCGGTGAGGGCGGTAGAATCCACCGGCGAATCCATGGTGCAAAGAGCCTCCGCTGCGCGGGGAATGGCGTTGGATTTATTGCCGCCGTTGATGGAGATCAAGCGGCAGCTCAGCCCGGCAAGCACCTTGGCAAGAATGATATTGGCATTGCCGAGGCGCCGATGGATCTCAGCGCCGCTATGGCCGCCCTGCAAGCCTTCTATTGAAATCCGATAAACCGGCTTGGTGCAAGGCTCATAAAAGAGGGGCAGGCGGGCACAAATCTCGCCGCCGCCGGCGCAGGAGGTGATAAAGACCCCTTCCTCCTCGCTATCCAGATTCAAAAGGATGCGCCCCTTGAGCCAAGTGCTCTCCAGCCCGATGGCACCGTCCATTCCTGTCTCCTCATCGGAGGTGAAGAGAATTTCCATGGGAGGATGGGGAATAGAAGGATCTTCGATCAAGGCAAGGCCATAGGCAATGGCTACACCATCATCCCCGCCAAGGGTGGTTCCTTTGGCGAAGAGGCGATCGCCTTCTATTTGAAGATCCAAGGGATCTTTTTCAAAATCATGAGAGACCCCTGCATCCTTTTCGCAGACCATATCTAAATGGCCCTGCAGCACGACGATGGGGTTTGCTTCCTTCCCTTGGGTAGCGGGCAGGCGGATCAAGCAGTTGTTCCATTGATCCTGCAGCACTTCAAAGCCGCGCTCTCTTGCAAAGGCGGCGCAATAATCGCTGATGGCTTTTGTATTGCCGGAGCCATGGGGGATGGCGGCAAGGTTTTTGAATAATTCCAAAATACGCATAATAAAAAATCCTTTCCGTACTTTCTCTTTATTATACATCATTTTTATTGGGATATGAGGACAATTTCAAAAATAAGTAAAAAGCACCGGAATATTCTGCTTCAAGGCAGGGAACGGAGTATGCTTTTTTCCTATATTTCGAGTATCTGATTTTATAATACCATAAGTGAGAACCCGATGCAACAGAATCCGACAAATTGTGCGGGAGAAGAAGCCTCTTGACAATGCGGCTCTAATGTGGTAGAGTGTAATTGAACTCTAATGGATTAGATAAAAAGGAGGCGTCTTTGATGGATACACCGAAGGTCTTTGAAAGCGAATATCGGTTTTGCCTGATTTTATGGGAGAAGGAGCCGATCAAGAGCAGCGCGCTTGTGGAGCTTTGCAAGGAGCGTCTCGGCTGGAAGCCGACAACCACCTATACGGTGATCAAGCGATTATCCGAGCGGGGGATCTTAAAAAATGAAAATACCGTCGTTCGCTCCCTTGTCAGCAAAGATCAAGTGCAAGCGGCAGAGTTGAACGAGATGGTGGAAAAGACCTTTGAAGGGTCCCTGCCCGCTTTTATCGCAGCATTTACAAAACATCAAAAGATTTCTGATGCAGAGATTGATGCGGTTCAGCAGATGATAGATCGCTATAGGAAAGGAGAATCAAAATGACGGAGTTCTTCGTATCTGTAGTAAATATGAGCATCTCTGCAGGATGGATTGTTTTAGCCGTTCTGCTATTAAGAGTACTGCTAAAAAAGGCCCCCAAATGGATCAGGGTGCTGCTTTGGGGGATTGTGGCGGTCCGATTGATTTGCCCTGTCTCTTTGGAGAGCATCATCAGCCTGATCCCAAGCCCTGAGACCATCAGCCCCGGGATCATTCTGGATCGCTCCCCTGAAATCAATACAGGGATTCCTGCGCTGAATCAGGTGGTGAATCCGATGATCGGCAGCTCCTTTGCGCCCGATCCCGCCACCAGCGCCAATCCGTTGCAGATTTTGATCCCGCTGGCGGCGGTCGGCTGGATCATCGGGATGGCGGTCCTGCTTGGTTACAGCGCGGTCAGCTATTTTTGCTTAAAGAGAAAAATCGGTACGGCTGTTTTGTTGCGCGAGGGGATTTTTCATAGTGAGCGGGTGGTCTCTCCCTTTGTCCTTGGGATCATCAGGCCGAAAATTTATCTGCCCTTCCGGATGGAAGAGCAGGAGATGGAGTATGTGGTGGCCCATGAGCAGGCCCATATCCGCCGCAAAGACCATTGGTGGAAGCCCTTGGGCTTTTTGATTCTGAGCATTCATTGGTTTAATCCGCTGATATGGCTTGGCTATATTTTGCTTTGCCGCGATATTGAGCTTGCCTGCGATGAGAAGGTCATTAAAGAATTAAATGCAGAGCAGAAAGCGGATTATTCTCAAGCCCTTTTGGCCTGCAGCGTTAATCGCCGCATGATTGCGGCCTGCCCTCTTGCTTTCGGCGAGGTGGGGGTAAAGAAAAGAATCAAATCGGTATTGAATTATAAGAAACCGGCCTTTTGGCTGGTAGTGGTTGCCGCCTTGGCAGCAATTGCGGCCGCCCTTTGCTTCTTGACCAATCCAAGGACGACCCTTGATGAGGAGCTTTCTCTTTTTCTGGATATGCAAGTGGCGGAGCACAATTATGCAGAGGGGCATACCGATGAAAATTTTATCGTTACTCATCATAAAATTTTAGATGTGGATCGCACACTCAATGGGGCAACGGTTTATTTTTGGTCCCTCTACCATGAATATTGCTTCAAAGACGGAAAAATTCAATTGGAGGCCGGCTCTCATATCCCCACCGTCATTACGGCCAAACGCACCCAAAAGCACGGCCATTATGAATTGGTGGAATATTGGACCCCGCGGGACGGCTCCGATTATGAAAAAGATATTAAGGCAAAATTTCCAAGGCATCTTCAAGGAAAAGCCTTGGATTCTCAAAGATATATCAAGGAGCAGACCGCCTTTTGCGAAAATGCCGCAGAGGAATATTTTGCCCTTCATTTAGAGCAGGCGGCGAGAGGCCAAGGGGCGCTCATCGAGCAGCTTCGTAAGACCCACCCGCATTTTTTCAATATTCCTACCGACGGAGGGCTTACTGTTTACATCTGGCAGATGGCAAAGGATCATTATGAATGTTACCTTGCCAATACCCACCAAGAGGCCGTCTCGGATAATAGCTTTGCCTATTCTGTGGGGGCAGCGACCATTGCAGAAATGAGAGCCATATTAACCACCTATGATCTCTCCCGCGAGGAGATTACCATTCAGCCGGTAATCAATCCTTTATCCAGCTATGGCTATCGGATTACAAAAGCCTATCGGGAAAAGGTGAAAAAATTATTCTGGCAGGATCTGGGAGATGGGTCCACCATCCCCGATCTGATCATCAGCTGCGATGGCAAGACCGCCGAGGCCTTAAAGGGAACTGCCACTTGGAACTTTGAAGCAGAAGATGGTCTGATGCAAGCAATTTGCGCGGATAGCGATCATCCTTTGGCAAGAACCAAGGATTTATTAAATAATGCATTTAAGGTTTATAAAGGTAAAAAAACAATCCATTTGAATTTTACGATCATGCCGGACCGGTTGCAAGTAAATGCATGGCAGATCGATGAAAAGGGGAAGGGGAAGGCGATTGAAGCCAAGGTGCAAGGCCTTCAGCTTCAGCCGGATCCCGATCAGGAGACCTGCATCTACGAGGTGGTCGCCGATTGGGAAAGTGCCGCAAAATACAGCGGTACCGTGCGGTATTCTTTTTGCGTCAGAATGGAGGAAGAGGAATATGCGCTGATACCCATGGTGAAGATCGACGGCAAAATTTATATGGATACCGGCTATCGAAATACCCAAACCTTGAGCTTTACAAGCGGTACCATCACCTCCTCGGTGAAGCAGAGCCAAAAGCCCACCGAGAACGATCAATCCAATTTCGGCGAAGGGTATGCATATAGAATGGGCAAAACCGAAGGGACGGTATGGGTGCAGGTGGATACGGAGTGGCTGATCTTCGCTACCGAAGAGGTACGGGAGAAAATACAGTTTGGAGAGTTGCAATATGAGTAGATTGAAAAGAGGAATTTTAATCGGCGCAATCATTTTGGTCGCCATGCTGATCATTCCGTTGATCACCATCCGGACCATCAAAGCAGATGCAGGGATGATGGTTAAGCAAACACGAGTAATCCGAACCTGCCTAAAACGGCAAAATTTCAACGCTTTTTGGCTTGTCGAAGGTTTATAGGCGCCAGCCTTATAAACTTCTCCGCACCAAAAATCATCCGAAATTTTGCTCGTTTTAAGGTCAAAGAATTTTAAGGGAGCGGATTTTTGGGTTTGCAAGGCATAAAACGCAGTTAATCCTGCCGGATTGACGAGTATTTTAACACAGCAAAGACGAAAATCCGCCTCTTAAAATCAGGTTCGGATTATTCGTGTTTGCTTACCATGCTGCTGTTCTTTATCCTTCATCCCATTGTCTCTGCGGCGGTCGGGATCATCGCGGGGTGCGAGATGAAATTCTTTTGGTTTTCGCCAATCCTTTTGGCAGGATTGTTTTGGGGATTCTCCAGCCTAACCTATCAAACTGCATTCCCTGTTGTATATTCCGCAATCTATTTTACAATCTGTAGTGTTGCGATGCTGATCACATGGGGGATTAAAAGAAAAGCAAAAGCGAGGTGAACGCTCACCTCGCTTGATTTTTAGTTCAATATAATATCACAAATGCGATCTACATCCTCTAAAGATAAATCTGCATAGAGCGGCAATGTCAGCACACGGTTAGCAATATAATCTGCAACAGGTGTTTTCTCTGCGCCGGCTGTTTGTAGATCCTTATAGCAATCAATATTGTTTGTTAAAGGATAGAAATACTTCCGAGCAGTGATGTTCTCAGCGGCCAAGCGTTCAAAAACCTGATCGCGGTCGTACCGATATCCATCAAAAACAACCGGGAAATAAGCATAATTATGGATTACGCCGGGTTGATCGCTGCAAAGGCGGATGCCGGGTATTCCGGAAAGGCGGCTACGGTAGTGCTCAACGATAGCCTTCCGTTTTGCAATTTCATCATCCACATGGCGAAGGTTGCAAATGCCCATTGCAGCCTGAAATTCATTCATCTTTGCATTTCCGCCCACATAGGCCACCTGCTCGGGGCCGCGAATGCCAAAGTTCTTCAGATCATTCATCTTCTGAACCAAATCTTCCCGGAAGGTTACTGCGCCGCCTTCGATGGTATTGAACACTTTGGTGGCGTGGAAACTAAACATTGATGCATCGCCGAAATTGGCAGCGTTAATGCCATTTCGGGAGACACCAAAGGCATGGGCTGCATCGTAAATGACTCTCAGGCCATGCCGCTCGGCAATTTCTTGAATGGCATCTACATCGCAGAGATTGCCATAAACATGAACCGGCACAATTGCTACCGTTCTATCTGTGATCAGCGCCTCGATCTTTGCAACATCCATGGTATAATCCGCAGGGTTTATGTCGCAAAATACGGGGATCAACCCATTGCGTGTAATTGCATGAGTGGTAGATACAAAGGTAAAGGGGGTTGTGATAACCTCGCTCCCCTTTGGAAAACCCATGGCGGCAATAATGTTCTCAAGCGCCAAATGACCATTGGTATATAAAACTACATGGGGCGTATCAAGATATGTTTCCAACTGCGCTTGAAGCAGCTTGTGCTTTGCGCCCATGTTGGTCAGCCAATGGCTGTCCCATAAATCTTTAATTTCTTCGCAATATTCCTCAAAAGAGGGCATTGAGGAACGAGTAACGTTAATCAGCATATAGCAACCTCCGCTGCTTCAAAGGCAGTCTTTTTATGGTAAATCCTTAAACATTTCTTTCTTAAAATCGGTAAGCATTGCAATATAATCGTATTGTGGCTCATAACCAAGTTCTTCGCGAGCAGGGGTAATATCCATGATATACTGCGGGGCGTTAGGCTTGTCCGGACGCATAATCAACTTGGATTTCTTGCCTTCTTCGCCAAACACTTCAACCATTCCTTGGATTTGCTCCAGTAGCGAGGTGCCCACACCGGTTCCAACATTATAGTGCCCGAAGTCTCTATCAACAAACAAGGCCTTATATAGCATCTGGCAAAAATCTTTGACATACACCATGTCCTTTTGCCGTGTTGCATCGCCCCAAACTTCGATGTCTTCACCTTTTATAGCTTTATCGATAAGAATTCGGTATCCGATTTTGCGAATTTCACCGTCTACATAGTAGTTGTCTACAGGAGAATAAAGATAAATGGTGGGCAATCGGAAAATGAACCGTTTCAAACCATACATTTGGCGATAATTCTCCATCATATCCACAGCAAAGTTCTTGCACATTACATAGATGGTATGATCGGTCTTAAAACTGAAATTTCTGGGCATATCAGCTGTAAGCACAAGTTTTTCTTCTGCCCAATCCTTAATATCGCCAAAGCTCTGGGCAAAAAGAATCCGATCTGCACCGCTTTTGCGGCAATACTCTAAAATATTGAGATTACCCGTGATATTGACATCAATATATTTATAAGGATCATATCCTTTCATTCTGGCAGGCATCAAGCCGGCCAGATCCACTACTGCATAACAATTCTTCGGAAGTTGATCAAAGTGGCTTTTGTCAGTAATATCTACTTGATAATAGGGAACACCGATTTTTTCAAAATAATCGGTTTTTCTTGTTCCGGTTGCGATGATTTGATATTCGTTGTTTTTATTATTTTCTAAAAAATACTCAACAAAATATCTTCCTGTATCACCGCTTGCGCCAAAAACAACAATTTTTTTCATAATAAAATCCTCTTTTATTATTTCAAGATGACTTGAACGTAGTCTTTTTGATTTTCTAATACTTTTTCTAATTCTTCGTGAGTGTCAAATCTTAAAACAAGAGTACCTATTGCTTCGTTTGCACCCGAAAAACCTCCAACTGCTGCTCCGGTTTCTATCCATAAATCTTCTTCAACTATATTAGGTTTAATCTTATCAGAAACCCATAAATGATCGAACTCGCCGGATTTTTCGCTATGCAGAATGATTTCTGCCCAACAACCGTTATAGGGCTTTTGCTCGACATCTATAACAGGATCTCCTACTGCTGCACGAACTGCATTAGTAATTAGATCTACGCCGGTAGCATATCTCAGCATTTCAGCAAGGCGGTTCCCGCCGCCACGAGGTGAACACTCCATTATATATGCTTTTCCGTCTGTACACTCTCTTACTTCAATATTATAAATAGACGTTTTCATATCAAGCAACGTAAGAAGTCTTTGTATTTCGTTTGTAAGTTCTTTTTGATTTTCCTCTGATATCGTAGCGGGCCAACTATATGCCGAAGGGGTGTACGGATTCTCACAATTTTCATCAAAGCGTTGTGCCGAAAAAGATACAAATTTCAGTTGTCCATCTACAGAGAAACTATCTGTATCAGATGAATGGCCGTTCTTTTCTAAGAAATCTTCAATTATAAACTCTTTGCTATGAGAAAAGGATAGAGCGTATTCTATGCTTTTTGCAAGATCGTCGGGGCTATCAACTCGGGTAACACCTTTACTTCCGGCAGAATCGGTTGGCTTTACGATAACCGGCCAGTTGAATATATCGATATCACGAATGGCCTGTTCTATAGAGGTGTATCCCTTTGCCACAGGAACGTTAAATCCATTATTTGCTAGAAACTGTCTAAATTTTCCTTTGTTTTGCAATATACTTACAGATTCATAGGAACCGCTGTGGGGAAGCCCCATTTCTTCTGCAACATATGCCGCTGTTGCTACGCCGGGGTCGCAGGCGAAAGACATTATTCCATCCACCTTTAATTTCTTCGCCATCTCTAATACAGCATCTTTATCGATAATGCTGACATTGCAATATTCATCAGAATACTGATGTGCAATGTTATCCGGGAGATAGTCGCAGGTGATCACATATATTCCCAATTTATGTGCAGCCTCAATAACAGGCAAAATATAACGAGATCCGCCTAAAAGTAATAATTTCTTTTTCGCTGTATTACCCATTTTTTCTTTTCCTCACATTTCAATTTTTCTTTTCAGCGTATTTATAAGCATTATAAATGGTCTTAACTTAAAAGCCGCAGAGAGGGCAAAATAAAGCATCACACCAAAGAATATCTGCATCATTAATGTGGCAATTGCCCCCCAATGAAACAGCTCAACGGTTTGCACAGCCACAAACATCAGTAATGCGATCACAAAAGAGGGGAGAATATCTTTCATTTGTTCAAAATAGGAATAATCAATCAATTTCTTATTTGGTGCTGCATTGATGAAGCAACTGATTAACCCTGTAACCATACCAGTTACGGCAATGGCAATGGGCGAATCAAAGCAAAATACACCAATCGAAAGAACAATCAAGGCCATGGCCTTTTTAATGACTTCCAATTTAAGAAAAATATCGCTGCGCCCCATGGCATTAATCGCTTGTAAATTACTCGTGTGAATGGGATAGAAGGCGAAGGAAAAGCAAAAAATCTGCAAATATGGGACACACTCCAGCCACTTATCTGTCAGCAGTAGTTTTACCAACGGCTTTGCTACACCCGCAAGACCTGCCATCATTGGAAACACCAGATAGGAGCTGACCATAACGGCAGTTCTCATCATCTGCTTAACGTCGCTCTTATTTTCCTGTTTTTCAGACATCGCCGGCAACAGCACACTTTGCACCGATCCGTTGATGGCATTGATGATAAACTGAGGAAATTGTTTTCCTCTATTATAAAATCCCAAGGTATCAGAGTTATACTTTTTTCCAATGACCAGACTGCTTAAATCCTGATATAAAGTGTCCAGAAGGCTGGAAACCAGCAGCTTCCATCCAAAAGATAATAATACCTTAATACGGGAAAGGTTACACCGAAACCGCAGTTTCCACTTTACGGTGAAAAGCATGACAATGCAGGCGAAAACGATGTTCAGCAAGGTCTGAAAAACCAACGCCCATATACCGAAACCCATATAAGCCAACAAAATGCCGACAATTCCGGATACTAAAATACCACCGATATTACTTGTGAAAATCTTCTTAAAGTCCATTTCCCGGCTAACCTTTGCCAGCTGGATGGAATTCAAAGCTCCCGGGATCAGCATTAAGGATAATACACGAAACGGCTGTACAATATCCGGCATTTTATAAAAGGTTGCAATCAACGGTGCTATAAAATACATTACGCCATACAGAATCCCGGCAAAGCCAAGGCTTATCCAAAATACAGATGAATAGTCTTCTTCTGTAACATCCGGATTTTGGATTAACGCAGTATTAAATCCATTTTGCACAAACACATTGGCCAATGTTGTGAAAATGAGCATGATAGATAAAACGCCATAATGCTCCGGCAATAGCAACCGCGCAAGTATAATTTGCAGAACAAACTGGACGCCTTGAACACCAAATCGCTCCAGTAATTTCCACATTAATGCTTTTTTCATTTTATAATCCTTTTTTAGCAAACACTTTCTTACGAAGCAATTTTTTGTTAATAAAACGTTTCAAGCCGATGGCAAATACAGCTACCTTATGAGTAATATCGGAAAAATCGCTGATCGCTTGCTTGAATTTAATTCGTTTGGTCAGCATTGCCCATAAGATAATATAAAAGTACAAATATTCTGCTTGAATGATCTCGTTTTTTTTGCAATGCTTTTGTGTGTATGCAAGCAATTCTTTTTGCCAGCGTTTTTGTTCGTCATACACAAATTTGGCAGTTGCGCTAAATGAAGATCCCTCGTTTGTAATATGCCTGTATGCACTCATAACCTCTTGCATACAATGGATTTTTCCGTGGCAAAGCAGTGCAAAATAGAGCAAGCGATCATCAGGGGAGAGTTTCTTAAACAAAATGCTGGAATCAAAAGTTTCATCCCTTAAATAGTTGCGGTACATTACAGTGGTAAGCTGCCCGGGTAAAATGTCGTTGAAAAAATGCTGAAATGTATATTCTTCATCCGTACATTCAGGATAGGATTCACCGTTGATTTCAGAATCTTTATCTACGACTACACAGTTATGGGCAACTGCGATATATTCAGGATGAGTTTCCAGAAAATCGATCTGCTTTTCGAGCTTATATTCATCCAGCCAAAAATCGTCGCCTTCCAGGGCAATCAGATATTTTCCTTTGCAGCGTGCGCGAAGATCCTGTGCATTACTACACTCGGTATTATGCATGTTTTTCTCACGGTAAAAAATGGTAAAAAAGCCGGGGTGCTGCTTTTCGTATTCTTTCAATATCGCACGGGTTCCATCGGTGGAGAGATCCTCTCCAACTAAAACCTCAAATTTATATTTTGTTTTCTGCATTAATATACTATCCAGCGCCCGTGCGATAAACTTTTCGTGGTTATAAGTTGCCACATAGATACTTAAGAGAATTTCGTCGCGATCAACCATTTTTCAGCACATCCCATTTCTGATCTTTTTCGCTTAAATTCAGCGGAGTACCGTCGGCAAGGGTATACCCTTCGGCAGAAGCGCTGCCTTGATACTCTCCGACCACCTCCGGCCACTGAATGCCGATTTCGGGATCATTCCATGCCAGGCCGCCTTCGTCGTTGGCGTGGTAGAAATCATCGCATTTATAGCAAAATTCGGCGGTATCGGTGAGCACAAGAAATCCATGAGCAAAGCCCTTGGGGATCAAAAACTGCTTTTTATTTTCCTCAGTCAGCAAAACACCGTACCACTTGCCGTAGGTGGCAGAGCCGGCGCGAAGATCGACCGCCACATCAAATACGCTTCCCTTAATGGCCCGAACCAGCTTGGTCTGGGGGAAGTTTTTTTGGAAATGCAGGCCGCGCAAAACACCCTTGGTGGACATGGACTGATTGTCCTGCACAAAAACGATGTCGATGCCGTTTTCTTCCATATCTCGCTGGCTATAGGTTTCCATAAAATAGCCACGATTATCGCCATGAACGGCAGGGGTGATCACGCAAAGGCCTTCGATCCCTGCAACGTTTTTTTCAACGGTAATTTGTCCCATATTTTCTCCTTTTTTATCCCAAATTCCAGTTTAACACCGCAGCATTGCTTTCTATTGCTTGGGGAATATATCGTTCAACGCACTCCAAAACCAAATACTTTGGCCGTGCACTGTTAATGTAATCAAAATCAATTGCAAATTCCCAAAACATCGGGCCATCAAAATAATAGGAATAAAATGATGTTAATGCAATGGAAAAAGAATCGCGATAACAAACAAAACTTTCTTTATTGGGGGAATGGACTATTTGATGCTTTGTATCCGGTATTGGTTCGATGGTTGATTCGGTTGCCATCGGTAAATCGGTCATAAGAGATAATGCGCCGGTATTTCCGATATTTAACATATCCTTCAAATCACCGGTGGATTCATAAGTGGATGCCACAGGGATATCATAGGAATCCATATTCAGCGTCTCTGCCAATTGGGTAATCATATATTTGGCACCCAGATGATTCCAATGCGTATCTAATCGCATATATAACTCTTGGTTATCTTTATCTTCTAGTAATTCCTTTTTAGGGCAAAGCATCAAGATTCCTTCATCCGCCGTCTTTTCCATAAGCGCATCCAAAAGGGTGGTATTTGCTTGCTTAATATAGCTCGGCATATATTCGGAATAAATCGAAGCTTTATTCGGCCCCACAGCAAATATAAATTGAATCCCTCGCTCCTCGCACCAACAATTGATCTGCTTGAGAACAGCGATATATCTGTCTGTAGTTTCTTGGGTGTTATTTGCGCCTGTATAATCAGGGAGCTCCTCTGAATAGAACAGCCACCCATCATTCCCAACAATTACATCTTTGTGTTTGAAATTTAGCTGTTTAATTGTGAGTTGACGGTATAGTTGTACAGATTGATCACGGAACCCCAATCGATCGTTTACGTAATTATCCAGACTTTTCATAAAATAAGATAACCCGTTTTTAGGAGATTCCAGCTCTGCCAACTGCCTATTTTCTGCAGCCGATATTTGGTTTGGTTTCCAATTAAAAGTTAATATTGGAACGAATACAATGATTGCACAAAAGACGATAAAGATAATATTGACTGCTTTTTTCATGTCTCATCCCCCTATTAAAATTGGAAATAAATAAAGGATTGATAGGTGCTGTTAAGCATAAAAATGATAGAGAGAAGAAGAACGCAAAACAGAAGCAAATCCCTTACTATAATTACTATCGGTTTATCAGATGCTTGAGCAATTATTTTATGGGGTCTGGGGAGTGTAAGAAGAATACCCGCAAACAAAGCGATATATACAGAATTGTCAAAGAAATAACCAAATTCATATACAGCATCTTGGCAGGAAGCAAACATATATTGAATATAGGCGACAATTTCATCTAAACTGTTGCTGCGGAAAATAATCCATCCCATCATCACAAGGAAGAAGGTAAAAGCCCACTTAAGTATTTCGGGGATCTTTTGATACCAAAGTTTTTTGTTGACGAATTTTTCTAAAATAACAAAGAATCCGAAATAAATGCCCCATAACACAAAATTGGTTGCAGCGCCGTGCCAAATTCCGGTAAATAGCCATACCACCGTACTATTAATAATTGTGCGAACCATCCCTTTGCGGCTGCCGCCTAAGGGAAAGTAAATATATTCTTTGAACCAATTTCCCAAGGTGATATGCCAACGTCTCCAAAATTCCGAGACAGATCTGGAAAGATACGGAAAGTTAAAATTTTCCGGCAATGAAAAGCCAAGCATTTTAGCCAATCCAATTGCCATATCGGTATAGCCGCTAAAATCGTAATAAATCTGCAAAGTATAGCATAAAATACCCATCCATGCGGTGGCGGAGGAGAGGCCGGAAGAAATATTGTCCCATACCATATCGACAGAATTTCCCAGAATATCTGCAATCAGGACTTTTTTCCCAAAACCAGCAATAAACCTGCGTAATCCAGATGCAAATGTTGTTATCGATGTTTGGTTTCCGCCTCGAGAAATTTCCGGCATATCGCCATGCCGGGTAATGGGACCTTGTGATACTTTCGGGAAAAAACTCAGATAAAGGAAAAAGTCAACCGGGCTCTTTAATGCGCTTGACTTTTCTCGGTAAATGTCCACCAAATAGGCAATCATAGAAAATGATAAGAAAGAAATTCCCAGAGGCAGAATCAAATTTGCCACAGCCGGAAAGGTTGTACCAAAGAGTCGGTTACCAAGGGAAAGTGCATAATTCAAATATTTAAAAACAAATAAGCAAAAGACATCCAGCAGAATTCCGGGGATCAGGAGATAATTTCTGGCAATTTTACGATCATTACACGATTCCAGCAAACAACCGAACCAATAATGAATCAGCCCATATACAATAAGAAAGGCCAAAATGCGCAAATTGCAGTACCCATAGAATACAACACCGGCCAATAAAAGCCATGTCTTTTTCCCGGTAGGTTTATTACGAAGAAGGAAATTTCCAATCAGAACAATCGGCAAGAAGAAAAAAATAAAAATTACGGAATTAAAGGACATACCAGCCTCCTATAAGCGATTTTTATGAAAAGAGCTCTTTCAAATATCTTGCCAATGCGTCCTGCCAGGTGGGCAGGGGAGCGAAGCCCATTTCTGCCAGCTTGGTTTTATCCAATCGGCTGTTGAAGGGGCGGGCGGCTTTAGAAAGGCCGTATTCTTCAGTGGTAACGGGAGTAACCTTGATGGTGTAGCCGGCCCGGCGGAAAATTTCGCAGGCAAAGTCATACCAACTGATATAACCGCCTTCATTGGTGGCATGGTAGTAGCCGTATTTTTCGGTTTCGATCATATCCACCAGCAAACGGCTCAGATCCAAGGTATAGGTGGGGGTACCGATTTGGTCGTTTACCACCCGCAACGTATCATATTTTTTACCAATGTTCAGCATGGTTTTGATAAAGTTATTTCCGTTTAATCCAAATACCCATGCGATACGGACAATGAAATATTGCTCCAGCGTATTTACAACTGCAAGCTCGCCATCCAATTTGGTTTGACCATAGACGCTGAGGGGAGCATAATCCTTACATTCGGGCTGCCAAGGCTCTTCTCCCTGACCGTTGAAGACATAGTCGGTGCTGATATACATCATCTTGCAGCCAAGTTCTTTGCAAGCTTCCGCTATATTGCGGGTACCGTCGACGTTGATCGCACGGACCTTTTCTTGATTTTCCGCGTCCTCTGCGGCATCTACCGCCGTCCAAGCGGCGCAATGGATCACCCCATCCGGTTTTTCCCGGGTGAGGATATTGCGGACACTCTTTTCATCGGTGATATCCATTGCCACATATTTCATAGCGGTTACGGCAGAGCCGTCCGGAATCCCATTATATGCTGAGGCAATATCACTGCCGATACATTCATGGCCGCGTTTATGCAGTTCGTTTGCCACGTCGTGGCCCAACTGGCCGCCGACACCGGTTACAAATATTTTCATCGTTAGCGATTCCCGTACATTTTCTCGTAATAATTCTGATATTCACCGGAGATGATGGTTTGCCACCACTCTTTATTGTCCAGATACCATTGAATCGTCTTCTGGATTCCGTCGACAAATTTGGTCTCAGGCAACCAGCCCAGCTCGGTATGGATCTTAGTGGGGTCGATGGCATAGCGCATATCGTGGCCCTTACGATCGGTAACATAGGTGATCAGGCTTTCCGGCTTATCCAGAGCCTTGCAGATGATCTTTACAATATCGATATTCTTCATTTCGTTATGACCGCCGATATTATAAACCTCGCCCACACGGCCCTTATGAATAATAAGGTCGATGGCCTTGCAGTGATCCTCTACATACAGCCAATCGCGGACATTGAGACCCTCACCGTATACAGGCAGGGGCTTATCGGCCAGAGCGTTGGCGATCATCAAGGGGATCAGCTTCTCGGGGAAATGATAGGGGCCATAGTTATTGGAGCAGCGGGAGATGGTAATAGGCAGGCCAAAGGTGCGGTGATATGCCTGCACCAGCAGATCGGCGCCGGCCTTGGAAGAGGAGTAGGGAGAGCTGGTATGGATGGGGGTCTCCTCGGTGAAGAACAGGTCAGGACGATCCAGAGGCAGGTCGCCGTACACCTCGTCGGTAGAAACCTGATGATAACGCTGAATACCGTATTTACGGCAAGCATCCATCAGCACCTGCGTGCCTAAGATGTTGGTCTGCAGGAATACTTCAGGGTTTTCGATGGAGCGGTCTACATGGCTCTCTGCGGCAAAGTTGACGACAATGTCCGGATGCTCTTCTTCAAAAAGTTTATAAACGCCTTCACGGTCGCAGATATCCATCTTCACAAAACGGAAATGGGGATTATCCATTACAGGAGCCAGTGTAGAAAGATTGCCTGCATAGGTCAACTTATCCAGACAGATGATTCGGTAATCCGGGTACTTACCCAGCATATGGAATACGAAGTTGGAACCAATAAATCCGGCACCGCCGGTAACAATGATTGTCATAATCGTTTTCTCCTTCTAAAATAATTTATTTATCGATGTATTTTCCGTCTAAAACATCTTTCAGATATTGGCCGTATTGGTTTTTCTTCAGAACCTCATAAACAGCCAGAACATCCTCTTTGGAAATCCAACCGTTCAGATAGGCAATTTCCTCCAAGCAGGCAATTTTGCGATGCTGATGGGTCTCAACGGTCTTTACAAAGTTGGTGGCATCCACAAGGCTTTCATGGGTGCCGGTATCCAGCCAGGTAAACCCTTGGCCTAAAAGCTCCACATTCAGCTCGCCCTTCTCCAGATAGATCCGGTTGAGATCGGTGATCTCCAGCTCCCCGCGGGCGGAGGGCTTCAGATTCTTTGCAAAATCAACAACGCGGTTATCATAGAAATAAAGGCCGGTAACGCAATAGTTGCTCTTGGGCTTGGCGGGCTTTTCTTCAATGGAGATGGCCTTGCCCTCGCTATCGAATTCCACAATCCCGAAACGCTCGGGATCATCTACATAGTAGCCGAAAACAGTGGCGCCCTTGCCGCTCTCTGCGTTTTCAACAGCGGCTTTGAGGCGCTTCTTCAGGCCGTGGCCGGCGAAAATATTATCGCCCAGTACCATGGCGGCAGTATCGTCGCCGATAAAGTCTGCGCCCAGAATAAAGGCCTGAGCCAGCCCGTCGGGAGAAGGCTGCTCCACATAGCTCAGGTTTACACCGAATTGGTGCCCATCGCCCAAAAGCTGCTCAAAGCGGGGCAGATCCTGAGGGGTGGAGATGATCAGAATATCCCGGATCCCTGCATTCATCAAGACAGACATGGGATAATAGATCATGGGCTTATCATAGATGGGTAAAAGTTGCTTGGATGTTACCTTAGTCAGGGGATAGAGTCGAGTGCCGGACCCGCCGGCTAAAATGATACCTTTCATAGTAGTCCTCCAAAAACATATTTAATTTATGTGCGCAGACATTTGTTTCACAATGTTGCAATCTTAAGCCTGATAACCGATCTCGTTTTGCTCAGCAGCATGCTTTTTCTGCCAAGCATTTACGCAAAGCACACAACAGTACATCAAAACGCATGGAGCTGTATTCATATATGGTTGCAGTACAGAATAAACCATTAGTCCAATCAACCCTACGGCCCAAACGGCGCTGAGTAAAAATGGCTGACGGCGGATTATTCTCTTCAAAATGTCAATGATTACAACACACGCCGGAATCAAAAAGAGCAGAAGGCCCAATAGGCCCGTTTTGGCCCAAAGATCTAAATAAAAAAATTCAGGCGGTGTTTCGCGCTCGGGTAAACGCATGCCCAACCCAACACCGCATAACGGATTGGTATCAATGCGCGCCTGAAGCAACTTTTTGGTGTTTTCACGAATATTATCGGAAAGAAGCGTTGCTTGAAGATACTCATCTTCATTTTCGAAGCCTATGATTTCCTCCGGAGGAGTTGTATTTTCCGGAATTTCCGGGGTTTCATTTGTTGAAGGATTGGTGCCTGGTGTTTCTTGCTGCTCATTATTAATATTTGAACCGGGCGTTTCTTGCTGTTCATTATTAATGATTGAATCAGGTGTTTCTCCCTGCTCATTATTAATGTTTGTATCAGGTGTTTCTTGCTGTGTAACAAATACACGTTGCAATGCATACCCAAAATAATTTGTTTTGGCAGCCGTTGAGAAACACACAATTATTACCGCGCAAGTTACAACGGATGTGGCAATTCCCTTGGCAACAAACAAGCGAGACTTTTGATCTGCTTTCAGGAAAACCAACAATATCGCCAATGCCGCCGCAACAAAGGTTGCTAAATACAGCGTTCTTGTGAAAGACATCAAAATGCAAAACAAGTTTAAGCCGATTATGATCGAATATCTAATTGTATGTTGCCGATCTGTTGCAAGAAAATATAGTGCAAATGCACAGCCAAACAGTTGCATCGGTGTGCTGACAAATAAAATACGGCAAATGACATCCGAAATTCTGGTGAAGTTGATCATCTGGCCATAATAGCCCAAATAGAGAAGCTTGTCAAATAAAGCTGGCAAGAACAAATAACTAATATAAAAAATAATTGTAAGAATGCTCAAAGCCAGGCTCCCATAAACTACAATTTTCATCAGCTTAATTATACGTGATTCGCGATTCAAAATTGTCAGAATTAAGGGGAACAAAGAAAAATAAATGACTCTTTGCAAATCCTCTGTAATATGACCAATATCATTGCCTGCTTGATATCCACGAACTGCAGAAATCAGAATCCACACACCATAAGCAATGAGAAGCCATAGCGTAGAATTCTTGAGGATGTCTTTTATATTACAAATCAATAATGCTAATGATCCGATAACCATTACGGGAATGACAATACTCCAAACAGAAAATCCCAATTCAACCGCATAATTGGCGGTGCCAAAGAAAACCCCATTCGCTATTGCCACACATAATGCAATATAGGCAACATTCTCGGCAGATCGAAGAATGCTTTTTATATTTACGTTCATCTTATCACCTTTCTTCCTCTGGATGGCTGCGGAAAATTGGCATCTCTCCGTTTGCAATCAGTGCATTCTTCAGCGCTTCAAGATATCCATAGCCGTATCTTTCGTCCGGCTCCATATAACCTCCTTCTGCCCATTCATTCCAAGCAAACAGAAAAATCATATCTTTGTGATAAACATCTTTCGCGCGTTTGATCTGCTGCGTCATATATTTTTGAAATTTTTCCGGAGTAGCATCAAGGAAAACGCGCCCCTTTTCTTTGTGGCGAGGGGTATTATCCCAACCAACGAAGGCACCAGGGATGCATTTTTCGCTTTCGGGGCAATGGGACAAGGCAGCTTGCCATACATCGTCATAACTTTGCTTAATTAATCCTTGCGGATGGATATTGCGCACGGCATCCCAAATCTTTTGATAACCTTTCTGGATAGCGCTGTCGGAGTGTTTTTCCGCCAGCTTTAGGCCGATCTTATCCATTTTTTCTACTATTTTGCCCTTGATATCTCGCAGGAATTTATAGCCGGATTTATCCATGTCGTTCAGTGCATAGGCAGGCTGATATTCGATGTTATAAGTGAATCGGCTGTCATCGCGGCCTTCTTTCAAATCAAAAGCAATATGTTGATAGGCAAATTCCAACCCCGGGAAACCGTTTTCTATGGCCAGCTTCTGCCAATAATCCAACATTTCATTGAGGCAATCAATGATTTCCGCTCTATAAATAACCACCAAAGGTTTACCGTTGTTGCAGATATATCGTGGATCTTTCAAATAAGGAAGCAAATAGTTAAAATGTTCTTCCCATTCTTTGGGGCCGCCATAATATTGAGCAATAAGAATTTGCTGTTGCTTGTCTACCCATGCTTTGGTCCAATGTTCATTGGCCCAGCAGATGCAAAAGGGGAGATCCAATTCCCTATGCTCAAGGAAATGTTCTACCGGCTTTTCCAAAAGCAGATGCCCGTCGAACCAATAATGGTAGAAGCAAAAACCGTAAACGCCGTATTCCTTTGCCAGATCCACCTGCCATTGCATGACATCATGGTCCAGCAAATTGTAATAATTCTGATTCAAAGGGACTCGAGGTTGGTAATGCTCGTCGAAAAGAGGCTTGGCTTTTTTTACATTGACCCACTCGGTAAACCCTTTACCCCACCATTCATCATTTTCTTTGATAGCATGAAATTGGGGAAGGTAAAATGCAATCGTTTTCATGATCTCGCCTTTCTGGTATTAGTCTGAAAAAAGTATTCTTGCGCTGTAATAAAATAGTAGTTTAGATATTTGATACAAACGGCCGGCAATGTGTTGCATCCGGGGCAATCGTTTTATTTGGTAGCTGCATTTTTTGAATTCTACGAGTTTTGTCAATTTTAGAAAATCATTCTTACTTAACTGTAAAGCAGCCCGTCTCAAAATTCCCAATAAAAATCTGGCTTTCCCCATTTCAAAGAAAACCTTAGCGGCGGTTGTATTGCATCCTTGGAGCTTTTTCTCCAGCCGTTCAAAGCCGTTTAGGCCATCAATATACTTGGTCGTATCGCTGCTTCTTAGCAAAGACCCCTCATGAGTACGGTAAACATATAGTTGGTTGTCGCACTCACAAACGTGCTCAGCAGCATTAAGGCACTCGGTGATAAACATCAAATCTTCGCAATATCTGCAGCCTTCATCAAAGATGAGCTGATTGCTTTGCACCCATTTTCTGTTCAAAATCAAACATACCGGTGCGATCCAATCTGTGTAATGGCGATGCATCGCTTCAGCACTTGTCAATAAGCTGTAACGAGGGCTTCCTGCGGGCTTTATCGGTGTATTATCGCCTACAGGAATTACCTGCAACCGACAATAGCCCATTTGGGCATCCTTGCCTTCAACCGCACCCAACAAATATTCCAGATACTCCGGCAACAAGATATCATCACTATCGCAAAATGCTATCCAGTCCGCCTCTGCATGGGTTATTCCAAAATTTCGAGCGGCGGAGGGGCCTTTATTCTCCTGCTGCAATATTAAAAAATCAAGAGAAGCCTTTGGGAGTAATTCGGCCAATACATTATAACTATTGTCTTTTGACCCATCATCCACAAAGATAACGCGAAAATCCTTCATTCGTTGCCCTTCTAATGTTTGAATAAGACCGGGAATCAAGTCTGCACGGTTATAAATTGGAATGATCAAATCAATTGCCTTTGATATAGCCATAGCATCTCCTTCTTGCTTGTTGCTTCAATTATATGATGGTTTCAAGAATCTCGTTGACTCGCTTTTTGAATGCGTCCTCCGTAAAATATTCCAAAAAGAAAGAAGGAACACCCTCTCTGCTTTGATTAGAAAATTGAATCATCTCAATATAATCCATCCTCAAATCAGAAAGATTCATTCCAACTCCCTTGGACTTTACAAAATACCAAGTGTCGCCCTGAATATTATTAATAATGGGCAGGCCATACTCGAAATAATCTATACTCTTCATGGTAAGACCCACGAACACAGTTTGCTTCATAATATTTAGCCCGAAATGGCACTGATCCATGATCTGCTGTTTTTTCTCGGCATCATAGATCTTGCCATGGTAAATGACATTAGCGCCTGCACCTGATGCACGGTCAATCAATTCTCGCCTGTTTTCGCCATCACCAATAATATGCAGTTCCACATCCCCTTTGATATTTCGAATAATTTGTTCGATACAAGAGATATCGATGATGTTGTTGATAGAACCTAAATAGCACAGAGAAACCCGATCCGTAGGAGGGTTGGGGTTGCTGACAGAACCCGTGCTTTTTCGGCCAAGATATAGGGTGTGCATTTTTTGGTGGTCGCATACCCCGTGAAGAATCGACTGAAACAGATTACATTCCGTTACCACGGCATCGGCATACCGCAAATATTGATCCCGCAACTTACGCCAATTTGTAAAAGGGGGTATATTCTTAAAACGAGAAATCGGCATGGTTTCCGGCCACATATCAATCAGATCCATCACCAACTTAACCTTGGGATGCTTTGCTTTATATGCAGAGGCCGTCTTTGCTAATGAATTCGGTGGAATCAGCACCCAAAGCAGATCCGGTTGATATTCTTCCATTTTCCTTTGCGCCGCTTTGGCAAAACCATCATGGGACATCAGCCGTTGGGGCGAAAGGTTCTTTGTATAAGGTTTAACATGAATCATTTCAAAATGATCCGGGCAAGTCTGCCTGATCGTTTTGTGCATATGAAGCCAATCGGATGTAATAACCTTTACTTCGCAACCGTTTTCTTGAAAATAGTCGCACAGCAACTCCACCCGCTGCTCATAGGTTTCAAAACAGTTGACAATCATCACCCGCTGCATTATTCTGCCTCCGTCTCAATGATCGATTCCTGAAGTTCAAATTTACAATAATTGCAAGGATATTTACTCATTTCGATATCATAGCTCATGTTTCCAAACGCCTTGTTTACCAATCCGGTACAATGGCTCAAAAGTTTCAACACCCAGGTAAATCCGGGGACAATGACAATCTTTTTCCCGTGAGCCTTAGCAATCTGCCGCACCAGATCTGTAGTATTGGAATATTCCGCGTTTTGGGGCCAGAAGATGCCCTGTTCCTGGTTTTCTACCATTAAGCGAACAAACTCCATCAGGTTGCCGATAAACAGCATGGAACGCTGATTATCTACTTTGGGAAATATCGGCAGTTTTTGCCCCAATTTGCTGAGTACGGGATAGTTTCCCTTGCTTCCGGGACCATAGATCATGGGCGGGCGCAAGATCACAACCTTAAAAAAATCATCATTTAGAGGCAGAATCCCTTTTTCCGCTTGCACCTTACTGTCTCCATAACTGTTGGCGGGAGATACCGGGGTATCTTTAGTAATCATCTTGGTTTTTCCGATGGGGGCGCTTTCACCGTAGACGATAGCGGAGCTCATAAAAATAAATTGTTTCGCCCCTTCCGTCTTGGCCTTCTTTGCGGTTTCTATGGTCAGATCTGTATTTATCGCATAGTAAAGCTTGGCCTTCTCCGGGCTGATTTTGCCGTTATCGGAGTGCGCAATTCCTGCCACATGAAATATTGCATCATAGCCGGCAAAGGATTTTTCCCGCCAGGAGCCGTCGATCATATCCACAGTGTCCACCTGATATTGCTCCGGCCATTGCTGCAGATATTTTTCAAAAGAGGTGCCGATATAGCTGTTTGCACCGGCGATCAGAATTTTTTTCATTTTATTTCTGCTCGTCCTTTTCTTTTTCCATGGCGCCGGTGCCTCCTTCTACCACTCCGTCGCTTTTGAGCACAGAGGAAATGGTGCCGAGGAAGCATTTCACGTCGAATAGAAAGCTCATTTTTTCTACATACTCGCCATCCAGCTTCGCCTTAACATCAATGGGGAGCTCATCCCGCCCGTTGATCTGGGCCCATCCCGTAAGGCCGGGTTTTACAGCATTGGCGCCGTATTTTGCGCGCTCTGCATAGAGATCTTCCTGATTCCAAAGCGCAGGCCGAGGGCCGATGATGCTCATTTGCCCCAAGAAAATATTGAAGATTTGGGGCAATTCATCCAGGCTTGTCTTTCGCAAAAAGCCGCCGACTTTGGTAATATATTGCTCGGGGTTCTCCAGCAGGTGCGTTGGAGTATCCTTCGGCGTACACATTTTCATGGACCGATATTTATAAATCTGAAAATAGCGAATCTGCCCGTCTTTATCCTGAGCGATGCGTTTTTGCCGGAAAAATATCGGGCCGGGATCATCCGCTTTAATGGCGACAGCCAAAATCAGCCATACGGGGGTCAATACTAAGATGCCGATGGCAGACAACAAAATATCAATGATTCGTTTCCAAAATTTTTGATACATTTCAAACCTCTCTTATCAAATTAAAGGGATGGGGTTTATGCGTTGTTGTATACTGTATTGCAAGGAATCTTGGTGCCGGAGGGGACCGTTGCGTTGCCGGCAACGGTGGCATTGCAATCCACCTGAATACAATCGCCGCAAACAGCGGCGTGGTTGATGACAGCGCCGGCGCAAACCAGACAGCCTTTTCCTAAAATACAGCCTGCGTGAACCACTGCCATCGGCTCAATAATACACCCTTTCTCCATTCGGGCAGAGGGGGAAATATAAGCTTTGGGAGAAACCAACGTCCTCAGGGTCAGCCGGGGATTCTTTTCAATCCTTTGAATCAGATTCATCCGAACAGCCGGATTCCCAATGGCGACAATAATGTCGGCATATCTTCCGCTCAACGCTTCAAGGTCTTTTGTAGTGCCGATTACCATTGCTCCGTCGGGCGCTTGCTGAGCACCGTCGTCAATAAAGTCGATGCGATCGAAGCAATTCATACTCTCGGCAATTTCTTTGGCAACCAAGCCGTAGATGCCGGCGCCGGCAATCAATAAGCTTTTATCCATACCATACTCCTTTTCAGCGCGACAGGCATTGAAGAAAACGGATCAACCTCTCAAATCGCGTGAACTAAATAATCGACAGTATTTCACAACCTACATTATACAATATCTTTTATTATAATGCAAGGGGTAACTTTTTTGTAGGTTTAGTTAAATACATGTGTATTTATTAAGATTCCATCAAAAACTTGACTATAATGACTGAGTATAGTATAATAAACCAAAATAGTTAAAAAGGAACCAGCTGTCTGCAGGGGGTTGGTTCCTTTTGCTTTATAACAGGAATTTCAGGGTGTAGGACAGAATGATGAGAAGACAACGGCTTGGGGTATCAACAACACAAATTATATTGTTGAGCTTTTTAATAACAATATTGATCGGCGCAGGGCTCCTTTCCCTCCCCATAAGCTCTGCAACCGGAGAGGCAATCCCCTTCTTGGATGCGCTTTTTACGGCGACCACTTCCACTTGCGTTACGGGATTGGTCGTGATGCCGACGGTTACCTCTTGGAGTGTTTTCGGGCAGGTGGTAATTTTAATATTGATTCAGATCGGCGGTCTTGGGGTTATCACGATCATGTCCGGGCTGATGATCCTTCTGCACAAGAAAATGGGCATCGGCGACAGGCTTCTCTTGCAAGATGCATTTAATCTGAATTCGCTTTCAGGGTTGATTCGTTTTGTGAAAAAGGTTGTGAGCGGAACGCTCCTCATAGAAGGGATCGGCGCCCTGCTTTATATGACGGTTTTTATCCCGCAATTTGGCGCAAAAGGGATCTGGATATCGGTGTTCACTTCCATCTCTGCCTTTTGCAATGCAGGGATTGATATCATCGCCGAAAACAGCCTTTGCGATTATGCGCTCAATCCCATGATCAACATAGTTACCTGCGCGCTGATTGTCTTGGGCGGCATCGGTTATATTGTTTGGTGGGATGTGCTTCGGGTATTAAAAAAAGCCCGAACAAAGAAAGTAAAATTATTCAGAGATCTTACCCTGCACAGTAAAATCGCAATAACGGCAACCTTGATTTTGATTCTGGTCGGCGCGGTTTTAATTTTCACATTTGAATACAACAATCCGCAAACAATAAAAGATTATTCGTTGCTGCAAAAGATGGAAGCATCTTTGTTTCAGTCGGTTACAACAAGGACGGCAGGTTTTGCAACAATACCGCAGCAAAATCTGACAAATGCAAGTTCTATCGTATGTTTACTCTTGATGTTTATCGGCGGTTCACCCGTTGGGACAGCCGGCGGAATTAAAACGGTTACCTTTGCTGTCCTTGCCGCGTCTGCGTTCGCCTCTGTCCGCAATAAAGAGGATACCGAGGTGTTTGGCAGGCGGCTTACGAAGCAGGCTGTCAGCAAAGCGGTTGCTGTTGCCTGTATGTCTTTTATTATTCTGTTTGCTTCAACGGTCCTGCTTTCTGCCGTAACAGATGCAAGCGCATTGGATGTTATTTATGAAACGGTCAGCGCAACGGCAACCGTGGGTCTTACAAGAAATCTTACCGCCTCTCTTGATAGCGTTGGTAAACTCATTATTATAATGACCATGTATCTTGGCAGAGTGGGGCCCATCTCATTAGCTGTCGCATTCAAACGAAGCAAAGATAATCAAAATATGGTAAGAAACCCCATTGAAACAATCAGTGTGGGATGATGGAGGATGAGTATGAATAAAACCTATGCCGTATTCGGTCTGGGCAGATACGGAAAAGCTGTCGCAGAAGAGCTTGTAAAGAACGGTGCGGAAGTTTTGGCGGTTGACATGGACCAAAATCGTGTCAACAACGCCATTGAAACCATTCCTATTTGCAAATGTGCGGATGTTACGGAGCCGGAGGCAATTAAAAGACTCGGTATTTCTAATATCGACGTTGTCATTGTTGCGATGGCAAGTAATCTTGAAGCAAGCGTTATGGCGGTAACCCTTTGTAAAGAAGCAGGCGTTCCCACCGTTATCGTAAAATGCGGCAATGAGATGCAGCAAAAGATTATAAGCCGCGTGGGCGCAGACAAGGTGATTTTCCCCGAAAAAGAGTCCGGAACAAGGCTTGCCAGAAACCTGCTAACCTCAGGATTTTTGGAAATGATGGAACTTTCTGATGAGGTCTCGATGGTAGAAATCGATGTCAGAGAGGAATGGATCGGTAAAACGCTGATAGAACTGAGCTTGCGGAAAAAATATTCGATCAATGTGGTGGCGGTACGAAAGGGAGACCATATCAGTACAACGGTTGATCCTGCGCTCCCTCTTGAAAAAGGAATGCAGCTGATTGTCATTGCAAACACGCAAAAATTGCAGAAATTAAAATAATGTGGCAAAGAGATGAAAATACGGGAGCGTCTGTTGAATTGTTGATACAAGAAGATCTCCTTGCGGCACTGCTTATGGCAAACGTTCGGTTCATACCTATGAGAATGGAAAATGCACCGTCTGCGCAGCGAAAGATCCAAGCAATGTTCCCGAAACAACGCTCCCCCAAACCGGCGATCGCTGCCGGATGGCTTTGTGGATCGCGCTCTTCTTTATAAGCGGCGGCACATTATTCACATTGATTGTTTTTGATAAAAAGAGAGCCGCAGCAAAGCACTAAATAAAAATGAATAGTAAAGGGCAATGACCTTCTTGAGTCATTGCCCTTTACTGATAGCAAGGATACGCTCCCGATTTAATTGATAGGCCTCTATGATAGATGCATAACGGTCAATGTTATCCTTGGTGATTCTTGTGGAATTCAACCCTACGCTGGCGACCAACATTTTCTCCAACTCCCATTTTCCGATATCATCCTCTTCAAACCAATCGCAAAAACGCCGCTTTTTACCGCCGATCCAGGTGTGTACGGTATGACAATAAACATAAAGCAGAAACATACGAAATTTGCCGGTGTTTCGGTAATAATAAGTATAAAACCTATCATAATAGGAAGAAAAAAAGATGGGACTATAAAAAATTTCGTAGAATTTCCTTCTTATAACGCAGTTCCACCCTCGATCGATCGCCAAAGTTCGGATCAACTGCATTTCCAGCGTAGAATAGCCTCTGCGCGAAATACTTTTTAAGGTGTATTTCAAATTGTCTGCGCAAAAATCTTTCAGCGATTTTTTTCTAAATGCTGCTGTGAATTGACGCAATTTGATTTTTAGAAATTCAAAGGTAAAGGGCGTATATGCATTTTCTCTGGTAAAATATGTTTTATCTTCAATTAACGCAAGAATCTCAAATCTTGTTTGCATATCGGGCGTTAACCTTAAATTGTTGATTTCAAATCCTTCCAGCTTTTTGCTCAAGTAATGCAGATCAAATACTTTGAATTCTCGTTTTGAAACAATCTGTATATCCCAAAACATCACGCCGACTGCCAGCAATGCCCAGAATATTTCCGCCAAACGCTGATCTGCTATATGAGAAAAAAAGACCAGCATCAGCGCCAATATATATAAAGTGATATGATATAAAAAGGCAAAGCTGTATAAAAAATCCAGCAGCTTGTAGCGAACTTTCAAAATAATGTCTCGTTTACTTTTATCGCAAGAAAAGTATTCTGTCATAAAAAACATGACCGAAACCGAAAGCAAGAGAATATAGCGAACGGGGATGATGTTCAAAAGGCCGGATATAAATGAGATCACATAAAAAAGAATGACCCGTTGGTATTCTTGAAAAGAGGGCAAAGAAAAGACAGAAAAGCCGACAAGAATATATAAAATGTAAATATTATTTGAAAATAACGTCTCCAACTTTGCCTTCCCTCCATAAACCTTTTCTAAAAGTATAGCACAGGTAGGCAGAAAAGTAAATCTTTATTAAACCGCAGTATAAACCCCGTGTAGTAAAAGATGCGGCAGAATTCTTTTGTGCTCTTATTTTCTGCGGTCTGTGCTTATTTGTTATCGATATGTGGCTTTGCGATATTGCCCCGGAGTCTGCCCCGTGGCGGCCTTAAATTGGCGGATAAAGAAACTGACGTTATCAAAACCGCAGCTGAGCGCAACCTCCAATACGGACATCTGCTTTTCCTGCAACAACGTTTTAACGTGCCGGATTCGCAACATTGTCAGATAGGTAATGGGCGTGGTGAGGGTATGCTTTTTGAAATAGCTGCAAAAATATTTCCTATTCATTCCGACCGATGCCGCTATATCGCTCAGGAGAATTCTTTTATCGAAATTCGATTGGATATAATCAATGGCCTTTCGGATCGGCATGGTGGGTGAGGACGTTGATTCGGTTAATAATCCGATTTTTTGACTGCGATCCAACAGCAACAGCAGATAAGCCATGATCGCCGCCGCATTCTGCTCCTTTTGCTTGTAACAGGCAGTAATACGCTCAAACAGATCGATTAAAATCGGATCCTGCGTCTGACGTGAAAAGATTCGCTCTCCGTTAAAAATAGGGCTGATCAGGTCCGTCATCGCCGCATGTCCCGCCGAAAGAGTAAGCAGCCTCATGGGGATCACCAAACTGTCATAGCGCGAAGGCGGTGCGGCAACGTGCTGCGAGACCTTTGCCGCTTAACCGGCGAACCGCCGCTGTTGCCTGCCTATGCATTGGGCAACTGGTGGAGCCATGATATCGGGGGCCATCATCATGGGTGCCGCGACGATAACATGACGGCGCTTTGGGTACAATATGGCGTATTCTCCCCCATCAACCGCCTGCATTCGTCCTGCAATCCGTTTATTAATAAAGAGCCCTGGGACTATAATGCCGTAACCGAACAAGTGATGCGTGAAAGTCTGAAATTACGTCATCAACTGTTCCCTTATCTTTACACCATGAATTATCGGACACATACCGAGTGCAAGCCGTTGGTTATGCCGATGTATTACACCCATCCCGAATGCCGATGCGCCTATGATGTGAAAAATCAGTATTGGTTTGGCGATCAGATGATTGTCGCTCCTATTACTGAAAAAAATAACGAGGGTTCTCAGATGGGGCATGTGAGAGAATGGCTTCCGCAGGGAATCTGGATCGATTTCTTTACCGGCCGCATCTATGACGGCTTGGGCGGGCGTATGCTTGATCTGTATCGCAACGATTACTCCATACCTGTTTTGTGCAAGGCGGGCGCAATCATACCGATGCAGGCGCACAAGGAACACGATAATCGTTTGGGGGCGCCGAGAAAATGGAGATCCTGGTGTTCCCGAGGGCGGACAACGAGTTTACCCTCTATGAGGACGCCGGCGACGGAAACGAATATCGCAACGGTGCGAACGTTACCACAACCATGCGGCTGAAATATACCGACCGGCAAGCACTGTTTGAGATCGAACCTGCGCAAGGCGATTGCTCCTTGATTCCGTCGGTGCGTCAATATGCGGTGTGTTTGCGCGGATTCGCCAAACCGGATTCCGTTACGGTTGGCGGTAAGAACGTTGATTTTTCTTTTGATCCGGCCACCCATACCGTTCGTAAAGAACCGGAAACGGCCGTTGCCCAAAAGGTTACGGTTTGCGTAACCGGTGCCGATTTGCGCAATCGCAATACCGACGCGCTGGATCAGGCCGTTGAAATTCTCAAGCACAGCCAGACCGGCATGGCGTTTAAGGATGCTCTGTATAAAAAAATGATCGATTTCAACCCCAAAACCGATTGCCATTTCTATTTTAGCTCCCGCACCCCTGAGGAACGGGCAACGGTTGCCGCCATTTTGGAATTATACTTACTGGAGCGAGAATACCGCCGATAAGAAATATTGCCGGCAAGAAAAAGACGACCATGCAAAGAACCTTTGCTTCAGGTTTAATTGAAGCTGGTGGGAATGGGCGCGGTCGTTATTACATGCTTAGTTCTAAATATTACAAAAAAACAAAAAATACGGTAGCATATATTCGTCAAAAAGATATCGACCCTATTCGTTATGAGGAGTTGGTGTTAGAATTGCTTAAGAAAAAAGGCGATGTTAAACGGGCTGATGTGGTTGATTTATTACACGTTACAAAACCTCAAGCGTTTCGCATATTGAAGAAAATGGCAGAAGCGAATAAAATAAAATTAATTGGTTCTGGCGCTGGAGCAAAGTATATTCTATTTTGATCCAAACACACGATAACGCACAAAAAACGCACGCGTGCGTTTTTTGTGCGTTATTATTTGTTTCATAAAAGCGGAGTGGAATTTCCACTCCGCTTTCGTTATGTGATATAATAATTTTTAGAAGATTTGCAACCAACTTAAAAATTTGGGTGGTAGTATAGAGAAAGGGCTCTTTAAGAAAAACGAAAGGCAGGTGAAATAGTGGAAGACAAATACATAGTTGATCTGTATTGGGAGCGAGATGAAAAAGCAATTACCGAAACGGCTGCAAAGTACGGGCGGTATTGTTATTCGATTGCGTTTAACATTCTTTCCAATACAGAGGATGCAGAGGAAAGCGTTAATGACGCGTACCTAAATGCTTGGAACAGTATGCCGCCTCATCGTCCGGCAATTCTATCAACCTTTATTGGTAAAGTAACGAGGTTCGTTAGTTTGAAGAAATGGCGAGAAAAGAGAACACAAAAACGAGGTGGCGGAAATATTGATCTCGCATATGAAGAACTGTCTGACTGTATTCTTGCTAATACCAGTATTGATGAAGAATTAGAAAATCAAGAGCTTGCAAAGGTGATTAATGATTTTTTAGACGAACTCCCCTTATGCGAGCAAAGGATTTTTGTTTGCCGATATTGGTATTTTGACAGCATTTCTACTATTTCAGCTCATTTTGGGTTTAGTGAGAGCAAAGTGAAATCCATGTTACACCGAACTCGAAAGAAGCTACGATCCAAATTATTAGAAGAAGGTGTTATAATTGAAAACTGATAAACTAATTGATGCTATCGGGCAGATTGATGATAATAAAATCAGAAATGCAAAAGTAACTCCCGGTAAAATTAAAAGAATATCTTTCAGGCGAGCGGTTGCAATGGTTGCCGCAATTATATTATGTATAACCATTTCCGTTCCCGTTTTAGCAGCAACGGTAGATCCGATTTATTTAATGGTATATCGCATTTCTCCGACTTTAGCACAAATGTTAAAACCGGTTCAATTATCTTGCGAGGATAACGGAATCAGAATGGAGGTTCTCTCTGCGGCGGTTTATGAAAACGAAGCGGCAATCTATATTTCACTGCAAGATCTAACAGACCAAAATAGAATTGATGAAACAACCGATCTATTTGATAGTTATCATATTAATCGTGCCTTCGATTCTTCTGCCTCTTGTAATAGAGTTTCTTTTGATGAAGAAACCGGCATAGCCACATTCTTAATCAACATCAGTCAATGGAATGACCAAGAAATTGGTGGAGATAAAATTACGTTCTACTTCACAGAATTTCTCGGTAATAAAAGCAAATTTGAAGGTGAACTGACAGAACTTGATCTAAACTCTGTCGCTGAAGCAAAAAAAACACAGATGCCCGAATCTTTTCGGGGCGGCGGAGGCAAAGAATTCGATTATGAAAGCCGTTTTGATCTTAAGTATTTAGTTCCTGTAGATGGCGGGATTCTTTCTCCTGTTGACGGTGTTACAGTAACCAATGTTGGCTTTGTGGATGGTAAACTGCATGTGCAGTTGTATTTTGAGAATATTTTGTCATACGATAATCACGGGTATATCCGCATGTATGACGAGGAAGGAAATCAAGCTGAAAGCTATCACTTCTCTTTTTGGGATGATAAAAAGGTTGGTAGCTATGAAGAAATCATCTATGATATTTCACCAGAAGATATTGAAAACTACAAGGCTTTTGGCTATTTCGTTACTTGCAAAAGCTTGACGAAAGGACATTGGCAAGTAACTTTCCCTCTTGAAAACATGAATTAAGATTTCACATTGAAACAAAGTATAAAACTCCTTTGTTGGCAGATAATAACAGTGTTATCAAATCAACACCGGAGTTTTTATATATGAAAGCAACAGGAATAGTTCATAGAATCGAGGAATGTGTTATAATAACACCAAAGCCAGAAAGACCGTATAAATACTAGGTTTTCGGGCGATTTTCAGAGAAAATTTTCGATAAAAAACAACATATTTTGACCGATACATAGCAAAAAAGCGAGGTGAGCGTTCACCTCGCTTTTTGCCTTATAAAGATCAAGAAATTTCAAATACCCTGAGGGTGGTGCAGCCGGTGGTCCATTGGGGAAGGCGGCCGAGGGCGGTGCCTTCGGTGTTTTTATGGATATGCCCTGCGATCACCGCTTTGATCAGCTGTTCATCTCGAATATAGGCGATGGTTTTGTGGGTGCAGGGGTCTTCTGCTTGGCGCGTCAGTTCCTCTTTATAGAAGGGGACGTGCAGGAGCAAGACAATGGGGAGCCCCTTTTTCACTTCCTCTTTTAGGAAAGCCAGCTGCTCCTCCTCAAAGAGATAATATCCATTGTCGATTGCCACAAAATTGATCCCTTCAATCACGCGGGCAGATTGGCGAATGTTGTTCTTGAAAGCGGCCTGTACCTTTTGAAGGCTTTGGTTGCGGTAGGCGGCATCCTCAAACGCTTCTCCCACATAAAGGGAGTATTCATGGTTGCCTGCTGCCAAAAAAAGATCATGGGTCTTTGCAAACTCTTTTGCCCGTTCCAGATTTTTTAAGGAGACAAAATCGATCAGATCTCCGGTGGATAAAATGGGCGCCCCCAACTCTTTGGCAAGCTGATCTGCTGCCTCCAACATCTCTTCTGCATGGGGGAAGATAGGAAGGCGGTCTTCGGCAAGCTTGACCTTCCGCACTCCGTCTCGAAGATCAGCGTGGGTAAGATGGGTGTCGCTCATATGGATGATCTTAAAGGGTTTTTTTGCTCCGATTTGGAGTTTTGTTTTGAGAATGTCCATAAAAATACCTCGTTTTTGGTTCAACTGTTTCTTTGAAAAACCACTTTAATTGCAAGCGGTTGAATTCATTATAGCATAATGAATTCAAAAAGTGAATACAAGCAGTATAAATTACCATTAATCACAAATAAAAGGAGATTTATATATGAAAGCGCCCAACGGAAGTGCCCTTGGGGTGCAACAGGAATAGTTCGTAGAATAGAGGCTTGTGTTATAATAACACAAAAGTGCGATAAACCCTTATGAGCACTGGTTTTTTAGCAGTTTTTAATTGGATTCAATTTGTTCAAAACATCATAAACATATAGCAAAAATGCGGGGTGGAAAATCCACTCCGCATTTTTATTGTTTTTTAAAAAGATTCTTAATATAGGTTTTAGGGGGAGAGCCCGTTTTGTTTTTAAAGACGGTTGAAAAATATAAAGGGTCGGTAAATCCCGATAGCAGGGCAACGTTTTTTATGGAATCCAAACCGTTTTCAAAGAGGGAAATGGCATATTTAATTCTAAAGTTTTGCAGATACTCAGTATATCCGATACCGTTTTTTCTCTTAAAAATATGAGATAAATACTTTGCGTTGTATCCTAATTGTTCTGCGATAGAGCTTATAGATAATTGCGGGTCGGAAAAATCTTGCTCGGTGATTTCTATTATTTTGTTGGTACAATCATCGGATTTTGTATATTCAGAGTTTAATTTTGAAAATGTGTATAAAAGGATACTTTCGGAAACAAGGTCGATATTTTCTTTGGAGGCTCTTGAAAGGCTTTCCATCCACAGAGGGATCAGTCCCTCAAAGCCGGAAAACATTCTGTTGGATTCGTTTATGCCGAATCGCCGAAACAGTTCGTTGGAACGCAGCCCCTTAAAATCAATATACATATATTGAAAACCCGCTTCGCCTTCAAAAAAATAGGTTTCGTTTTCAAAAAGCATTATGATGTCGCCGGCAGAACAACGATAAGAACGATTGTTAAGGATGAGTTTCCCCGAGTGGTTCGTAATAAGAGCCATTCGATAAACAGGTTTCGGTGTGGCATTGCGCATAGCTTCCGAATCGGTTTCCAAAATAAACTGTGTTGGCATAAGTTGGCTGGCTATATCAGCAGGAACAAATTTGCAGATGTTTTTTGATTTCACGGCACCCACTCCCATTTTATGTCGTTTTTTTACAGTATATCAAACAAAAACGAAAAAATCAAACTTATTTTAATGTTTCAATGGAAATATTCCATTGAACATAAGGAAAACGAACTATATAATGGATGTAAAAAATGGGGGGTGAAGAATGTGTATTATGCACTTATCGTGTTGTCCGTCGTGATGTTCGGCGGTTGCTTTGCTCTGAACGACGCATATCGGCAAAGAAGAGGCAGCAGTATCAAAATCAGTCTGCAATTCTCTTTGATAGGCTCGTTGGCGGGCTTTGTTGTTTTAATACTGGTAAATGGTTTAAAACTTGAATTTACGCCGTTCACATTCATTATGGCAATACTTGCTTCCTTTAACGGCTTTGCATTCACTTTTTGCTCTTTTAAAGCTCTTGATAGAATTAACCTGTCCCTTTATTCCTTATTTTCGATGCTCGGCGGTATGGTGCTTCCGTTTTTACAAGGCATATTATTCTACGGTGAAAAAATCACGATTGCAAAAGCGGTCTGTTTTTTATTCATAACGTTTGCACTTGTTTTGACGGTCGAAAAAGGAGAAAGAAAAAAAGGCACGATTTACTATGTATGCGTATTTATCCTTAATGGTATGTCGGGAGTGCTTTCGAAAATTTTTGCCGAATCGAACTTTCCGAAAACAAGCGCAACGGGATATACGAATTTAATATCTATTTGCAGTGTGGTTATTTCCGGTGTTTTATTGTTGATTATTTCCAAAAATCAATCAAAGGGAGAAAAGTTTTCTTTTGCGGGAACGGTTATAGGTGCTGCCTCGGGAATTACTAATAGAATAGCAAATTTAGTTCTTGTTATCGCATTAGCTCATGTTGATGCATCCGTTCAATACCCCATGGTAACGGGCGGAGTGATGATTGTATCGACGCTTATCTGCTTTTTAGGCAAGAATAAGCCCTCGAAAAAAGAAATTTTATCAAATATAGTTGCTTTTATTGGGTTGCTTTTGTTGTTTGCAATACCGACTTAAAAAATAAAAAGGAGTGGTTTTTATGAAAAAAATTAAAGTAGGTATTTTTGGTGTTGGCAGAGGAATGGATCTTGCAAAGGATTTTATGCTTCTCGGTGCTGACATTGCCGCTATCTGCGATTTTAATAAAGAGCGTTTAGATGCAGCGGCCAAAAAAGTAGGAACTGACACGGCGATTTATTCTGATTTCGATTCTTTTATTGAGCATGATTTGGATGCGGTAGTGCTCGCAAACTATTTTCATGAGCACGCTCCTTTTGCAATAAAATGTTTTGAAAAGGGAATCCACGTTTTCAGCGAGTGTATAAGCAACGGAACTATGGCGGAAGGTGTTGAATTGCTAAAAGCATTTGAAAAGAGTAATAGTATTTATATGCTTGCAGAAAACTATCCCCAGATGATATTCAACCGCGAAATGAAACGTGTTTGCGATGGTGGAACTTTGGGTAAAATTCTTTATGCAGAGGGTGAGTATAATCATCCGGGTGACCCTGCTGATGTAGAAT
Organism: Clostridia bacterium; assembly: GCA_017409575.1. Taxonomy (GTDB): domain Bacteria; phylum Bacillota; class Clostridia; order Monoglobales; family Monoglobaceae; genus SIG440. The sequence goes on from JAFQSM010000033.1 coordinate 38,232, forward strand.
TCAACAAAACATATAACTATTTTCCTGAACATTGGCGCAATTTCTTGCCGGGAAGTTATTATATAACGCATTCTTTGGGTCCCGTTATGTGGGCAACCGGAGCAACTCCAAAGAAGGTAACGTCTTTCGCCGCCTTTGCACCTGTAGAGGGGGATGTGCCAACAGCAAGCTTTAACGGAGACCGTGCTTCCATTGTTACAACTCAAAATGATGATGGCTCTATCTTTAGAATAACCGGTTGTGCGGCATTTGGTGGGCATCATAACGCATATAGAATATGCGGAACAGAAGGACAGATAGAAAATTTACGTGGAATGGGCAAGAAAGTAATGCTCCGTTATAACGGTTGGTCAAAGCCTGAAGGTATGGATGAAGTAAATCTTTATGAGCCTAAATGGAATGATCCGGATGAAGAAATATTCAAAACCAGCGGTCACGGTGGTGGAGATTATTTAACCGCTCGCGTGTTTCTTGACTGTATAAAGAAAGGCAAACAACCGGAACATCCTTTTGATATATATAGTGCTATCAATATGTCTTCGGTTGCAATTCTTGCCCACCGTTCAATGCTTGAAGGCGGTAAGCCGTATGATATTCCCGATTTCACTAAGGAAGAGGATTGCAAGCTCTACGAAAATGACCGCCTCTCGCCGTTTTATAGTCAAGATGGCAGCAAACCCACCATTCCATGCTGCTCTCAAAGGGATTTCAAACCCACTGAAAAACAAGTTCAAAATTACAAAAAGGTATTGGGATTAAAGTAGTAAAACCGGACGGCAAATAATAATTTATAATAAATAAAATTAATTTGCAGATTTTTAAATAATCTTTTAATCAGAATCAATCTCCTTGTTTTACAGACAATAGTATCACTATCACAAAAACAAGGAGATTGATTTATATATGAAAGCGCCCAACGGAAGTGCCCTTGGGGTGCAACAGGAATTGTGAGAAGAATCGAGGAATGTGTCATATTAGGACAAAAGTTGTTGAACCCCGCATAAATACTGGGCTTTTAGCAGTTTTTGATTGAACTCAATTTTATATTCTTGTTATGATATTAATTCACAATAACAAAAGCGGAGTGAAATTCACTCTGCTTTATTTCTTTTAGCGTAAAATGAAAATAGAAAATTCTAACATATTTCATGGTTTTTGCAGAAAAAATCCATAGACAAAAATAAAACACTTCGGTATTATATGATTAACGGAGTAATTCTTATAAATAGAATCGGAGCTGTATAATATGAAATATGAAAAACAAAAAAAGGTCTCTTTCCCTCTTGGTGGCATTGGCACGGGGTGTGTTGGCCTTGCAGGAAATGGCGAACTTATTGATTGGGAAATATTTAATCGTCCTAACAAAAACACAAGAAATGGATATTCTCATTTTGCAATCAAAGCGATTTGTAAAGATAAAACATGGGTTAAAGTTTTGCAAGGAGACACAAATGAAGATTTGATTGGCACGCGTCATCCTGACCATCCTGGCGGTTTTGATTTTGGACCTAGAGTTAATTCTATGGCGGGCTTTCCCCATTTTAGAAATGTGCAATTTGAGGGGAATTTTCCTATTGCAAAACTGAAGTATAATGATGAGGATTTTCCCGCCAATGTACAGCTTTGTGCCTTTAATCCGTTTATTCCGCACGATGATTTTAATTCAAGCCTTCCTGTAGCTTTTTTTGAGTGGGAAATTGAAAATATAACAGATAAGAACATTGAATATTCCATTTCGTTTTGTGTGTGCAATCCTTCCGCATGCACGCAAAATAGGGCGTTAGAAAACGGATGTTTTCTTTATAGTGCAAACAAGAAAAAAGAAGACGTTGGATATTGTGATCTATCTGTTTTAACTGATAATGAAGATGTTGACATTCAAGCCTATTGGTATCGCGGAGGGTGGCAAGACGGCGTCACTACTTACTGGAATGAATTTTCACATAACGCGCGCATGTCTGAACGTTCATACTCAAATGAATCAAGGGGCGACCATGCATCCGTTGTTGCGTCGGTCAAAGTTAATGCAGGTGAAAAAGAGAAAATTCGTTTTGTGTTGTCTTGGAACTCCCCAATTCAGTATAACTATTGGTCACCGTTGCAGGATGAAAGTGGCAATGATGTTACTTGGAAGAATTATTATGCTACTGAATTTAGCGATTCCATTGCAACAGCAAAATATGCTTTGGCTAATTTTAATGAATTGTTGGCAAAAACAAAACGCTTTGCTGAAATGCTGCAAAACTGCTCGCTTCCAAGTTTTGTAATTGATGCCATATCGGCGAATTTATCCGTGCTGAAATCTCCGACTGTGTTACGATTAGAAGATGGTTCTTTTTGGGGATGGGAGGGTGTTCACGATAGAAGTGGATTGTGCGAGGGAAGTTGTCAGCACGTTTGGAACTATGCCTACGCATTACCGTTCTTATTCCCCAATTTAGAGCGTTCAATGCGCGAAAACACCATAAAATACGGATTGTATGAAAATGGTGAGAGCCGATTCCGACTACCCTTGCCATTGGGTCGCGAAGCTGAAAGATTTTTCGCTTGCGTAGACGGTCAAATGGGTGAAATTATAAAATGTTACCGTGAGTGGAAAATTTGCGGTGATAACGAATGGCTGAAAAAACACGCCAAAGCAATATTCAAAATGTTAGAATATGCTTGGTCCGATACCAATTCGCATTGCTGGGATGAAAACTGCGACGGTGTAATTGAGGGCCGTCAGCATAACACCTTGGATATCGAACTATTTGGCCCTAATTCATGGATGCAAGGTTTTTATTTATTGGCTCTTGATTGTGCCGCTGAAATGGCAGAAGAATTGGGCGATGAACAACGTGTTCAAAAGTATAAGCAGCTGTATGATGCAGGAAAAGCGTGGACAAACGAACATTTATTTAACGGTGAATATTTTGTCCAAAAGATTGATCTTTTTGATAAATCAATCTTAGAACGATATTCTGCCTTGGAGTATTGGAACGACGAATCAGGCGAAATCAAATACCAAATCGGAGAAGGATGCAGTATCGATCAAATGCTTGCGGATTGGCATGCCGCCATCATTGGCATGGACGAAATTTTCGAAAATTCGAAAAAAGCAAAGGCATTAGAGAGCTTGTATAAATATAATTATAAATCGTCTATGCGCACAGTCCCGAATGCATTTAGGAATTTTGCAATAAATGATGAAGCAGGCACCATTATTTGCTCATTCCCCGAACACAAAAAAACACCCGCAATCCCGATTCTTTATTCAACAGAAACAATGACAGGGTTTGAATATGCCTTGGCCGGACTTATGCTTTCACAGGGATTCGTTACCGAAGGCGAAAACATTATTAAAGCTGTTCGTGACCGTTATGACGGTGAAAAAAGAAATCCATGGAGCGAAATTGAGTGTGGACATAATTATGCACGTTCAATGGCTTCATATGCATTGTTACTTATTTACAGCGGTTTTTCTTTCGATATGACAAAAAATCACATCGGATTTAAGCCCATCAAAAAAGGCGACGGAAATTATTTTTGGAGCGTGGCTAACTCTTACGGAACTGTGCAATTCAAGGGTGAAAAACAAACACTTTCTGTAATAGGAAATGAAATCGCTTTGTCATCTTTTGGGTTAAGAGATGACAAAAAAGTAGAATGTGTTGTTGCGGACGGAAAAACAATCCCGTTTGAGCAAAAAGGCGATCGGCTTATTTTTTCAAAAATAAAAGTGAAGTCCACTCTTGAAATACAAACGTCGGATAATTAACACAGAATCCCGAAATACAATTCGAATTTGGGTATAAATCTCCTTGTTTTACAGATACTAACAGTACAAATTTGTAAAGCAAGGAGATTTTGTATATATTATGAAAGCAACTGGAATTGTGAGAAGAATTGACGATTTGGGAAGGGTCGTTATCCCCAAAGAAATTCGTCGAACGATGCGGATTCGCGAAGGCGATCCTTTGGAAATTTTTACCGGAAAAGAGGGCGAGGTGGTCTTTAAGAAATACTCGCCTATGGAGAGTTTGGCGGATCATGCGGCGGAGTATGTGGCGGCAGTCCATACGGTAACGGGATTTTCCTGCGCGGTTTGCGATCGGGATCGGGTGGTCGCTTTTGCGGGCGCGGGCAAGCGGGAAGCCCTTGAGCGGGAGATCAGTGCACGCTGCGAGGAACTGATGAGCGCGCGGCGCGCCATCGGTGCGGAAAGCGAAGCTTCGGGCTTTCCTCTTTTGCGGGATCAGGATCAGCTTCGGGTATTATCCTTTTATCCCATCATCGCCGGCGGGGATCTTGCGGGGATGATCTCTTTGATTCAAAACGGAGAAAAGCGGCCGAGCCCTGCCGAGGAGCGGATGATACAGGTGGGAGCACAATTCTTAGGCAAGCAACTGGAAGGGTAAGCAAATCGCAAGGCGATTTGCAGTGCTATTCTTTTTGAATCAGAAATTCAAAAAGAGTGATATTTGCGCTAATGGCGCAAGTGATATTGCCCTTGGGGCAGTGATATTTTCATGAAATTCGGTGAATTTCATGAAAGTGAAGGAAAAAAATGCATCGGTGAAAAAACCGATGCATTTTTCCAGCGTGTCAAAAAACTCCTGCGGAGGTTTTTGACACGCTGGGAGACTCTCAAAAAAGAGTGCAGATTTCGTCAAAATAACCCGAAGTCGTATATTGATACGTCGAGAGGTTATTTTGGCGAAAAGCAGAAAATTTCAATCTAAATCCGCATCATCATGCGGATTTTTCCTTATAATAAGAAAGCAAGGA
>JAFQSM010000034.1 GCA_017409575.1 Clostridia bacterium
CCTGTGTCACACAACAAAATTTTTAAAAACTCCTTCTTAACTCCACAATATGCCAATTTAGGGCACATCAGTGGGATATATTTGAACCTCGTTAAGAGGAAACAAAACACCATAAAACAAAGAAAGACACCTATCACGAAAGATAAGTGTCTTTGTTTGCTTTATCGTAAGCTTTACGAAAGAGCATACCAATACACTTAACCTTTTCGGTTCAATGTATTATTTGAATAACTCCTTCATTATTTTAAAGCTCGTGTTTATTATACAGTATTAAAACCGATTTGTCAAATTGCGAAATATGTTATTATTAGCTGTTATTAAATGTTATAGGGTGTTATAGGATGAAAAATACCACTTTTTGCAATTTGTAAACATTTTGTGAACACTTAAAAAGTCTACCACATCGAAGAAATGCGATAGACTCAACGCTATTAACAAACGGCAATGCGCTCAAATAAGTAAATAGGGGTATAAACAAGATAACCGTGGAGAATAATGTTCAGCTGCACTATAATTTTACCCTAAATTTTTCCTCTTGTCAAATCAGGCAGAACCGTTTATATGCGTTTAGAACGGTTTAGAGGAGTTTAGAGCCGAATATCTTCCGAAACGATTACGTTTTTTGTACGTTTCATAGCACTTTGTGCTCGTTTCAGTGCACTTTTGAAAAAAACTTTGAAAATTTTTTCAGTTCCGAAGCAATTTCCGTACCTACCGTAGGGTAAAACCGTAGGGGTAGAGAATTCACACTCTACAATTAAGTAATAAACAATTTTGGTCAAAAAGTCAAGGGGTGCGCACCAACTTTTTTGCCTCAAATTGGAAACATTTTATGACGAAAATGCACGTCCGACATTACTGCCGGACGTGCGGTGTTATATCGTGTTATAGAAGAGAATTTACAATTCAGCACACAAAGTTCGAAATTTTGTGCGTGATTTTTATTGCAAAGTTTGTTTTTCTGTGCTATAATAAATGCGAACACATTAAAAATAAAACTGTGTGCGAATTTTAGAATGAAAGCAGGCTATCAAATGGATATTAGAGAACTTGCATCAAATATCATATCAGAGCGCGGCGGCGTTGCAAAATCTGCGGACTTTGTTGCAGCAGGTATTCCTGCCGGTGATATCGTGCGCCTCTGCAACGAAGGATATCTGGAACGTGTCCGTCATGGCTATTACAGCCTTGCAGATGCTCACGAAACATCCGAAGAACAGCTCCTTGCTACTCTGATACCGCAAGGAATCGTTTGTGTGGAATCTGCGCTGTTTCATTATGGGTATAGCGACTTTGCCCCTCGCAAATGGTCAATCGCCATTCCTCGCTCTATGTCGAGAAAAAGGCTTGATGTAGATGCTCTGCCACTGCAGGCTTATTATGTGGGCCCAGAGCTATATGAGCTCGGTAAAAGCATCGATGACTTTGACGGTGTCACACTACCTGTATATGACCGTGAGAGAACAATTTGCGATTGCTTCAAGTACCGTTCTCGACTTGACAACGAGATATTCAATAAGGCTCTTAACGCATACGCAAACGATAAAAAGAAAAATCTTAAAAATCTTTCTGAGTACGCGAAAAAGCTTCGCGTATATAAAAAAGTAACCGAACTGATGGAGGTGCTTCTCAATGGCTGATATGGCTGCATCCGTGCTTGCACGATTGAAAAATAAGGCTGCTGAAAGTGGGCGAAGCTATCAGCTTTGTCTGCAACTCTTTTGCCAGGAGGAATTTTTGCGTCGTTTGGAAAAATCCAAATACGCAGAAAATCTCGTACTTAAAGGAGGACTGTTCATTTACTCCCTTACCGATTTTGACAGCCGCGTGACTGTTGATGTTGATTTTTTGCTCCGTAAGATTCCAAATACGCCGGAACAGTTAAAATCTGTACTTGAAGAAATCATTGCTGTCGAGACCGGTAATGACTTTGTAACCTTCGAAATCAAGGATGTTGCGCCTATAGCGGTTGCTAAAAAGTATGCCGGTATAGGAGCATCGGTTGTCGCTCGTATTAAGAACACCAAGACACCCTTCAGCATTGATTTCGGTATAGGCGACGTTATTGTTCCAAAACAGGAAAAACGGAAGATCCCAACACAGCTTACAGATTTTGATGCACCAACTGTTAATACCTATTCCGTTGAAACCACCATTGCAGAAAAGATAGATGCCATTCTCAGCTTAATGGAATTCTCCAGCAGAATGAAAGACTACTACGATATTTACTATATTGCCAACAAGTTCGATTTTGATGGCAAGGTGCAGACAGAGGCTTTGAAAAAGACTTTTGCCAACCGCGAGCACAGTTTTACTGTTGAGCAGTTTGAGCAGGTAATCGGATTTGCCGATGATGATGCAATGCAGAAAAAGTGGA
>JAFQSM010000002.1 GCA_017409575.1 Clostridia bacterium
CCTATAGAAACTAACCGAGAACTTAATATCAATTGACGAAAAGGTGTCACATCATGTGTGACACCTTTTTTGTATGCAAAACGCTATTCCCGTGAAGTTTTCTTGAAACTCAAATATGACCTCTCACATATTATTAATAAATCAGTCGAAAAAAGGCTTTTGGCCTGGATTTGAGCTGAAATTTTAATGTATGAGAGGTTTTTATATGAAAAACGCGACCAATTACGAAGAAACAAGAAAAAATTTGGAGGACAATATTAACCGCATTTTGAATGAGAAAGATCGGTCAGCGCGGTGGTTGAGTCTTAAAATTGAGAAAAACGCATGGTACATAACCCGTATACTGAACGGAAAGATTGATCCGTCCTTGCAGGTGATTTGTAAAATTGCAACAGTTCTGCGTGTGTCGGTAGCAGATCTTTTTACGGAAAAATAGGGTTAAAAAAGTTATGGGACCTGTCAGGTCCCACTTTGCCAAAACCTATTGCAATGTACGAAATGACTGTGCTATACTGACTACACCAAACTTTTATTTACGAAGGAGGAATTAAAATGACAAACGAAAAGTGCCGTTCCAAAAGAAGGTGTTTGCCTTCCTTGTTGCAAGGATTAAGCCCCCTTGTAATGATCGCAGAGTATGGAAAACCAACGAAGAAATATTCTGCTGACGAAAAACTTTCCTGCAGTGAAAGCAACGAGGAAACGCGTAGATAGCACTCATCCGGGGACGGATGGGTGCTTTTTCGTTTGTTGTCTGCTTAGTTTTTGTTACCTCAACTGAGGTTCAAAATATATTTTATATTTACGAAGGAGGAATTTAAATGAAAAACTATGAAAACAGGAAATGTGAAGGGTAATCAAAGATTGAAGCATTGAGCAAATGATTACCCGGTGTTTTGACCAAGGTGAGGATGCCGACAGTCAAAACAAAAACAATGTGAGCCAAAACTGTTTGGTTCACAGGCGCGATTCGTATGCGAGGCAAAGTGTGCCGGAAACCATACGAGAGACAGCTGTGCCCCGGACGGCTGAATGCGAAAAAGGGGCGGCGGACAGGGCTGATTACAGATCACGGTGATCTGACTGTCAACTGACAGCCGATGCTCTAAGGCTGCAGTAACTTCTGTACCCAAAAGGAATTTTGGTACAGAGGAAAAAGAGCTCCGGAATCGGTGGACGGAAAAGTTGCTGACGAAAATGCATTTCCACCGACGGCAAGGGTATCTGCCGAAGCTCGTGACGAAAATGAATGAGATGCCCACGACGTTTGAGAGTTCCGTCGTTAAATAAAATTGCTCAGACGGCAGTGCGACCGTCTCCTTTATGGGAATTTCGCGCAGCGAATTGTTTCCGGGATTTAATCGCTACACTACAGAATGAAAATCCCCGCCGTACGGCTGTCGTTTAGGGCCGGATTGGTTGAAATACCAACACACGGCGTAGCGTCGCAGAGATACGATTGACCATCGTAAATTTGCTCTCTTGAATGCAAGAGAATACGCACGGAGTGTCTAATGCTTCTTTCAAAAAAGCGTTAGGCTGAGCCAAGTACTAACCTTTGTTCACAACCGAATATCGCCACCCAAACTCTCTTTTCGATATGACAAATGACTATCCCTTCGAAATGAGGATTTGCACCTGCGTGATATAGCCA
>JAFQSM010000035.1 GCA_017409575.1 Clostridia bacterium
GCACAGCTGGGTAGCTATGTACGGAAGGAATAAACGCTGAAGGCATCTAAGCGTGAAGTCCACCCTAAGATAAGATTTCCCATAGCGTAAGCTAGTAAGACCCCACGTAGACTATGTGGTTGATAGGTCGGAGGTGTAAGTACGGTAACGTATTAAGCTGACCGATACTAATAGGTCGAGGGCTTGACCTAAACAATTATGGAGTAAGCAAGAACAACCTACTCTTCTTCGTTCAGTTTTTGACACACAAAGAAAAAGAGTCAAGACACCGAAAGGTGTTTGACATATATTCGGTGGCAATAGCAAAGAGGTCACACCTGTTCCCATCCCGAACACAGTAGTTAAGCTCTTTAGCGCTGATGATACTTGGTGGGCGACCGCCCGGGAAAGTAAGACGCTGCCGGAACACAAAAAAACACATCTGATTTCAGGTGTGTTTTTTTTCGTGTTTGTATGTGCTATACGTTTCGGTTTGCATATCATCAGCGCTAAGAGTTAAAGAAAAAACTCCTTGCGGAGTTTTCTTGATAAGCGCAGAGCTACTTGGAGGCGTTTATTTAATTGTTGAAATCCTTGTGGATTTCTTCCTGTTTACAAAATGTTCTCACATTTTGTAATCCTACGCTTCGTCGCAGCTCGCTTTTTAACTCTGTTTGCTGTGCAAACAATCGTTCTTTTCAGCGACTGCTCCTCTTCCCAAAAAATTTCGGCTCAGCCTCATTTTTCGGGAGCCCTAATTTGCCACTGGTATATTTGTTTAACACTCCAGCGCCCGGGAAAGTGTCATATTTGTATTCGATGCATTCTGCAATGAATATCAATCGATAGAACCGTCCCCCTGATTGGCCCCTGATTGGACCGTCCCCCTGATTGGCAATCCTACGCTAAAAAACAATTCGCTGGATTGTTTTTTACGCTCCGGCGCCTGGGAAAGTAAGACGCTGCCGGAATTTACAAAGAGGTATCCAACAGGATATCCGTTTTTTCTTTGTAAATTCCTACAGCGTCTGTTGGTTAAAATCCTTGCGGATTTCTTCTTTTATATTTGATTTTAGGACAGGAGAACCGCCCTCTTGCCTCCTCACGTCTCTGTTTTAACAAATATGCAAAAAAACTATTGACAATTTCATTCTACTATAGTAGAATATAGTAAACTACGAATGTAGAATATATTCAGGAGGTACTGAAATGAAAAATATATCTATTGGAGACGCAGAACTTGAAATTATGAAAGTTATTTGGAAGGCAAAGGATCCTATAACTTCTCTTGATATCGGGAAAGATGTTGAAGATAAGGGGTGGAAAAAGACAACTATTGCAACATTTTTGACAAGGCTTGTAGAAAAGGGTGCATTGTCTGCAGACAAGCAAGGCAAACTGTATTACTACACACCTTTAATTTCAGAAAAGGAATACAGAAAATCACAGACCAAAAATCTTATTAAAACCTTATATAATGGTTCTGTCAGAGATTTTGCAGTATCTTTCTTTGAAGAACAGAAACTATCAGATAAGGACATTCAGGAACTCAAGGCTATCTTTGAAGATAAGGGGGAATAATCAATGGTACAAATCTTTACCGCATTTCTTCTTACTTCCGGTATAGGTACAGCTCTTGCTCTGATCCTAACTTTGTTAAAATCTATAACAAGGAAAGTGTTTTCTGGTAGTTGGCATTATTATATATGGTTAGTTGTACTTCTGGTAATGGTATTGCCGATAAGATTAAATCTACCTGAGATGCCTGTATCTACATCACCTATTTCTGAGGCTGTAACAATTACAGATAATCAAACCGAAACGGTTGGTACCCCTATAATTATTGAAACACAACCCGAAGTGGTTATACAAGAACAATCTGCACAATTTGAAAAGGTAGTAGCAATTCAGGATATAAAGGATTTTTTGAGTAGTAAAGTTCTCGTATTCTCTTTCATTTGGTTGATAGGTGCAGTCCTATTGTTCCTGATAAAGATTGTAAGTTATCTGGTATTCCTGATTAAAATACATAAACATTCAGAAATAATATCTTGTCCGGAAGTAATGGCATATACAAACAGAAAGATTAAAACAAGAGTAAGCGATACCATCTGCTCACCCCTTATGATTGGTATAATCAGACCTACACTCTTACTTCCTAAAACAGATATAACACCTGAACAATTACATAATGTATTGGCTCATGAAATGACACACTTGAAAAGAAATGATATTTTGTATAAATGGTTTGTCAGCATCGTAAAATGCGTTCATTGGTTTAATCCTGCAATCTATTTTATCAGTAAGCAGATTAACATAGATTGTGAAATCTCTTGTGATTTGGCAGTAGTAAAGGAAATGGATGAACAACAAGAAAAAGGCTATGTAGAAACTATATTAGCACTTTTGACACACAGCAACTCAAAAGCAATTCCCTTGACAACAGGAATGACAGGAAACAAGGAAACACTTAAAAGAAGATTTACTATGATTAAAAAGAAAATAAAAGTCAGTAAAAAAATTGCAATTATATCAGGTATTTTGGCAGTTCTGATTTTAGCAACAACAATTTTTACAAGTGGCGTATTGAATGGTACTTTTTTTAAAACATATAATAATTCAATAATGGAACTGAATACAGACCAAGTAATAGGAAATGATTTTAATTTGTTGTTTGTTGGTCTTGATAATAATAACAGAGCAGATACCATTATGTTAATAAAAGTGCAGGATGGTAGTATTCATGGGCTATCTATTCCAAGAAATACATTGTTTGAGGACAAGAGAATATCAGATATATTAGCGAGTGAAAATGGAGACCAAGCAGCCATTGATATTATAAAGCAAAATCTTTCTGTTCCAATTCACTATTATGTAAAGTTAGACTTAATTGCTATTAAGAAAATAGTAGATGCTGTGGGAGGGGTCGACTTTGAAGTACCAATGGATATGGTTTATGATGACCCATACCAAGATTTGCATATCAACTTAAAGCAAGGCAGGCACACCTTAAATGGTGAAGGGGTTTGTCAGCTGTTGCAGTTTAGACGCGGGTATCCTGAAGGTGATTTATCCAGAATACAACTGCACCAACAATTCTTAAAGGAGTTCATGCAGCAGAAACTAAATAAAGAAAACATTGATAAAGTACCAAAAATATTTAAGGTTATTTCACAGCATATTCAAACTAATTATCAACTCAGCAATTTCAAGCAGGATCTGCAAATAATTAGTGCTATAAAAAGTGATAACATAAAATTTAATACTATTGCAGGTGATTTAATAGCATATGAATCTATGCCTTTATATCAGATAGATTTTAAAAAGATATATAAAGAGAATGGAATTCATTCACTTGATGGGATTTATTTTTGTGACACAACGCCCTATGAAACATGGATTGATGGGCAAGACGACGGTTGGTATATTCTTCCGACAAAGACTATTACAGCAACTTTCCCTGATATAGATACACCAATATCTGTAACTGCTTATTATGCGGAAGTTGGAAAAAGCTTGATTCAGAAGCTTGCGAAAATAACACCGCCTTATACTTATAAGACAACGGGAAAAGTGCTTTCCATGAATGTTCCATTCCCAAGTGAAGATATTTACGGAGAATTGTGGTTTGTAGCCGAGTACGAGGATGGTGAAAAAGTAACATCTGAATACTTTAATGTATACAGAAAGGCTATTAGCGACCCAGCAAATAAACAGGTTAACAATTCGGGAACAGATCATATCGCGTCTTTTAATAACACAACGGTAACGGTTACTGATATAGGCTGTGACGACATAGACGATAGTAATTATATTTACGAATATTTTACTTATGATAAAGATAATCTGAAAGGAAAAAATAATCTAACTATAAGTAAAAAAGATGGAACTATAAGCTTTTATTATAAGTCCGATAAAAAACAAAATATTGGAATTAAGCTGGTTGAAACAGAAACAGGAAATATTGATGCGGAGTATAGCATAACCCCGGAATCAAATAAGATATATACATTTAATGGACTTAAAGGCGATGCAACATATGAGCTTGTTTTAGAAGGACAAATTCATGAGCCTGTATATATTGTATATCAAAAGTATGGGGAAAACATAACACCGGCTCCCCCGGAAATTCAGGAAGATGGCATTGGCTTTTCACAAGTAGTTTTTGAAAGTGATACAAGCATAAAAGACATCAAAAACAGCTTAAAAAAACTAGGTAAAAGCTATAACGTCAGTGATTATAGCTACAAGGATAGTTTGAGCAGCACAAAGTCAAATATAGCTTGTGACGACAATGGAAATATATCTTTATTCTTTGATATCAACGCAGAAAATCTTGTTGATATAACCTTTAAGGACAGTGCAACAAAAAAAGAAGTGGCTAAATTCGGAATACTTGCAAACAATGTAAACTCCTATTCCTTTACGGGCTTTGATAAAAATAAAGCCTATGATATTGCGGTACAAGGTAAGACGAAAGATAATTGGCAAATAGAAGGCCAATATATTATTTATTAAAATGGAGGAATTTATTATGAAAAGAATTATTAGTTTAGTGATGGTAGTAGTTTTTTTGATTTCAGTTTCTGTTATGGCAAATGCTGTAACAGATGAACAAAAGGCAGAGCTAAAGGAGCTTGGGATAATGATTGGTGACGAAAATGGCGATTTAAGATTAAATGATACTATAACCAGAGCAGAAGCAATAAAAATGATATGCGTCGCAGGAAATATTAGCATAGAAAACCAAGAGGAGCTGACTTTTTCCATAGAGCCGGAAACACAATCGGTTTATAAATACCCTGATGTTTCAGATAATCATTGGGCATACCAATATATTAAATCCGCTAAAACATATGGAATTATTGAGGGTGACGAAAACGGTAATTTTAATCCTGAAAACAATGTCACAAACGAAGAGGTTATAAAAATGGTGGTTGCTCTCTTGGGATATTCACCTATGGCTGACACAAGAGGCGGGTATCCTGCCGGATATACAGCTACTGCTACCCAGATAGGATTAACAACAGACATGCAGTTTGAAGTAGATGCTCCTGCTATAAGACGCGATGTGGCAAAGATTATTTATAGAGCACTTGATACACCGCTTATGGTTCAAACAGGAATAAATTTCAGCACTCAAAATGCCGAATACAAAATAATGGATGGCAAAAACGGAGTTGATTTGATGACACTTCGTAAAAATATTAATGAATCAATATAAGGATGTTAGATTTACAATACCAAAACACCTATAAGTCATTATATTATCAATGTAAGTTAAAATGGAGAAGGTAAATGGATACAAATGAAGAAAAATTAATGAAGACAAGGGGACGGTTCCTGTGTCTTGTGAAACTTGCTTATATATTTCTCCCCAAAACTACCCATACTAACCCCGAAAGGGGAAATATAAAATGAAAAAAGACATCCGCTTTGGATGTCTTTTTTGCTATTTATCTCTCCCCAAAGTTTGAGAATAGACTCAACCGTTCATCCGAGCATTACATCAAGCAGCATCATTGTTGCAAAGCCGGCTATAATTCCGGTTGTGGAAAAGTATGGTTGTTTTTCCTGATTTCGTTGATAAGACAAGGGGACGGTTCTATTGTCCTGTAGATTTGCAATACAAAGGGGAAGGTTCCTCTGTCTGACAAAACAGTTTGGGGACGTACAATCAGGGGGACGGTTCACAATCAGGGGGACGGTTCTCTTGATTGATATTATGTGTTGTTTGTTTTAAAAATTTATACATTCCCTCAAACCCACACATACTAAGTGTGAAAGCGGAAAAGTAAAATAGAAGAAAAAGACATCCTAATTGGATGTCTTATTTAATTATATAAATGATTTAAATAGCACATAATATAGTTAAAGGAGATGAATTAAACTATGAAAAAAATAATATCATTAACAGCTCTGGTATTTTTGCTTGTGTGCTTTATGGTAGGTTGCGACATGGTCAAAAGTGGCGAAAATGCTATAGAACAAGGTGCGCGGCAAGTGGAAGAGGGTGCATCAAAGCTTGTAGATGATGGAAAGGCTATGCTGAATGAAGGAAAAGATATGCTTCAAGGGGATGGCATAAACAATAATAGTTCCGCTCGCACAAATAAAGGCAATCAGGGAGACGGTTCTTTTAATTGATTTTAAGAAGAAAGAGGATGTGGCGATTTGTCACATCTTCTTTTTATATTACAGGCATTTTTTTGCAATATAAATAATGATTGTTATTTAGTGCTGTCTATGATATAATGAATAAAACTATATTTAAGGTGCAGGTATTAATATGAAAGAAAAAATATATACAATCCCAATAAATGAATCATTGGACGCTGATTGCAGTTGCCCGTTTTGCTTTTTGGAAAAAAGCTTGAGGATGAGGCGATAGAATATACTTTGGGGCCGGCTATGATGGTGCCGGATTTCAGAATGATTACAAATGAAAAGGGGTTCTGCAGGGCTCACATAAAAAAGCTTATTGAAAAACGGAATGCTTTGTCGCTTGCGCTCATTTTGGACTCGCATCTTGGAGAGATAGAATCGGCTTTTGAACTTAAAAATAACGAGAAAGCATTTTTTAAAAAGAAAAATACCAACAATCCGGTTGCCGAAGCTTTCAGTCATGTTGCAGGCGAATGTGCCGTATGCTCGCGTATTGACAACACACTTGAGAGGTATTTTAGCACATTTGTTTTTATGCTTAAAAGCGAAAAGGGTTTTCTCCAAAAAGTCCTTGAAAAGAATGGTTTTTGCTTCGAGCACTTTGCAAAACTTACAGAAGTTGCGTTTGAAAAGCTTTCGAATAAAGAAATTGAGAAATACTTTATTCCCATTATAAATATGCAAAAAGATAAAATTGCAGAATATCACGAATATATCAGAAAATTTGCCGATTGCTTTGATTACAGAAATGCCGGCAAAAAGATGGATGTTCCATCCAATATTTTGACAAAAACAGCGGAACTTTTGAATGGAGAATTTGAAGAATGACAGAGACAAGGGCGCAATCAGTTCTTTTAGGCAAAAGCTAAAATTATTCTATACTTCCTCCCCAAAATGCACATACTAAGCGTGAAAGGGGGAAAGATAAAAATGAAAGAAGAAACAAATAAGAATAATGGTAAGAGTTCAAAGGAACTCACAGACCCGGGAAAGATAAAGGGAAAGATTGATGTTCCTGATACCCGGGAACGCAGGGATGGTCCCGGCGGAAATTAAATGTAAGGGCGGTTATGTTACAGTAGCCGTCCTTTTTTTGCTTAAACAGGATAAAACAAGATTAGTTTGGAAAGAATAGGTATATATTCTAAAAAAAGTGAGGTAATCATATGTTTAAGCATGAAAAATTGTTGTTTCATCCCGTAGAAATTGAAAAACCAAATCCTCAGTATGCCGCTCTTTTGCAGGAACAGCTTGGCGGAGGCAACGGCGAGCTTAAGGCGGCGCTTCAGTATATGTCGCAAAGTTTCAGAATAAAGGACCCCGAAATCAAGGATTTGTTTTTGGATATCGCGGCAGAGGAACTTAGTCATCTGGAGATGATTTCGCAGACAATAAATATGCTGAACGGTCACGATGTGGATGCGTCAAAAGTACCAAATGGAGAGATACAGACGCACGTTTTGCTTGGACTCAACCCGGGACTTATCAATGCGTCAGGATATTCGTGGACAGGAGACTATGTAACAGTTACCGGAGATTTGTGTGCGGATTTGCTTTCGAATATCGCTTCCGAACAAAGAGCAAAGGTCGTATATGAGTATCTTTACAGACAGATTGAAGATAAAAAGGTTAGAGAGACCATTGACTTTTTGTTAAATCGTGAAGAAGCCCACAATGCAATGTTCAGAGAGGCATTTAACAAGGTGCAGAACACAGGGTCAAATCAGGACTTTGGTACGACAAAAGCGGCAAAAATGTACTTTAGTATGTCGGAACCGTCTCCTGCAAATTCATCTCTTTCGGGCGTAGAAGGGAAAAAACCGTCTTTTGAATAAATGAAATAGAATGGCTGTGACAAATTTTGTCACAGCTGTTTTTTGTATTTTTGCGTTATTTCAAAACTTGTCCGTTTTGTCCGTTTTTAGCCGCTATAATAAAATTAGAAGGCAAAAGAAAGGATGATTTAATGACAGAAACTATGTTCGAAAGCATGGCTGAAAGGTTGAAAACGGATATTTCTAAAGAAATTGCTTATGCTTATATGGCTTTTGTGCCCTATGATACCCAAAGGGTAATTTCCAAAATGAAAAGAAACATTCATTTAAGCGACAGGAAGTTTTTAGAGCAAGATTTGAGAGACTCTGTTGGGAATAATTTGATTTTTCCTTATGATGTTTTAAACTCAAAATTAGAAAAGCACATTTCTGATTTTTATGCCGAGTTTACCTTAAGTCAAAAGACTTTAAAAAAGCTTTTATCTTATGGCGAGAGAGGTGAAAGTTTTAAAACGGAGTTTGCTGAGCGGTTAAAGCAAGCAAAAGAAGATGCAATCAGTAGTATAAGACACGAAATGAATCTGCAAATGATGCAGAGCAAGAATGCTAAATCGGTAGTGGAACATATTCAAAAAATCTTAACAAAACGCTTATCGTCTTTAAAGAATGTTTTAAAGTCGAGTGCTGGACAGATGAGGCAATATATGGTACTATGGGATTATCAGGATAAAGGATATACACATTACCGAATCAGAACAAATGGCGATAACTGTGAGGATTGTAGTGGTTTGGATGGCAAGGTTTTCCCTATTTACAAGGCGGAGTCGAGCAAAAATCTTGCACCATTTCATCCAAACTGTGACTGCTGCGTCGAAATACTGGACAAAAAAGGCAATGCTGTGTCTGATGTCAAAAGGGAAAACGAAAGCAAAAGCGACACAGACCCTTTAAACTATTTACAGACCTCATTAAAGCAGATTATTTTGGGAAACTTCGCCGAAGATAGCAACCTGCTTGGAACTTTGGGGCAAGTGGCACTTGGCTTTTTGGGGCTTGATTTGCCGGCTGATATTCGTGATATTACCTATGACATAACAAACTTTGAGAATTCTTATGAGCATATACGTCAAACCTTGTTTGATTCTTTGGCTGTGTTTCCCATAGTTGGCGGAGCCAAATACATAGACGAAGCAGGGAATGTCCTGAAACCTGCCGCAAAGATTGGGGATGATGCCGCGGAGACGGTTAAGGATATTGGAAGTGCGAATTCAGCAAACAAAAATCTCACTAAAGATGTTGGCGCTGTGGTTGATAATTATCTAAAAAATAATGTAAATCCACATTTTCGAAAAAATGTAAAAGAAGCATTTGAAAGTGATGCAAAAGTTACAGTTTTAAAGCAAGACACTATAGTTTACAGATATCATGGGGGTGTTTCTTCATCAAATGGTCATTGGTATACACCAAATCAAACATCTAACCCTGCATCTGATTTAGCACTGCCGCCCGGAAATACTTATCGGCACAAAGATATTTTTATTGTTCCGAAAGGCACAACCATTTTAGAAGGAACGGTTGCTCCTAATTTTGGGCAGTCAGGCGGTGGGTATCAATTTTATATATCAGATCCTACAAAATTAATAAAAAAGTGAGGAAATTAAACTATGAATGAATTTAGAAATAAACTAATTAAAGCTATAGACATTTGCAATGCTGAAATAGAGAATAGAAAAAACAATATTTCCGGGGAAAGTACAGAAGAACAATTAGAGAAAGTTATCCTGCCGGAATTAAATTATTTGCTGACTATTATTGAAGATAATCAAGAACTTTCTCCGGCACAAGACCGCTTTTTATGCTCTTTTGCAAATGCATTTACCATCTGGGGATGGGATATGCAACACCCAACAGAACTTTTTGTTTTGCTAACGGAACTAAATAACGAATACAAACAACTTTGAGAAAAATTAAAAGATAAAGAAAAACTGCTGTGACAAAATTGTTGCAGCAGTTTTTATATAGTTTAAAATCGACTATCTAATGTAAAAATCTATATGTTTAAGTAAGATTTGTGTTAATTTATCATTAAAACATTAGATAAGTGGGGAGAAAGAATTGTTAAAACTAAATGCGATAGGATTGCTTGAAAAGAAAGGCAAGACAAAGTATTGGCTATACAAGCAAATGGGTATGAGCTATCAAAACTTTACCAAGATGATAAACAATGAGACAAAGTCGATAAGATACGAGAATATAGAGGCACTATGTTATATTCTTGACTGTGAACTGGACGAGCTTTTGGTTTTTGAAGATGAGAAATGATGAAAAAAGACGAATTTTATGAAAGATTTTTATTCCTGCCGATTATTGTAATTGTGGTGTCGGTTTTATGCATTGTGTTCAATGGTTATGCACAGCTTTTTTCCGAGGAAGAAATCCCTTATGCGGAGCCCTTTCCGGTGGAGAGCGCAGAAAAGGTGACTTACACATCAAAAAAAGTCGAAAAGCTTGAGTCAGGGGACGAAAAGATAGACATAAATACCGCGACGGTAGAGGATTTTCAAAGGTTACCGGGGATTGGCGTTGTAAGAGCGAATGATGCGGTAAAGCAGCGCGAGAAAATGGGTGGCTTCAGGACACTTGAGGATTTGATGTGTACCGAGGGAATAGGCCCAAAGGTTTTTGAACTTTTGGCAGACTTTATTAGAATATCGAATTAAAAAAGGCTGTGATGATTAAAAACATCACAGCCAAAATTTTTAGTCTATCCGGTAGCACGCCACGACCTCGGCGAAATAAAATGTGTGCAGGTCACCTGATTTGTACCATTTGTCAAGAATTTCTCCTGACGTTTGCTTATCATTCATCGGAAGACGAGCCTTGGTTTTACATTCAAGGACAATTCCTTTGCATGCAATTACGGGGGCGTCAACTTCTTTTGCAGGAACTACAGTCAACCCACAGTCCTTGATTTTGTCGGTGTCTCTGCCGGATTTTTGTCCGCAGAATGCGAGTGCCGACTTCATTGAGTCATCGAGGGGGAAAGTGATTGTAAAACAATCGTTTTTGTCCATAGCAATTTTGGTAAAGCGGCTTTCGCGTACCATAACCTCTGCCGTCGGCATACCCCATTCAAAGCCAAAACTGCCCCAACCAATAGTCATTGTGTTTGTTTTGTCTGCATCTTTTGTTGTAAGAAAGGCACCTTTCGGAAGGCTTTCCGCAATTTCGGGAAGAAACGATGCGTATTCGTGTATATTTACTGACATTCAGAGTCATCTCCTTTAAATTTCTTATTATATCTTATTCAAAAAGCAGCCTTCTGTTTCGTGTTTTTTTGTTCTGTTCATAAGGGACTCGATTGCCTGCGCCGGTTTTTTGCCATTGAAAAGAACCTCATAAGCTTCGGAGACGATGGGCATTTCGACATTAAGTTTGTCGGCAAGACCTTTTGTTGCTTTGCAGCTTCTTACTCCTTCGACAACCATATTGACTTCCTTTTGTGCTTCTTCAACCGATTTGCCTTGACCTATCAAAATTCCGGCACGGCGGTTTCGCGAGTGCATACTTGTACAGGTAACAATCAGGTCGCCGATGCCCGAAAGGCCCGAGAAGGTCTCGGCGTTTGCACCCATTGCTGTGCCAAGTCGTTGCATTTCTACAAGACCGCGTGTCATAAGAGCGGCTTTGGTATTGTCTCCGCAGCCAAGTCCGTCAAGAATTCCGCAGCAAAGGGCGATTACGTTTTTGACAGAGCCGCCAAGCTCGACACCAAGGATGTCGTCGTTGGTGTATATGCGGAAGTTGGGAGTCATAAAAGTATCCTGAATAATTTGTGTAACATCAGAAGATGCTGATGCAACAACATTTGTTGTAGGGATTTTGCGCGAAACCTCTTCGGCGTGGCTTGGACCTGACATTACTGCAATTTGGCAGTGCGGAAGTTCTTCGCCAAGGACCTGCGACAAAGTGAGGAAAGTTTCTTCTTCGATTCCTTTTGAAATATTAAGTATAATTTGTCCAGCAGGGACAATCGATGCAATTCGCTTTGCTGTACTGCGCACACCGTGCGATGGGACAGCTATAACGATTATGTCCTGATTGCGACAGCAATTTATATCGCTGGTGATAGAGACAGCCTCGGGGATTTTAATACCCGGCAGGCAACGCTTGTTTTCGCGACCGGCTAAAATATCATTACACTCTTCGTCCGAGAATGACCACAAAGTGACATTGTGATTGTTTTCCAAAAGCAACAGTGCGATTGCGGTTCCCCAACCGCCGCTGCCTAAAATACAAATATTTGACACGGTAATCCTCCTAAATATATTATTTTTTGAACGAAAGCTTGCTTTCGGTACCCGAAAGAAGTCTTTGAATATTGCTTTTGTGCATATAGATTGCAAGAAGTGCCAGCATACAAGCAAAAACGATAAAATCAGGATTTTCAGCCCTCAGCAAAAAGCTCAGCACTACGAAGAACACGGCGCCCAGAATGCTGCCGAGCGAAACATAGCGCGAAACCGCCATAATAAGAATTGCAACAACTGCGACGGTCATGCCGATGGCAGGGTCGGCAAATATCATTGATGTAGCCGAAACCACAATACCCTTGCCGCCTTTGAATTTGAAGTAAAGCGGAAAGTTGTGGCCAAGAACCGCACCTATGCCGGCTATGTATACGGCTGTCGGGTCGCCTTTAAGCAAAAGCTTTGCCGCAAGGATTGCAAGTACTGTTTTAAGGACATCACCCAAAACAACAAAAAGCGCAGCTTTTTTGCCGATTGTGCGCAACGTGTTTGTTGCACCGGCGTTGCCACTGCCGTGGTTTCGGATGTCGTCACCAAGCATTATTTTTGAAATTATGATAGAGGTACTGATGCTTCCCAAAAGATATGAAATCAAAAGTACAAAAAGATTTTTTAAAAGCATATAACAAAACTCCTTTATTGAGGCTTGTCGCCTTTTTCGCGGATTATGAACTTGATTGGTGTACCTTTAAATCCAAAGGCATCACGCAACTTGTTTTCGAGATATCTTACATAAGAATAATGTGCAAGGTCGGCATTGTTGACAAAAAGGACAAATGTCGGCGGCTTGACCGAGGCTTGCGTGCAGTAGTATATTTTGAGGCGTTTGCCCTTGTCGGAAGGCGGCTGCACCATAGCTATTGCATCGTTTATTACATCATTCAAAAGACCTGTTGATATGCGCTTTTTGTTTTCACTTACGGCAAGGTCTATCATATCAAAAAGACCGTCTATGCGCTGACCGGTTTTTGCCGAAATGAAAACTGACTCGGCATACATCATAAAGTTGAAACCCTCAAGCATACGGGTTTTGAAATTTTTCATGGTGTTGGTTTCTTTTTCAACCAAGTCCCATTTGTTTACCGCAAAAACGGCGGCTTTGCCTTGTTCGTGAACATAACCTGCAATTTTGGTGTCCTGCTCGGTTATGCCCTCATTTGCATCAATCATTATTACGCAGACATCCGCACGGTCAATGGAACCAAGGGCACGGACAACACTGTAACGCTCGACATCTTCGTCAATTTTTCCGCGTTTGCGCATACCTGCGGTGTCGATGATGACATAGTTCTTGCCGTTTTTGACAAGGCGTGTGTCTATGGCATCGCGTGTGGTGCCGGCGATATCGCTGACAATAACCCTGTCCTCGCCCAAAAGGCGATTGACAAGCGAGGACTTGCCGGCGTTTGGTTTACCGACAATTGCGACATAGGTTGTGTCTTCGTCTTCGGTATCGTCAATATCTTCGGGGAAGTGTTCGGCAACCATATCCAAAAGGTCGCCAACGCCCATGCCGTGTGATGATGACACAAGAACGGGGTCGCCAAGACCAAGGTTGTAAAATTCATAAGCTTCCATAGGTGGATTGCCTGGGTTGTCAACTTTGTTGCAGACAAGGATTACCGGCTTTTTACTTTTTCGGAGCATTGCGGCGATGTCTTTGTCGGCGGCGGTCATTCCGTCACGGACATTGACCATAAACAATATCACATCGGCAGTTTCGATTGCAAGATTTGCCTGATTGCGCATTTGCGAAAGGATAATGTCCTTGCTGGCAGGCTCGATGCCACCGGTGTCAATCAGCGTAAACTGCTTGCCAAGCCATTCGGCATCGGCATAAATTCTGTCACGGGTGATGCCGGGAGTGTCTTCGACAATTGCGATTCGCTTGCCCGATATTTTATTAAACAGCGTAGACTTTCCCACATTTGGTCTGCCTACGATTGCGACAACTGGTTTCATAAAAATTCTCCGTTTCTGAGCATTTCTTTAAATATATGTTTATTTTAGCACAAAAATTGGGAAAATACAACTGTTTTGAATTATTTGAAAAGGATTTTAGGAAAATTTGTATAATTATATCAATAGAGGAGGAATTTTTCATGGGCGAGATACAAAACAAGAGTATGTTTAAATTATCCTATGGGCTGTTTGTGCTTGCGGCAAAAACCGACGGAAAGGACAATGCCTGTATAGTCAATACAGTTCAGCAGATAGCGAATGACCCGCTTAAAATTGCGGTGGCGGTAAACAAAGTGAATTATACACACGATATGATTAAAGAAACAGGGGTTTTTAATGTATCGGTACTTGACGAGGGCGTGTCGTTTGACCTTTTTGAAAGGTTTGGATTTCAAAGCGGAAGGTCAGTTGATAAATTTGATGGATTTAGTATGACAGAAAGAAGCGAAAACGGACTTTTATACCTGACTCAAAATTGCAACGCTGTGATTTCGGGTAAGGTGACAGAAACTGTGGACTGTGGCTCGCATTCGCTTTTTGTTGCTGAGGTGACGAGCGCAAAAGTTTTGTCCGACGAGCCGAGTGTTACTTATCAGTATTACTTTGACCACATAAAGCCAAAGCCTGAGAAAAAGAAAACCGGATATGTGTGCAAAATCTGCGGTTATGTATATGAGGGGGAAATTTTGCCTGATGATTTTGTTTGCCCACTTTGCAAACACGGTGCGGCTGACTTTGAAAAAATATAATAATTTTGTAAGGAGAATTAAAAATGATAGTAAAAAAAGCGGAAAGAACAGTTGACGAAAAGCTGGCGCCAAACGGAGCTGGATTATTTTGCAAGGACAAACTTCTGGATGTTTCGGGGGTGTCCAAAAAGGTAAGGATGTTTGCCCATGTAAAGCTTGAACCGGGAGCGGCTGTAGAGCATCATACTCACGAGGGCGAATCAGAGACTTTCTACATCCTGTCAGGCACGGCAGAGTATAATGACAACGGAATGATTTATCGCATAACTGACGGTGATGTGACTTTTTGCCCAAGCGGTCAGGGACATGGAATCAAAAATGTTGGCAAAGATGACCTTCATTTTATTGGTCTTATTGTTCTTGACTAAAAACAATCACGAAAGTCCGGGGACAGTCCCCGGGCTTTTTTGTGCTGAAAATGGCGGAATTTGAGGAAAAATGACTTGAAAAAAGACCGTAGATATGATAAAATATTTGTTTGGAAAATGACTTAACGAAAAAGAGGATATAAAAATGAGTAACACGATGATTAAAGACCTTACAAAAGGGAATGTGACAAAACAACTTCTTGTCTTTGCGTTGCCGTTGTTTCTTTCAAATGCACTTCAGGCAGTTTACAACATAGTGGATATGATAATTGTCGGGCAATTTATTGGAGGAGCCGGAATGTCGGCAGTTTCTATCGGTGGGGATGTGCTTCATCTTCTGACATTTGTGGCAATGGGATTTTCGTCTGCAGGACAAGTTCTGATTGCAAGGGATGTCGGCGCAAGAAACTTTGAAAGCGTAAAAAAGACAATAGGCACAATGTTTACATTTTTGTTTATTGCATCGTTTGCGATTTCGGTTGTTTGTTACCTTGTTCGCGAGCCTATGCTTAAGCTCCTCAACACCCCTGCTGAATCATTTGAATATACCCTTGACTACACAGTTACCTGTATGGTGGGACTTGTATTTATTTATGGCTATAACATCGTAAGTGCTATTTTAAGAGGCATGGGTGACAGCAAGCGCCCATTTGTTTTTATAGGAATTGCAGCAATACTCAACATTGTTCTTGATATTCTTTTTGTTTCGGTGCTTGATATGGAGGTTTTTGGTGCCGCTCTTGCGACTGTAATCGGTCAGGGTGTTAGCTTTGTTGCATCTATTGTATATCTTTATGTAAAGCGCGAAAGTTTTTGCTTTGATTTTAAACCAAGTAGTTTCAAAATGGAAAAAATAGCATTTAAAAGGATTTTGGGATTGGGACTGCCGATGTCAATACAGGCGGCAGCAGTAAGTTTTTCTAAGGTTGTTCTCATGGCGTGGATAAATATGTTTGGTGTTGTTTACTCTGCTCTTGCAGGAATATTCAACAAGATAAATGTTGTAAGTGCTATAGTTTCAAATTCGTTCACCACAGCAGGAAGTGCGATGGTGGGACAAAATCTTGGCGCCGGAAAAGACGAAAGAATTCCGCTTATTTTAAAGACTGTGGCGGTTTGCGGACTTGTTATTTCAACAGCACTTTCGCTTGTCCTTTTAATCTGGCCAAATGCGGTTTTTGCTTCATTCACAAGCGATGCCGAGGTGCTTAAGGTTGCGGGAATTCTGGTTGCCCCCGTGATTCTTAATTTGTATGGCTCTGCGACAAGAAGCATAAGCTTTTCGCTTATCAACGGTTCGGGCAATACCCGACTTAATCTTGCAGTTGCGCTTATTGACGGAATAATAAGCCGTATAGGTATTGCCGCACTTCTGGGATTTGCTTTCAAACTGGATTGCCTTGGATTCTGGTATGGCGATTCAATTGCAGGATTTGTACCGATTATGATTGGACTGTGGTTTTTGTTGTCAGGCGGCTGGCGCACACAAAATAAGGCCATTGAAAAAACAGAGGGTTGATTTGGAGGCGGAAATGAACAGTAATAAATTTTTTACAAACAGAATAGTGATAACGGTTCTTGCAATGTTTTGCTGTGCTTTGTGGGGCAGTGCGACACCGTTTATTAAACTGGGATATGAGCTTATGATGCCAAGCAAGGATGTGCCCTCGACTATGCTTTTTGCGGGGGTAAGATTTTTCTTTGCAGGAATTCTGACGATTGCTATCTACAGCATTGCAAGACGAAAGATGCTTGTTCCCAAAACACAGAATTTTCCTAAGATTTTTAAAGTAAGCTGTTTTCAGACGATAATACAATACATATTCTTTTATATCGGACTTGCAAATACTACCGGAGTAAAGGGTACCATAGCAAGCGGGTCAAGTGCATTCTTTTCGCTTATTGTGGCAAGCCTTATATTCAGACAGGAAAAACTGACTGTCAAAAAGATTTTTGCCTGCCTTATAGGTTTTGCGGGGGTTGTGCTTATTAATCTTGACGGACTTGACTTCAATATGAACTTTTTCGGCGATGCTTTTGTTATCTTCTCGGCGATTTCAAGCGCGGTATCGTCGGTGTTGGTAAAAAGATATTCGGCATATGAAGACCCCGTTGTAATCAGCGGATATCAGTTTGTTCTGGGCGGACTTGTTATGATTGCTGCAGGAATTTTAAGTGGCGGCAGCATAAGTGTTTCGTCGCTTTCGGCAGTTGGCGTTTTGACCTATCTTTCGCTTTTGTCTGCAGTGGCTTATGCTTTGTGGGGCACGCTTCTCAAACATAATCCTGTGTCAAAAATTACTATTTTTGCTTTTATGACACCTGTGCTTGGCGTGATTTTGTCGGCTCTTATGCTTAATGAATCGGGGAATGTTCCTCCCCTCAATATTGTTATTACTCTTGCGCTCATAAGCACTGGAATCCTTATGCTTAATTATAAAAAAGAAAATAATTAGGGCATTTTTGTTGACAACAAAGCTTTAAAAGCATATAATATAAAGATAAAAAAACTGCATTTATGGGCTTAGAGGGAATAAAAATGATTTGCAATAATATTTTGGAAGCAATGGGGAATACTCCTATAATAAAGCTTTCACATATGGCGGACCCAAACGGAGCTGAAATTCTGGTGAAGTTTGAGGGGCTGAATGTAGGAGGCTCGATAAAAACCCGAACAGCATACAATATGATTTGTGATGCCGAAAAAAAGGGTAAAATAAACAAAGATACAATTATTGTCGAGCCGACAAGCGGTAATCAGGGGATTGGTCTTGCTTTGGTCGGAGCGGTCAAAGGATACAAAACAAAAATTATTATGCCTGACTCTGTCAGCGAAGAACGAAGACTTCTGGTTGAACATTACGGGGCAGAAGTGATTTTGATTCACGATGCCGGGAACATCGGCGAGTGCATACACGAGTGTCTTGAAACAGCGCTTAGAATACAGAGGGAAGACCCGAATGTTTTTGTTCCGCAACAGTTCGAAAACCCTGCAAATGTAGAGGTCCAGCGTGAAGTGACAGGCAAGGAGATTTTGGAACAGGTGGGATATCCGATTCACGGATTTTGCTCCGGCATAGGTACGGGTGGCACGATTACCGGTATTGGCGAAGTTCTTAAGGAAGAGAATCCCGATATGACCATCTGGGCGGTCGAACCCGAGCACGCGGCGATTCTTTCGGGTGGCTCGATTGGAACTCATCTTCAGATGGGCATTGGTGATGGGGTAATACCCAAAAACCTTAATCAAAGCATATATGATGATATTTGTGTTATAAAAGACGACGAAGCGATAAATACAGCCAAGGACCTTGCCTCAAAGGAAGGCATATTGTGCGGTATATCAAGCGGCACGAATGTTGCGGCGGCAATAAAGCTTGCCAGAGTTTTGGGCAAAGGAAAAACTGTGGTTACGGTGCTTCCCGACACGGCGGAAAGATATTTTTCGACACCGCTTTTCGGCTGAAAATAAAAAACTTAGGAGGAAAAAACTATGAACTCAAATGTAAGACCTGATACCATGAAACGTATCACAACAAAAGAACTTGCGGACGAATTTATTGCCGAGCAGATAGCAGATATTCGTGCTCAGGTAGGCGACAAAAAAGTTTTGCTGGCACTTTCGGGAGGTGTTGACAGCTCGGTTGTTGCAGCACTTCTTATCAAAGCGATAGGAAAACAGCTTGTTTGTGTGCATGTAAATCATGGACTTATGCGCAAGGGCGAAAGTGAGCAGGTTATTGAAGTGTTTGGCAAAGAGCTTGATGCAAACCTTATATATATTGATGCAACCGACAGATTTTTGGACTTGCTGAAAGATGTTGCAGAGCCCGAGAGAAAGAGAAAGATTATCGGTGGCGAATTCATCAAGGTGTTTGACGAAGAAGCTGCAAAGCTTGAGGGCATAGATTTTCTTGCTCAGGGTACAATTTACCCCGACATTCTTGAAAGTGATGGCGTAAAAGCTCACCATAACGTTGGCGGACTTCCCGAGGATATGGAAATGGAACTTGTAGAGCCTGTTAAACTTCTTTACAAAGATGAGGTAAGAGTTGTAGGAAGCGCTCTTGGACTTCCGGACCAGATGGTGTATCGTCAACCGTTCCCGGGTCCCGGCCTTGGCGTAAGATGCCTTGGCGCAATTACCCGTGACAGACTCCACGCACTTCGCGAGGCGGATGCAATCCTTCGCGAAGAATTTGACAAGTGTGGTCTTGCAGGCAAGGTGTGGCAGTACTTTGTTGCAGTTCCTGACTTTAAGAGCGTTGGCGTAAAAGATGACAAAAGATACGAGGGTTGGCCTGCAATTATCCGTGCAGTCAACACCGTTGATGCAATGACTGCAACCATTGAGGAAGTTCCTTATGAAGTTCTTCACAAAATCACAAACCGTATCACCAGCGAGGTGGACGGCATCAACCGCGTGCTTCTGGACCTTACACCCAAGCCTGTTGGCACGATAGAGTGGGAATGATGTACGAAACGGCTGAACACCGCATAAATACTGGGTTTTTCGAAAATTAAAAGGTGTTTTGGCAACGATTTGGCAACATCTGTATTATTCATAATAATTAAGAGCTAACTGATTTTTTGTAAA
>JAFQSM010000036.1 GCA_017409575.1 Clostridia bacterium
GAATATGAAATTGCAAGAGAACAGTTTGAAGCAGAGTTGCGTACAGAAAATGATACTCTTGAAACTTGCAATAAGGCAAGAGAGAAATTCAACAAACTGTTATCTGCTGAAAAATGGATTGCTGAGTTAAAGAAACATACAACTGCAAAAAGGTTAAATGCAGAAATTGTAAATGCCTTTATTAAGCAAATCAGAATTTATCTTGATAAACGCATAGAGATAGTATGGAAATATGACGAATGTTTTTCTGAATATCTGTCTATGCTGAACGGAGGTGAGAGCCTTGCAGGATAAATATGTTATTGTGAAGTATCTTCGCCTTTCGCTTGAAGATGGGGATTGCCCTGAAAGTGACAGTATTAAAAATCAAAGGACATTGCTTGATAGTCATATATCATTTGTGTTTAAGGATATAGATTATGAGGTAATTGAATTGATTGATGATGGATATACGGGAACGAATTTCAACAGACCTGATTTCAAGAAACTTTTGGTATTGGCAGAAACACATCAAATTCAATGCGTAATCGTAAAAGATTTTTCGAGATTTGCAAGAGATTACATAGAGGTTGGGAGATATATGGATATAATATTTCCGAAATTGCAAATACGCTTTATATCCGTAAATAACAATTATGATAGTAAAGACTATGCAGGAACTACAGGCGGTTTGGATGTTGTAATAACAAACTTAACTTATGCTATGTATAGTCAGGACTTATCCGAAAAGATAAAGAGTGTTCGTAAAATGAAGTATCAGAGGGGGGAATATATCTCTAATTACGCAATTTACGGATACATGAAAAATCCTGAAAATACCAAGCAGTTGATTGTTGATCCCGAAGCTGCCGAGGTTGTAAAAAGGATATACCTGATGCGTTATCAGCAGATGCAGTATAAAAAAATTGCTATTATTTTAAATCAAGAAGGCGTTTTGTCACCGAGTATGTATAAGAAAAGCAAGGGAATTACCAATCGTGATTGGACGGGCTTGAACACAACAGCATATTGGTGTGATGCCGTTGTAAGAGTGATTTTAACTGACGAGCGATACACCGGAAAAATGGTGGCACGAAAAAGCAAACAACCTCTTGGCAGTACAAAACGGATTTATGTTGATAAGGAGCAGTATTATATTGTCGAGAATACACATGAGGCAATTATCTCACAAGAGCTTTTCGATAGCGTACAACTTGTAAATACGAATAAAACAACGAAAGTACATAACAAAAAGCTATTTACAGGATTACTTCGGTGTGGTGGATGTAGTCACCTTCTTACGCAATCAGGTAAAAACTATTATTGCAGACATAATGATTATGTTGGTAGTGCAGATTGTCTATGTGAACGCATAAGTCATCAGGAGCTTGTGGATGTGGTTGGAAAAGCTGTTGAAACTGAGCTTTTAAAAACAGCAGATATTATAAAAGCCCAAAGCGAAATTGATGCAAAATCAAAAATGCACAGAAGCAAGGTACAACATATCCAAAATCAGATTGACAGACTCAAGCGTAAGAAAGTAGATGGTTACATAAAGCTCACTAAAGGAGAAATATCAGACGAGGAATTTCAAGCGATTACAACTGATATTGAAAAGCAAATTGCACTTTGTAATGAGCAAATGCAGATGCAACAGGAAAAAACATTGTCTGCCGAGGATTTATCAGTTTTACAGTTGTTTGGTAAGTATGTAGGCATGAAAGAATTGACAAATGAAATATTGTCTGATGTGATAAAAAGTATTTATGTGTATAATGATAAGCGTATAAAAATTGTATGGAACTTTAAGGAAAGGTTGGTCGAAAATGTTATTTGTGAAGAAAAAGAAACAAGTGCCTAAATGTGCGATATATTGCAGGGTGGGTACATACGAACAGTTAAAATGTGCAGGGCTAAAGGTTGTTATCTACGCAAGAAGTTCAAATCGCAAGGAGTTAAAAAGGCAAATACGAAAACTTGTTAATTATTGCGAGAAAAACCGTTTTGAAATTGTTGCAATTAAATCGGAAGTCGGCAGAGGTAAATGTTATTTTAGAACACCATTGAATATTGCCATATCAAACAAAGAAGCAGAGGCGATAGTCATAACGGACTTATCGAGATTTTCGAGAAATATTCCTTTGGGTTTACAGTTGTTAAGCCGTGTCTATGATAATAATAAATTTTTGATAGGTGCAGATTGCGATAAGGTTATAGACTCAAGCATAGAACATACCTTGCGTGTGTCATCAATCTTTGAATAAAATCCAAAAGCCAAATGAACAGAAAAGAGTGCTGAAAGGTTAAATACCTTTTGGCACTCTTTTTCTGCGTGAAGGGAGTGAGAAAAGATGTATAAGCATTGTTATTTTTATATTGAATCAGGCTATATGAGTGTATCTGCTGCACAGCAAGAAAAGTTTTATGATGAAATATTGGACTTGTTTGCTAAAAACGGTTGGGAAATAAAAACAGAACGCTCTACGGGTGTATGCCCGGAAATACGAAACGGAAAAAGCGAATTGTATATTCATCCTCAATCTTTATCCGGCAATATTGATGTTGAGCTTATCGGAAAAATAAGCAATATTCTAAATAAAGGTACGCAGTTTAAATATTACAGATTTACCGATTACGGAGAGGTATATGATTGGAGTGATGCACAGTATTTGGAATATCTGGAACAGAACAAATCGGATATTGAAAAAGATTTATTAAAAGCATTTCAAACCAAACGGCGAAATCTGTATATGCAAGATGGAGCGTTGAATGGCCCGTTGTGTGATGTGAGAGAAAAATACAAAAGGTATCGTCTTGGGTGTGACAGAGGTGGAAACAGCGACAACTTGGAATGGAAGTATGTGTCGGAGCGCTTTAAGGATTTAGTCCTATCAGGACAGATCCTTCCCGGCGAAACAAGAATTGGGATGTGTTTCAGGACAGCGAAAAGTGATGAAACCGAAGCTATAAAAAATTATCTGGCTTGGTGCAAGGGAAATGATAAGCCCATAAATGATAGTACGGTTAATGAATATTCAAGAGAAACCTTTAATTTCAGTAGTAAGCCTGATTGCGACAAAATGAATATTCTGTTTGGGTATTCAGCTTTTATTAAAGATTTATCAGAAGAACAAAAGGGCAGAGTGAATGTCGAAGATGAAGAATTAGATTTGTAAATTATGGCGAAAAATTTATCAAATGATTGTGAAATCTTGATTATCAAAGCATTATATGTTATAATATATACCAAATGGATTAAAATAGCGTGATGAAAAATTTTCAAAAAAATATGAAAAAATTTTGTTCACTTACTTGACAAAAGAATACTATCGGATGCGGGAAAATCCAGTATTCTCGCGGGTTCTAGGGAAAAGTGGTTAAGGAAAACATAGTGAAAAAATAGTAGGTCCTAATACGAGCATTGCGAGTATCAAGGCTCTCGGGTACCCAACAGAAATCTGTGATTTCGTGTTGGGTGATGGTTCTTATTATTCACTGTTCTCCTGACTTGACGCGAGTATGGCAAAATAATAGACTGAAGGTCACAATCGTATTAGGTATAAAAAATTTAAAAAGGAAAAGGTTAAAATGAACAAACGAGAAAAAGCAGTAGAAAATCATAAAAAAGGATACAACTGTGCACAAGCGGTGGCATGTGTATTTGCTGACAGATTAGGATGTAGTGAAGATGAGATATTCAGACTTACCGAAGCCTTTGGGGGAGGTATGGGCGGAACTCAAGGTGTTTGCGGTGCTGTAAGTGCTATGGTTTTTGTGGCGGGGGGAATTAAAAGTTATGGCATGCATAAACTTCCTGAAACAAATAAAAAAGAAAGCTATAATTCTGCCCATGCGCTTATGGAAAGGTTTGGGTCCAAGATAGGAACAATTATGTGTGGAGAAATAAAAAGCAAGTGCCTTTGCTCTTGTGATGAATGTATAGAGAATGCCGTCGAATTATTAGAAGAATTTATTAAAGCATAAAAAATTGGCTGTCACATTTTGGAACATGACAGTTTTGATTACATTGTTTAATTTTGACTTGACAAAGTCGTATAAGATACTTGGATATAATTGAAAGCAATAGCTCGGCATTTGACGCAGAGAAAATAGTATTAGAGGGTAAGCGATTATGAGAAAATTAGAGATAGGTGCTATTTACAAACATTTTAAGGGTAATTTGTATAAGGTGGAAGATATTGCAAAGCATTCTGAAACAGGTGAAACCTATGTTGTATATCGACAGATGTACGGAGATAAATCATTATGGATCAGACCTGTTGATATGTTTTTGCAAGAGGTTGACCGTGAGAAATATCCCGAAGCCGAGCAAAAATACAGATTTGAAAAGCAGTAAAAGCGTTATTCTTCTGTTATGACAATAACATATATGGCATTTGAATAAAAAAATATAATTTTTTATAAAAAACTCTTGACTTTATCAATTTAGTGTGCTAAACTGATAAAGTAATTTAAAGAAAACATTACATAAAAGGAGTTTTTAAAATGAAAAAGTTTACAAAAGTTATTTCAATCGTTCTTTCAGTTATGATGCTTGCAGTTGTTTTTGCAGGTTGCGGCGCCGAAAAGGCTGCATCAGACATCGAGTATGTTGAAAACAATGGCAAGATGGTTATTGGTTACACAATTTATGAACCGATGAACTACGAAGAAAATGGCGAACTTACAGGTTTTGATACCGAATTTGCAGAAGCAGTTTGCGAAAAGCTTGGTGTAGAGCCCGAGTTTGTTGTTATTGACTGGGACAACAAGTTCCTTGAGCTTGATTCAAAGAGTATTGACTGCATCTGGAATGGTATGACAATTACAGAAGAAGCAAAGCTTAATGCTTCTGTTTCAAAAGCTTATGTTAAGAATGCACAGGTTGTTGTAATGAACAAAGACAAGGCTGCTGATTACAAATCAGCTGAAGACATGAAGGAGCTTAAGTTTGTTGCTGAGGCAGGTTCAGCAGGTGAAGCTGCAATCAACGATAATGGTCTTAATGCAAACTACACAGCAGTTGCAGCTCAATCAGATGCACTTCTTGAAGTAATGAGCGGCAGTGCAGATGCATGCGTTATCGATATCACAATGGCAAATGCTATGACCGGCGAAGGCACAAGCTACGCAGCTCTTACATCTGTTTGCGAGCTTACAACCGAAGAATACGGTATTGCATTCAGAAAGAATTCTGACATTACCGAAAAGGTAAATGCTATTATAGATGAGCTAAAGAGTGATGGTACTCTTGAAGCTCTTGCAGAAAAGTACGCGCTTACACTCGCATTTTAATTAAAAGTTAACACAAAAACAAAATACTGCCGGGATTGCGTTTTTGCAATCCCGGTATGTGTGCTTATTAATATTTTTTCATTTTAAGATATACAGAAAGGTAGCAGGACTATGTTTGCAAATGTTACACTCAGCTTATTTGAAGGATTTGGGACAACGCTGCAGATTTTTGCGTTAACCCTTTTGTTTGCTTTGCCTTTGGGCCTTATAATAAGCTTTGGTTCAATGAGCAAAATTTCACCGATAAAATGGCTGATTAAAGTGTTTATATGGATAATACGCGGAACACCTCTGATGCTTCAGCTTATAGTTATATATTATGGCCCGGGGCTTATTGGTTCTGCGGCGACTTCAAGAGTTCTTGCCGGAAGTACAAATCCTATTGATTTATTCCTTTCAAACTGGGAATGTTTTGACAGATTTCTGGCGGTTATGATTGCGTTTGTAATCAATTATGCCTGCTATTTTTCAGAAATTTATCGTGGTGGAATCGAAAGTATTGCAAAAGGTCAGTATGAAGCCGGACAGGTTTTGGGCCTTAACAAATCACAGGTATTTTTTAAGATTGTGCTTCCGCAGGTTATAAAAAGGATTATTCCGCCGATGAGTAATGAAATAATAACACTTGTTAAGGATACTTCACTTGCTAGAATTATTATGGTTTATGAGATTATCTGGAATGCCCAGAAATTCATCAAATCTGATGGTCTTTTGTGGCCTCTTTTCTATACAGCAGTATTCTATCTTGCATTCTGCGGATTGCTTACAATCCTTTTTGGTTATATAGAAAAGAAGTTCAACTACTACAAGGGTTAAGGGGGGTGCAAGAATGTCTGTTATATCCGCAAAAAATATAGTAAAAAGCTTTGGAAAGCTTGAAGTAATAAAAGATGTCAGCATGGAACTCGAAGAGGGGGAGGTTGTTGCAATTATAGGTCCCTCGGGCTCGGGAAAAAGTACATTTTTGCGTTCGCTTATTAACCTTGAAACTATTGATAACGGAACCATCACAATAGACGGACAAACTGTTGTAGAAAACGGTTTGTACAAAAAACCCGAAGAAAATCGTCAGGCTTATCAGAAGCTTGGAATGGTTTTTCAGAATTTTAATCTTTTCCCACACAAGTCGGTACTTGAAAATATTATTCTGTCGCCAATACTTGTAAACGGCAAAACACGCGAAAATGCGGTAAAAGATGCGGAAGACCTTTTGGAGCAGGTGGGACTTTCGGACAAAATAAATTCATATCCATATCAGCTTTCGGGTGGTCAGCAACAGCGTGTTGCAATTGCCCGTGCTCTTGCTATGAATCCCAAAGTTATGCTTTTTGATGAGCCGACCTCGGCACTTGACCCTGAGCTTACCGGCGAAATTCTGAAAGTAATCCGTGACCTTGCCGCAAAGGATATGACAATGATTATTGTTACCCATGAAATTGAGTTTGCAAAAAATGTTGCTGACAGAATAATCTTTATGGCTGACGGTTACATTGTTGAAGAGGGTACTGCAAGTGTGGTTGTAGACAATCCACAGAATGAGCGTACTCAAAACTTCTTGAAAGGATTTAAAAGATAACTCTTTCTACACGGCAGACGCGCTTGCCTTGCGTCTGCCAAAATTCATAAAAGGGGGTAAGATAATATGGCTGTCAAAATAAGCGCTGTCATTCCCAAGTCTGTTGCTGATAAGAATAAACTGAAGACAGGGGACATTATTTGCAAAATAAATGGCACAGAGGTTAATGATTATCTTGACTATATGTATCTTTCTGCCAACGAAAAACTTGAAATCGAGCTTTCAGACAGAAGTATTCTTATAAAAAATCCGGATTACGAACCGCTTGGCGCAGAGTTTGACACTCTTTTGATTGACAATCCGCGCTCTTGCCGAAACAAGTGTATATTCTGCTTTATTGACCAGCTTCCTCCCAATATGCGAGAGACTTGTTACTTTAAAGATGACGACTACAGACTGTCATTTTTGCAGGGAAATTATGTAACACTTACTAATATGTCGGATGAAGACATCGACCGCATTATCAAATATAATATCCCGCGAATAAATGTTTCGGTGCATACAACCAATCCGGAATTAAGGTGCAAAATGCTTAATAACCGTTTTGCCGGAAGAATAATGGAGCAGATGAAGCGTTTTTCGGGCAGCGGAATGCAGATAAACTGTCAAATTGTTTTGTGCCCCGGTTATAATGACGGTGCTGAACTGGACAGAACAATAGGTGATATTTATTCACTTGGAGATGCTGTGGAAAGTCTTTCGATTGTCCCGGTAGGTCTTTCTGATTTCCGCGATAATCTGACTGAAATTCTGCCGTTTGACAAAGAATCTTCGCTTGCTGTTATCAGGCAAGTTTCCGAATGGCAAAAGAAAATAAAGGAAGAACGGGGTATAAATTTTGTTTATCTGGCTGATGAATTCTATATAGGTGCAGGTGAAGAAATTCCTTCGTGGGAAGAGTATGATGGCTTTCCTCAAATAGAAAACGGAGTTGGTCTTTGTGCATCCCTTAAAGAAGAATTTGAAGATGCTCTTTCTAAATGCAAAGATTTTGATGTAGTATCTCCCAAAACGGTGGTTACAGGAGTGCTTGCTTATGATTTTATAAAAGACCTTATTTCAAAACTTGACTCCGATAAAATCTCGGTTATGCCCATAACAAACAACTTTTTTGGCAAAAAAATAACCGTCAGCGGGCTTGTTACTGCAACGGATATAATAAGTCAGCTTAAAGGAAAAGATTTGGGCAAATATTTGCTTATTCCGTCATCAATGCTCAGACACGATGATGATGTATTTTTGGATAATCTAAGTATATCAGATGTTGAAAGAGAACTTGATACAGAAGTTGTGGTTGTATCAAATGATGGAGATGAGTTTTTTGATACATTATTAAAATAAAAAAACGGCAAGATTAATCTTGCCGTTTTTTTTACAAGAAATTTTTTGCAGCCATAGCCGCACCAACAATACCAGCATCATTATAAAGTTTTGCAGCTTCAATTTTTGCGGGTTCAAAAAATTGGTTATAATCATATTTTCTTACAAATTTGATTATAGGGTCTATAAGATATGAGCCTTCTTTACTTATGCCACCACCAATAACCACCTTTTCGGGCTGAAATATATTGACTATGCCCACAATTCCTGCAGCAACATATTCTATATATTTCTCTACAACTTCCAATGCGGATTTATCCCCTTGTTTGGCGGCATCAAATGCAGTTCTGCCGTTTACAACACTGGATTTTTGGGCAATTGTATTCATAAGGCTTTCGGGATGCTTGGTAATAGCAATTTTTGTCTGATTTATTAGAGCAGTGGCAGAGGCATAGGATTCCCAACAGCCTTTTTGTCCGCAACCACACTCAATCCCACCCAAAATAAGAGGTATGTGTCCAATTTCGGCACCAACACCATTGCTGCCTTTAAAAATCTTCCCGTCAATAATAATTCCGCCGCCAACACCGGTGCCAAGGGTAACGGCTACAAAAACACCGGCATTATCACCGTTTACGATATATTCACCATAAGCTGCTGCATTTGCATCGTTTTCAAGGTGAATAGGTGCATCAAAATACTCTTTAAATCTGTCAGAAATGGGATAATTTGAAAAAGGTATGTTTTCGGTAAAGATAATTGTGCCATTTTTGTTATCAACTGCACCCGGGCAACCGATTCCAATACCTTTTATCTTGTCTTTTGAAAGATTTGCATCATAAATAACTTTTTCTGCAAGAGCAATCATATCGTCTATAATTTCGTCTGCAGATCTTTTGCCGAGAGTAGGAGTGGAGTCTTGCTTAAGAATTTTCCCTTTTTCGTCAACCAAACCAATGGCAATATTTGTTCCGCCTAAATCAATTCCTACCAGCATAGTACATTCTCCTTTGATGTATGTGTTAATTCTGGGTAAAGTCTTTTTTACATATTTTAATACAAAAACAAGTATTTGTAAAGTTTTTTTGCGAATATAATAAATTAATTTACGCAAAATATAATAAGCATTTAATCTTGGAGGATTTAATTATGTTTAAAGGCAAAATAACAGTTATCGGGGCAGGAGCAGTAGGGTCAACCACTGCATATACCCTTATGCTTAGCGGATTGGTATCAGAAATAGTTTTGATTGATATTAATAAAAAAATTGCGGAAGGCAATGCTCTTGATATGAATCACGGAATAAGTTTTGTTTCACCCGTAAAAATCATTGCAGGTGATTATCCTGACATAAAAGATTCGGATATGGTGTTGATTACAGCGGGTGCAAGCCAGGAGCCGGGCGAAAGGCGTACAGATTTGCTGAAAAGAAATGCCAAAATAACTGAAAGTATAATCGAAAATGTTCTCAAGTACTGTCACGATGATACGATAATTATGATGGTAACAAACCCTGTTGATATTCTGACTTATATATGTTATAAAATATCAGGATTTTCTAAAAATCATATCATCGGTTCGGGGACAGTTCTTGATACATCAAGACTAAAATATTTGCTTGGCGAACACACAAATATAGATGTGCGAAATGTCCACACTTATATAATAGGTGAGCACGGAGATTCTGAAGTGGCTGCTTGGAGCAGCACATCTGTTGCCGGAATGAGGATTGATGATTTTTGCAAAAATACAAAAATGTGCGACACAAACAAGCTTTGCACAAATAGTATTTACGAAACAGTAAAAAATTCAGCATATGAAATAATAGAGAAAAAAGGTGCAACATATTACGCAATTGCACTTGCAGTAAAACGAATAACCGAGTCAATAATAGGTAATGAAAAGTCAATTTTGACCGTTTCCAGCATGCTTGACGGACAATACGGAATAAGCGGAATGTGCCTTTCGGTCCCGACAATAGTGTCAAGCGAAGGTGCAGAAAAAATAATTGAGATAGAATTAAGCGATGAAGAACTGACAGGACTGAGAAATTCTGCAGAAACCTTAAAAAAGCTGGCAAGAGAAATTGGATATTAAAGTACAAAAACCGGGCAAAATATTACAGCCCGGTTTTATATTTACATTTTGGTTTACATAATATTATTATTTTATTCCTTTTGTTTTTTAACTCCGGCAAGGGGGTTGGAGGAGACAGCTTCTTTTAACTGTTCGTTGCTGATGTGTGTATAAATTTCAGTTGTCGAAAGTTGTTCGTGACCCAAAATTTCTTGTAAAGCTCGTATGTCAACGCCTGCCTGATACATAAGAGTTGCTGCCGTATGCCTGAGTTTGTGAGTTGTGTATTTGTGAGGGTCAAGACCCAGTTTTTTTACATTGATTTCAACTATATGCTGAACTGTGCGACGACTTATGCGTTGATTTCGTGATGATAAAAAGAGTGCATTTTTGTCGTTTGCAACCGCCCTGATTGCCTGACGGATTTTCATATAATCGTCTATAGCCGAAATACATGCTTCATTTAGATATATTGTACGTTCTTTGTTGCCTTTGCCCACAACAGTAAGGGTTTCACCCCTGATATCTGTTATATTTATGCCTACAAGCTCGGCAAGACGCATACCGCAATTAAGGAATAAAGTAATGATACAATAGTCCCTGACGGCGTTTTTTCCGTCAATTTCCGAAAGCAATGCAATGCTGTCATCAAGTGTGAAATATGACGGAAGCTTTTTTCTGAGTTTTATTGTCTCAAGCTCTGCGGTTGGGTTTTCTTCTAAAATACCTGATTTATACAAATATTTAAAGTAAGAACGAAGAGAAGCAATTTTACGGGCTCTGGAAGTTGGTCCGTTTGCACGCTCACGGTTTAAAAAGTTCATATATTCATAAATAAGATTTAAATCAACCTTTTTTATAAAACTTAAATCAACATCCAAAATTTCAATATTATCAAATTCGATATCAGCAGGAATATTGGTGAATTTTGTTTTTAAAAATTTGTAAAACGCCCGCAAATCATAATAATAACTTTCGGCAGTTTTGGATGATTTGCCTTGAATGTTTTCGATATACATAAGGAAAGAAATCAGTGGTTCCGGTACATCAGCATACTTTTTCACAATTTTGCCTCCTTTTAATTACACATAATTTTTATTATGTGCAATTTCCTATATCGAAATTATATCATACTCTTTTCTCAAAATCAATAGTTTTTTATTTTTTTATACAAAATTCGCATCCGTTACATTCTGCAAATCTTTGCTCAAAAATTTCTTTTATACTATCCATAAGTGTTGTGTCTTCAAAAAAACAATTGTTGTGCCAGATAATTCTTTTTGGATTAAGTGTCAAAAGCACACTTACAAGTTCTGTATCTTTTGAATAAACTCCATTGCATAAATCAAAATTTTGTCTTTCAAACGATACCTCGGCTTTTTTGAAATCATAAAGCAAAAAACTGCCGTCACAGTTAACCTTTATATGCAACAAGCCTAATTGATGCTGAGCTTTGGCGAGATATAATTTAATAAGCTGCAAAAATTCCTT
Source organism: Clostridia bacterium (assembly GCA_017409575.1). Taxonomy (GTDB): domain Bacteria; phylum Bacillota; class Clostridia; order Monoglobales; family Monoglobaceae; genus SIG440. Next base: position 11,738 of record JAFQSM010000036.1, read on the forward strand.
ATATTCTTGCTCGGCAAAAAACTCTTCTGTTGCATCAAACAAATACTCTTCTATCCGCCTCTCGTACGCTTTTGCCCTGAACCTCAAAAAGCCATCAATTGAGATGCTTTCATTCTCCTGCAAATATTGTGTTAATTTTTTAACAAGTATTTTCTTATCATAAAATTTTTCTGCCTGATATTTGCTTTCCAAGGCGGATTTTATTATTTTCTCTGCCTCGTCATCATAAAGAGTTAAAAACCGTTGGTTGAATATATATTTTGCAAATGAGTACTCAAAATCTTGTAAAATCCACTCAGAAATACAATTTGCAATACCATTAACTGAAATATTTCTTTTTGATTTAATTGATAAAAAATATCGCGGCTCATCCTCTCTTTTGCCGCTTTTTTCAAAACAAATATAGTCTACATCACTACAAGGAATTTCTTTTGTTATATCCGGCAAACAACCGGATATTGGCTGTCTTGAAATTATATTTAATGTATCCTCCAAAAAAAATACCCCTTCTTCCACAATCAAAAATTCAAAATACTTCCATAATCACACAATTTTGTTGACGATAATTGAATTATGTCAACATTTTTGCTTTTTACAAAATCAAATATTTTGTCAGAGTCCGGATGATTTTCCAAATTGCCGCAAAATGCCAGTTTGTTTTTTGAAACAAATCCCGATGCCCCGCCTAAAAAACCATTTTTAAAGCCGGGCAACATAACTGCCCCCGCTTGAATTTTTAAAACATCTATACCTGTTTTTGTTAGGGCATTGCAAAGTCCTTCATCCTCTGTTATTACAGAGTTTTCGTCAACAATGCAAAGGTTGCACTTTGCATAACCTTGCTTTACATCCACAAAGTCGTAGCCTTTTTGTGTATATATTTCTTTTATTACAACTTCTAAAGATGCATGTCTTCCTATTATTCTTTTGCCCACTTTTGCTACATTATATGCGGTATCTTCGGGATAGGTACGGCCCGGATTTTTTTTACCTTTTAAAATCATAATCCCTGCTGGCAAAAGATTTTTGTAATATTCAAAAACATCCGGGGCAACCACTGCGGTTGAATCATCAACAAAGTGAATTTGCATATCAGGATGGGTGTTTACAGGCTTGTAGAGATAATCCAAAGACGCTGTTTTATAATATGTTATATCATTTTCTTCCAAAGTTGATAAAATGGATTTATCGATAAATTTGTCTACAATTACCGGCACAAACCTCCCTCCCTTTTTTTATTTCTGATTATTAAAATATTCTTGAATATTTTTTGCAGTTTTTTCGCTGACAACCGTCTTCAACTCATCAAGCGAGGCGGATTTTACAGCCTTTATACTCTTAAAATGAGTAAGTAGTTTTTTTCGGGCAGCAGGCCCTACTCCCGGAATTTTTTCCAATGAAGAATGAATATTTGATTTTTCATGTTGTTTTCTGTGTGATTGAATGGCATATCGGTGAACTTCATCCTGCATACATGCAAAAAAGTTGAACAGCTCAGAATTTTTTTCCAGAACAAGTTCCTGGGTTTCATCCATTATTCCCCGTGTTCTGTGAGAACCGTCTTTCACTATACCAAACAAAGGGATTTCCTCTCCAAACGTTTCAAGAAGAGGTTTTACTGCCGAAACATGACCCTTTCCTCCGTCTAATAAAATCAGGTCAGGTAAAGGCAAAAATTTAGCTTTTTCAGGCTTTAATTCGCCGTTTTTTATCATATCTTCTTCGCGATATGCCTCGTTTATTCTGCGGCTTAAGGTTTCGCGCATACTTTCATAATCATCAGCTCCGTCAACTGTCTTGATGTTATATTTTCTGTATAGGCTTTTTGCCGGAGATGCATTTTGATATACAACCTGAACACCTATAGATGATTTACCTGAGATATTTGAAATGTCATAAGCCTCAATTCGTTTGGGCACTTCCTTAAGCGATAAAAATTCCTTTAATTGTGCCAGAATTCGATTTTGATAAGACTCGTTGCGGTTTTTAAAAAGCCGTTCTTTATATAACGATTCTTGTGCGTTTTTTAAAACCATTTTCATTATATCAGCTTTTTCTCCGCGTTTTGGAATGCAAAATGCAACTTTGTGTCCGCAAAGCTCCGAAAGCCAAGCTTCTATTGAGCCCTTTTCGGACAGTTCATTTGACAGATAAATTGTTTTTGGAATATATGCTTTTGTAAAGTAAAACTGCTTTACAAACCCTTCTATAACTTCGTTTGCGTCACTTTTTTCGTTTTCAAGCGTAAAGTATTCTGACCTTACGGTCTTGCCGTCGCGATAATAAAAAATCTGAACGCAATAACTTTCGTTTTCTTTATAAAGACCTATAAAATCCATATTTCCGTTTGATGCTGAGGACACTTTTTGCTTTTCTGAAAAAGTTTTTATTGCGGAAATTTTATCTCTTAACTGTGCGGCTTTTTCAAAATCGAGTTCAACTGCTGCGTTGTTCATTTTTTCCTCAAGTTCTTTGAGTATATTTTTACAATTTCCATTAAGAACATCCACCAGTTGAAGGACCTGTTTTCTATACTCCTCTTCTGTTACTTTGTTGCAGCAAGGGGCACTGCATTGACCAATCTGATAATAAAGGCACGGTCTTGAATAAGAGGTTTTTGATATTTTTTTACTGCAACTGCGCACTTTAAAAAGCTTTCGCAGCTCCTCAACTGCTTCCTTAAGGTTTACTGCAGACATAAACGGACCCAGATAGAGGTTTCCGTCTTTTTTTATCTGTCTGGTCATAAAAACACACGGAAAATCATCTTTTAAAGTCACCTTGATATACGGATATTGTTTGTCATCTTTTAAAAGTATATTATATTTGGGCAGATGTTTTTTTATTAAGTTACATTCCAGAGCAAGAGCTTCATTTTCGGTATCTGTTAAAATATACTCAAAATCCGCAATCTGACTTACCATTGCAATGGTTTTTGGCGAATGTGCGGCAGATTTCTGAAAATACTGGCTTACACGATTTTTGAGAACTTTGCTTTTACCTACATAGATTATATTTCCATTAGAGTCTTTCATCAAATAAACTCCCGGACAAAGCGGCAATGTTGCAAGCTTGTCCTTTATTTTTTTGAGCATAAATTAACACCTGCCTTTCTGTATAAACATTGATAACAGAAAATGCCTTACAAAAGTAAGACATTTTAAAACTTAAGCATATTAAAATCGAAATTATTCAAAATCAGAGGAAACCAATGCAACCAAATCATTTACTGCTTGTTCTTCGTCGGGACCCTCAGCTATGATACTGATTGTCAAACCTTTTGTAATACCCAAAGATAAAACGCCAAGCAAACTTTTAGCATTAACCTTTCTTTCGTCCTTCTCAACCCAAATGCTTGATTTGTATTCATTTGCCTTTTGGATAAAAAATGTGGCCGGTCTTGCATGAAGCCCCACTTGATTCTGGACTAATACTTCCTTTACAAACATATATTATTCTCCTTTTGCCTGATATCTGCGGTTATATTATCATTTATGCCTTAAAACAAAAATCTGCCGATGATAATAAGATATACTAATAGAATACTAAAAAATTCAGTATAAGTCAACACTTTTTTTTAAATTCGTGTTAATTTTGTAACAAAAATTAACACTTTTAATCTGAACTTAAAAGTTTTTTGATTTCTTCGGGGATTTCAGTGTCAAATACAAGCTTTTCTTTTGTTGCAGGATGAAGAAATTCTACTGTTTTTGCGTGCAAAGCTTGTCTTTTTATTAAATGACCTTCATTGTCACCATTGCCATAGAGCCAATCGCCGACAAGAGGGTGTCCAATTGCAGAAAAATGTACTCGTATTTGGTGGGTTCTTCCTGTTTTAAGCAATATCTTTACCAGTGAATAATTTTTGTCGTGTGATACAACTTCATACATTGTTTTTGCCAATTGTCCATCACTGCGGACTTCTCGTTTTATTATGCTGTCATCACTTCTTCCTATCGGGAGATTGATTTCACCTTTGTCCAAATCCGGTTTCCCGTGTATTAATGCAACATAAAACTTTTTAAAGTCACCGTTTCTTGCTTGTCCTGCTATTACACTGTGTGCAAACGGATTTTTTGCGATTATGCAAATGCCCGATGTGTTTTTGTCAAGCCGATTTACAATATGACAATTATGATATTCCCCTTTTTGCAACCAAAAATACATCACTGCATTTGCAAGGGTTGACTCTCTGTTAGAATTGCAGGGGTGAGTCTCCATACCTCCCGGTTTGTTTACAACGAGAATAAATTCATCCTCATAAATTACATCGATTGGTGTGTTAAAAGGGCTTATTTTGTTGTTATTACAAAAGTCTTCACTTACATCCGCCAGAATAATATCACTGTTATTAACTTTATCCACGCTCCTGCAAGGGTTATCATTCAAAAGAATGCCGTTTTTCTGTTTCATCTCTTTAAGGACACTAGCTGACATATCAAATCTTCTCCTCAGAATTTGTCCGACGTTCAGCGTCTCATCTGCTTTTCCAACTGTATATTTTAAATATGCCGGCATCTATAACACCCTTTCCGGTTTATCTTTATAAAGCCGCTTGGCTGCTTCTTTATATTTCTTTTTAGAAGAGCTAAGCGGCTTTTGTAAAAATCAAATCTAAACTTGCACTTTTATTTTATATTCTTTAAGCCACATATCAATCTGAATTATATAGGCATAAAGCTGAGGTAAAGCCATAAGCTGACCAAACCATGGGCTTCCGTAGTTAGCGCGTTCTGACAAAAGGTTTCGTATATGTTTTTCGTTTACAATGCCCCAGACAGGCGAATTTTTATCGTCTAAAATCTCTGCAAGCCTATTTCGCACCATAACTTCATACTCAGGATTGTGAGTCTTTGGAAACGGGCTTTTTTTGCGCCACAGAACTTCCTCGGGCAAAAGGTCCGAAAAACACATTCTGAGAAGTCCTTTTTCTCTGTCATTATATGCCTTATAATCCCACGGAACATTCCAAAGATACTCCACCAGCTTGTAATCACAAAACGGCATTCGTATTTCAAGACCCGAATTCATCCCGATTCGTTCACTTCTTGCGCCCAACGTATACATAAACCAGTTTAGGTTCAAATGCGAAATTTCGCGTCTGCGTTTTTCCTCGGCATTATCATCCCGGCAAACAGGGCACGAATTAATGCTTTCCCGGTATTTTGAGTATATATAATCCGAAATTGTATCAGAAGACATTATATCCGGTGATACAAGATTTTTTCGGAGTTCGACGTTTTTGGACCACGGAAAGATATTTGCATCAAAATCTTCTTTGCGATGAAACCACGGATATCCGCCAAAAACTTCATCGGCACACTCGCCCGAAACCGCACCGTCAAAGTCCTTGCCCATTTCTTTGCACAAAAAGTAAAGTGACGAATCAACATCAGCCATACCTGGCAAGTCACGGGCTTTCATGGCATCGTAAAGTAAATCAAAAAGAGCATCGTTATCAACAGTTATTGTTGTGTGTCGGGTGCCAAAGGTGTCGGACATAATCTGGATATAATAATCATCTGTCTCGGGCTGGTATTGATTTGGCACAAAAAATTCGTCATTTCCCACATACTTAAGGGAAAATGTGTTTATAGGACTTTCTGATTTTTCTGCTGCCATTGCGGTAATGATGCTTGAATCAAGGCCTCCTGACAAAAAGAAGCATAAGTCTCTTCCTTTCTCGTCAACCTGAGAGGAAATTGCTTTTTGTGTTAATTCTTTTACATCTGTCAGACATTCTTCAAAGCTTGCATCATATCGTTTGGATACCAAATTCCAGTATTTGCTTTGATTAAATCCTTTTGAATTAAATGTTGCACAACATGCCGGCTTGATTTCAAAAATACCTTTGAAAACACCTGTCCCCTGTGTGTGTGCAGGACCAAGACCCAAAACTTCACACACTCCTTGCCTGTCGATTATGGCAGGTACAGAGGGATGACACAAAAGTCCCTTTATCTCCGATGCGAAAATCAATGAATCACCTGACAAAGTGTAATAAAGCGGTTTTATTCCAAAACGGTCACGAGCCAGGAAAAGCTCGTTGTTTTTTGAGTTCCATATCGAAAATGCAAAAATTCCATTAAGACAGTGCAAACAGCCGGCGCCCAATTTTATGTAGGCTGCAAGAACAAGCTCTGCATCACTTACATTTCCTGTTTTAAGTTTTTCTTTGACTTCTTCACTGTTATATATAAGTCCGTCAAAGCAAATTACAAATTCGGCATCACTACTGCGCATCGAAAAAGGAATTTGAAAAGATTTGTCCTCACACACATCGGATGCAACCGCTCCAAAAACACCAAATCCGCTGTTTTTTATTTTTTGCGAATTCTTTCCTCTGTGTGAAATTGCTTGTGTCATTTTTCTTATATTTTCAATTTCGTCGTCGATTTTTCGCCGCAGGTTTACAACGCCTGTTATTCCTGACATACAATCACCCTCCTTCAATACCCATAGTATATGCAGTATTGAAGAAACTGTGAGTTTTTTTAATAAAATGTTGCAACAGGCTCGTCAGGAACAGATGTAACCGCATAGTCCCTGGTATGAAGCACCGGTCCTTCGCCTTTGTACATTTTGTGTTTTTCTATCCGTAGTTCAGCAGTAAGCGAAATCCAGTCTCCGTTTTGCATCAAAGGTTTTCTGCCAAGACACAGAATTCCTTTGAAAGCAATATCATCAACACAACAGGTCATCACAGGCCTTCCTGCAATAAAGCAATTGTCCGGCATCCTGTTGTCAATCGCAATCACACCGGTAAACTTGACTGTTTTTCCATCGTATTTATGCATTTCTTCCAGCAAATCACGATACCATATTGCATAGTCACGAAGTCCTATATTTATAAAATCGGCATCGATATCAAACGGAAGCGGATCCTCGATATCATCATACTTTATGTCACCGGTTTCGCTTTCATAAATTATATTGCATTGTCGGTTTAAGCCCCGGACTATTTTGTGTATCATCTCTTTGTCGGTTGAATTGCTGCAGCGGTTAAACACAGCTAGCTCGCAATTTTGAAGCTTGTCAACGACGAGGCTTCGCATATTGGTATTATATGTCAGGAAGCTTCTGCTGTCAGCAAAAGTCATTTCCTGATAAAGAACCCAGTCGCTTGGCATTGACCCATACAGGTCCGGAAGTTCCCACATACCATTGTATTCGATTATGATTTTTTTTGGCTTATGTTTTTTCTGTAAAGCCTCTAATTTCGGGATGTTTATATCTTCTTTATCTTCGATAACCTCAACAAAAATATTCTTTTCTGCAAGGCCGTTGAGTTCAACCTCAGTCTCGCCTTCTTCGCAAATCAGAACCAACGTCCGTTCTCCGTCGCAAAATCTCTTGTCATTTAGCGTTTCATTAAGAAAAGTTGTTTTTCCACTTTCAAGAAATCCTGTAAACAAATAAACTGCAATATCCATATAAAACCTCTTTATTAGTGATTCTCTGTTGTAAATAACTGTTCAATCCCGGATTTGTTGATTTTAGAACCGATTACACAAATTCTTCCGGTTATATCCGCTCCGCCAAATCTGACATCAGCTTTTTCGGGAATGTAATCGAAATGAATCCATTTTCCAGACTTCTCTGCTACAATTCCCTTAGCGCGCAAAATTATGCCGTATTTTTCGTTGTTTTCTAGCTGAGAAAGGGCATTTTCAATATAGTCTTTGCTGTACTTGGTTGTTGTTTCTATTCCCCAGCTTTCAAAAACCTCATCAGCATGATGGTTGTGTTGATGCTCGTGGTGGTGACCACATCCGCAGTGCTCATCATGATGGTGTTCATGATGATGTCCGCACTCACACTGCTCGCCGTGATGCTGATTATGATGTTCATCATTGCAATCACAATGTCCATCGTGATGGTGTTCATGATGATGTCCGCACTCACAATGTTCGTCGTGATGATGCTCGTGGTTATGTTCACATTCACAGTGTTCTTCGTGATGATGTTCGTGATGGTGATGTCTGCAATTGCAGTGTTCATCTTCATGCTCAAAGTTTTTTATATCTTTTTCAAGCGAGCGTGCACCTTCCATTGTTTCCAGTATTACTTTGCCGTCAAGCTCGTCCCAATCAGTGGTAACAATTGTTGCGGTACTGTTTTTTTCTCTTATAAGGTCAACCGCTTGCGCTATTTTTTTGTTGTCGGCATCTTTGGTATGGCTCAAAACAATACATGCTGAATTTTCTATCTGATCATTATAAAATTCACCAAAATTTTTCATATACATTTTACATTTTTTTGCATCAACAACGGTCGTGAAGCTGTTTAGCTTAACTTCGTCGCTTTCTGCAGTTTTTACAGCTTTTATAACATCGCTCAGTTTACCGACACCGGATGGCTCAATAAGAATTCTGTCGGGAGAAAGCTCGGTAAGAACTTTCTTTAAAGCCTCAGCAAAATCTCCCACAAGACTGCAGCAAATACAACCCGAATTCATTTCGGTTATTTCGATTCCTGCATCTTTCAAAAATCCGCTGTCAATCCCGATTTCACCAAATTCGTTTTCAATCAAAACCACTTTTTCATCAGCCAACGCCTCTTTGATAAGCTTTTTGATGAGAGTAGTCTTTCCTGCGCCCAAAAAGCCTGAAAATATATCTATTTTTGTCATAGTTAACATGCCCTTTCGTTTGTAAATTTCTGTTAATAATTTTATCAAACAACCATCAGTTTGTCAATTCATCGAGCTTTTCGCGAATCAGCGTCAAAAACTCAGCATTTTGCGGGCTCAGGTTGTTTGTTTCAATTATATTTCTTACCATTTTTTCGACATTCAAAACATCTTCCTGCAACGCCTTTGCCGAAAGTCTGAATGCTCCGCTTCCAAAAATTATCATCTGCTCCAAGAGGTCTGACGTTGCAACCGTAACCCTGTAATGTTTGCTTAATTCTTTGGCTGTTTTTTCGATGTAAGAATCCGCCGTCTGCGCTTCTTTTGTATAAACAACCGATATGCCGCCTACATTGTCAACTTCGCCGCGATTACCTTTGACACGATAAGCATCAAAAACAACTATTACCTCAAATTTTTTAAAAGCTTTATATGACGAAATTCTTTCAACAAGGCTTGTTCGTGCAGCTTCCATATTTTCTTTAGCGATTTCCTTGAGTTCATCCCACGAAAAAATTATATTGTAACCATCTATAAGAAGATATTCTTTTTCTGCCTTTTTCACAAGCTTTTTGTATGGTTTGACCGGCATCACATCTTTTGGCGTTCTCATAGTTTTGTTTGGATTTTTTTGTTCGATTTTTCCGTAAGTGTGCTCAAAGATTTTTAAAAGTTCTTCATCTGATATATCGCGTCTTGTTGATAACCTTGATGTTTTAACAACATCAGGAGCGGATTTTTGTTTAAGAATACTTTCAAGATGCATATGATCAGGAACTTCGTCCCACTTTACCGTAAATCCTGCGCCATGAGAACAAAATACCGAATCCGCCGTGTTTTCGATGTCAGAATCGCAATCGTAAGCTATCTTTTCTACTATGCTGTCCTGATTGAGGCACGGACCATATTTTCCAAATTTGCAGCTTAACTTTCCTTTTCCGTGGGTATATTCAATCAAATCACGCTGATAATTCTGGATTGCTGCGGCAGGTACAACTCCCGAAATTTTTGAGAAATCCCCTCGTGTCTCGGGTGCTGAAAATTCTGCTCCAAAACTGCTGAGGTCAGTCATTGCACGCCCGATATTTTCTGTCGGGACTTGGAGAGTAAATTCATAATACGGCTCAAGCAAAACGCTTTCTGCTCGCCTCAAGCCTTGTCTTACTGCACGATAAGTAGCTTGCCTGAAATCTCCGCCCTCAGTGTGTTTCAAATGTGCACGACCGGCTTTCAATGTTATTTTTATGTCCGTAATTGGTGAACCGGTAAGGACTCCTGAATGTTCTTTTTCCATCAGATGTGTCATTATAAGACGCTGCCAGTTTTTGTCAAGCTCATCTTCGGGACAATCACTTTCAAATTGCACGCCTGATCCCTCAGGGAGCGGTTCAAGCAGCAAGTGCACCTCGGCATAATGTCTTAAAGGTTCGTAGTGTCCTACGCCTTCAACAACATTTTTTATGGTTTCTTTATAAAGAATTCTGCCTTCCTCAAATTCTACCTCAAGATTAAATCGCTTGTATATAAGTTGTTTCAAAACTTCAAGCTGTACTTCTCCCATAATCCTGAGATTGATTTCCTTTGATTGCTCATTCCATGAAACAGAGAGCTGGGTCTCTTCCTCTTCCAATTGCTTTAAAAGCGAAAAAGCAACCATACTGTCGGTGTTTTCCGGCAAAATAACTTTGTAATTAAAAATCGGTTCTGCCGTCAGCTTTTCGGAATTGCTTTCAAAACCAAGGCCTTGTCCCGAATAGGTTTTGCCAAGCCCGGTGACAGCACACACAGTTCCGACTTCTGCAACATCGATATTTTTATATTTTGCGCCCGAATATACACGGATTTCATTTACTTTTTCAGATATTTCGCCGGTGTTTACACTTTCCTTTACCGAAAGGCTGCCACCGGTAATTTTCATAAACGTCAGGCGTTTGCCCTTGTCGTCCTGAGAAATTTTAAAAACCTTTGCTCCAAAAACCGGAAAAGCAGAAACTTGCTCGGTATACTCTGAAAAACCCTTCAAAAACTGCTCAATTCCAATCATTCTAAGAGCAGAACCCGAAAAGCAAGGGAAGACATTACGCAGCTTTATGCTTCGTCTTATGGAATTTGCAGAAATACTGCCGGTTTCCAGATATTCATTCATCAGTTTTTCATCACAGACAGCCAGATTTTCAAAAAGCTCAGCTTCTTCAGTTCCGCAAAAATCAACAAAATTCTCATTGAACTCTGCCCTCAGGTTATCTATAACCTTGTTTTTGTCTGCACCTTCAAGATCAAGCTTGTTGATAAAAACAAATGTTGGAATTTTGTGCGACGCCAAAAGGTCCCACAAATTTTTTGTATGACTTTGCACTCCATCTGTCCCGCTGATTACAAGAATTGCGTAATCAAGAACCTGCAGAGTTCGTTCTGCCTCAGCGGCAAAATCCATATGACCGGGTGTATCAATAAGCGAAATCTCGGTATTTTGAGTTTTGAATACTGCCTGTTTAGAAAATACGGTTATTCCTCGTTTGCGTTCAATCTCGTCGGTGTCCAAAAAAGCATCTTGGTTGTCAACTCGTCCAAGGGTCCGTATTTCACCTGCTGTATACAAAAGAGCTTCCGAAAGAGTGGTTTTTCCAGCATCTACGTGCGCCAGAATTCCTGTTACAATTCGTTTCATATCTTTTCCTCAACGCATTCGTTAATAAACACAAAATGAATAACCAGAAAAGGCAGAAAACCTCTCTGAATTATTCATTTTCGTTGTTTTTTATAGAGATAGACTAAATAATCTTTTTGCGTTTCCGCTGAATATTTTTTGATTATCCTCATGGGTAAGACCAAGAGAAATCATATTTTCAAGTTCGTCTTTTGCCCGCCACATTGGATAATCTGTGCCGAATAAAATTCTGTCGGTTCCGTACCTTAGGGCAATTTCCTTAAAGTCTATTCCGTCAGCAAAGCCAAAGCTTGACGAACAATCAACATAAAAATTTTCAATACCCGAAAGTTTTTTTACCGCTTCGTCCCACACAGACCAACCGCCAAAATGTGCCCCGATAAATGTGAGTTTTTTAAAAGTGTTTAAAACATTTAACACTCTGTCAGGGTTTGAATTGTCATAGCGTTTGTCGCCGGTATGGACAAGCATAGCGAGATTTTGTTTTTCACAGATTTCATAAGCCACAAAAAGCTTCTCGTCATCAATCCTGAATCCCTGAATATCCGGATGAAGTTTAACACCTTTAAGTCCAAGTTCTGCAAGGTGTTTTATATCTCCGGCAATGTCGTCACTGTCAGGGTGAAGTGTGCCAAGACCTGTCAAAAATCCATTACTGTTCTTTACTTCATCTGCGATAAACTCGTTGATGCTTTTTACTTGTTTTGGGGTTGTTGCAACTGATTGAACAATAGCGTGGTCTATTCCGTCTCTTTTGCACACTTTTTGAAGGTCTTTTACGGTACCTTTCCCGTACCCCTCAACATCATAAAATTTATCGGTTGCTCCCGACGCTTTTGCGGCAATTTTTTCGGGATAAATATGGCAATGGGCATCAATTACAAAATAGTCATTAAACATCTGTTCTCACGATATCCTCTCTACCATATTTTTTCTGAATTATTTTACAAGCTGAGTCCAACCGAATTTGTCCTCAATTTTGCCCCACTGAATGCCGGTAAGTGTATCATAAAGGTGTTGTGTAACTTCACCTATTTTTCCACCATTAACAGTGAAAATTTTATCCTTATAAGCAAGTTCTCCAATCGGTGATACAACAGCTGCTGTACCACAGCCCCATGCTTCTTCCAAAGAGCCGTCTTCCATTGCCTTTTCAAGCTCTTCGATGCTCAGAAGTCTTTCAGAAACAGTATATCCTTCGCTCTTTAACACTTCTATACATGACTTTCTTGTTATACCAGGAAGAATTGAGCCGCTGAGAGCAGGTGTCACAATTTCGCCATTTATTTTAAACATAACATTCATTGCGCCAACTTCTTCGATGTACTTTCTTTCAACACCGTCGAGCCAAAGTACCTGCGAGTAACCCTTTTGTTCTGCTCTTTCGCCAGCGCGGTTGCTTGCTGCATAGTTTCCGCCGCATTTTGCATAACCTGTACCGCCGCGAACTGCACGGACATCGTCGGCTTCAATCATAATCTTAACAGGGTTGATACCCTCTTTGTAGTAACTTCCAACGGGAGATGCAATAATCATAAATGTAGCATTGTGAACTGCGTGAACACCCAATGTTTCGTCATTACCAAACATAAATGGTCTTAAGTAAAGCGAAGTTCCTTCTGCTGATGGTGTCCAATCCTTTTCACATTCAACAAATGTTGTAAGAATTTCCATTGCCATATCCTCGTCAATCTGAGGAAGACAAAGTCTGTCTGCCGAATTGTTCATTCTGCGGATATTTTCAATAGGTCTGAAAAGCTGAACTTCACCATCTGCACGGCGATAAGCCTTAAGACCTTCAAAAATCTCTGAACCATAGTGAAGAACTGTTGAAGCAGGGTGAAGCTCAATTCTGCCAAACGGTACTATGCGGGCATTTTTCCAACCTTCTTCTCTTGAATAGTCCATTATAAACATATGGTCTGTAAATATTTTACCAAATCCCAAATTAGCACTGTCCGGTTTTTCTTTGGGAGCATTGGTTTTAATGATTTCTATATTCATTTTTTACACTCCTTAAAATTAGTTTTCTGCACCGATTGTCATAGCCCTGAGGTTTGTCTCAAGCATATCTGCACGCTTTGCCGAAATTACCTTTTTAAGTGCAGCATTTACCGATTCATCCGAAAATCCATCGGTAACAGCCAAAACTTTGCCTGCAATAATCATATTTGCAAGTGTTGGCATATCATTGTCTGATGCAAGCTGGGTTGCAGGGATGTAGTACACATCTACATCTGTGCGCTTTACCTTGCGGTCGATAAGAGTAGAATCAACAAAAATCTTTCCGCCCGGAACAACTGAATCTTCGTATTTGTCAAGAGACGGAAGATTCATAGCAATCAAAATATCGGGCGAAGATACGATTGGCGAGCCAACCGGGGTATCGCTTGTAATTACGCTGCAGCTTGCTGTACCACCACGCATTTCGGGGCCGTACGAAGGAAGCCAACTCACCTCTTTGTCTTCAACCAGACCTTTGTAAGCAAGGAACTTTCCTGTAAAAAGAATTCCCTGTCCACCAAAGCCTGCAATAAGCATACTTGTTGTATTCATTATTTGCTCGCCTCCTCTTTTGCTGCACTTCTGTCCTTGTAAACTCCAAGAGGATAATAAGGCAGCATTTTTTCGTCAATCCATTCAAGTGCCTTCTTAGGTGTCATACCCCAGTTTGTGGGGCAGGTAGAAACAACCTCAACCAGAGAGAAACCCTTGCCGTCAAGCTGATTCTGAAATGCTTTTTTAATTGCTTTTTTTGCATTCTTAACAGCCTTTACATTGTTTACAGTAACTCTTTCGAGATATTCCGGTCCTTCAAGTGTCGAAAGCATTTCACACACTCTGATAGGGAATCCGCAATGGTCTGTATCTCTTCCGTAAGGTGATGTCTGTGTAACCTGTCCGGGAAGTGATGTTGGTGCCATCTGACCGCCGGTCATACCATAAATTGCGTTGTTTATAAAAATAATTGTTATATTTTCGTTTCTTGCAGCTGCATGAACTGTTTCTGCCATACCAATTGATGCAAGGTCGCCATCGCCCTGGTATGTAAATACGATATTATTTTCGGGGTCCGAACGCTTAACACCTGTAGCAACAGCCGGTGCACGACCATGAGCCGCCTCAATCATATCACAGTTGAAATAGTTGTAAGCCATAACCGAGCATCCAACAGGAGCGATACCTATTGTTCTGCCTTCGATACCAAGCTCGTCTATAACCTCAGCTACCAGACGGTGAACAATACCGTGTGTGCAGCCGGGGCAGTAATGCAGCTGAACATCTGCAAGTGCTTTTGGTTTTTCAAATACTACCATTATTTTGTACCTCCTTTTGCAGCTTTCTTGATTGCTTCAAGAACTTGTTCGGGTGAAGGAATCATACCACCTGCACGGTTGCAAAGTGTAACCGGAACCTTGCACTCGGTTGCAAGCTTTACATCTTCAATCATCTGTCCCATATTCAGCTCAACCGAAATAACTTCCTTTACTTTTTCGGCAGCAGCTTTGTATGGTGCTTTGGGGAAGGGCCAAAGTGTAATCGGTCTTATAAGACCAACCTTGATGCCCTGCTTTCTTGCTTCGTTGATTGCGTTCTTCGAAACACGAGCCGCAATACCAAATGCAGTAACGCAAATTTCTGCGTCCTCCATCATATATTCTTCATACATACACTCGGTTTCTTCGATTTTCTTGTATCTTTCGTATCTTTCAAAGTTAAGCTTTTCAAGCTCTTCGGGGACAAGTGACAAAGAATTTACAATATTGTGTTTTCTTTCCATTTTTGTTCCGGTTGTTGCCCAGGGCTTTTCAACAGGAGGTGCAATTTCATAATCAAGTGAAACAGGCTCCATCATCTGACCCATTGTTCCATCTGCAAGAATCATTGTTGTCATCCTGTACTTGTCAGCAAGGTCAAAACCTTTAACAGTAAGGTCTGCCATTTCCTGAACAGAGCAGGGTGCCAGAACTATCATATGAAAATCGCCGTGTGCAGTACCTTTTGTTGCCTGGAAGTAGTCCGACTGTGAAGGCTGAATTCCGCCAAGACCGGGGCCGCCACGCTGTACATTTATCAAAAGAGCCGGAAGATCCGCACCTGCAAGGTACGAAATTCCCTCGCCTTTGAGCGAGATACCGGGGCTTGACGACGAGGTCATAACTCTTTTACCTGTCGAAGAAACTCCGTAAACCATATTAATTGCAGCAATTTCACTTTCTGCCTGAAGGAATGTACCACCGATTTTGGGCATCTTTTTAGCCATATATGCTGCAACTTCTGTCTGGGGTGTAATCGGATAACCGAAATAGTGACGGCATCCTGCGATAATGGCAGCTTCGGCAATCGCCTCGTTGCCTTTCATTAAAACTTTATCTGACATAACTTATACCTACCTTTCTACTGTTATAATGCAATCAGGACACATTGTGGCACAAAAAGCACAACCGATGCAGGCATCGGGGTTTACGGCTTCTACCGGGTGATGTCCCTTTTTGTTTATTTTGTCCTTCGCAAGAGCAATTACCTGCTTGGGACATGCGTCAACACAAAGGCCGCAGCCCTTGCAGTTGTCTGTTTTGAATGTTAGTTTTGCCATATTTACATCTCCTATCATTATATAATCTTTTTTTGTAAACTAAGTGAAAACAAATCCGGCACCTTTCCTGAAAGGGATTCATAAAGCGATTCCATAACCGAAGTCATAACAACGGGAAGTCCCGCTTGCTTTGAAACCTCTTTTGCATAAGGCAAAGAACTTAATACATCTTCTGATGTCGTTTCGTTCCCCAAGTTTGAATTATTTATAATACCGGTAAACTTAATGCCACCGGCTGTTTCTATTTCGTGCATAACTTCGATGACATCCTGCGGATTTTTGGTAAGAGGCCTGAAGCAGTTTATTACAAAAAGCATTTCGTAATTTCCTTCTTCCAAAATCCCCGGGGCATATCTGCCAAGAGCATAAGCACCACGGTCGTCGCCGCCTATGTCAACAATTGACATCATTGACTTGTCATCAATCACAGCATACATATCCTGCGGAAGTGCCGGGATATCCACATTGGTATTTGCATAGTCCGAACAAATAAGCCGAATACCCTTATCTTCGAATTCAAGCATACTGTCCTTTGTTCTGAAATACGGATTTACTATATCAAGGTCCGCAACAGCAACATTATCATATTTTGTTTTCAAATCAAAAGCCATATTTACAGCAATATTGGTTTTTCCGCTGCCGTAATGTCCGGCTATCAAAGTAATTCGTTTATAATCCATTTTTTCACCATTTTTGTACAGATTTTCTAAAACAAAAGAAAAACCCATCTCAAAGAACAGCTTTGAGACGGGTGAAATCACTCGCGGTACCACTCAAATTGCGGAGTTCTCCGCCACTCATCGGGTTCGACCAAGCCCTTTGCTTTAACGCAGCAATCACGGAAGGTATCTACTCACCTCTTAAGCAGAGGTTTTCTCACCTTCGGCTCGGAAGTGATGGGTACATTGAAGGGCGTACTGCCGGTTTTCACCAACCACCGGTTCTCTCAAAAGCAAACCTCTTCGCACCGTCTTCGTCACAGCCTTTAAAATAATTAGCTATTATCCAATTACAACATCAACAATTATACCACTCGTATTGGGCATTGTCAATAGTTTTTCAAGAGTTTTTTGTGTGTTTTTACTTCCTTATTTTATTATTCTTTTTTTAAATTCCGTTTTTTGTAAATGCATTGAATGTTTTAAGGCCCAACAAAATAACTATTATGGTTGCAACAATCAAAAGTGACCACAGCGAAATAGTTGCTCTCCATCCAAAGTTTTCGATGATAAGTGGGATTATGTAACCTGCAATCACATAACTGAAACCGGCTCCACCGTTCAATATTCCTGCTGCAGTTCCGTTCAGTCCGTATTTGATAAAATGCATAGTGTAGTAATTTTTTGCCAAATTTGCTACGGATTCAAAACAAGCAACAAAACACATAGCAATAATCACAAAAGAAACCTGAATTTTTCCTACCAGTATACAGGCCGACAAAAACGGAAGCATTGCGGCATATATAATTATCATAGTTTTCATTTCGTTTTTCATTTTTCCGGCAAATTTCTTTGCGATAATTGTAGCAAGAATTCCACATATAATAAATACAGAAGTCAAAATATTTCCAAGAGACGGAGATATATTGTCATAATTTTCAAAAAGCATTACCGAATTTAGCGAAGAACGGCTCTGGCTGACAATAATTGCTAAAAATGAAGAAATCAGCACAAAATAAAATCCACTTTTTGCAAAAATTTTGGTTGCCGGTATATCGGTTTTGGTCTTTGCCTCTACCTTTTCTATCTTATCCCATTTCATATAAGGATTAAGATGCTTTTCAAAAATATGCAAAAGAACTGCAAAAATCAAAAGGCTTGCAGCTGAAATAGAAAAATTGTATTCCCACGACGGAACAACAGCTGCAACAATATACGATAAGAAATAGCCAAATGAGGCTGCAAATGATATGTATGATGCCATTTGTGTACGTTCACTTCTAACAAGTTGCGACGAAACGATTTTAAATATTGATGGCCAGATTCCAAACTGAATAATTCCATTAAAAATCCACGCAGCAAGCATAACATAATAATTCTGATTAAAAAATATGATAATATTCGAAATCGCTGCACCAATAAGACCTATTTTTATAATTCGTTCAGGGCTGAACTTATCTGCAACAAACCCACATCCTATTTGAAGTGGAGCATACACCGCAAAAAACATAGCGGAAATAAACCCGGTTTGTGATTTTGTAAGAATCCCCTCCGAAACGATACTTGCCAAAGCTCCGTTATAGCAGTTTTTTGTCATGGATACAACTGCATAAAGTATCCACAAAAACCAAAAAAATGCACGGCTTTCGTATTTGTTTTCCAGATGGATATTCACATCTTTTTCTATATTGGGCATAACTGTATTTTTCATACAACTTCTTCCTCCGTACAGATAAAATCGGTCAAAAGCACTATTCACTATAATAGAACATATAAAAATATAAGTCATCATTTTTATTTTTGTTTTTTATTCAAATTTTCCACAAAATTTTAACATAAAAAAAGATAATTTTTATTGGTAAATCTTTTGCATTAACTGTTGACACATTATTCAATTTGTGATAGAATATATGAAAATGTCAGAAAGGAAAAAACAATGAACTGTATTTTAACAAATGCAAAAGTTTATATAGATGGTAAGTTCACAAAGCAGGATATTTTAGTTGCTGACGGGAAGCTGTTTCTTGATTACACTCCCACTGTTTCTAATTTTCCTGTTTTTTCATTTGATAACAAGTATATTTTCCCCGGTTTCACAGATGTTCACGTTCATTTGAGAGAACCGGGTTTTTTGTATAAAGAAACAATAAAAACCGGAACGCTTGCGGCGGCACATGGCGGATACACAGCTGTATGTTCTATGCCCAACCTTAATCCCCCACCACATTCTGCCGAAAATCTCAAAATCCAGCTTGATGCAATCAAAGCTGATGCAGTTATAGATGTCGTTCCGTACGGGACCATAACCGAATGCAGTCTTGGTGAAAATCTGTCTGATATGGAAGCTATGTCAAAAGATGTTGCAGGATTTTCGGATGACGGAAAAGGCGTGCAAAATTCTGAAATTATGGAAGTCGCTATGCGAAAAACTAAAGCTTTGAACAAAATAATAGTTGCTCACTGTGAAGACAATTTGCTTTTAAAGGGTGGCTACATTCATGATGGCGAATATGCTGAAAAACATGGTCACCGCGGCATCTGTTCAGAAAGCGAATGGGGTCCTATAAAACGCGACCTTGAGCTTGTCAGAAAAACAGGTTGCAAATATCATGTCTGCCATATTTCAACAAAAGAAAGTGTTGAACTTATCCGCAAAGCAAAAGCCGACGGGCTTGATGTAACATGCGAAACTGCACCGCATTACCTTGTATTTTCGGACAAGGATTTGCAGGAAGACGGGCGATTTAAAATGAATCCGCCTATCAGAAGTGAAGAAGACCGACTTGCTCTTATTGAGGGTATTAAAGACGGTACAATTGATATGATTGCAACTGACCATGCTCCCCACTCTGCTGAGGAAAAGGGTCAGGGTCTTGAAAAAAGTCTTATGGGAATTGTTGGTATCGAAACTGCCTTTCCTGTGCTTTATACAAATCTTGTAAAAACAAATATCATAACTCTTGAAAAATTAATTACTCTTTTGTCGGACAACCCACGAAAGAGATTTAATCTGGGCGCAGAAATCAGGAATGGTGCATTTGCAGATGTCACCGTTTTTGACCTGGACAACCCTTATGAAATAAATACAGAGGACTTCCTTTCCAAAGGCAAAAGTTCGCCCTTTGTTGGTGAAACTGTATTTGGAAAGTGCTTGCTCACCATACATCATGGAAATGTTGTGTGGGAAGATAAAAATATACTGTCAGGAGGAAATTTTAATGGCTAAAAGAACAGATATCAAAAAGGTACTTATTATAGGCTCAGGTCCTATTGTTATAGGACAAGCTGCAGAGTTTGACTATGCCGGTACTCAGGCGTGCCTTGCACTTAAAGAAGAAGGCTATGAGGTAATTCTGGCAAACTCAAACCCCGCTACAATTATGACCGACACAACTATTGCGGACAAGGTTTATATGGAGCCCCTTACTCTCGAATATGTAGCTCGCATCATTCGCTATGAGAGACCGGACGCTATTGTTCCCGGTATTGGCGGTCAGACAGGTCTTAATCTTGCTATGCAGCTTGAGAAAAAAGGTATTCTTAAAGAATGTGGTGTTGAGCTTCTTGGTACAAAGAGCGAAAGTATCGAGCGTGCCGAAGACCGTGAGCTTTTTAAAGAAATGTGTCTTTCAATTGGCGAGCCGGTAATTCCTTCTGAAATAACCTACTCTCTTGAAGAAGCAAAAGCTGCTGCAGAAAGAATCGGCTATCCCGTTGTTCTTCGCCCTGCATTTACCCTTGGCGGAACAGGCGGCGGTTTTGCTTACAACGAAGAAGACTTGATAGAAATCGGCACAAATGCATTCAAGCTTTCACCGGTTTCTCAGGTTCTTGTTGAAAAGAGTGTTAAAGGATACAAAGAAATCGAATTTGAGGTTATGCGCGATTCAAACGACACCGCAATAACCATCTGCGGCATGGAAAACATTGACCCTGTCGGTGTTCACACAGGCGACTCGATTGTTGTGGCTCCTATTCTTACGCTCAATGACCATGACCTTAAAATGCTTAACGACAGTGCAATAAAAATCATTCGTGAACTCAAAATTGAGGGTGGATGTAATGTTCAGTTTGCTCTCAACCCCACCACTTCGGAATACTACCTCATCGAAGTAAACCCCCGTGTTTCGCGTTCGTCAGCACTTGCTTCAAAAGCAAGCGGTTATCCTATCGCGCGTGTTACTGCAAAAATTGCTGTTGGTATGGCTCTTGAAGAAATTTCTATAGCAAATACAAATGCTGCATTCGAACCTCGTCTTGACTATATTGTTGCCAAATTCCCAAGATTTCCGTTTGACAAATTCACATCTGCAAACAACAAACTTGGAACACAAATGAAAGCAACAGGCGAAGTTATGGGCATAGGCTCCACCTTGGAAGAATGTATGCTTAAATCTGTTCGTTCACTTGAAATAGGTGTAAACCATCTTTGGATGGCGAAATTTGATAATATGTCAGAAACCGAACTTGTGGAATATATAAAAGAATTCCGCGATGATACAATATATGCAATTGCACAGCTTATACGCCTTGGCAAAAGCATCGACGAGCTTCACAAAATCACAATGATTACCCCTTACTTCCTTGAAACAATCAAAAAGATTTGTGATTTTGAAAATGTTATCAAAGCTAATCCAAACGATGCGGTAACTCTTAAAGATGCAAAGGTTATGGGATTTAGCGATGCATTTATCGCAAAGCTTTGGAATGAGCCCGAACTGCATGTTTTTGAAATGCGAAGAAAACACAAAATTATGCCTGTATACAAAATGGTTGACACTTGTCATACCGGGGCGTATATCCCCTACTTCTACTCTACCTACACCGGTACCGGCGACTCAAGAATTACCGACAAGAAAAAGATTGTCGTTCTTGGTGCAGGTCCTATCCGCATAGGTCAGGGCGTTGAATTTGACTACTCCACCGTTCACGCAGTTACAACCATCAAAGATTCAGGTTATGAAGCAATAATTATCAACAATAACCCCGAGACTGTTTCGACAGACTACACAACTGCGGACAAGCTTTATTTCGAGCCTCTTACAACCGAGGATGCAATGAATATTATCCTTTTTGAAAATCCTGATGGCACAATTGCATCACTTGGCGGTCAGACAGCAATCAACCTTGCACAACCTCTTACTGACCGTGGTGTAAAAATTATCGGTACAGACTGCGAAGCAATTGACCGTGCCGAAAACCGTGATGCATTTGAAAAGATACTCAAAAAATTGGGGATTCCGCAGCCTCAGGGCAAAGCTGTTACAAAGATAGAAGACGGCATCAAAGCAGCAAAGGAAATCGGTTATCCGGTACTTGTTCGTCCAAGCTTTGTACTTGGCGGCAGAGCAATGCAGATTGTTGCAAATGAGGATGCTCTTCGTCACTACCTCAAAACAGCTGTTGAGGTTGACGAGGATAAACCTGTTTTGGTTGACAAATATATCGTTGGCAAGGAAGTCGAAATTGATGCCATCTGCGACGGAAAGGATGTTTTTGTTCCCGGCATTATGGAACTGGTTGAGCGTACGGGTATCCACAGCGGTGACTCAATCAGCGTTTACCCCTCGTTCAGTATTTCAAGCAAAGTTAAAAAGACAATTCTAAAATATGCAAAACAGCTTGGTCTGGGAATTGGCATCGTGGGACTTTACAACATCCAGTTCATTGTTGATAAAGATGAAAATGTTTATATAATCGAAGTAAATCCGCGTTCTTCAAGAACTGTTCCCTTTCTTTCAAAAGCAACAGGGTACAGTCTTGCAGACATCGCAACCAATGTAATTTTGGGTAAGAGTCTCAAATCTCAAGGTCTTAAAAAATCATACCCCGAAGAAAAAGACCGCTGGTATGTAAAAGTACCCGTATTCTCATTTAATAAAATCCGCGGACTTGATGCATATCTGTCACCTGAAATGAAATCAACAGGTGAAGCAATCGGTTATGATGACAAGCTTAACCGTGCACTTTACAAAGCTCTTCAGGCATCTGGTATGAAGCTTCAGAACTATGGTACAGTTCTTGCGACAATTGCAGACAAGGACAAAGACGAGGCACTTGAACTTATTCGCCGTTTCTACAACCTTGGATTTAATATTCAGGCAACCAAAGGTACTGCCGAATTCCTCAAAAAGAACGGAATCCGCACACATGTTCTTGGCAAAATCGGTAGCGGTAGTGAAGAAATCCCCGAAGCAATCCGTCAGGGACATATTTCATACCTTATCAATACAAGCGATATCAGCTCGTCATCGGATTCCAAGCATGATGGCCACGAAATCCGTATTCTTGCGACCGAGAACAATGTAAATCTCTTTACTGCACTTGACACAGTTTCGGTACTGCTTGATGTTCTGGAGGAAAACACAATAGGAATTTCTACAATTGACGCTTAAACCGAGGTAAATAAAGTGAAACAACAGATTTTTAAGATAACAAAAAACGAAAAAATTGCAAAAGATGTTATGCTTATGCACCTTTCGGGCGACACAAGTGACTTAACCACTCCCGGACAGTTTGTAAATATCAAGCTTGAAGGACAATTTTTAAGACGCCCTATATCCGTTTGCGATTATACTTTTGACTCTCTTACTCTTATATATAAGATTGTCGGTGCCGGCACAGAAAAAATAAGCAAATATCAAACCGGGACTGATCTGGACATTCTTACAGGTCTTGGAAATGGTTTTGATACCTCAAAAAGTGGCACTACTCCACTGCTTATTGGTGGTGGTGTTGGTGTTCCACCAATGTACAATCTTTGCAAAAAGCTGCTTACTGAAGGCAAAACCCCAACTGTTATTCTTGGCTTCAACAGCCGCGATGATGTCTTTTTCGAGAAAGAGTTCAAAGATTTGGGCGTTAATGTCATTATCACAACTGCCGACGGCTCATATGGAATAAAAGGCTTTGTTACTGATGTTATGAAGAATCTTGACTACTCCTACTTCTTCACCTGTGGTCCCGAAGCAATGTTCAAAGCTATTGAAAATATTGCCCAGACTTCGGGTCAGTACAGTTTTGAAGAGCGTATGGGTTGCGGTTTTGGTGCATGTATGGGTTGTTCGTGCAAAACCAAGTATGGAAACAAAAGAATTTGCAAAGACGGTCCTGTTCTTGAAAGAGAGGAAATCATATGGTAAATACAAAAGTAAATCTTTCGGGCATTGAGCTTTCAAATCCGGTAATTCCGGCAAGCGGAACCTTTGGTTTTGGATATGAATTTGCAGAAATTTATGATATAAACTGCCTTGGTACATTTTCTTTTAAGGGTACCACCAAAGACGCTCGTTTCGGCAACCCTACACCAAGAATTGCCGAATGCCCAAACGGAATGATAAACTCTGTTGGACTTCAAAACCCCGGTGTCGAAGCTGTAAAATCCACTGAACTCCCAAAGCTTAAAGAGGTATTTCACAAGCCGGTAATGGCAAATGTAAGCGGTTTTTCAATCGAAGACTATACTTACACCTGTCAGGCACTTGACTCGGAAGAACAGATTGGTTGGTTTGAGGTAAATATTTCTTGCCCCAATGTTCATGGCGGCGGTATGAGCTTTGGTACATCGCCCGAATCTGCTGCAGAAGTTACAAAAGCCGTAAAATCAGTCACAACCAAACCGGTTTTTATCAAGCTTTCGCCCAATGTTACTGATATTGTATCTATCGCAAAAGCTTGCGAGGACGCCGGTGCTGACGGCATCAGCCTTATAAACACTCTTCTTGGTATGCGCATTGATTTAAAAACAAAAAAATGCGTAATTGCCAACAAAATGGGTGGTTTTTCGGGACCTGCAATTTTCCCGGTAGCACTCAGAATGGTGTACCAGGTATACGAAGCAGTTAAAATTCCGATTATCGGTATGGGTGGTGTTTCATCAGCTGAAGATGTAATCGAAATGATGCTTGCAGGTGCAACTGCTGTTCAGGTAGGGGCAGCAAACCTTGTAGAGCCATTTGCCTGCAAAAATATTATAGACAATTTACCTGCCGTAATGGAAAAATACGGCATTAAAGATTTAAATGAAATTATTGGAGGTGCACACTAAATGGGTAAAGATGTAATAGTTGCTTGCGATTTTGCAACAAAAAAACAGGTTATGGACTTTCTTGATAAATTCAAAGAAGAAAAACCTTTCGTAAAAATAGGAATGGAGCTTTTTTATGCTGAAGGCCCCGAAATTGTTCGTGAAATCAAAAAAAGAGGGCACAAGATATTCCTCGACCTCAAACTTCACGATATCCCCAATACAGTAAAAAAATCAATGTCTGTGCTGAAAAATCTTGATGTTGATATGACAAATCTGCATGCTTCCGGCACAATTCCTATGATGCAGGCAGCACTTGAAGGGTTGACACGCGAAGACGGCACACGCCCCATTTTGATTGCAGTAACTCAGCTTACTTCAACAAGTGAAGAAACAATGAAGTCTGATTTACTTATAAACGAGCCTATTGATAAAGTGGTTATGCACTATGCCGAAAATGCAAAAAAATCAGGTCTTGACGGTGTTGTTTGCTCACCCCTTGAAGCAGAAAAGGTACACAAAACATGTGGAGATAGTTTTATTACTGTTACCCCCGGTGTACGCTTTGCAGATGGCGACAAGGGTGATCAGGTAAGAGTTATGACACCTGCTCAGGCAAAAGAAATCGGCTCGGATTATATTGTGGTTGGAAGACCTATTACTGCAGCTGATGACCCTGTTGCAGCTTACAGAAGATGCGTTAACGAATTTATTGGATAAGGAGAATTTAAAATGGAAACAAAAATCTTGATTGCAAAAGACTTACTTAAAATAAAGGCTGTATTCTTCCGTCCCGAAGAACCTTTCACCTGGGCAAGCGGAATAAAAAGTCCTGTTTACTGTGACAATCGCCTTACTTTGAGCGATGTTGATGTACGAACAGATGTCGAAACAGCACTTGCCGAAACTATAAAAGAAAACTACCCCGAGGCTGAAGTTCTTATGGGAACATCAACTGCAGGTATTGCACATGCTGCAATCACCGCACATCTTATGGGACTTCCTATGGGTTATGTACGCTCAGGTGCAAAAGACCACGGCAGACAAAATCAAATCGAAGGAAAGCTTCTCCCCGGTCAAAAGGTTGTTGTTGTTGAGGACCTCATATCGACAGGCGGCAGCGTTATTGAAGTTGTAAACATCCTACGCGAAGCCGGTGCTGAAGTTCTTGGCATTGTTTCAATATTTACATATGGTATGCAAAAAGGTCTTGATCGTCTTGCTGCTGCTGATGTAAAAAATGTCAGCCTTACAAACTTTGATGTAATTGCTGAAGTTGCAGCTGAAGAAGGCTATATAAAAGCCGATGACATCAAAAGACTGATTGCTTTCAGAAATAACCCTTCAGACGAAAGTTGGATTGGTGCATAATACTGACAATATTTTCCCTGTCATAAAAAGGCAGGGAAATGTTGTAAAATTTTATCAAGAAAGGAAAATGATGTTTTATGCGAAGTGTAATTGATATAAAAGACCTTTCAACGCAAGAAATTGAGCAAATTATTACTGTTGCCGAGGATATAATCAAAAATCCCGACAAATACGCTCACAAATGCAGTGGCAAAAAACTCGCTACACTTTTTTTTGAGCCGTCAACCAGAACAAGACTCAGCTTTGAAGCTGCAATGTATGAGCTTGGCGGAAATGTTTTATCCATGTCCGATGCAGGTTCAAGCTCTGCATCAAAAGGAGAAAGTGTTGCAGATACAGCCAAGGTAATATCCTGTTATGCTGATATAATTGCGATGCGTCACCCAAAAGAAGGTGCACCATTGGTTGCGGCAACAAATGCATCTGTACCGGTAATAAATGCAGGGGACGGCGGACACAACCATCCAACTCAGACACTTGCTGACCTGCTTACTATACATCGCGAAAAAGGTCATTTTGACAATCTGACTGTTGGTCTTTGCGGCGACCTTAAGTTTGGCAGAACTGTACACTCTCTTATCAATGCCTTAAGTCGCTACAAAGGAATAAATTTTGTTCTTATCTCTCCTGAAGAATTGAAAATTCCGAGTTACGTAAAAAACGAAATTAAAAAATGCGGTCTTGAATATGTCCAGACAAAAGATTTGCTTGAGTATATGCCTAAGCTTGATATCCTTTATATGACAAGAGTACAGAAAGAAAGATTTTTTAATGAAGAAGATTATCTTCGCTTAAAAGACAGTTATATTCTCACTCCGGAAAAATTAGCAACTGCCAAATCAGACCTCTGCATTATGCATCCTCTTCCTCGTGTCAATGAAATCAGCGTAGCAGTCGACAAGGATCCAAGAGCATGCTATTTCAAGCAGGTACTTAACGGCAAATTTATGCGAATGGCTCTTATGCTTAAACTTTTGGGATTGGAGGATTAATTATGAACATAGATTCAATCAAAAATGGAATTGTTATTGACCACATTGAAGCCGGCAAAGGAATGGAAATTTACAGCCTGTTGCATCTTGATTTGCTGGACTGTCCTGTTGCTATAATCAAAAATGTAACAAGCCGCAAAATGGGCAAAAAAGATATCATAAAGATTGATGCAGAAATAAATCTTGATATGGATATACTTGGCTATGTAGCGCCGGAAGCGACCGTTGATATAATAAAAAACGGCGAGCTTTGCGAAAAGAAAAAGATGACCCTTCCTGAAAAACTTACTGATGTAATCTTTTGCAAAAATCCGCGTTGCATAACAACTACCGAACAAGAACTCCCCCACATATTCAACCTCACCAATAAAGCTGAAAAAGTTTATCGCTGTGCATACTGCGAATCAAGAGCGACTGAAAATTAATTAAAAACCAAAACAAGCTGTGCAATGACTATTGCTCAGCTTGTTTTTTATTGTTTTTCAGGCAACCTTAATTTTAACAGAATCATCAAAAAAAGAGCCGCATTATGCGGCTCTTTTTTCTAATTACTCTTCAACAGTTTCTGTTTCTTCAACTACTTCTTCAGTTTCTTCAGTAGCTTCTGTTTCTTCAATTACTTCAGATTCCTCTGTTACTTCTGATTCTTCAGTTGTTTCTGTTTCCTCAGCAGCTTCGGGTTCTTCGGTAATTTCAGGCTCTTCTGTTTCTTCCGTTACATCAGCATCTTCTGTTGGGTCAATTTCTTCTGTCTCTTCGGGAGCTTCAACCTTCAATGATGCCTCGAGTTCTGCCCAATCTCTGTTTTCAATAATTTCTGTCCATTTCTTGTATACACTGTTTGGACGCTCATACTCAGTGCTGTTTGTTGCTTCCTGAACCGCAATGTAGAACCATGCTGACTGGTCCATATTGTCAGACCAGATTGCCATACTCTCGTGAATCAAATCTTCAGCCTTTCTTGGAATACGATTGAGAACTCTGTTAATGAGTGTCATAGCCTCGGCACGAGTGATAAACTGATCGGGACGGAATGTATTGTCACTGTATCCTTCTATCCAGCCATAAGCTGAAGCTCTCTTTATGTATTCTTCTGCCCAGTGGCCTTCGATATCATTTAATGTACCTTCATACTCTATCTCGGTATCATCAAATCTTGCACAGATTGCAGTAAATTCTGCACGAGTAATGTTTGCATCCGGAACAAACGCGTTTTCAAAACGTCCGTTTATTATGCCAAGCTTTGCCATGGTTGAAATAGCAACATTATGCCAATCATCATCATTTACATCATCAAATGTATTTTCTGCTGTGAGATTTGCATTTCTTACTTCGTCTTTCAGAAGTCTGAAGAATATTGTTGTTACTTCTGCACGGGTGATGTTGTCATTGGGACGAACTGTTCCATCAGGATATCCTATAACATAAGCGAAGTGGTCAACACCGTTAAGTGTTTCCGGAACTGGATGTCTTTCTTTTACCCATTTAGCATAAACAAAGGTGTCTTCTGCTATTGTAACAGATGTAATTTCTTCGGTAAGAGCAGCATCCGCATACCATCCGTCAAAAATATAACCCTCTTTTACAGGAATCTTATCTTCAAGAGATACCACCTGACCTTTTTTATAGGATTCAGCTTCAAAAGCAGAACCTCCGTTTGCATCTAATACAAGAGTATATTTGGGGTTGGTTACAGCGGCACCACCGCCTCCGCCGCCACCTGCACCGCCACCGGGGCCGGTATATTCTGTGATTTTTACTTCATTAACAATTGAAGGAGGTTCTGTAAATCTAACCTCTGCAAAAATTTCATTGTCTTCAATGTTTCTGATAGCTGTATAGGGATTAGCAACCTCTGCTGTCAAAATCGCAGTTCTTGATGTATACTTAACACCTTTTTGTTCTATCATAATAGTGTCAGGACATTCAGCCAGAAAAGTCTCAATTGTATTGCCTTCCTTCAAAGTCAATATAACGCTGACTACCGAATTTTCAACCACTCTGGAACTGAGCTTGAAAAGATTATTTTCTTCAGCAACAACTTCGGGTGTTCCATCTTTTATAAATGTAACAGTTGCGGGAGCAAAAGTTTCCGGTGCAACAAATTTTTCACCCAAATTAACTCTGAGTTCAAAACTACCTTCTACTTTTTTGAGTTTAAACTCGCTCTCGTATACATCAGGAGCAAGTGTCTTAGCAGTAACCAACTTGTTGGTAATATCTGTCATATCAACAGACGCTCTTACATCAATAGGAGCGTTTGCATACGAAGTTATCTGCTTGCCCCATTCGCCCGAACCGCTTTTTGCTTCAAGATTAACATTAAAGCAAACAGCATTATTTTCTCTTGTAAACTGATCCTTAAGCCAATCGCTGGACAATCCTTCTGCACTTACTGCGCAAAAGCTACTTGTTACAAGAGTCAAAACAAGCAGAAGTGATACTAAAATTCTTTTCATGTCCATATCCTCCTTGAAAAATTCTTTGATATGTAATACACTACACCCAGTGTATCTAATTTTATGATATCTATAATAACACAATCTAATTTGAGTGTCAAGTTTAATCACTAATTTTTAACAAATATTTGCAAAATTTTTTTGTTAATTTATAGTTATTACCCGCACAAGACCGCCACTTGTTATCGCTTTGTCTGCGTACAAATTAGCAGCTTTGCCAACAAGATATTCGGCATCTGATACCGAAACACTTGTATATCCGCCTGATTTTTTCTTTAAAATCTGAACATCACTCGCAAGACTGTAAATATCATTTCCAACCTTTATTCTTTTAAAATCAATTGCCGAAATAGTTGTTCCGGTTTTAACACTTACCAATTCCTTAAGCGAGACCAGGCTGTTTCCGCTAATTGTTGCTGCAACTGCAGTTCCTGCTTTAATGTTTGATGCAAAGTTTGCGGAATATGTTAACTCGCGTCCGCCTGAAAATATCGTATATGTTCCGTTTGCACTTGATGAGGTGATGTTGGATTTGTTTGTCGTTAAAACTCCGTAAGTATACTGACTTCCACTTATATTTTCAACAATCAAAAGAGAAATATCTCCAAAACTGCCCGAGGTGACTGAATAAAGAACATTGCGTGCCCTGAGTTCAGCATCTGAGATCTCATTTAAATCTATAACCCTTGCCGTCGCTGTACCTGTTCGTGTTTCAGGAGCATAAGTTCTTTCAAGAATAACGCAGTCATCAGTCAGCCATCTTTCACCGATTTTTCGATTATTCTTATCGATTTTTCCGCTGACAACACTATTACTTTCTCTGATGCTTACAAAGGTTGCATAACCATCCGCATCAAACGAGATTTTCCCTATATCACCTATTCTCATGCTGTAATCACCGGTCGTTTTGTATTTTATTGTATTCCCTTCGCCGTTAAGAACATTGATATATCTGTACTGCTGTCCTTTTTCAAACATATCTTCAGACATTTCGGTTGTGTACGACAAAAGAATTCCATAATTAGCTCCGCTTGAATGGTTTATGTCAACAACATCTACAATTTTTCCGTTTCTGCCAAGCAAAGCCGTTATGCTAGAATTGATTTTATAACTGTTTGTTCCATTCCCCAGCTTGTAGGCAGCAGACTGGGTCTCAAGCTCCAGAATATTGCCCGAAATGTCTACACTTTGAACATTTGCTTTACTGGGAATTGCCTCATTGTAAATCCCCGAAATCTTGTCACAATAAAGATAAATCGTGTTACTGTCCTTAAGATAATAAACAACATCATATTTTTGTGCATCTGAAAGCCTTGCCGTTTCACCATCACGAATTACCTTTGCAGTGTCTGCAACTTCTTTTGAAACACCAATTGACTCAAGCGCAGAATATATATCTGTCCGTATAGCAACTGCCTCACTGTAGCTTGCATCGTTGAATACAAGATATCCAACTCTTCCGCTTTCGTCATATAAAATCGAAACAGCTGCTCCGTCCTCTACACTTTCTTTAAAGCTGCCATAATTTGTGAGAACACCCTCATTGTAAACGATAGTATTGTCGGTCACTCCCAGGCTTCGGGTACTTGAGCCGTTTTCAAAATAAACCATACCATCAACGACTCCGTCTACTGTTGTTGTTAACTTTTTTGGCGTATAGGTTAAATTGAAATTTATTACCTTTCCGTTATTATCAAGCACGAGCTCAGCTTTTGTAAGCGGTTCAAAATCAAGATTGGTATTTGCAAGGGTATATGTCCCTCCGCTTGTTTTGACTTCGTCAGCCTGCAAGCTTGAATCTTCGTCCTTTGTTGCAACAATCAGGACTTCATCAGTTATTTTTATATCCATTTTCGAAATCAGCTTCTGGTCCGATCCATTTATTTTTGACTGCAAAGCCCGGTTGATTACAATTGCCAAATCCCCTCTTGTGATATAGCTGTTGTCCGAGAGGTTTATGCCGTCAGTAATTCCAAGCCCTTTTGCTTTTGTCATATAGGCACACGGCCAGTTGTCCCCCAAATCTGCGCTTTGATAATTCATTGCCCTCAAAAGTACAGTTACCGCTTCGGCAAATGTAATTTTCTTTTCAGGCATAAAAAGGCCGTTTGGATATCCTACAATAAGCTTATTTTCTGCTGAAGTATTGATATATCCGTTTCCCCAGTGGTCTACAAAAACATCATCAAATCTTCGTTTTGCGGCATTGCTGTAAACCTCATCTTCAAGTCCCGATGCCAAAGTCACCATTTTTGCAAATTCTGCACGTGTAACATACGAATCCGGATTAAAATATCCTGCATATCCCGACACAATTCCATAGGTAGTGAGAGCCTCTACTGAATCAGCATAAGCTGCTGTCTCATCCACATCCTTATAACTTGATGCATTTACCGAAAAACTTGAAACAAGGAGTATAAGAATAATAGCTGTAAATCTTTTTAAAGTATTCATAATATACATCTGTACCTTTCTAAAATATTTTAATCTGCGCGAAGTGCCTCAATTGGATTAAGTTTTGCCGCCTTATTTGCCGGTGCCCAGCCAAAAAATATCCCAATGACTGCCGAAAACAAGAATGCACCAAACATAACAAATATACTAGGGAAGGCGTTTATTCCCATCGCATTTCCAAGTATTGCTGTCCCTATAATAGACAGGAAAATACCAGCCAGTCCACCCATACAACTGACGACTGCTGCTTCTATCAAAAATTGTGCCATTATGCTGGAGCGCTTTGCACCTATGGCTTTTCTTATCCCTATTTCCCTTGTTCTTTCGGTTACCGAAACAAGCATTATATTCATGATGCCGATACCACCAACAACAAGTGAAATTCCTGCAATTCCCGCAGTAAGCAGACTCATCATACCTGTAATATCATCAAGTACATCCATCATACTTGCAACGCTTACTACATTGTATTCATCTTCGTCCTGAAATTTAGAGTAAAGAAATTTTTCAAGCCGCTCACTGGCCGCGTCTACCAGTTCTGCAGTTGCTGCCCATACTGTATATGACCTGATTTTGTTAGTTTTAAAAACCATTCTCCCAGATGAATATGGAATAATAATTACATTATCCTCAGAGCTTTCCTGAGAATTGGAAATCGCCTCAAGTACGCCTACTACCGTAAAAAGCTCATTGTTTATTTTTATCTGCTTGTCAATCGGGTCTTCAAATCCAAACAACTCCTGAGCATTATAACTGCCTATTACCGCCACCTTGCGTCGCCTTTCTACATCAATATCTGTTATAAACCTTCCATTTGATACATCGCGGTTTTTTACTGTAAGATAATCAGGTGTTGTTCCAGTGACCGAGCCACTGAGATTTGTTGAGTGATATTTTACTGTGCCATAACCACTCATGCTCGGTACAACATACGAAACATATTCAGAATTTTCCTCCATAAAAGTTTTCATTTCGTCATAGGATACCGATTTGGTACTGTTCCTGCCGGTAAATGAAACTGTAATGCTATTTGCGCCCAAAGATTCGATAGACTCGGTAATACTTCCTGTTGAGCCCTGCACAACGCTTACCAGAACAATTACGGCACAAACACCGATTATAATCCCCAGCATTGTTAGAAAGGTGCGCATTTTGCTTGCAGTTATACTTTTCATTGCCATTTTAAAGGCTTGCTTAAAATTCATCGTTTGCCTCCCTATACATTAACCTGTGACTTGTCGCCATCGGTTGCTGAGTCAAATACAATCTCTCCATCCATAATTCTAACAATCCGTTCTGCTTCGTGTGCGATTTTATTGTCATGGGTAATGAGTATAACCGTTTTTCCCTCCTGATGCAGTTCCTTTAGCATATTAAGCACCTCTGTACCGGTTTTCGAATCCAGCGCACCTGTCGGCTCATCTGCGAGTATAATTGGAGGTCGTGCCGCAAGTGCCCTTGCTATTGACGCTCTTTGCTGCTGTCCGCCCGAAAGCTCCGTAGGCTTGTGAAATCTTCTGTCATAAAGGTCCACCCTCTCAAGTGCATCTTTTGCCAACTCTTTGCGTTTTTCTGGCGAAATCCCTGCGTATATAAGAGGAAGCTCCACATTTTCTTCTACTGTAAGCTTCTGAAGCAAGTTATATTGCTGAAAAATAAAGCCTATTTCCTTATTTCTGATTACTGCCTGCTCATCTTCACCAAGAGTTGATGCCTCATGTCCGTCGATATAATATTCACCCGAAGATGGTGTGTCAAGGCAGCCTATCATGTTCATAAGAGTCGATTTTCCCGAGCCGGAAGGTCCTATAATAGCCACAAATTCCTTAGGTTTTATTTTGAGGTTTATACCATTTAAGGCACGCACCTCGTTTTCGCCCATTTTATAAATCTTATACATATCCCTGATTTCAACTATATATTCAGAGGTCTTGTTTTCGTTGCTTTTCATAACCCAGGTCCTCCTATCTGGTGCCAGACATACCGCTCCTGTTGCCACCTGTCATACTTCCGTGTGGCATTCCTCCCGACATCATACCGCCCCCCATCATCATGGCAGGAAATCCCATTTGACCTGAGCCTGCTGCAGATGGTATATAAAGAACTGTTTCGCCATCAGAAAGACCATCTAATACTTCCACATTTCTTCCATCAGAAATCCCTATTGTTATTCTTCTTATTTCATAACCATCCGGAATTGATGGATTTTTGTTTCCTTCAGGCATTTGTGGCATATCCCCACTTTCGTTCCACTGTTTGCTTCTGTTTGTATCGTTACCTGGGGCAACCTCTTCTGATTTCTCCTCAGGCATTTCTTTGGTTTCCTTTTGATTTTTCTTTGCTTCTCTATTAGATTTTGTAAGCACGGTTGCAGAGTTCCCTCTTACACTCATAAGAGCTTCTTCTGGTATCGTGAGCACATCATATGCCTCACTAATAAGAATATTTGCATTTACATTCATGCCAGATTTAAGCTCACCCGGCTCGTCAATTGTAAGTTCAACAGTAAAAGTGGTAACTCCATCACCGCTTGACACACCTTCGCTTGCAATTGAAGTGACGCGTGCTTCAAATGTCGAATCTGGTATAGCATCGGCGTCAACAATTGCTATTTGTCCCAGCTTTATGTCTGCAATATCAAGTTCATCAACTGTGATGGTAAATTTCATCTTACTCATATCAGCAACCACCATCATAACTGTCTGAGAATTTGAATTGTCAATTTTGTCTCCCACTTTGCTGTTTTTGGTGATTACAGTTCCTGCTATTGGCGATGTAATATTGTAGTTGTCAAGAGTTTTTTGGTTTGACCGCACATTAAGCTGATTCGTTTTGTATGCATTAAGAAGTGAATTGTTTTTAAGGCATACAATAAGCTGACCTTTTTGAACATAATCACCATTTTTTACCCCGACATAGTAAACCTCGCCCGAAACCTCAGCTCTTATATCTGTAGTAGTTCCGTCTTCAATTATTCCCGAACCGGCAGAGTTTACATCTCCGGACCGGGTATGCACTGTCGCTGCAAAGGTTGTACCTGTTGCCAATGCTCCCGGGTTTTTCAGCTCGATTTCTATATTTCGCACAACACTGCCAGCCTCGCTAATGTTTGAATTGGCAGTATATTTGTGTGTTACCGTTCCTGAAATAGTTGTCATATAAAGTGAACTTGTTGCACTGACTCTGTCGCCTACCGAAATTTTATTGTAATCGCTAAGCGAAAACGGAATATCTATATTAAGCTTGTCTGTATTTATTATTTTCCCTATTGTGCTTGCACCGACGTTGTCACCTGTTTTGATTGAAAAATC
The DNA here is from genome assembly GCA_017409575.1 of Clostridia bacterium. Lineage (GTDB taxonomy): Bacteria > Bacillota > Clostridia > Monoglobales > Monoglobaceae > SIG440. Next base: position 46,907 of record JAFQSM010000036.1, read on the forward strand.
TGTAAGATTACCGCTTGCAGGTGCATAAATATTTAAGCTGTTTACATTTTCGTTTGATTCTTCAAGGCTCATTTGTGCTTTTTCCATATTTAGCTGAGCATCCTCATCATCAATCTGATACAAAGTATCTCCCTCTTCGACCAAATCGCCCTCTTCAAAAGGGGATGAAATTATTTCGCCTTTTACCAAAGAGGTTATCTCATAACGTTCATATGGTTCAACAACGCCGCTTTGCTCTATTGTTTCGGTTATATTTCCAATTTTAGCAACTGCTTCTATGTAATTTTGCTGTTTTTCATCATTTTTGCCGCCAAAAACAAGACTTCCCAACAACACTAATATCAAAATCACAGAAATTAAAATTGCTATTTTTTTCTTTTTGCTCAGATTTCCAAATTTACCCCAAAGACTCATCACTGTTGAAGAAACTGATTTTTTTAAATTCTGTAAAAAATTCATTTTTAACCTCCGGTATATAATTGCATTCTTCTACTTAAAATAATACTACTTATTTGTTAAGAAAATATGAAGAAAATAATAAAAAAGTATTATTTTTATATATGAACAAAAGGGTTCATTGTTTGTGAACTCTGCTTTGCAGTTTTGGTTATTATTTTTTAAGAATTTTGTATTTAAATTTAACTTTTTTATATTTTGTGTTGATTTTTGTCATTTTAAAGTGTAAAATGTAATTTAGAGTATGCATAGTATGTAAATATATTGATTTATAGTTTGACATATACTTAAGGAGGTATGACTATATGAACAAAGTCAAAAAAATTGCAGTTATGACCGGTGGCGGCGACTGTCCGGGGCTTAATCCGGTAATCAGAGCGGTTACAAAGACTGCCATTATGAAATATGGACTTGAGGTTGTAGGAATCAAGCACGGATATCGCGGTCTTTACCTTGGGGGAGACGAATTTATTCCTCTTACTCTTCAGTCTGTCGAAGAAATCATTTCAAAAGGCGGAACTATTCTTTTTAGTTCAAACAAAGATAATCTTTTTGATTATACTTATGAAGATGAAAATGGCAACGAATGCCACGGAGATGTTTCGGATATCGGTATCAAAAATTTAAAAGACTCCGGAATTGACGCACTTATCGTTATAGGCGGAGACGGAACCCTGACCAGTGGTCGCGACTTTTCACGCAAAGGCGTTAAAGTTGTGGGTGTCCCCAAGACAATAGATAACGACCTTGCAGCAACCGAAACAACTTTTGGATTTGACACAGCTGTTTCAAATGCGGTTGATGCGATTGATAAGCTTAAAACAACAGCCGAATCACACGGCCGTATCATTGTTGTTGAAGCAATGGGCAGATATGCAGGATTCCTTGCACTTTCAATGGGTGTTGCCAGCGCAGCTGATGCAATACTTATCCCCGAAATTGAATATGATATAAATAAGGTTGCCGAAAAGATAAAATCAAATTTTGCCAATGGGAAAAATTATTCTATTGTAGTTGTTGCCGAGGGTGCAAAACCAAAAGATGGCAAAGTTATTGTTTCGAAAATTGTAGAAGACAGTCCTGACCCAATCCGACTTGGAGGAATCGCAAAGGTTGTTGCAGAACAACTTGAAAAGTTGGTTGACAATGAAGCAAGAGCAACTATTCTAGGCCACGTTCAACGAGGCGGATCGCCCACAGCAAATGACCGAATTCTATCCACAAGATATGGTTCGTACGCCGTTGAACTTTTAATGCAAGGTAAGTTTGGTAATATGGTAACACTTTCGGGAAGCAGTATGTCTTATGAATCTCTTGAAAATGTAATAGGAACAAACAAAGCCGTAGACCCCAACGGAGAGCTTGTGACTATTGCCGAAGCTACAGGCGTTTCGTTTGGACGATAATTTTAAAAGGGGATATTAAAATAGTCCAGACCGCAAAAAGACCGGAAAGCAAAGGATATCCCTTTTGAAGCGGCAATAAAAAGCTATTATAAATGTAGAAAAATCGCATAGCTATGCGATTTTTCTGTTTTTATATTCTTTTTGCTACGCACAAACCTCACCTCTCGGTGTACACAAGTACACCTTCGGATACCCCAAAGTCTTGACTTTGGCTCGGTTTGTGTGTTCTGAATCAATTTTACCTATCCCCTAATGGAAGGCTGTTTAAAAACTATGTTTTTAAACAGCCCCTTTTTCTTTTAAATATTAAGTGCTTCCAAAAGTTGATCTTTTGGTCTGACTCCGACAGATGTTGCCGTCACAGCACCATTTTTAAAAAGCAAAACTGTCGGTATGCTCATTATCTGATATTTTGCAGCGAGCTCGTTTTGCTCGTCAACATTAACTTTGCCCACCTTAACCTTTCCTTCAAGGTCTTTTGCGAGTTCCTCAATAACAGGTACAAGCATTTTACACGGACCACACCAGCTTGCCCAAAAATCAACTATTACCGGCAAGTTTGAATTTAAAACTTCGGCATCAAAATTTTCTTTTGTAAGAATCAGCTCAGACATAATAGTCCTCCTTTGTAAAATTAAGCACTATTCTTCTTCAAACATATCTTTGCCTACGCCGCAAATCGGACATGCAAAATCTTCGGGCAAATCCTCAAATTTTGTTCCGGGAGCTATACCCATATCCGGTGCGCCCTCCGCCTCGTCATAGGTCCAACCGCAAGGTCCACATACATATTTTTTCATAATTAGTCCTCCTTTTATATTTCATATTTTTATTTTATACATCTTTTACAAAAAAATACAGTATTTCAAATTTAAATCAGATATTTTCCATTTTCTAAATCATAAATAACCTGAGCTATTGCGTGTTCTTCGTTGCTTACTGTTGTAAAATCAGCCGCTTTAAGCGCAGCTTCACAAGCGTTTGAAACTGCTATTCCGACTTTTGCAGCCTTGAACATTGAAATATCGTTGTCGTAATCGCCTATTGCGATTGTTTTATTTATATCGATATTCAAATATTCCGCAAGCTTTACAATCGCCGTGCCCTTTCCAATTCCGCCCGGAAGCATTTCATACAAATATTTTTCTGTGCGGACAAAATCAAATTTTTTCGACGCCGGATTTTCATCAAGGCGTTTTTTTATTTCCAGGACATCTTCTTCTTTTTCTATTAGAAAAACTACCTTTGCAACAGGTTCTTTTACATTCTTATAATCACAAAATTTTTGGGGCAGATTCGTTATTTTCCTGTAAAACGGCGTTATCGAATTTTCTTTGCAAAAATAAGCTTCATAAAAAGTGTTTATAACAATCCCTACATCCGGAAGTTCTTTTTCAATACATTCAATAAGTTCTTCAAATCCTCCGGACATATTGCTTGTCCATAAATACTCGTTTTTAAAGCTGTCATAAAGTCCTCCGCCATTATTGCATCCAAAGGGCGCATTGGGTTTTACTTTTTCGCAGGTGTCCGAAATATAAAACGGCATTCTTCCTGTAACGAAGGTAAATTTTCCGCCTTCTTTTTTAAAAAATTCTATTGCCTCTTTGTTCTCCAATGATATACTTTTATCATTTTTAAACAAAGTTCCGTCAAGATCGGTGCATATCAAAATCCCGTCAAACTTTCCCATAAAGTGTTATATTCCTTCCCAAAAATCTTGCATCATTTAATTTTAAATATTATAACACAAAACTCCCAAATAGTCAATTTAAAAGTAAAAACGAAGCCATACAGAATGACTTCGTTTTTTATAAAATTAGTCTGTTAAATTGTCAAAGTAGCCTTGTACAAGTACAATCGGAGTACCTTTATCACCGGAACCGCTTGTCAAATCACAGAGCGAACCAATAAGATCGGTAAGTCGGCGGGGTGTTGTTCCCTGAGATGCCATATTTCCAACCAGGTCATCATCTTTTTTGCGAATAGCACCTTCGATTGCCTTTTTTAATTCCTCACCGCTTAAATCTGCAAAATCATTATCTGCAAGGTATTTGAGCTTAAGTTCATTTGGAGTACCCTCCAGACCGCTTGTATATGCAGGCGAAACTACCGGGTCAGCCAGTTCCCAAATCTTTCCTACGGGGTCTTTAAATGCGCCATCTCCGTAAACCATAACCTCTATATGTTTGCCACAACGCGCCATAAACTGTGCCTGAATATCTTTAACCATATCAAAACATTCGTGCGGGAAAAGTTTAACGGTATCTTCTGTGGATTTGTTAGAACCAAGCAAACCATATTTCTCGTTATAACCGCTACCGTCAACAGATTGCGAAAGTATTTCATCAAGACCTACAACACGCTTTGCGCCGGCATCACGCAGAATCCGTTTTGTGCGGACACGGCTGTGTATATCACAATTGAGAACACTGTCTGTATATTTAAGAATAACGCGTGGGTCATTTGCAAGAATTATCTCTGCCTCTGCGCCGCAGGAACGGATTAAATCACCATAATATTTTATATAATCAACACCGGTAAAAGGATGTGGATTTTCACCAAAAAGCTCACGATATTTTGCCTCGGTCAGCACATCACTATAGGGATTGATTCCTGCTTCATCTAGCTGATCCAGTGAAACAAGAGCGTTACCAACCTCATCACTTGGGTAGTTAAGCATCAATACAATCTTTTTTGCACCCTTTGCAATACCACGCAAGCATATAGCAAAACGATTGCGACTGAGTATTGGAAAAATAACACCGATGGTTTCGCCACCGAGCTTTGCTTTAACATCACTTGCAATCGCATCAACAGAAGCATAATTGCCCTGAGAACGAGCTACAATAGATTCGGTTATTGCCACTACATCACGGTCACGGAGTTCAAATCCCTCTTCTGTAGCTGCTTCTATAACACTGTCAACTACTATGTTAACCAAATTATCGCCCTCGCGAATAATAGGACAACGTACACCTCTTGAAACCGTACCTGTTCTTCTTGCCATAATAAATCCCTCCAAAAACTTGACATTTTATTACTTTATTATTATAATACAATTGTTGTTATTAGTAAAATAGATAATACTTACTACTGTAATAAGGAGCGCTTATATGAAAACAAAACTGGATTATTATCGCATTTTCTACGAAACTGCAAGATATTCTTCATTTACAACCGCTGCCAAACATTTATATATTTCCCAGTCTGCAATATCACAATCCATACAGCAGCTTGAAACCGATTTGAACTGCATTCTTTTTACCCGCTCAAGACGTGGTGTAACCTTAACAAACGAAGGAAAATTATTATTTCAAAAAGTTGAAAATGCCTTACAATCTATTGAACAAGGCGAAACATTGCTTGCCCGTCTGCATCATTTAGACAGCGGCTCTTTAACAATTGCAGCCAGTGACACAATTACCAGTCATTTTCTTCTTCCATATCTGGAACAGTTTCATTCTGCCTACCCCAATATTCGTATAGAAGTAGCAAATTCTTACTCTTATCAAATGCTGCAACTTGTTAAAGAAGGCAAAGCCGAACTTGCTTTTGTAAATATGCCGATGGCAGATGACGAACTTTGCATAGAGCCGTGCTTTGAAATTCACGATATGTTCGTATGCGGACCAAAGTACGATACAAAAGCAAGTTACACCTGGGAAGAAATTTCACAGGAACCTCTTATCTTGCTTGAAGAAAATTCTTCATCCAGGCATAATCTGAATAAGCAATTTCAAAATAAAGGCATATCTTTAAAACCACAAATTGAAATAGCTGCACATGATTTACTGATACGTTTTGCCTCCATACATCTTGGAGTTGCTTGTGTCATTGAAGAATTTTCAAAAAAAAGTTTAGACCGCGGAATAATTCTACCTATGCAGCTTGACCCTCCACTTCCTGCAAGAAATATTGGATACGCATATTTGCGCAATACTCCTCTTTCTCTTGCTGCACAAACTTTTTTAAAACTTATCAAGCAAAATAATTATTTCCAAAAACCACTATAATTCATACAATAAACCTCTGCAAATTAAATTGTCGATAAAGAAAAAGCGGGATTTTAGAAGCCCGCTTTTTCTTCTTTTTCAAATGATAATACTTCGCCGGTATCGGCTTTGATATCAATATCATATTCAACATCACCGGATCTGAAATCTACCTCGTACTGCCATATACCATTGTCTCGGTCAAGCTCAATACGGTCAAACTTCACACCATCAGCACCTACTCCCGCTTTTTCCAAAGCAAGCTCTTTAGCTTTTTCCTCGTCTATAAATTTTGAATCATCCTTCTGTGATGTTTCGGAACCTTGCGGCATTTTTCCCACCCCCATCATATCTACATCCGGAGTTGGTACAACATTTTCTCTGAAACCACATGCAGTAAACGACAGCATTGCAAGCAAAAATATTATAATATTTGCTAAAATCTTTTTCATAATAATTCTCCCTTCTTTATAATTACTATAACAATTTTGCATGGTTTTATGCAATCAGGCACAAACGAAGCTATGTTTAAATCAATATCAACAAAAAACAGAGCTTATGCAAAACACATAAGCTCTGTTAGTTAACTGATATTTAGTTTTTCAAATATTTTGCAACTTCAGCTGCCACCAATTTTGTAATCTTTTCGAGATCGTCAGCAGACATTGGTGTATTGCCCTGTGATGTCAAGTCAGCCTTGCCATCACTGCTAAACAATTTCATTTTTTCAAGTGTAGCAAGCTTTACAGCCTCAACTGCTGCAGGAATCAAGTCAATAAGACCCTTTTCCATGCTTGAGAACTTTTTAAATTCTGCTTCTACTGCAGCAACATTGATATCAGTAAAGATGTTTACCTTGCTGATACCATCTTTGATAGCCTGTCTGAAGTCAGCATTTGTAAGGCCCGAACCGCCATGAAGTACCAACGGTACATCGACAGTTTTTGCGATTGTACGGATTCTTTCAAAATCGAGTTTCGGCGGCAATTTGTATGCACCGTGAGCGTTACCGACAGCGATAGCCAAAGCATCAACACCTGTTTTGTCAACAAAGTCTTTTGCAAGACTTGGATCAGTGAAATATTTTGAAGGATCTTCAAGGTGTGAACTACCTTCCGCCGAACCTTCATTGTCACCTACATGACCAAGCTCACCTTCAATTGTTGCACCATAAGAATGTGCAAGATCAGCCATTTCTTTTACTTTGCGAACATTTTCCTCGTATGTATCGGTCGAGCAGTCATACATAACTGAACTGAAACCGAGTCTGAGTGCTTTTTCGCATATGTCAAATGTCAGACCATGGTCAAGGTGTACAACAACCGGAACGGATGCCTTTTTTGCCATAGGTAATAAGTAATATGAAACTTCTTCAAGCGGACCATAGGGCAAAAGAACTTCTGCTGTACCCATAATTACAGGCGAACGGCTTGATTCTGCCGCATTAATAATACCGCGTGCGAGTTCAAGGTTAACTGCATTGAACAATCCAACCGCATACTGATTTTTCTTAGCGGGTCTGAGGACTTCATTTAAATTAACTAACATTATTTTTCCTCCTTACAAACAGCTGCAACGACTTTGAAAATTTCAAAAAATCGGCTGTGTTTTATCAAACTAACCTCATTTTACAACAAAATCCAAAAAAAGTCAAGACTTTTCACAGAAAAATACAAATTTTTTCTGTGTTTTTTTCTGTTTTTGAATAATTAGTCTATAACTTCTACTGTTTTGTTGTAGAACGACTTGAGTGCAGCTGTAGCAAGTGTATGAGAAAGAACAGTTTCTTCAGGTCTAAAAAGTCCAAAGGGAACTTCAACCCCCGAGTATTCAAGCATAAATGCGGCAATCTGCTGCTGAATAGCATCTGTAAAGCCAAATTCGAATATAGGACCGGTAATTGTAGGAATCATCGGCTTGTAACCAATGATAATACGGTTCCATGACTGTTCTTTGCCCCATGAAGATGTGTAGTGGAATGCATTTGCATCATCACTCGAGAAACGAGCGCTGCATTCTGTTCCATAAATTTCAAAGTACCAACGGTTGGTTGAACCCGGTTCCATACGCTTTGTCTCAAATGTAATCGGAATTTCGTCTCCGTCTGCATTTAAGGTTGTACAGAAGATGGTACAGTTATCAAATGTATCGCAAACTGCTGTTCCGCCTTTTCCGTCAGGACGCTCTTTAACGATATTGCTGAAGTGAGCTCTTACTGTCTTCGGTTTGAAGCCAAGTCTAAAAGGAACATGTTGTGTGTGAATTCCAAGGTCACCAAGACAACCATATTCACCATTGAACTTAACCATTCTCTTCCAGTTTATCGGCTTTGTAGTATCCATATCGCTGCAGTGATTAAATCCGCACTTAACCTCCAAAACCTTACCGAATTTACCTTCGTTAAACCAATTTATCATTGTCTGCATAGCGGGATAATAAGGGAACTCACTGCAGCAACGAACAAAAGTATCGGGATTTTCTTCCAATGCTTTCATTATGTTTTCGTTTGCTTTTTTGTCAATACCAAACGGTTTTTCTCCCAAAAGTGCTTTTCCGCTCTTGATTATATCAATATAAAACTGTTCGTGAAGGTTGTGAGGAACTGCGCAGTATATTGCATCTATATCTTCCTTCTCCAAAAGTTCTTTATAATCCGAAACGGCATATTTGATTTCAGGGAAGTTCTTTTTGAACCACTCCATCTCTGCCGGAACAACCGAGCAGATACCAACTATCTCAGGTTTCGGAACATCTTCGGTAAGATGACACCAACGAGCAGCAGCCGAAGCAAACTCTCTTGCCATAAGACCGCAGCCAACCAATCCAAACTTAACTGTCTTCATAACTAAAACTTCCTTTCTTTATATCTTTGATAAAAGTTTAAATTAAGGGCTGTTGGTTTAAGCAACAGCCCTCAGGTTAATATTAATAACCAAAATGTTTCTCTGTTTCTGCAACAGCTTCTTCGATGATTTCAAGACCCTTAAGAGCAGCTGCATCGTCAAGAATCATAGGAGGTGACATACGGAGAATGTGACCCGACGGTACCCAAGCAAGACCCTTTTCGAATGCCTTCTGGTAAATCATTGTACCAGCTTCTGCAAACGGTTCTTTTGTATCACGATCCTTAACAACTTCAATTGCCTGCAAGCAACCGATAGCACGAACATCACCAATAATGGGATGAGCTGCCTTCATTTCTTCCATCTTCTTAAGCATAATTTCGCCAAGATGAGCTGCGCGTTCGTTGAGCTGTTCTTCTTCAATAACCTTGATTGATTCAAGAGCAGCAGCACAAGCCATCGGGTTTCCGCCGTAGCTTGAAGATGCAGAAATCTTTTCGATAGCAGGAGCAAGATCCTTTGATACTGCAAGAGCAGTTACAGGGAAGCCGTTACCAAAGCCCTTACCAAGTGTGGTAATGTCAGCAGTAACATCCCAGTGATCCATAGCAAGGTACTTACCTGTTCTTGCCATACAGTTAAGAACTTCGTCCGCGAAAAGGAGAATGCCTCTCTTGTTGCAAAGTTCACGAAGTGCAGGGATAAAGTCTGCGGGAGGAATAATTGTACCGCCCCAACCCTGAATCGGTTCAAGAACGATTGCTGCAACATTGTTGCCGCCCGATGCACAAGCATTGTCAAGAGTACCTTCAATCATCTTGATGTAGGGTGTTGAATCCTTCCAAGCTTCTTCGGGAGTTCTGCCGAAAGCGTCACGATACGGATTTGGTCTGGGAACCAGCATAAATCCAGGAGCTCTCATATGTGTATCAGGTCCTACAACAGCAAGTGAGTTAGCACCATATGTCTTACCATGGAAGTCTCTCCAGAATGAGATAAATTCCTGCTTGCCGGTAGCAGCACGAGCGCAACGGAGACCAGCTTCAACAGCGGTAGTACCCGAATCATAGAACTGGAAACCGCCAAAACGGCCGCCGGTAATCTCATGAAGCTTTTCAACAAGTTCCATCTTTACTTTTGTAGTAAAGTCATGGCAGTTCATAAGATTTTTTGCATGGAATGCAACAGCTTCGCTGATTTTAGGATGGCAATGACCAAGACCTGTTACATAAATACCTGACGAGAAATCAAGATATGTATTGCCGTCAACGTCCTTAAGGGTGTATCCGTAACCTGATTCAAATGTTACAGGGAACAATTTAACCTGGCTTGAATAACCTTTCATGTATTTTGCGCATCTTTCATGATACTCAATTGACTTGGGTCCCGGAACGGTAGCCGAAACCATGTTTGGTACAGTAGATAAATCCACAGTTGCCCAATTTTTGCTCATTGTAAAAACCTCTCTTTTCTTAAAATTTACAAGCAAATACAAAACGAAGTTAATAAATCTCATTTTACGAGTTTTACTTTCGTTTTGCTTTCACTTTATTGTGCAAAAATTTTCATCTGTTTACTTTTTGCAATACAATTATATAACATTTCGCAAAAAAGTCAATAGTTATTGCAAATTTTTTTAAATTTCTGCTTATTTTTTTACTCCATAAAAAAATCCGACCTTTAGGGTCGGATTTCATTAGATATCATTCTTTGCTACATCTTCAAAAGTTTCTCTCTTAACTGCAATATATTCATTGTCTTTGCCAAGCATAACAATCGGCGGTCTTGGCACTCTGTTGTAGTTTGAAGACATAGAATAATTGTATGCACCAGTTGTCATAACTGCAACGATGTCACCTCGCTGCACACTTTGTGGAAGGATAACATCCTCTTGCAGCACATCACCGCTTTCGCAGCAACGGCCTGCAACTGTGCAGGCAAAGTCCTGTTCTTCTTTCATTTTATTCGCCAGGACAACAGTATATTTTGAGCCATAAAGTGCATAACGCGGATTGTCGGTCATGCCTCCGTCAACCGAAACATAGTTTTTGTATTCCGGAATTTTTTTAACCGAACCAACAGTATAAAGTGTCAGCCCCGCATCAGCAACAATGCTTCTGCCCGGCTCCATACGAACAGCAGGAACCTCCATTCCAAGTTCATGGCATTTCGCCTTAACTTTTTCGGCAACAGCTTTGATGTTTTCGGGTATATCTATCACCGGATCGGATTCTTCATACCTTACACCATAACCGCCGCCAAGATTCAGTATCCTGATTTTAACTTTGTAATTTTTCTGAACAAAATTTGCAAACTCAAGCATTATATCAGAAGTTTTGAAATAAACATCCGAATCAAAAACCTGCGAACCAACATGGCAATGGATTCCGTAAAGTTCAAGGTTATTTTTGGATAAGGCAAATTCCACAGCAGCATAAGCAGCATTGGTTTCAATTGCAAAACCAAATTTAGAGTCAACTTTTCCGGTTGCAACCGCCGCATATGTATGCGGGTCAATACCGGGTGTTATTCTCAGCAAAATTTTTTGACATATTCCAAGTTTTTTTGCAATATTGTCAATTGCTTCAATTTCTTCCATACTGTCAGCAACAATGTAGCCTGTTTTATTTGAAAGTGCATACTCTATCTCGCTGTCAGTCTTGTTGCTTCCGTGAAAAAATATCTTTTCGGACGGAAAATCTGCAGAAAGTGCAGTGTAAAGCTCGCCAGCCGAAACAACATCTACACCCATTCCCTCTTCTCTGACGATTCTGTAAATACTTTTGAAGGATGCTGCCTTACTTGCAAACAGTGGAAACGAATCCTCTCCAAAGTATTTCTTCATCGAATCAACATAAGCTCTGCAGTTGTGACGAATCCTTTCTTCGTCCATCAAATACAGTGGGGTTTTGTACTTTTCGGCAAGAACCTTTACATCGCGGTTCGCAAAAGTCAAATTTCCATCTGGATTAATCCCCAAATTTTCACAAATCATCTGTAATTTCTAACCTTTCCTTAAGTTGTCTTATTTGATCAGGTTGTTCTTTCTCATTATATCAAACAAAACTTTTTCGTTCTTTTCTTCCATAGGTGTAAGCGGCAATCTGAGATAATTTTCGCAAAAGCCCATTGCCGAAACAGCAGCTTTTGCAGGGATTGGATTAACCTCAGAGAACAATGCATCAACAAGGTCGATATACTTAAGCTGAAGCTGTCTGCTTTCCTCTATTTTACCTTCAAAAAAGCTTGAACAAATTCTTGATGTTTCTTTTGGAAGAACATTGGAAAGAACAGAAATAACTCCCTTTCCGCCAAGTGACAATATCGGCACAATCTGGTCATCATTACCGGAGTATATATCCATATCATCACCAACAAGCGATGCAATCTTCGCAATCTGCGAAATGTTTCCGCTTGCCTCTTTTATCGCAACAATATTTTTGTGTTTTGCCAAAACCGCACAGGTCTCGGGAGTGATATTACAACCTGTTCGAGACTGAACACTGTATAAAATAATCGGTTTTGTACTTGCATCAGCGATTGCTGTAAACGATTTGATAAGACCATTTTGTGTAGCTTTGTTGTAGTATGGTGTAACAACCAGCATTGCGTCTGCACCAATACTGCAGGCATACTTAGTAAGTTCAATTGCATAGCTTATATCATTCGAACCTGTTCCTGCAATAACCGGAACTCTGCCTGCAATTTTATCAACTGCAAATTTAAGAACTTCGCGATGTTCGGCATCGCTTAAGGTTGAACCTTCGCCTGTTGTTCCTGCAATAACAAGGGCATCTATACCCTCGCTTATCTGCCATTCAATAAGTCTTTCAAAGCTTTCGTAATCAACACCCTTTTCATTCATTGGTGTAACTATAGCTGTCGCAGCACCGGTAAATACAGTATTTTTCATTTTAAACGCTCCTTATTTAAATATTTGTATTTCACAAAAAAAGTGATAGCCGAGATTCAGCCACCACATCATATGCAAAATTCAAAAACCAACAATAATATATGCATAGTATGATAGCTCTCCGCATTTGCGACAACAAACAAGATATTATTCCTGTTTGCCAGACCAATCCTTTGCCACGAATTGTCTTCGGCGTCTGCCCCTTTCGGCAAATCCCGCTTTTGGCACAAGCGTATATGGATTTTCTTACTTTTGACACAACGCGCCTCTATCTAATATATGATTATACTTTAATATATGTTTTTTGTCAATAGAAATTTTTAAACCTTAGCTTCTTTTTTTTCAAAAAATCAGTACGAACTTTTTCTGAAAATTTTTGCCTTTATCTGTGCGCATAGTACCGACAAAACTACTGATATTATATATGCCGAAAAGAATGTTATAAAAAATCTTTGAGGCGTTGATGCGATATTTAAATTTTCCATTATATGCTCGGTCTCAAAAATAACCAGGCAGTGTATCAGATATATATAAAATGTTGCCGGTGATAAAATATCTGCCCCCTCATGCTGATACATGGGCATTATTGCAAGCCACATAACCGATGCAACTGCCGCAAATATCATCTTTAATATCTCGGTCGAAAAAAGATGGAAAAAATCCAAAAATTCAAGATATGCAACAACCGAATAAAGTAGCGTCAACAAAAGTCCGGAAATGACCAAAGGAAGCTTTTTCCGGCGTATACGTTCAAGATTCATATCAAAGTTTATTCCAAGGTAACACCCAATTATCCAATACACAAAATATGCCAGAAACACTCTGTCCGAATATTGGAAATCAAGCATAAGATATTTTGACACAACTGTTATAATCCCTGCAAGCAAAATCCCAAACACAGGTGTTATGTTTTTGCAAAAGCCAAGAGTAATTGGAGCAAGTATATACATCTGCATTATTACAACAATAAAATAAAACGGCGCTGCAATTGTTCCAAGTGACAAGTGCCTTCCAAGAACTGCCCAGCTGAAATCAAAATAATGACGATGAAAAACAAAATATAAATAGTAAATTGTCGCCATAATAAGATAAGGAATATAAATTTTTGTTATGCGCCTTTTAAGAAAAGAAAAGTAATTAAACGACCCCTCTGAGAATGTATGTGCAAACTTGATACCCGAAGACATAATGAACGCAGGAACTGCGAAAGTCAAAAACCGCTAAAAAATAAACGAAACTGCCGACAAAACGGAGCCCTTTGGATAGCTCGCTATACTGTCGGAAAGAACATGAATCATTACAACAAACAAACATAAAATCGTTTCAAAAGACGAAATTTCTTCTAATTTTCTTCTCATATCAAAGGCTCTCCTTTAGACAAAATTATTATCTTTTTTATAATATTACCCCAAACTGCAAAAAAAGTCAATAAATATAATAATTCAGGCAGTTTTTATACAATAAAAATAGCAAAAATTTCATTGAGTATTTATTCGGCAAGCGGTTACAATATTAACGAAGACAGATAAACATTTGATGTTGTTTATCTCAAAGAAATGGAGGTGAATTTAAGTGTCTGATAATTCAAGAAACAAAACAATGGTACCTGAAGCAAAGGCTGCTATGAACAGATTTAAGATGGAAGCTGCAAACGAAGTTGGCGTTCAGCTTAAAGATGGTTACAATGGTGAACTTACTTCAAGACAGGCCGGTTCTATCGGTGGTCAGATGGTAAAGAAAATGATCAAGAAGTACGAACAGGACTTGGCTAATGGTCAGTAATCCAAAAACAACAATATAAATATTGTTTTTAAATAAAATCCGCAAATCAACAGAAGTTTGATTTGCGGGTTTTATCTTTAAAAATTTTTTAATAAATAAATTTTAACTAAAAGAGAATACTATAACAGAAGACAATCAATTATAATCGGGAGGACTTAATATGTGTAATTTTTCAGCAGGTCTTGTTCTGGGTACAGTAATGGGTGCAAGTATTATTATTGCGCTTCATCCGATGAACAAAAGGGATATGCGAAAAGCTTATCATCGTGCCGAAAGAATGATGGACAAAATGAGTCATCGTCTTAGGGACTGGACCTAAAAAATATGGGATGCAAAAAAAGTGCATCCCATATTTTAATATTTATTTGATATAGTCAAACTCCACGCCATACATATGAACAGTATCGCCTTCCTGGATTCCTTTTTCTTCAAGCATTTCGATTATCCCCGACTTACGCAGAGCGCGTTGGAAGTACTGAAGCGATTCGTAATCGTCAAAATTTGTAGACCCTACAATTTTGCGGACATACATTCCTTCAACAATATAAACACCGTCTTCAATCGTGATTTCGATGCTGTCTATCTTGCGTTCTTCATCAAGGTCAAGATAATCATAATCATCCTCTTCGTCTTCGGGAAGATTTGAAAGAAGTCTTGAAGCATAGTTTATTACATCCTCGACGCCTTTGTGTGTTGCTGCCGAGATAGCCATAACGGTATATCCCTCTTCCTCCATAGCTTCTTTAAATTTTTTGAAGTTTTCTTCAAAAGACGGAATATCCATTTTGTTGGCAACAATGACCTGCGGTTTTTCAGCAAGCTTCTCACTGTAATTTTTCAGTTCATTATTGATGATGTGAACATCTTCTATCGGGTCGCGTCCTTCACATCCCGAAACATCAACAAAATGCAGAATAACCCTCGTCCGTTCAACATGGCGCAAAAAATCATGTCCAAGACCTACGCCCTGGTGTGCTCCCCCAATAATGCCCGGAATATCTGCAATAACAAAGGATTTACCCTCACCGATTTTTACAACTCCAAGATTGGGGACAAGTGTTGTAAAATGATAGTTTGCAATTTTGGGGCGCGCATCGCTGACAACAGACAAAAATGTTGACTTTCCAACATTAGGAAATCCCAAAAGTCCAACATCCGCAATAAGCTTAAGTTCAAGAGTTATCTCTCTTTCGTCACCAGGAAGTCCTGCCTTTGCAAACTTTGGTGTCTGGCGTGTTGCGGTCGCAAAATGCGAATTCCCCCAACCGCCGTTGCCGCCTTTTGCAATTACAAAGCGGTCACCATCTGCTTTCAAGTCGCATATTACTTTTCCGGTTTCCGAATCGCGGATTACCGTACCGCAAGGAAACTTTATTATCAAATCTTCACCATTTTTTCCGCTTCGATTGCCGTCGCGACCATTTGCGCCATCTTGTGCACAATATTTTTTCTTATAACGAAAATCCAGAAGTGTGCTTACATCTTTGTCTGCCAAAGCTATAACATTTCCACCATTTCCGCCGTCACCACCGTCGGGACCGCCTGCTGCGACATACTTTTCGCGGTGAAAAGTGACCGCTCCGTCTCCGCCTTTGCCTGCCTGTATAAAAATCTTCGAAGTATCCTTAAACACGGTAATTCCCTCCTTTTCTCGGATATACAAAGTGCACGCGAAATGCGTGCACTGAATGTTTTATTCGGCTTTAATTACTGAACGATTTCGTAAACAGAAACCTGCTTCTTATCCTTACCTTTGCGTTCAAACTTAACCTGACCGTTTACCAAAGCAAACAAAGTATCATCGCTGCCTTTGCCTACGTTTGTTCCGGGATATATTTTAGTTCCGCGTTGTCTTACCAAGATGTTGCCTGCCAACACGTGCTGACCGTCACCCTTCTTGGCGCCTAAGCGTTTGGACTCAGAATCTCTGCCGTTCTTAGTACTGCCGACACCTTTCTTATGAGCCATTATATTCACCTCTCTTAGTAAATTTTTGAAGTAAAAATCAACAATTAGCCATTGATTTTCTTGATTTCGAGCTTTGTGTAGGGTTGTCTGTGACCCTGCTTTTTGTGGTAGCCCTTTTTAGCTTTGTACTTGTAAACGATAATCTTCTTGTCTTTGCCGTTTTTAACAGCAGCAGCTTCAACAGTTGCGCCATCAACATAAGGAGCACCAACTTTGATATCATCGCCATTTGCCAAAACCAATACTTTGTCAATTGTAACTGTGCTTCCGGCTTCAACATCAAGTTTTTCAACAAAAACGAAATCGCCTTCTGAAACCTTGTACTGCTTTCCGCCAGTTTCGATAATTGCGTACATAATCGTAATCCCTCCTATTACCCAAGACTCGCCAAGTCAGGTGCTGTAAAACAGACTTCAAAAAACCTTTTTTGCGCGGTTACCGTAATATGATAACACAATTCACCATATTTGTCAACAAAATTTTTATATTTTCTCAAATTATTTTTCCATTTTCGGACAAACGCGTTTTTAGCAAAAAGTTGCAATATTACTACCTTTTGTATAAAAAATCTCTGTTCTGTGAATTTCTGCATTTTCACAAACACCATCACCCAAAAATTCGCAAAGCTTTGAAACAAGAATATCAGGCTTTATATTTGTTTCGCCACCTGCAGAAAGTATAACCTCAAATTCTGCAGAGCTCTCGGTCGAACCTTTCAATTTGTAAGAACCTATATATTCCCTCAGATTTATTTCTTTTTCACCGCGTTTGGTCTTTTTGACCGCAGGGATTTCCTCCTGCGCAAAAAACGCATCCAGCATATCCTCAGTAATAGAATTCTTAAGGTCCAAAGCAACCGTATATCTTGCCGAAACAATGTCTTTGGCTTTGATAACCGGTTCGGACGCTTCAAGGATTTTTATATCAGGCGGCAGACATTCATTCAACTTTTTGACAATCAAAAGTTTGTCAGTTCCGTCTTCAAAATCTATATCCACAAACTCTGTCTCGCTGGTTACTCCAAGTGCCAGTGGCAAAGAGAATGTAATAAGCTGATGCGGATTAAACCCCTGACTGTACTTTACCGGAAGTCCTGCACGGTGGATTGCTCGGGTAAAAGTCCTGAGAAGGTCAAGGTGTGATATATATTTGCCCATTCCAAGTTTCGAAAATTTCAAACGAACTTTACTCAAAGCACACACCTCCTCCAAAACTTGCAGCTCCACACCCCATACACTTTTCGCGGCATGATGGAGTTGTTACCCCTTCATATGCACGATCGTGTTCTTTCATAAGATATTCTTTTTTAACACCTATGTCGATATGGTCCCAGGGAAGAACTTCACTGTGTTCAATCTTTCTGTATGCATAAAATTCGGGGTCAATTCCTGAGTCCGAAAATGCTTCAAGCCATTTTTCATAATCAAAATGTTCGTCCCAGCCATCAAACTTGCAGCCTTTTCTCTGTGCCGAAATCAAAACATCACCAAGGCGTCGGTCACCTTTTGCAAAAACTGCTTCCAAAAAGCTTACATGACTTTGATGCCAATTGTACGAAATGCTTTTTGTTTTTATTGTATCTTTAAGAAGCTTTTGCTTTTGAACAAGTGTTTCTATACGGTCCTGAGGCTCCCATTGAAATGGAGTAAACGGCTTTGGAACAAATGACGATGTGCTGACTGTAACAGTAAGCTGCCTGCCCTTGCGGATTTCTTTTGGTATAGTATAAAAAACATCTACTACCTTTTGTGCAAGATCGGCAATACCTTTTACATCCTCTTCGGTTTCGGTCGGAAGCCCTATCATAAAGTAAAGCTTAATTCGGTTGTATCCACCCTCAAATGCAATTCGGGAAGTTCTTAAAAGGTCAGACTCCAGAACATTCTTATTTATAACATCACGAAGTCTTTGTGTTCCTGCCTCGGGTGCAAAAGTAAGACCGCTTTTTTTGACAGTCTGGACCTTTTCCATAAGCTCCATAGAAAAATTGTCAACGCGAAGAGACGGAAGCGACAGATTTATACGCTTGTCCACCGTAATTTCCAAAAGTCTGTCAATAAGCTCGTGAAGACATGTAAAGTCACTTGTGCTAAGGGACGACAGAGACATTTCCTCGTATCCGGTGGAATCAATCATCTTCTGAGCAGTTTCAAGCAATTTGTCGGTCGAATGTTCGCGAACTGGACGATACAGATACCCAGCCTGACAAAAACGGCAACCACGAATACAGCCGCGGAAAATTTCCAAAGTTATGCGGTCATGAACTATATCCATAAAGGGAACAATCATCTTGTCAAGAACATAACTCTGGTCAAGATTTTTTATAATACGCTTCTTTATTCTGGCAGGTGCACATTCCCGATTTGGTTTGACTGATTTTATAGTTAAATCTTGATTATACTCTACATCGTAAAACCCGGGAACATAAATTCCTTCAATTTTTGAAATCTCTTCAAGATAGGCAAGTCTGTCCTTGCCACTCTTTTTCCATTTTTTATAAACATCAATTATTTCGTTGTTTACTTCTTCGCCTTCACCAAGAATAAAAAAGTCTATCACATCAGCAAGAGGTTCACCGTTATATGCACAAGGTCCGCCTGCACAGATAAAAGGGTCACCATCGCCTCTGTCTTTTGACCTGAGCGGTATTTTTGCCAAATCAAGCATATTTACCACATTAGAAAAACTCATCTCGTACTGAAGAGTAAATCCAACTATATCAAAGTCCTTGAGAGGAACATAGCTTTCGAGCGAAAGAAGCGGAATATCATTTTTGCGAAGTTCCTCTTCCATATCAACCCAGGGCGCAAACACGCGCTCGCACACGGTATCATCGCGGTCATTCATCATATGATAAAGAATTTTCATCCCAAGATGTGACATCCCCACTTCGTACACATCAGGAAAGCAAAACGCAAACGAAACCATGTCGTTTTCCCATTCCTTGTGAACACTGTTAAATTCGTTGCCAATATATCGTGCGGGCTTTTGTACTTTTTTGAGGCACGCTTCAAATTTTGTCTTATATAAACTCATACTTTCAAACCTTTCAACTGTAATACAATACATATAATACAACAAACCGAGGATTTTTTCAAGCATAACCTATTAAAAATCCTAATATAATATTAAAAAAAGAAAGGACAACCCAAAAATGAAAGAGATTCGTGAATACAAAGGCAGACGGCCATCAAAAAGACCGCCTATTTCTTCAAAATCCAATTATTTCAAAAAGCTTTTAAAGCAATCTTTTGTTTCGATATTGATTTTTGCAGTTATTCTTTCAAATAATTTTTTGAAGACTGATTTTGCGGCAAAAATCCAAACCTTTGCCAAAGCTGCTCTTGAATACGAAATTGATCTGACTGTTGTTTCGGACTCGATTAAAACCTTTTTTAAAAGCAGCATCCCCACATCAAGCCAAGGAGAAGTTGAAAATGAAAATCCCACAAATTCCCCAAAAAATCTTTGATATACCTGTCGGAAAAGGTTTTCGTATAAACATCTGGACAATTCCTATGCTTGTTACGGCTTTTTTCAGCAATTATGGTGAACTTTTTCTTTTTGCATACCTTTCCTCTGCACTTCACGAACTTGCACACATCCTTTGCGCCAAAGCACTAAACATCGGCATCTCGTATATACAAATATACCCTTTTGGAATTGCGGCACATCTTGAAAATGAATATATCAGAAGTTCTGAAAAAGAATTTTTTATATCATTTGCAGGACCTTTTTGCAGCTTGATTTTTTGCTGGATTTTTTCATTTTTTGAAAAAATTTATCCCATCCCTCAGATTTCGTTTTTAACAAATACAAATCTCGCACTCTGTTTTATCAACCTTCTTCCAATCCTGCCTCTTGATGGCGGCAGAATGCTCAAGTCAATCCTTACGACCCGATTTGGAATTATACGCGCCTATCGGTTTATGTTAAAAATCAGCAAGATTATGCTGATTTTTCTTGTGCTTTTTATCCTGTGTTTGATTTTTGCAAGCAAATTCAATTTTTCACTTGTTCTTATAACAGCATTTCTGCTTCAGAATCTTGTTTTCGAGCATCAGGCAATTTCTGTAATTTCTCTTAAAGAAATTCTCTCAAATCATCAAAAATCAAAACATTCCGAAAATCTTCCGACCCGGGTTTTGTGTGTGTGCAAAGACCGCCCGGCATCAGGAATCATACGCCACCTCAGTTATGACTGTTTTTATGTTGTAAATATAATGGATAAAAATTCTTCAATAATCAAAACAGTTACCGAGGTTGAAATTCTTGATACTCTTATCAAAAAAGGAATACGGACAAAATATCAGGATATATAAAATAAGGCTGTGACAGTTATGTTGTCACAGCCTTATTTACTTAGTCATCAGAATAAATCACCAACACACATCCTTTTTCAAAGGTAACGCGTGGTTTTTTGTCTTTTAAAAACTGATTGCTGCTTGCCATCACCTGACCAGAGTCAAGCAGGATATTGTCTGCCTCGTATAAAAGGCCTTTGACCGAAAACTTTTCTATATTGCCGCCAAATGGAAAAAACGAAACATACTTTTTGCCTGCATCAAGGACTTCAAAGCTTTTGTTCTCCATTGTAACAACATTTTTTTCATCCAGCAAAAATCCTTTTCCGCCATTATCAAGAATTTTTTTAAGAAGACAAAAATGCGAAAATTCGTGGTCAATGCGACCTCCCAAACCACCAATAATTGAAATATCGGTAAATCCATTTTCCAAAGCGAACATAACAGCAAGGTCTGTATCGGTATTATCCTTCTTTGCAGGAAAGCGAATAATCTTTTTTGCCTTTATCTCAATGTTGTCAAGCGAATCAGCATCACCCATCCAGACATCAGCATCAACGCCCAGTCGATTTGCATGCCTTATTCCACCGTCAGCACAAATTATAAAAGCATTTGAAAAATCAATCTTCTCAAGCCAGGTATATGACTCTATCTTGCCCGAACTGAATATAATGCACTTCACTTTGTTGTTTCCCTCATCTTCTTTATTACGGCACCGGCGTCCTCTGCCCTGAATATTGCCGAGCCTGCAACTATAACATTTGCACCGTTTTGAGTTGGCATAAGGATATTATCGGGTGTTACGCCGCCGTCAACTTCAAGGTATATATCTTTTCCAACTGAATCAATCATTTGCTTTGCTTTGGCAATTTTTTTATTCATTTCCTCAATATATGACTGTCCGCCAAACCCCGGTTCAACCGTCATTATAAGTACCAAATCAACTTTTTCAAGATACGGCATTACCAGTCCGACATCGGTACCCGGTTTCACCGAAACACCTGCCAGTTTGCCAAGACTGTGTATGTAATCTATAGCTTCTTCAGGATTTTCCATGGCTTCGTGGTGTATTGTTATTACATCAGCGCCTGCATCTGCAAAAATTTTTATGTACTTCATCGGCTCCGAAATCATCAGATGCACATCAAACACAAGGTTTGATACCTTGCGCAAGGCTTTTACCATATCGGGTGAAAACGCAATATTGGGGACAAAATGCCCATCCATAATATCAATATGTGCCCAGTCTGCACCCTCGTCTTCAATCTTTTTGAATTCGGCGCCCAAGTTTGTCCAATCAGCCGCCAAAATTGACGGCGCAATTTTTATTTCTTTCTTTTGCATAAAATCATCCTCATTCTGTCAATACTTTTGGCTTGCCTGCTTTACTTCGTCAAAAAGAAGCTTGTAGCTTTCGTGCCGGCTTTCCGAAATTTTGCCCTCATCCAAAGCTTTGCGTACTCCACAATCCGGCTCGGCAATATGTCGGCAGTCCATAAATCTGCACGCCCCCAAAAACTGACCGAATTCTCTGAAAAGTCCGGGGAGTTCTTCGGGAAGAACAGACTCAAGTTCAAACGAGCTGAATCCCGGCGTGTCAATTATATATCCGCCAAAAGGCAGTTTGACCAGTTCGGAATGTCTTGTTGTGTGTCTGCCACGCTCTGTTTTGTCGCTTACTTTGCCGGTTTCAAACCTCTCCTCGCATATTATCTTGTTGAGTATGCTTGATTTTCCGACCCCTGAATTGCCTGCAAAAACTGTTATCTCATCTTTTAAAAGAGCTTTTATTTTCTCAATATTCTTTTCCTCTGCAGCACTTGCTATGACCACTTCAAAGCCTGCTTTTTCATAAAGTTCAGGAAGCTTTGTATCTTCGGTCAAATCGCTTTTGTTAAAGCACAGCGAAATTTTGAGTCCGGCATATTCTGCCGAAGCAATCAGTTTGTCAAGAACATATGTGTTGGGTTTTGGACTTTCAAGTGCCACAATTGCCATCATCTGCGAAACATTGGCAACGGCAGGTCTTACCAGAACGCTGCTTCTTTCAAAAATTTCTGCAATCATTCCTGTTTTTTTGTCCGGATTAAGCTCCACCTCGACCCTGTCGCCAACAAGTGGAGTCATTCCTTTTTTTCTGAAAATCCCTTTGGCGCGACACTCTATGATTCCATTTTCGGTATTGGCATAATAAAATCCGCCAACGCCCCTTTCAATAACTCCACAAAGCTTATCCATCTATAACTCCTTTAATGCAAGTGAACTGTGCTCTTTTGCTGCGATACCCCGTCATAGAAAATTTCAACAGTAACTGTGTTTGTTGTGCCTTCAAGCTTAACAACATCACTTTTGCCTTTTGCCAAGTTTTTGCTGTAGACGTTCGAGCCATTTACACTTACTTGCACAAGTGCACTTTCCTTATCTTTGGGTCCATAAATTGTAATCATCGTGCTTTTTTTCTTAACTTCGGGTTTTTGTTCTACAGGTTTGTTTTCCTCATCAGTATTATTTGCATTTCCCTCGTCTTCGTCGTTCTTGGTTTCTTCTTCGGGGCCCTTACTTACATAAAATACAATTTTGTCGCCTTTTTTGACAGTTGTTCCTGCCTCAGGCTCTTGTCTTATAACCGAGCCTGTAGGTATGGTATCGCTGAATTCTTCTTCAAATTCTGCTGTAAGACCAAGCTTGTCAACTTCCATTTCTACTTCACGCGAGTCTTTGTATCTTGTGTAATTTTTCAATACAAATTCCGAGCTACCACCGCTCAGCTCTACTGTTATGATAATAACATCCTTCTTTTTGACTTTTGTGCCATATTCGGGGTCTTGTGAAAGGATTGTGCCTGCCTCGCTGTCACTTTCGGTTGTCTTGCCTCTTACGATATTGAATCTGTATTCAACTTCTTCATCAATGTCGACATATTTATCGATAGCTTCCTCATACATCATACCCTCAAGTTTGGGGATTTCAACAGTTTCACCGCCTGAAATCATACCGCCAATTCCAGTAATTGAAAGGAATGCCGCCGAAATAAGTGCAATAAGAGCAATTGCGCAAGCTATAGCAACAACAATTACTTTGCGTTCTTTCTTTTTGTCTATTTGCGAAGAATTCTTTTTAACAGGAGCTTTTTTAGGCATAACTTCCTCTTCTTCCTTTTCAACTTTTTTGTCAATCTTAATTGCCGGCATTTTTATTGTTTGTCCGCCATCAGGAATAATTAGTTCGTCCTCTTCAGCGGTTTCTTCAATTATTCCACGATTAGGGTCATTAAGAACATCCTCAAGGTCCAAAATCATCTCGCTTGCGCTCTTATATCTGCCCGAAACCTCTTTGCACATTGCCTTAAGAACAATTTTTTCAAGAGGCAGCGGAATGCTTAAGTTATGTTCTCTGGGCGGTACCGGTTCATCCTGAAGATGCATTATGGCAACGGTAACAGGTCTTTCACTGTCAAACGGCACGGTACCGGTCAACATTTCGTAAAGAACAATACCAAGCGAGTATATATCCGAACGCTCGTCAGTATATCCACCGCGTGCCTGCTCGGGCGAAATATAATGTACTGACCCGATTGCTGTATCCTCGCAAGTCATTGTTGACTGAACATTGGCGCGCGCGATACCAAAATCTGTAACCTTTAAAACGCCGTCATCTTTCATAATAATATTATGCGGCTTTATGTCACGGTGAATTATAGAATTTTTGTGTGCCTGTTCAAGACCCTTTGCAATCTGAACAGCATAACCCACAGCCTCGCGCCAGGGAAGTATATGCTTTGCATCGATATACTCTTTAAGAGTTGTTCCTTTGATATATTCCATCACAATATAGTGGAGTCCGTCTTCGTTTCCTACATCAAAAATCGAAACAATGTTGGGATGTGTAAGGCTGGCAGCAGCTTGCGCCTCAACATTAAATCGACGCACAAATTCCTCGTCATTCTGCAAATCAGGGCGAAGAACTTTTACTGCCACAAAACGGTTGAGAAGCTTGCACTTGGCCTTGTAAACAACAGCCATACCGCCGCTTCCGACTTTTTCAAGTATTTCATATCTGCCCGCAAGGACTTTTCCAATCAATGTCATACTGTTTCCTCCTTTTTAAACTGAAGGGCAATAACCGTTATATTGTCAACTCCGCCGTTTTTGTTTGCCTCATCAATCAGTGTATCCACTGCATTTTTTAAATTTTCTGAATTATTAAGTATTTCTTTTATTTGCTTTTCACTCAGCATTTCGGTAAGTCCGTCACTGCAAATAAGTATTGTCTCTCCTCCACATGGAACATAATCATAAAAGTCAGCATCTACATACTTTTCGGGACCTACTGCTCGTGTGATTATATTTTTATCCGGATGGTTTCGTGCCTCGGCTCTTGTTATGCTTCCGCTTTGCACCAGCTCCTCAACGACCGAATGGTCAACCGTAATTTTTCGTATAATCGCATCTGACACAAGATATGCCCGGCTGTCACCAACATTTGCAATTCGTACAAGGTCTTTTTTTACAAAAGCTACTACTGTTGTTGTTCCCATACCGGCCTGTGCCGAATTTTTAATGGACATATTGTATATTTCGGAATTTGCAAAGTCAATTGCCGCCGCCATTTTCTTTACAATTTTTACGCTGTCTTCCTCCAAAAGAGAGTCTGCAAGGTCATCACAAATAAGATTAGCCGCCATACTGCTTGCTATTTCGCCGGCATTATGTCCGCCCATTCCGTCAGCAAGCACGCAAATACCCGAGGGTACGCCATCTTTAAATCCGCTTATTGCAAAGCTATCTTCGTTAAGCTCGCGCAGCCTTCCTATGTCTGTCTTGCCATACACTTCAACAAACATACCATCATCCCTTTCTGTCAATTCTAAAGTATTTTTATACTGTGATTATCAAACTAATTTATATTTTGATTTCTGTTTTTCCTAAGCTGTCCGCAAGCGGCATTTATGTCACTGCCCATTTCGCGTCTTACAGTTGCCGCGATACCATTTTTCTCGAGCCTTGCACGAAACGCCTCAATTCCTGCCTTGCTGCTTTTTTCAAATCCTATTTCTTTTACTTTGTTTACGGGGATAAGATTTACATGGCAAAGCATCCCTTTCAGGAGTCTTGAAAGCTTATCAGCCTCTTCAACGCTGTCATTGACCCCCGAAATCAAAGTATATTCAAACGAAATTCGTCTTGAAGTGCTTTTTATATATTCTCTGCACGCCGACAGCACTTCCTCAATCGGATATTTTTTGTTTATCGGCATAATTTCGGAGCGTTTTTCGTTTGTTGGAGCATGGAGCGAAATCAAAAGTGTAATCTGCAACTTTTTCTCGGCAAGAGCAAGAATTTTGTCGGCAATGCCGCAAGTCGAAATTGAAATATGCCTTTGCCCTATATTAAGCCCTTCTTCTGCATTTACAAGGTCAATAAATTTAAGAACATTGTCAAAATTGTCAAATGGCTCGCCAATCCCCATCATAACAACATTCGAAATTCTTTGACCCAGGTCTTTTTGCACGCATATAATCTGACTGAGCATCTCGCCTGCTGACAAATTTCTTATTTTGCCGCCGATTGTCGATGCACAGAATTTGCAACCCATAAGGCATCCAACCTGAGAGGATATGCAAATTGTATATCCGTATTCATACTTCATAAGTACCGATTCGATAAAATTGCCGTCACTTAATTCTAACAGATATTTACGGGTTTCGTCAATCTTTGAAACAAACTTTTCGCAAATTTTTACCGCACCTATGTACGCTTTTGCCGAAAGCTCTTCACGCAAAGCTTTGGGGATATTGGGCATATCTTCAAAAGATTCTGCACCCTTTTGTATCCACTCAAAAATCTGCTTTGCCCTGAATTTTGGCTGCCCCATATCCAAAATAAGCTTTTCAACTTCAGCCAGCGTCAAATCTATAAGTCTTATTTTTTCTGTTTCTTTTCTTTCACCATTTTGCATATATAAAATCCGCTTTCACCATAAACTGAGGTCAATATCTGCTCCTCGTATTCTTTTTTAAAGTCTTTATGATTTTTCAAAAATTCTTCAATCTGCAATCTGTTTTCTTCGGGAAGAATTGTGCAGGTACTGTAAACAAGCACACCCCCGTCTTTTACATACAGGGCAGCATTTTTCAGAATTTCTGCCTGAATTTTGCAAAGTTCTGTGACTTCTTCCTCGCATCTGCTCCACTTTATATCAGGCTTTTTATGTAAAACACCAAGTCCCGAACAGGGAACATCCGCCAGAACCCTGTCAGCAGATTCCAAAAGCTCGTCACATTTTTTTGAAGAATCCATAACCTTTGCATTTATTATGTCAATACCAAGTCGTTTTGCAGATGCCATTATCAAGTCAATTTTATGTTCAAAAACATCAAATGCCAATATTTTGCCGTTGTTTCCCATTCTTTCGGCAATCGCACAGGATTTTCCGCCCGGTGCGGCACACATATCTATTATCGTTTCATTCGGCTTTGGGTCAAGAACTTTAACCGTTTTTTGTGAAGAAATATTCTGAAGTGAATAAAGTCCGTCTTTGTAAGCATTTGATTTTTCTATATTGAGTTTACCTTTTACAAACAACGAACTTTCGGTAATTTCACAATTTTCGCACAAAAGACCCTCTTTTGAAAGAATATCCGAAAGGTTTGCCTTGTCAGTTTTTAAGGGGTTTACCCTTATATGCAAGCTATGAGCATTTCTGTTTTCCTTAAAAAGCTCTTCACAAGTCTCTGCACCATACTCTTCAATAATTCGTGCCGTTATCCACTCGGGATAAGAATATTCAAGCGACAAATCCGCTGCCGTGTCTCCTGTTTTGGGAAACTGAAAGCTTTCAACTCCTCGCGCAGACGCTCGCAAAACTCCATTTACAAAACCCGAAGCTGCTGAGTGTGAATACTTTTTTGCAAGCTTTACCGATTCGTTGCAGGCAGCATTTGCAGGAATTTTGTCCATATAATAAATCTGGTAAATTCCCATTCGGAGAATATTAAGCACCCATGGTGTCATTTTTTTGATTTTAACTTTAGAGAATTTTGATATTATAAAGTCAAGTGCCGTTTTGTTCGAAATTATTCCATAAATAATTTCGGTAATCAATCCTTTGTCCTGCGCCGAAAAATCATCTTGTCTAAGTGCTGTTTTTAGTGCAGCGTTTGTATAAGCTCCTGATTTTTCTATGCTGTAAAGCGCCTTTAATGCAGCTTCTCTTGCCGTCATAACAAAACTCTCCTTTAGTCTCTGTTTCTGCCAAAGCCAACAATTGAAAGAAGTCTTAAAAGATTGGCAATTGCAACAACAGCTGATGCAACATAGGTCATTGCAGCGGCGCTCAGCACCTTTTTAGATGCGGCAAGCTCGTCGTTTCCAAGAATTGAATTGTTCTCAAGTGTTTTTATCGCTCTGTTTGAAGCGTTAAATTCCACCGGTAAGGTAATAATCTGAAACAAAACAACCAGACCAAATAATATAACGCCAAAATTCGCAAGATTTGAAAAACTGAACAAAATTCCAAATATCGCAAGAGGCCACGCCGCATAAGATGCAATCTGTACCACCGGCACGATTGTATTTCTCAGCTTTATCGGCGCATAACCCTCGGCATATTGAACAGCGTGCCCTACCTCATGTGCTGCAACGCCAATTGCCGCAACCGAAGTACTGGAATATGTGCTGTCCGAAAGCCTTACCACACTTGCTTTTGGGTCAAAATGGTCAGTAAGATTGCCCGGGACCCGTTCAACCACCACTTTTTGAAGTCCGTTCATATCCAGAATTCTGCGTGCAATTTCTGCCCCTGTATAACCTCTGTTGTTTGCCACTCCTCTGTATTTGTTGAAGGTCGAATTAACCTTTGTCTGCGCATACATTGCAAATATAAGTGCAGGCAAAACCAAAACTATATATGTCATATCAATACCATAAAAATAACCCATAGGATACATAAATCAAAACATCCTTTCTTTTTTAAGCCAAAACTTCGCCGCAGTCAATTGAATGTCCGTTGAGGTAATCCCTCACCTGCATACGCTTGCTTCCGGCAAACTGCACTTCGCTTGCAAGAATTGAAGCATTGTCACCACAAGCGATTTCTATGCCTTTTTCGCTCACATTCAAAATTTGCCCCGGACAGCCGTCAGCTTTTTTGCTTGTCAGAACTGCGCTGTAAATCTTCAGATTTTCGCCTTTATACAAAGTATGTGCAACAGGCCAGGGATTCATTCCGCAAATCAAGTTTATGATTGATTGAGCAGGTCTTGACCAATCAATTTTTGCAGTTTCTTTACTTATCATTGGCGCGTAACACGAGCCCTCATCATTTTGCTTTTCCGGCTTAAGTTCGCCCTTTTCTGCCAAAACAAGTGTTTCAATCAGCAATTCGGCGCCAATATCCATAAGTCTGTCATGAAGTTCGCCCGATGTTTCGTACTCGCCGATTTGAGTTTCGACTTTAAGAAGCATATCACCGGTATCGAGACCCTTTTCCATCAGCATTGATGTTATACCCGTGGTTTTTTCGCCGTTTATAACCGACCACTGAATCGGGCCTGCTCCTCGGTATTTCGGCAAAAGTGATGCGTGTATATTGATACATCCGTATTTTGGATAATTTAAAATATACTCAGGAAGAATTTTCCCGTATGCAACCACTATTATAATGTCCGGATTAAGCCTTTCAAGCTCTGCTTTAAATGCAAAATCTTTCAGTGTTTCGGGCTGAAAAACTTCTATATTGTTTTCAGTCGCAGTCACCTTTACAGGCGGCGGAGTCAACTTGTGACCTCGTCCTGCCGGCTTGTCCGGCTGAGTAACAACGCCACAAACATCGTATTTGTTTTCAATCAGTGCCCAAAGACACGGTACAGCAAATTCGGGTGTTCCCATAAAAAGAACTCTCAATGTTTTCATTCCTTTCACACAAAACCGATTGTAATCCTTTTAAGACTCAAGCCATTCGTCAACCAGTCTCATAAACATATTTCCGTCCAGATGGTCTGTTTCGTGGCAAAATGCCCTTGCCAAAAGCTCCTCGCCTTCGTATTCATGCCACTCACCTGTGCGGTCCTGCGCTTTGATTTTTACGTACATCGGGCGTTTTACCATTCCAAACTGTCCGGGATAGCTAAGACACCCTTCGGGTCCGTTTTGCACGCCACGGGTTTCGATTATTTCAGGGTTTATAAGTTCATACGGCTCGTCGTCAATATCAATAACAACAACCCTCTTCAAAACCCCTACCTGAGGTGCCGCAAGTCCCACGCCCCCTGATTCATAAAGTGTATCAAACAAATCATCAACAAGCTGCGAAAGTCTTTGGTCAAAAACCTCAATTTTTCTGCATTTTTTGGTCAACACATCATCGCCGTGCTTTACAATATTTCTTATTGCCATATCTCTTTACCTCTTTTTAAAACATATTTATCGGATTTGTATCTATACTCAAAAAAGTCTTTTTTCGTGATTTTTCGTGTTCTTCATACACTTCCCTCAAAAGCGGGTGTATTTTTTCTTCGTTTTTACATTTAAGCAAAATACGATACCTGTAATTGTTGCGTATTTTTTCAATCGGAGCGGCATCTGGTCCAATCATAGCAAAAATCTCATTTCCGTAGAATTTTGATTTTTTAATTTTGCTCCCGATTTCTTCGCAAAAAGTCTTTACTTCTTCCAAATCCTCACCTGTTGCCATAATACATATTATGTCACAAAATGGTGGATAATTCAACCTTTTTCTTTGTATTATTTCGTTTTTGTAAAAAGCCTCGTAGTCATGATTTTGTGCATATTTAATCGTGGCATTAAAAGGCTGATAGGTCTGTATAATTGCACGTCCGGCTTTTTCGCCTCTGCCGGCTCTTCCGCACACCTGAGTAAACAGCGAAAAGCTTCGCTCGTTTGCTCTGAAATCATCAACAGCCAGGGCTGTGTCCGCAGCCAGAACTCCCACCAAAGTAACCTCGTGAAAATCAAGACCTTTTGTGACCATCTGTGTTCCAAGCAAAATATCTGCATCTTCGTTTTTGAACATATCAAGAATTTTCTCGTGTCCACCTTTTTGGGATGTCGTATCGGTATCCATTCTAAGAACTCCGGCAGTTGGAAAAAGGCGCTTCAATTCTTCTTCTATTTTTTGAGTTCCTGTCCCAAAATACTTTACATGTTTGGAGCCGCATGCAGGACAACTTGTGACATTTGGGATTGTGTAACCGCAATAATGGCACGAAAGTGTTTCGCGTTTTTTGTGATATGTCATTGCAATACTGCAATCAGGGCAGTTTATAACCTCGCCACATTCGCGGCAAGAAACAAAGGTCGAATATCCGCGTCTGTTTAAAAACAGAATTGTTTTTTCCTTATTTTCAAGATTTTTTCTTATCTCGGACTGAAGTTTGAGGCTGAGCGGTGAATTATTCTTGTTTTGAAACAACTCGCCGCGCATATCCACAATGCTTACCTCGGGGAGTCTGCCCTCGTTGTATCTGTTTTTCATTTCAAACAAGGTGTACTTGCCATTGTTTGCATTATAATATTCGCTGACCGATGGTGTCGCTGATGCCAGAAGCAAAACCGCTTTTTTATCCTCAGCAATTTTTTCGGCAACATCAATTGTGTGATATCTTGGCGAAGTCTCGGATTTGTAACTGTTTTCGTGTTCTTCGTCAAGTATTATTATCCCAATATTTTGAAGCGGTGCAAATATAGCCGACCTTGCGCCTACAACAACTCTTACCTCGCCGCGCTTGATTTTGTTCCATTGGTCAAATCTCTCGCCTTGTGAAAGTGCGCTGTGTATTACTGCCACTTTGTTCCCAAATCTTCCGACAAATCGTTGTACCATCTGGGGAGTAAGAGAGATTTCGGGCACAAGCATTATCGCATTTTTTCCCTTTCCCATCACTCTTTCTATGGCCTGCAAAAATACTTCGGTTTTTCCGCTGCCTGTAACTCCGCGAAGCAGAATTTTTTCATTTCTGCCGGCATCTATTGCCGTATTAAGATAATCAATAACCGTTTTTTGCTCCTCAGTCGGAGTGTATGCAACTGTCTTTTCGTACTTTTCCTCACAATAAGCCGCACGTTCAATGCGCTCACTCTCTATAGTTATATACCCCAGCTTTTCAAGCGCTTTGATTGCGTCATAAGTACCACCGCGTTCTTTTACCAGTTTTGAAAGCGGAATATTATCTGTCATAAGAAGTGCTTCGATTATTCTTGCTCTTGCAACGGCTCCCGAGACACGAAGTTTTTCTTTGACTTCAAAGGCTTCAGTCTGCGAAATGGCAAGGTTTGCATATTTTACTGTTTTTTCGCTTACTCCTGAAGCAAGTCCGGGCGGTGTTGTAAGCTTTATAGCCTGATACAAAGAGCAAAAATACTTTTCGCTTATCCAAAGACAAAGTTTAAGAATTTCGGGCGAACACACAGGTTCGGTCCCGATAAGGCTTTTTATTTCTTTCAGGTTTTCAAATTCACTTTTTTCGGGCAGGTCAATAATAATCCCCTCAACCAAGTTGTTGCGAAACCCAAACGGAACTCTTACGCGCATACCAACAGCGGCCTTTTCTGACAAAAAGTCCGGCACACAATAATCAAAAGATTTGTCTATATTTTGTTCTTTGTTGTTAAGAAGTACTTTTGCAATCATAACTTTGTCTCACTAAAAACAAAGGACCACTTCAGATTTTGAGCAGTCCCTCTGTAAACAGTCAATATTATTCTATTACAGCAGCTTCGTCATCCAGGGCTGTATGCTTTGCTTCAACCGCCTCGATTTTATCTTCATAAATTTCGTTAACAGCAACAGTTACATCCTTCGAAGTCTTTACATCCGAAAGCTTTTGAGCACCCTCAACAAGCTGTCTTGTTCTTTTTGCAGTCTCGATTACCAATGCATATCTGCTTCCTGTCTTTTTTACAAGTTCCGTAATTGGTGGATAAATCATCATTTTAAATATTCTCCTTTTCGTCTTTTATTATATTTTCTATTTTGGCAATTGCCTCGTCAAGACAATCATTTACTACGATATAATCATAATTTTCTTTTTGCGAAAGTTCCCACTCGGCTGCTTTTAAACGCTCTTCTATTTCTTCAGGACTTTCTGACCCACGGTTTTTCAAGCGTTGGTAAAGAGTCTCGGTGTCGGGCGGAACAACAAAGATAGAAACTGCATCCGGGCGTTTTTTCATAACATTAAGCGCACCCTGGGCCTCAATTTCAAGAATTATGTCCAAGCCTTTTGAAAGCCTTTCATCAACTGCATCACCCGGTGTTCCGTAATAGTTTCCGTTGTAATTCGCCCACTCCAGAAATTTGCCGTCATCTATCATTTGTTTGAACTCTGCTTCAGTTTTAAAATAATAGGTAACACCCTCAGCATCCTCGGTACGCGGTTTTCGGGTTGTGGCAGAAACTGAAACCGAAATATTTTTGTTTCGTTCTACCAGTTGTTTGCAAATAGTACCCTTTCCAACTCCCGAGGGACCCGAAATAACAAAAAGTCTGCCGTTATTCTTCATTTTCAAGTTCTCCATCATCTTTTGTATCTGCAATATCTTCCTTAACAGCCGCACGACCTGCAATAGTTTCGGTCTGTATTGCCGAAAGAATTATGTGGTCGCTGTCGGTTATAATAACCGCACGTGTACGTCTTCCGCACGAAGCATCAATAAGCAGTCCCTTGTCTCTTGCATCCTGAACAATACGCTTTATCGGTGCAGATTCAGGACTGACAATTGCTACAACTCTGTCACCTGATACAATATTTCCAAATCCTATATTTATAAGCTTCATTGCACTTTCGCCATCCTTTGCAGAAATTCTTTTCCTAAATTCTTACTCTATATTTTGTATTTGCTCTCTTATCTTCTCGATTTCGGACTTCATATCGACAATAATTTTTGAAATCTCAACATCGTTTGCCTTTGAACCCATTGTATTTGTTTCGCGGTTCATTTCCTGAATCATAAAATCAAGCTTTTTACCAATAGGAAGGTCTGTATCGATAGCTTTTTTAAATTCGTTGATATGACTTCTGAGCCTTACGGTTTCTTCGCCTATATCGGATTTTTCGGCAAATATAGCAACTTCGGTCACTATCCTTTGTTCGTCAACATTCTTGTCTTCCAAAACCTCCGAAATCCGCCTCTCAAGTCTTGCTTTGTACTCGTCAATTATTGCAGGATAACGTTTTTCAACAAGGCAAAGATTTTCGAATAATATATCAAGATGCGAAAGGATGTCCTTTTCCATATTCTTGCCTTCGTTTATTCGCATATTTACAAAATCCTTTGCGGCCTCGTCAAAGACTTCAGAGATAAGATTTGCGATATATTCTTCGTCAGTCTCGTCATTTTCCAATCTGAATATGTCGTGATACTGAGCGATGGTCGAAATTTTAACATCATCCTTAAGGCCAAGCTTTTTCATGCTTTTGAGCGCATCTATGTAGTTTTGGGCAACAGCCTTGTCAAGCACAACTTTTTTATTGCTGTCTTCGGTTCTTTCAACTGCAACAAAAATTTCTACCTTGCCGCGTGAAATATACTTTGTCGCCTGCTGTCTTATTTTGTCCTCAACAAATGTGTAATACTTGGGCACCTTGATTGAGGCGTCCATGTATCTGTGATTTACCGACTTCATATTTACTTTTATAGTAAATCCGTCAACTGTTTTTTCTGCTCTGCCGAATCCGGTCATACTCTTAAGCATAATCCCTGATTCCTCCTTACTCTTAGGAAAATTTCTGAATTTTATCTTTTAATAAATAATTATAGTAATTATAGCACACTTTCATTAATTTTGCAACAATACTTTGCATAAAATTGGTTAAAAATTAAACAAATATTTGAATTTTTTTTAATTCTGTTGTATAATACAAATATTAACTTATTTAAACCACAAAAGGAGCAGTCTCAATGGCATTTGACGGATTTGTAACGCATCAAATCGTACGCGAACTCGAACATACAATTCTTGGAGGCAAAACAGACAAAATCCACCAGCCCGAAAAGGATGAAATTATAATTTCGTTCCGCACCCGGGCAGGTCTTTTTCGACTGCTTATTTCGGCGGCAACCTCAAATCCCCGTGTCCATCTGACAGAAGAATCCAGGGAAAATCCTCTTACCGCTCCGCTTTTTTGTATGATACTTCGCAAGCACCTTGCAGGCGCCAAACTGACACGCGTTTCGCAAATCGGATTTGACCGTATTTTAGAATTCGTTTTTGAATGTTATACCGAAATGGGCGATCTGACCGAAAAAAAACTTATTGTCGAGGTAATGGGCAAGCACAGTAATATTATTTTGGTTCAAAGCGACAACAAAATCATCGACAGTATAAAACACATCGACTTTACAACCAGCGCAGTACGACAAATTCTTCCCGGTCTTATTTATGAACTTCCGCCGATGCAAAACAAATTCAGTCCCGAAAGCAATTATTTTGATGCTTTTCTCACAAATTTAAATGCTGCACCAGGCGATGCACTTCTTGACAAACTGCTTTTGAACAACTTTGTGGGAATGAGCCCCCTTATGGCAAGAGAAATTGTCTTTCGAAAATACAAAAAGGACAAGGTATTCCTTTGTGACGCGAATATTCGCGACTTTGCAAAACACACAAAATCCTTTATAGATTCATTTTTAAATGATTTGCCCGAGGGTTTTATCGTTCTTGACAACGAAACAAAAAAACCTGTTTCCTTTTCCTGCACCGAGCTTACTCAATACAACGGAATGGGAAAAATCAACAGACTGGAAATCCTTTCTGGTGCGGTTGAAGCCTTTTTCTCCGGCAGAAGTCTGCACGACCGCCTGACACAAAAATCAGCGGCAACAATCAAGCTGATTAACAACAACATTGAGCGTTGCAACAAAAAAATCACAATTCATACCGAAAACATAGAAACATCAAAAAATCGCGACAGATACAAAATCTTTGGTGATCTTCTGACAGCAAATCTTCACCGGATAGAACCACATTCAACCTCTGTCACGGTCGAAAATTACTATTCTGAAAATCTTGAGAAAATTGAAATACCGATTAACCCTGAGTTTTCGCCATCTCAAAATGCACAAAGATACTTTAAGCTTTATACAAAGGCAAAAACGACCGAAGAAACCTCAAAAATGCAGCTTGAAAATGCCGAAAACGAAAAAGCATATCTCGAAACAGTTCTTGACAGTATAAGCCGTGCAACCGATTATGCCGATATTGCCGAAATCCGTGAAGAACTTGCGGAACAAGGCTATATCTCTGCAAATAACTCCAAAAAGAAGAAAAAAACAAAAAGGACCGAGCCCTTAAAATTCATATCATCTGACGGCTACACTATTCTGGTAGGCAGAAATAACAAACAAAACGACGAGCTTACGATAAAAACCGCATATTCGACAGATATGTGGTTGCACACAAAAAACATTCCCGGCTCGCATGTTATAATCCGCACAAACGGACTTGGCGAAGTCCCCGACAAAACGCTTGAAGAAGCAGCATCAATTGCTGCCTACTTCAGCAAGGCTCAAAAATCCTCGGGCGTTGCAGTCGACTATACACTGGCAAAAAACATTCGCAAACCAAACGGTTCCAACCCGGGTTTTGTTATTTATGACACCAACTACACACTTTTTATCAACCCTGACGAAAAGTTGGTCGAAAAACTTAAAGCAACTGAATAAATAAAAAAAGACATTGATTTTCAAATGTCTCACGCCACTGACAAAGTCAAAGTCAGTGGTCATTTTTTTGCGAAGGGACTTTAAAAACCTATTGAAATATGGTATAATAAAAATATAGAAAACATCGTAATAATGGGGCGTTGAGATGCTTTTAGAAGTAACAAACCATCAAAGAAAAATGGTATTTGTCTACACAGAAGATTTAGTTCCCAAAGACCATATTTAAACAAAAATAGATAAATATATTGATTTTTCATTTTTTACTCATAAAAAATATGCACCTCCAAAAGTGTTTAACTTTTGAGGTACATATCGCTTCAGTGTGTTTCTTATCTTCTGAAGGAAGTAATTGCACCAGAGGGTATTTCCGCCATAACCCAAAACAAGTATTATCTTTGTAAATCAGTTTTTTCTAATCTCGTAACAGATTTCTTCCAAAAGGGCAAGCAGACTCTCTGCACTGAGTGCAACATAACCATACTTAAATCCCTCGTCGCAGGCTTTTGTTCTTCTTGCGCCAATCAAATCGCCCAGATACATATACGAAAAAACAACAACCGGCTCGCGTTCTGCCTCCATTTTCAAGATTTCTCCGGGTTTTAATGTGTCGGTAGTGTTGTCCGTGCATTTCGAGACAACCAAGTGCCATACCACAAACCTTGTTACTCTTTTCAAGAGCACCCTCAAACTTTTCTTCTTGCAAATTTTTCCAAAGCATTTTTTCGTCCGCTCTTTTTACAGAAGTTTTATTATTTTTCGGATATTTTTGCCCGTTCCAGGTCTTTATATCACAATAAGAAACTTCGTCAATAAGTTATAAAAAATTTTTTAAAAATTATTATAGAAAACTATCTCGGCCGGGTCTCTGTACTCCTCGTGAAAATGTGCAGGGGCAGCATCCTCTGCCGGATAACCCATGGGGAAGAACCCAAGTATCTCAAAGTTTTCGGGTACATTAAACACCTCGCGTGTTTTAACCGGGTTAAACGCCCCTATCCAAGTACTTCCTATGCCAAGTTCTGCCGCTTTAAGAATCATATGAGTCGCAACGATGGTTGTATCGATTTCACCAAAATTCTTGCCGTCGCCTCTTGTGTAGGAAAGACTTCTGTCAAAGCATATCAAAAAATTGAGAGGCGCATTAAAGCCAAATCTTGTACATTCCCCGACCTTTTCAAGTTGTTCTTTGTCGGTAAGCACAAGTATCTTTTGCGGTTGATAATTGCATCCCGTAGGTGCAAGATGACCTGCCTCCAGAATTTTTTCAATTATTTCCGGCTCTACCGCCTTGTCCGAAAATTTTCGACAGGAATATCTGAGTTTAGCAAGCTCTGTAAAGTTCATTTTATTTCTCTCCTAATCAAATAAAGTGATTTGTTCTGTTCCGTCATCTTCAGGCTTTACAAAAACGCCCTTTGATGGGATGGTTCTTGGTCTGTAGACCTTTGCATCTTTAAACGGACAATTCTCCTCAAGCATAGCATCTGCAACAACGCTGCCCTTTGTCGGCTGCATAACCATAACGCCCTGAGTGTTTTTGGTTGTTTTCAGGGCAATCTTGTCAGTATTAAACGAAAGCGCCTTTCCTGCATTTGAAATCAAAACAATATCCGAATCATCTTTAAGATACAGAATTTTCACAAGCGGTGATACGGTTGAGCAAGCATTTATCAGTTTCTTACGATTTGATTTTGTCCAGTACGACTTAAGGTCCACCTTTGCAACCTTGCCGTTTTCAAAGCACATCAGCAAAAATCCGCTGTAATCGTGAGTGACAACAAGGCCTGTAACCTTTTCGTCACTGCCCATCTGCAAAAGATTGGGCAAATATTCACCCAAAAGACTTGCCTTGCTGTCAGGTACTTCGTGTGCCTTTGTTTTGTAGACATCACCCGAACTCGAGAACACCAGAATTTCGGCAGTGTTGTCAGTGTCAATGGTCTGAACTATGCGGTCATTTTCTTTAAGCTTTTGCTCGCCGCTGAACCGGAGTGAAAGATGCGATATTTTTTTGAGATAACCATCGGCAGTCTGGAAAAGCATAATCGGATAGTTGTCAATTTCTTCGGTTGTTTCGCTACTTTCGACATCATCTTCAAAGACAATTTCGGTCTTTCGCGGAACTCCAAACTTTTTCGAAATCTCTTTAAGCTGTTTTTCAATTATCTTTTCTATTTTTTTGTTATTTTCAAGAGTGTCCTTAAGTTCTTCAAGTTCTTCCTCAAGGTCATTAATCTCTGCTGTTCTTTTGAGAATATATTCTTTATTAAGGTTTCTCAGCTTGATTTCAGCAACAAATTCCGCCTGGATTTCATCAATACCAAAACCTTTCATAAGGTTTGGAACAACAAGTGCATCTTCCTCGGTCTCACGTACTATCTTTACCGCCTTGTCAATATCAAGCAGAATTTTTTCAAGACCTTTCAAAAGATGAAGCTTGTCGCTCTTTTTGCGGATGTCATAGCGAATTCCGCGTTTTATGCAGTTTTTTCTGAATCTGAGCCATTCGCAGATTATGTCATTGACGCCCAGCACCATCGGTGAGCCTTCGACCAGAATGTTGAAGTTGCAGCCAAAACTATCCTGAAGCGGTGTTGTTTTAAACAACTTAGCCATCAGTTTTTGAGGGTCAGTACCTTTTTTAAGGTCTATTGTAAGCTTAAGACCATTAAGGTCAGTCTCGTCACGGATATCCGAAACTTCTTTAAGTTTTCCGGCTTTAATAAGCTCGATTATCTTTTCGATTATTGCCTCAACGGTTGTTGTGTAGGGTATCTCCTTTACATCAATACAGTTTGCCTTTTTGTCAAACTCATATTTTGCCCGGATTTTGAAAGACCCTCTTCCTGTCGAATATATCTCCCTGAAAGTGGCTTCGTCATACAAAACCTCGCCACCGGTAGAAAAATCAGGAGCTTTAAGAACATCCAGAATGTCGCTGTCGGGATTCTTCATAAGTTTTATGGTGGCATCACATATTTCGGACAGATTAAAACTACAGATATTCGAAGCCATGCCAACGGCAATACCCTGATTGGGATTTACCAATATATTGGGAAAGCTTACCGGAAGAAGTGTCGGTTCTTTAAGACTTCCATCATAGTTATCCACGAAATCAACAGTCTCTTTGTCTATATCAGCAAAAATCTCGGTACATATTTTTGACAGCTTTGCTTCGGTATATCGTGATGCGGCATACGCCATATCCCTTGAATACTGACGGCCAAAGTTACCTTTTGAATCAACAAGCGGATGCAAAAGTGCCTGATGCCCCTCGGTAAGGCGCACCATTGTTTCGTATATGGCAGCATCACCATGCGGGTTAAGCTGCATAGTTCTTCCGACTACATTTGCAGACTTTATTCTTGATCCGCCTATAAGCCCCATTTTGTACATAGTATAAAGAAGCTTGCGATGTGATGGCTTAAACCCGTCAATTTCAGGAATAGCACGCGAGATTATTACACTCATAGCATAAGGCATATAGTTGCTTTCCAGTGTATACGTTATCTGCTGATTGTCTATTATGGGTTCTTTATAAACCTTTGTCTCAGCTTTTTTTGTTGTTTTTCTTGGCATTTTTTTCACCTCTGTTTACATAACGTCCGTCAAATCAATATACTTGTAACCATTCTCGGCAATATGCTCTTTTCTGCCTGCAAGATTGTCCCCAAGCAAAAGTTCAAATACTTCCTTTGTTTTTTCCACATCATCGGGCATAACTTTGATAAGACGCCTTGTTTCGGGATTCATTGTTGTTTCCCACATCATTTCGGGCTGGTTTTCACCAAGACCTTTGCTTCGCTGAATGGTATACTTCTGTCCATCAAGCTTTGCAAGGATTTCTGCCTTTTCCCGCTCGTCAAATGCAAAAAATGTATTGTTCTTGGAATTTATTTCATAAAGCGGAGATTCTGCAATATAAACATAACCTTTTTCGATAAGTGTTGGTGTCAGGCGATAAAGCATTGTAAGCACCAGTGTACGAATCTGGAAGCCGTCAACATCGGCATCGGTACAGATTATAATTTTGCTCCATCTGAGGCTGTCCAAATCAAACGAGCTTAAATCCTTGTTGTTCTTTGATGAAATTTCAACTCCGCAGCCAAGGACTTTAAGAAGGTCAACAATTACATCACTTTTGAATATTCTGTCATAGTCTGCCTTAAGGCAATTAAGGATTTTACCTCTGAGCGGAATTATAGCCTGAAATTCGCTGTCTCTGCCAAGCTTACAAGCACCAAGTGCCGAATCGCCCTCCACGATATAAATTTCGCGTTTCGAGACATCCTTGCTGCGGCAGTCAACAAACTTTTTGACACGGTTGACAGCATCCATTTTTCCGTCAAGCTTTTTCTTCATACTGGTTCTTGTTTTTTCCGCTGTTTCACGGCTTCGTTTGTTTACAAGAACTTGTTCTGCAAGCTTTTCGGCATCCATTTTGTTTTCAATAAAATAAATATCCAGTTGTTCACGCAAAAATGCCGTCATTGACTCCTGAATAAACGGATTTGTAATCGCCTTTTTGGTCTGATTTTCGTAGCTTGTCAAGGTAGAAAACGAATTGCTGATAAGACACAAACTGTCCTGAACATCGGCAAACAAAATTTTTGATTCATTTTTTGTATACTTTCCGGTTGTCTTAAGATACTTATCTATTGCATAAACAAACGCATTTCTGACCGCCTTGTCCGGTGCGCCGCCGT
The DNA here is from genome assembly GCA_017409575.1 of Clostridia bacterium. Classification (GTDB taxonomy): domain Bacteria; phylum Bacillota; class Clostridia; order Monoglobales; family Monoglobaceae; genus SIG440. The sequence goes on from JAFQSM010000036.1 coordinate 87,963, forward strand.
GTTCCAAAAAGCTTGAGTTGTGATAATATTCTATACGGTTGACATCATTGTTCATACAAAAAGCAAAGCTCATCTTTACTTTGTATTCTTCTTTGTCCTCGCGGTCACGGCCACGGCGTTCTGCCTCTATATAATGCGGCATTGTTTTTTCTTTGCCGTCACAGATTTCCTTGAGGTAATCCATAATTCCGTCTTCGTATTTAAAAACAAATTCTTCAAACTTGCCCGGCTCGGTTTCGTTGTAAAGAACAAATTTGACGCCCGAATTTACAACTGCCTGTTTTTTTAGAACATCGCAATAATATTCAAGCGAGATATCAATATCAGTAAAAACCTCAATATCCGGTTTCCAATGTATTTTTGTACCTGTATTTCGGGATTTGAACGGTGTTTTTTGAAGACCGCCTATGTTCTCGCCTTTTTCAAAATGAAGCTCAAATTTAAAGCCGTCACGAAGTATCTCTACATCCATATATTCCGAACTGTATTGTGTAGCACAAGTACCCAAGCCGTTAAGGCCTAGGCTGAACTCATAGTTTTCGCCGGAATTATTTTTATACTTTCCGCCTGCATACATCTCACAAAAAACAAGTTCCCAGTTGAAGCGGTTTTCTCTTTGGTTAAAGTCTACCGGGATTCCTCTGCCTCGGTCCTCCACTTCAACGGATTTATCCAAAAATCGGCGAACAATTATCAAATCTCCAAAGCCTTCGCGTGCCTCATCAATAGAGTTTGAAAGAATTTCAAAAACTGAGTGTCTGCAACCCTCTATGCCGTCAGAGCCAAAAATAACCGCAGGTCTTTTTCTTACTCTGTCCGCGCCTTTAAGAGCAACTATACTGTCATCGTTATAATTTTTAGCACACACCTTGTCAATACCTCCATCCGAAAAATTTATCCAAAGCATCTACATATAGTATTTGCCCAATATATTATTTCACAATATACAGTATAACAAAAAAAATTTCCAATGTAAAGTAAATTTTTAAAATTTTCCGTATCTGTCAATAATATTATTGCAAAATATTTAATTTTTTTCTTGACATAGAGGCAAAAGCGTGGTATAATATCAAAGTCTCAAGTTGGACAGCAAACACGGAGAGGTGTCCGAGTGGTTTAAGGAGCTAGTCTTGAAAACTAGTGATACGAAAGTACCCAGAGTTCGAATCTCTGCCTCTCCGCCACTTTTTATTTTAATATTTTTTAAATTCGGAGAAGTACTCAAGAGGCCGAAGAGGCGCCCCTGCTAAGGGTGTAGGTCGTTAACGCGGCGCGAGAGTTCAAATCTCTCCTTCTCCGCCATAACATAAATACACTTTTTGTGGTTATCAAGTGTATTTATACGGTTAGTGAGGATATTGTTTGAGAAATCAAGCAATATCCTCTTTCTCATTCTGTAAAAGATTTTTGATAAATCTATATTCAATTTTTACCTCCTGCGTTACAGGGGTTGTGCTTCTGTCCTTTTCAAAAACTGTTACACTTTCAACAAGGCCGCAAACTATTTCACGGTCAAGCTCTGTTATGTTTTCGTATGCCGAAATCATATTGAGCCATTCATTTATATTTCCAACAGTTTCGTCCATATTGACAAGTTTATTTTTTAATGCTGGTAGTTTTGTTTCGAGTTCGGTTTTTTCAGATGTGAAATTCTGCATAAGACTTAAAGCAACATCTTCAGGTATTTTACCCAAGCACTTATCCTCATAAAGATTTTTTATTCTGTCGTTAATTTCAAAAAGTCTGTTTTCAATACTCTTTACTTTTGATTTTAATGTGCTTATTTCGGAGCTGTTTGTTTTTTTCAAAGCCCTATATAATTTCTCTGCTAATTCCTCTCGTTTTTCAACTGCAAGCTGTGCATAGTTTCGTATATCGTCCAAAACAAAAGCACTTATGTATTCCTCGTCAATATAATGTGATGAACAAGCTCCGCTGCCGTTGTTATTATATCTGCTGCAACGATAAACACCTTTTTCACGGTCTTTAAGGTGTTTACGCATATAAGCCAAAGGCATATTACAATCAGAACATTTTACAATCCCGGAAAACAAACCGACGTTCTCATTTTTAGTGCGTCGGATTTTTTTATGGTGTTTACCTAATTTCTCTTGCACTCTTTCCCAAAGGGATTTATCTACAAGAGGAACGTGCGTATTTTCAACCACAATCCAATTTTCAGGACTAACCTGACGCATTTTCTTTGTTTTGAAAGAAACAACCTGTCTTTTACCTTGCACCATATTACCAATATAAACTTGATTTCTTAAAAGCTGTAAAATGGTTGCGCTGCCCCAGACGTTTTTTTCTTCCGTAAGCGGATTTGTTTTTCCCAATTTTTCATAATGGTAAAATCTCGGAGTGCTAACACCCTCACTATTTAATTTGTCTGCAATCATACGAGCGCTATCGCCGTTAGCAAACTCATTAAATAATCTGCGAACAACTATTGCTGCATCTTCGTCTATGATAAGTATGTGTTTATCTTCGGGAGATTTCATATACCCGTAAGGTGCTTGACTTCCCATAAACTTTCCTTGTTCAGCACTTTTTTTCTTAACTTGTCGTACTTTTTTTGAAACCTGTTTCGGATAAAATTCGTTTAAGACGTGATGAAAAGCTGCAATGTCATTATTATCGTGCATTGTATCAATACCGTCGTTAATTGCAATAAACCTTATATCGTGTTCAATGAAATATTCTTCGGTATAATACCCAGCTTCAACATAATTTCTGCCAAGTCTTGAAAGGTCTTTTGTAATAATACAATCAATCTTTCCGATTTCAGCATCGTGTATCATTCGCTTAAAATCAGGCCTATCAAAATTCGTACCCGTGTAACCGTCATCAATGTAACAGTCTCTTAAAGTCCACCCCTTTTCAGTAACATAATCAACAAGAACTTGACGCTGATTGGCAATACTCATGCTTTCCAAAGTTCCGTTGTGGTCGTCTCTTGAAAGACGACAGTAAATTCCTACATCGTAATTATCTTGCAATTTCATAAAAATATTTCCTCCTATTATTGCAGGACACGATATAGAATGATTGCATAAGTATTATAACGCGCTTCTGCATATTTGTCTATGCTTGTAACACATTTTCAGCGTTATTCACGATTGATTTTTTTTGAAATATGTTAAAAAGTAGATTTTCCAATCGCTCACTGCCTGTAAAATGGCTGTTGACTATGTAAACACTATTTCCAACCTCATATTTTGATTGTGATGTGTTTTCGTTAAGGGTTTTTCGTTCTAAAAAATGTCTATTACTCATAATCAATTTCCTTTCCTAATTATAAGTTTCGGAATGAGAAATCTGACGGCTGCCGGCTTGCAGCTCCACAGGGAATTTCACCTCTCGGCCCATGCTGATGGGTGCGCCGCGCAATGCTTTGAGGGCGTTCAACGCGGGAGTATCATTATTCAGCCTGTGCGTCATTGCATACGGACAGCCAAACCGTAATAACAGTACAAATATTCTTCGCTCGTCAACGGAAAATCCTGTGTAAAACAAGAGGTAGAAGCAACCGAAAGGATCGGCAGTTTTCCGTTGATGTCGTGGCGTACTTGCTGTAAAGCTCGGCACAGACTTTTTGTATCGGATTTCTCTATGCAGCCCACAGGGCGTTGTCAAAGAACAATATTTCAAGGCTTTTTACAAAAAGCGTAATATCAGCCTACAAAAGAAAACCACGTTGAATTGATTTTCTTTTGTAGAATGACATTAAAGATTAAAGTTAGAAAGAGAACAAATGAGCTTTGTTTCTATTCTGTGTTTTAACTGTTCGTCAACATAAGTGCGTGAAACGCCCTGTCCGTCATAGAATATCCGACGGGCTAAACTGTTTATATATCGTGAGTAATGAGATACAACAATATTGATTGCTTCTACATTGCCGTTTACGGCTCTTGTAATGGTGTCATAAGGTAAAAGAGTATAATTTGCTTGTCTGTTCATATTGAGCTCCTTTAAGGGCTCCTAATGCCATTTTGAGCGTTTTTAATGTGCTTTCTTAATTTTCTTAAAGCACTATTACGCCTGTATTGCACCGTTGCCCGTATTAGTGATAATTTATTTCCTATTTCTTTATCTGTCATTCTTGCAAAATAAGATAAAAGAACGATAGTTCTGTCCTGTTCGGAAAGAGCCGTGAGAGCGTCCGCCAATAAATCGTCCCGGATAACAATTTTATAATTTAGCGCCTGAAAGGAATGACCCAAACTGAAATATGTATCGTATGTATAAAGCTGTCTTAATTCTCTTTCGGCAAGCTCGGAAAATAAAATCTCGTTGCCTTGCAGCCTTTTAATTTCACGATAAAATTTTCTCGTTTCATTTCTCATTATTTTTTTGCAATAGCTGTCAAAGGCAAGAGCCTTTCCGTGTTCGTACTGATTCATTAAATCCGCCCTCATATACTAATATCCATAAAATAGTCAAAAAGCAAAAGTCTGATAAAATTTTTTCATTTTAATTTTGAAACATCAATCTTCTGTATCATAGTCAACATCTTTAATGTAAAAATGCTGTCAAGGTCGTCTGTTTCAATTCCTTTTGCAATAGATTTTCCGATAGCCTTTGCAATCAAAGGCTGATATTTTTTAAGTAGTGCAATCATAGCGTCGCTGTCTCCAGCCTGCGCCAAAATAACCGCTTCTTTAAGTGTTATGACTTTTTTCATTGCCGGCTTCCTCCAATCGTTTTTGCAGTTCGATTTCCTCTCTGCACCTTTTAAGTATTCCATTGACAGCTCTCGGTGAGCAATTTTCAGCAATCGCAATTTCAGATGTGGGCTTGTCCTCAAAGTAGAAGCTGTCAAACACTCTTTTCATTTTTGGAGTAAAGGAGTTATATGCCCGGAGCAAAAACATATTTTCGCAAAGCTCCCAATCAAATGAAGATTTATTTTCATTTTGCATATCCTCTATGTAATAGTAACTGATGTTATCAGCGTCCTCAATTCCAACAATTTGTACTTTTGAAATTTGATTATGTAATATCTTTTTTATGGTATTATCAAGGCCTGTTTGGAGATAACCTAACATAATACCGTCGTTCTCTGAATGTTCATCAGAAAACTCATATTCGATTTGTTCGTGTTTCAAATTCATTATGTGTCCTCCTCAACAATCGTTTCAATAAACAAATACCAAGATTTTCCAAAATCGGAATACCTTAATTCTACAAATATCGGGTTATGGGTATAAAAAAACAGACGTGGACAGAAATTGTCCTCGTCTGTTGAATGAGCGCAAAATGGCTTTACTATGCTGATTGTAGATATTTTCATCAGCACATTTATTAAGCTGATAATTTGTCGAAATGTTTTTCAAAAATTTTTGAAAAAATTTTTTTTCCCCATTTTACATTCCTTTCTTAAACTCTTTCCAGCTTTTCGCAACCTCAAGTCGTATATCGTTGCCAAGAGCCTTAAAGTGTTCTTTTCCGCAATGTATTTTTAATTGCTCTGTTGTTCTTAAATCTATCAGGCTCGTTGAGCCCTTTGTTTCAAGAATGAAATATAGGCCCTCCACGCCGTCAGCGTCAAGATAAACCGCCCAATCGGGATTGTAATTTCCGATAGGAGTTCTAATCTTAAAGTTTTGGGGTAACTTGAAAAACATCTTTACGTCGGGATCGTCGTCAAGTGCTTTCGCAAATGGTTTTTCGATTGTTTCACTATCATAAATGATATAATCGTAAACGCTGTTATTTACTGCAACTGCATTTTTGTCAAGCGTCGCCATAAGCTCCGCACTGTCAAATATCTCCTGCACATAATATCTTTCGCCGTCCAGCTTGATATATTTAATTCCGTCTATTGCGAGTTCGTGTCGTGTATCTCTTATAATATCAATACAGTTTTCAATGAATAACTGCGGATTGTTTACAAGGTCGCCAACGCGCCCGCTTTGTTTGATAACCTCAAAGATTATTCTTTCGGGCGTAGTGGTTTCTTCACAGATAACCGCCAACACATCAGGAATATTTGTGTAGTCATTCTGAATGTCAACAGTTTTCATATCCCTTTCAATGTGTGTAACGCCGGAATTTTGAATATCAATAGCTGCCGTCTGCTGAATAATTCTTGCTTTTGGAATTTTCGGCATATCCTTTAATGCCTTTACAGATAAACGAATAAGCTCGTCCGTATCTATCTGTACTCTGTATGTAGTTTTCTGCCGTATCTTTTCCCAAAGGGCAGCAAAAGCCGGATTTTCTGCGATAACCTGTTTTTTCAGATGTACGATAACATCTTTTGAAGCATCTCGTATAACAGGTTTCTTATCAGCCTTTTTGATAATTTCCTCAAAGCGTTCTCTTGCGGCTTCGAGCTTCTTCGGTAAATCAAGAGTGCCGTTTAACAAGGCTTCTTTCATTGTGTCTTTCATTTTACCTTTTTTGTCAACATACCCTTGTTTTTCAAAGTGAGTTATAAGCTCTGCCGCTTCATCATAGGTTACTTTCTTTTCAACCGTTATTTCTTCGGTGTATGTCGTTCCGCTTATTGCTTCCGTACTAATAGGCTCCGTTTTCTCGATAACGGTCTTAACAACCTCTTTTACAGACTCTAATTCCTGCGGTAATTCTATTTCTTCGGGTGTTATATCTGCTTTAACAGTTCCCGTTTCATCAATTACACCTTTATCCCTTAAAACCTCAACAACCTTTTGTGCTTGTTCCTCTGTAACAGTTTTTTCAACTTTTTCAGTTTCGGTGTAGAGCATACCACTAAACAATGAAATTTGCAGTACACCAAATCTAACGCCTGTTTCGTCCTCAATCTCACGTTGGAGAGTGTCGGCAAATTCTGCAAAGGATTCATTTGCCATGACGTGCAGTATGTTTATATTCTTATCCTCAATTCTGTCGCCGTCTTGATTTACACATAGACGGAGGCCGCGTCCAATCTTTTGACGGCAAGTAAAGGTTGATTTTTGGTCTATAAGGGTACATATCTGAAATACGTTGGGGTTATCCCAGCCCTCTTTTAATGCACTATGAGAGAATATAAATCGCAGAGGACAATCAAAGGACAGCAACCATTCTTTATCTTTCATAATGGTATTGTAGGTGTTGTAGTCGTCCTGTGTATCACCATTCGTATTTTTTAGCTTTCCTTTTTTATCCTTTGAGAAGTAACCGTCGTGTATCTTATCAATAGCAGTAGTGAAACGTTCTTTTATAGGAGCATATTTCGGACGGTTTATGAGTTCTGTATAACATTCCTCAAAAAGCTGTGCGTAAATGCCTTTGCCGTCGTCGTCTGCTCTGTATTTTGCAACCTCGTCAATGAAGAACAGAGAAAGCACCTTAATACCTTTATCCAAAAACATAAGTTCTTTGTTAAGGTGGGTTTCGATAGTTCTTCTAATCTGTGCTTTTTTGATAATCGTTTCATCAACTCCGCCGATTGCTTTTCCAAGCCGGATATATTCTGTATTGGAAAATTCTATTGCTTCGGCTCCCGGAGTACAGTCTATACCCTCAATGATATATCCCTCATACAAATCTCTTTCGCCGGAAAGCACATACAAATCCGTACCCGGTTTTACGGTCTTTGATTTTCTGCTCACTTTTCCGTTTTTATCTTTTATATCAAGTTCAATTTTTGCAGAGAAGCCATTTGCCATTGATACATCTAAAAGTTTGATATATGGCTTGTTAAAATCGTTCTCAACCGTATTTGAATAAACGCATATCTGCTTTACAAGTCCCATTTGGTAAGCGTCAACAGGGGTTAATCTGTAAAGAAGATTGATTTTGTCCTTGTGTGTTGCACTATATCGGAAAGTACACAGAGGGTTAAGACTTTTGATTGCTTCTTTTGATTTTGCCGTAGTGTCAACACTTTGCGGCTCGTCAATAATTACAATCGGTCTTGTGTTCTGAATGTACTGCATTGCAGTATCACCGTTTAATTTGTCCTGTTCCTGATTTATAATATTTTCGGCTTTTCTGAAAGCGTCTATATTGATTATCATTACCTCAATATTTGAGCTTGTCATAAACTGTCTGACATCAGAGAGTTTTGCAGAATTGTAAATAAAGTATCTGCAAGGTACATTATCATAGGCTGCGCCGAAATGCTCTTTTGTTATTTCAAAGGATTTATATACACCCTCACGGATAGCAACAGAGGGTACAACGATAATAAACTTTGTAAATCCGTATTTTCTGTTAAGCTCATATATCGTTTTGGTATATACATAGGTTTTTCCTGTACCGGTCTCCATTTCAATACAGAAATTTTTGTCTTGCAAATCGTCCGTCAAAGGTAGATTTTGTTTTTTCTGTACCTCATTCATATTTGCAAGGAGCTTTTCATCATCAATGAGTATAGAGTTTGCTACGCCCTGATCGGTGAATAATTGGAGCTGCTTTTTTTCAATTATGTCAAAAGTGGTTGAATTTTTCTCCTGCCCGGAAAACAAATCAACAACGGCATTTACAGCGTCCGTCTGAAATGTCTGATTCTTAAATTTTAATTTCACTCTTTATCACCGTCCTTTGTTTCGGGTAAAATATATTTGCTTGAATTATCAAACTCTATACCATACTTTATAAGTTCAATACCTTGTTTTGAAATTGTGTATTGTGGTATCATAACACCATATTTAACTCTGAAAATTCTTTCAGTTAGCGAATAGGTAAAATAGTTTGATAGAGTTGGAGTTTCAGGAAGTTCGGTTTGTCCGTAAATGGTTTTTAAGTTCTTTAATTCATCAACAGACAACATAGTTATTGCTGTTGAGTAATGTAAATATGCTTCAATGTCAATAAGTTCCAAACAAACTGAACGAGTTAAATTTGCAAACCAATCTATTTTTTCGTCAAAATCAATTTTTTCTACAATCTGTACTATTTTCTTAACTGTTTCGTTATATCTTGCATTGTCCTTTTCAAATCGTGCTGCAAACTTAACCTGCATTTCATAATCTGAAAAGGCCTTTGTAAGAAAACTATACATTTTATCGCAAAATATAATATTGGGAACACTATATACAAGTTCAGATGTGTTTTTAATTATCGAAGGAATAACTGTTTTATCTCCTGTGAGAAGCCCATAAACGAAATTGACTGTATTCTCGGTAGCAAGTTCTTGAATGTTTTTATCTTTTATAACAATTCCAACATTAGAGATTAAGTCTTTCATCATAACGATACACCTCAAACTAATTTAAGCTCAATATCTTTGTCCTGACAGATGTAATGAGCATTTGACATTGATGTAGCGTCATTAAAACTACTCTTGCCAAGTACAAGTTTTGCCGGAGCATAATCGCACATTTCGTCAACAATTTCGGGAGTGATATTCTCTGCAAGACAAATCAGCAATAAACAATCATCACCAATGGAGTAAGCTGTTTTACCTTGTATATCAACCTCGTCAATTCTGTATGTAAGCGGAATACCTGTTTTGAGCATAATTTCATATACCATATCCAAATCGGAACGGTCTGCCTTAACTCTGTCAAGCATTTCATTCATACGGTCTATTATCTCAAATTGGCTTTGGTCGTCCACGGGAGAGCCGTCCCAAGTTTTAAGATTAGAGGTATCAAGTTCAAATACCTTAAATCCAATATCAAGAGGCCTTTTTTCTTCTTCACCCAATTTTAATTGTGTGTCTTGTTCTTCAATAATTTTTCTTCCTGCTCGTCTTATTCTTTCCATACCAACATCACAAATTGTACTATAACCGTCTTTTGCTTTATCTTCATCAAGCACTGCCGGAAGTTGAACGCAGATAAATTTTCTATTTCCTCCGTCCTCTGCGTTTAGCTGCATAATTGCGTGTGCCGTTGTTGCGCTGCCGGAAAAGAAATCAAGAATTATATCATTCTCATTTGAGCCAATTTGTATTGTTTTCTTAATCAGCTCAAGAGGTTTTGGAAAATCAAAGTATGCTGATAATCCTAATTCTCCTAATTCAACAGTACCTTTTTCTGTTATTACAGAAACGTCGTCCCATATTGTTTTAGGCTTATATGTTGTTTTTCTATATTTCTCATAAATGTTATAATTGCCGTCTGCTTTTATCTTTGCAACAACATTACTTGTCATTGTATCATCAGAATTGTTGTCTATGAGTTTGTTTTGTCCCCAACGCCAGCAGCTTTCTTGTCCTTGTGAATTATAAGGTAAAACCTCAATACAGAAAATATCTGACTTTTCAAGTGAAACAGGGCAAAAACCATTTTCGTCTGTAATGTTGGGATTTACATATATCGGGTAAAACAAGTTTGGCCTGTTATGCCTGCCAAATTTCGGATTTCTGTTTCTAATTTCCCTTATATTGAAATGTCCGATTTTATCCAACAAATTCAAATCGTTGTTATCGTCTGACTTTTCTAATTCGTTAAACTCTGTTTCTGTATGCTTTGTATAAACAAGCATATATTCGTGAGTTTTTGAAATTTGCTTATATGTTTGTCCTCTCTTGTTGGATTGGACAATAATTTGAGTGTAGAAATTTTCTTCTCCAAAAACTTCATCACAAACTTTTCTTAAATTTGTAACCTCGTTATCATCAATACTAATAAAGATAACACCGTCGTCCCTTAACAAGTTGGCTGCCAATCTTAAACGGGGGTACATCATATTAAGCCAATTTGTGTGAAAGCGTCCCATTGTTTCGGGATTGCTCTTTGTTGTCTGTTCAGTAACCTCTTTATATCTCGCAAGGGGATCGGCAAAATCGTCCTCATATACAAAATCGTTACCCGTGTTGTAAGGGGGATCTATGTATATCATTTTGACTTGTCTGTAATAAGAGGTCTGTAAAAGTTTCAAAACCTCCAAATTATCGCCCTTAATATAAATGTTTTCAGTTTCATCAAAATTTACACTCTCGTCCTTGCGAGGGCGGAGCGTTCCTGTGGAACGGCGCTGTGCGAGCTGTAAGCTCTCTGCTTTTCCTTTCCACTCAAATTTGTACTTTTCAAAATCGTTTGAAATGTATTCGCCGCAAAGTGAAAGCAGTTTATCAATATCTAACTTATCTTCGCTGAAACATTCAGGAAATACCGATTTTAATTTTTCTTTGTTTACCTGTTCTAAATCAAGGCTCATTCCGTCCATAATTTCCATTTTGAAATCCTCCTGTATTTTAGTTTCCTTTTACATCAATAACAAACTGCCTGTATAATCGGCAAGATATATTTGTTCTGTTCTGCAGGTCTGCAATCTGATTTTCAAGCTCTGTATCAAGTCGCATACCATTGACAAAACGGTTTTCTTCTTGTTCTCTTAAATCCTTTTGGAGTGTCTTAATAATTTTCTCAATCTTAATCTTTTCCAATCGGATAACTGCATTATCAGCCTTTTTCTGCACTTGCTCAATTTCTGCTTTGAGATTGTCAATATCTCTATCCAATTTTCCTTTTGCGTGAGCATTTTTGAGCTTCATCAGACTTATTTGTTCTGCTTGCGCTGGCATTGATTTTTCAAGTGTGTTTTGCTTTAACTGCTCAACGGGGATTGTTCTGTCAAGGTCAATCGGTGAGCTTCCGCCTGACGAGTTCCGCAACCAATATTCTGTTGATTTTCCGTTTTCGGTATATTCAACTATCGGGAGGGATAGCAGCCTTTGACATGCTTCATCATTCAAAACTGCACCTGATTCCGTCTTGCCTGTAAGAATGTTATATACTGCGGTTTCTTCACCGCCGGAAATATAAGCAACATAATACCCGATTTTGCAAGGCTCTATATCAGCATTGACGGTTATAGTTCCGCCCTCTGCACAAGATATGTTTGAAAATATACCCCTTGCAAGAATACTTGAAATTGTTATGCGTCCGTGTCTGGGCTTAAATTCCTTGCTCATTCCATACGCTGCCAAGCTGTTATATGGTCTGTTCTGTGTGCCGTTCCAATAGTAGAACAAGTGAGGTAATTTATCATAGTCAACAACTTTTATCGTTTGAGCTTCTTCGTCAATCTCAAATCGGTAAGTTTCAGCAGTTTTATTTCGCTTTTCAAAATAATGCTTAACCACGTCCCAAAGCTCTGAATTTATGCGCTCAATCTCTTTTTCCAAGTATTGAGGGGTAACAGCAACCTTTTCCGCAATCTCCTTTGTAAAGGTTGTAAAAAGGATATTTTCAGCATTTGATACGGTTTCTTTATTATCTGTTTCGTGCTGTTCAAGATTACATTTGAAATCAGCCGTAACTTCGTCTGCGTGTCGGAGCTGTGAGAGTATTTCATCAATCGACAAATCAAAGTTTCCGAGTATCATATCGGACAGACCAAATATTCCGCTAAACTGTAACACTCTTTTATTGATAAGCTCCATATAGCGAACATCAGCATAATTCTCCTTGTAGAAGAAATTGACTACCACTACATCAGCCGCTTGTCCTTGCCTGTGGCAACGACTTATACGCTGTTCAAGTTCCGTTGCATTTGTGAGCATATCATAATTTATAACGAGAGGACAAAACTCTATATCAAGGCCCTTTGCTGCTTCGTCAGTAGCAACAAGAAGCTGAATATCTTTATCCGTTCTAAACCGTTCCATTATGGTATAATCTCTGCTGTTAGCTCCGTTATATGAAATTACAGAGTAGCCTTTATCCGATAACAAACCACTTAAAAATTTAAGTGTTGTAAGATTATCGGTAAATATAATTGCTTTCTGCGGAGCTTTAAGGCTTTTAAGTTTCGGCAATGCTTTTTTCAGTAGGCTCAAAAGCTCCTTGAATTTGCCGCTTATTTCAACCTTTTGTGCCAGCTCCTTAATTTCTTCCAGCATTGAAATTTCGCTTGCAAGCTGTTCTGTGTTATCAGGTAGAGCGTTAAGTCTTTCCAATGCTCTGTTAAGGGTATTTATATACGCCTGTGGTGATGATGATAAAATGTGAGTATGCTGCAAAGTCAAATCGTATCTTTCCATTTTCGGATAAGCATATTTATAAGGCAGCTCCAAATACGCATTTAATTTATCATACAGTAATTTTTCTTCCTTTGTGAAATCACAACTGATTGTATAAGGAATACGGCGAGTAAAATTCACATAGTCCGTAACCTGACTTTTTAGAGTTCGGAAACAAAATTTTGACACCCATTCAGTAAGCTCACCGTAGTTTTCAGGCTTTCGGAAATATCTGTTATAAAATTCGTTTATATCGGGTAATACGGTTTCGTCTATAAAATAGATAAGGCCGTAAATATCCCTTATATCCATTTCAATAGGTGTTGGGGTAAGCAGTAGCTTAAATCCGTGCAAACACCCTTTTAATACTGCGGATAGCTTGTGATTTTCTGTATATGCTTTATTAAGGCAATCCGCTTCATCAAGAATTATCAAATCCCATTTCAGACGGTTTATATATTCAGCCTTTTCGACTGCAAAATCATAAGTTGTTATCACGATAGCGTCCTGCTCAAATGGGTTATCTTCATACTGCGAAAATGCTTCCTGACTGTCTATAAGTACATAAGGCAATGTAAAGCTGCTTTCTATCTTGTCAAGCCACTGCTTAACCAAATTGACAGGCAGAATAATAAGCTGACGGATTTTACCCTCATACCATTTTTGAGTAGCAACTAACAGTGCTTCAAAGGTTTTACCCAAACTGCCCTCGTCGCATAATATACACCCTTTAAGATAAGGAGAGCGCAAGGCAAATTCCGCCGCCGCTATCTGATACGGATAAACCTTAATATCAGAGGAAGCAAACGCCGGAGCGAGTTCTATATTATCGGAATTAACCGCTAATCTGCGCGCCTTGTAGTATGCGTGAAATGGTGTTAAATTCATTATGTATTGCCGCCTTTATTCGTTTATTACCTTTATCAAGTTTTCATCAATGTTGTTATTTTTACAATGTTCAGCAAGAACAGCCATAGCGAGCTTGTTCGGTGTTGAACGTCCCGACTCCCAACGGCTCACCGTTGTTACGGTTATATGCAATAAGGCAGCTAATTCATTTTGAGTTAGTTTCAGCTCTTTTCGTATTGCTTTTAATGCTTCTTCAATCTTCATAACTAAACCCCTTTTTGTTTCTGTATAGCTATAAAACTCCATACTAAATATTATATCATTTGTATATACAAATGTCAAGTTTTGTCGCTATTTTCAGAAAAAAATATCAACTTGTCAAAGGAAACAAAACTTTTCAAAAAAATTATGGGAATTTTTACGGAAAGTTTTGCTTTTTCGGGTTTTCAAGGGTATTAGTATATAGGGAAAAAAGTTTTATAGCAAGCACAGTAAGTGAGTACCCACTTACGATTTTTGCGTTCATTTCCGCCCTGCTGAAATGAGCAAAAACACTTGGGATATTCCCAAACCCTTATTGACTAAAAAAGAGGTGAAAATATGGCTAACAGGCAGAGAAACATTCAACTGAAAGTATGGGTATCGAAAGAAGAAAAAGAATTGATTGAGCTTAAAATGGCACAGCTCCAAACTAATCAAATGGGTGCTTATATGCGTAAAATGGCGATTGACGGTTTTGTGATTTATCTTGATACAGATAACATAAAACAAATGAATAATGAGCTGTCAGCAATCGGAAGAAACATCAATCAGATTGCAAAGCGTATCAATTCAACAAGTACGGTTTACCGTGAGGATATTATCGAAATAAAGGAAAGGCTTGACGAGGTATGGCAATTACAAAGACGCATCCTATTCGCTCTACGCTAAATCTCGCACTTGATTATATCCTTAACCCGGATAAGACAGACGAAAAATTACTTGTGTCCTCTTATGGTTGTACGCCGGAAACTGCGGATATTGAATTTAACTGGACGAGAAATAAATCAAATAAGTTTTGGGGAAATCAATTAGCAAGACATTTGATACAAGCATTTGAGCCCGGAGAAACTACGCCAGAACAAGCCCACGAAATCGGAAAGAAATTTGCTGACGAGGTTTTGGGAGGTAAGTATGAATATGTGTTGACAACGCACATAGACAAAGGCCACATACACAACCACATAATTTTTAATGCCGTATCATTCGTTGACTACAAAAAATATCAATCAAACAAAATATCTTATGGCTTCATCAGACGAACAAGTGATAGGATATGCGAAGAATACGGATTGTCTGTTATACGAAATCCAAAGGGACAAGGCAAAAGCTATATTGAGCATACGGCCTACAAGCAGGGTAAGAGCTGGAAAGCTCAATTACGGACAACGATTGATACACTTATTCCGATAGCAAAAGACTTTGACGATTTACTGCTGCTTATGGAGCAGAAAGGATATAAGGTTAAGAAACAAAATAAAAATGTTTCATTCTGTGCAGAAGGCAGAGAAAAATATATCCGTTCAAAATCTCTTGGAGAAGATTATACAGTAGAAGCTATCAAGGAGAGGATCGCCGGAAGGCCGAAGAAAATATCTGCTCCGAAAATTGATAAACGGATAAATCTGATTATAGATATTCAGAACAATATCAAAGCACAGCAAAGCAAAGGTTTTGAGCATTGGGCGAAAATAAACAATTTGAAACAAGCTGCCAAAACATTAAACTTTCTGACGGAGAATAACATCACAACTTATGAAGAATTGGAAAAAGCCGCAGACAAAATACACAAGGAATTTGAGGGAGTAAGTGAAAAGATTAAGGATATTGAAAGCCGTATAAATCAAACTGCACTGCTTATAAAAAATATTGAAACTTATAAAAAGCTCAAGCCTGTAATTGACAGATATAAAAAATCAAAAAACAAGGCGCAGTTTGCAGAAAAGCACCGAAGCGAGATTATTTTATATGAGGCAGCATTAAGAGAATTAAAGAAATCAAAATATCCTCCAATCAAAGAATTAAAACAATCATATTCAGAGCTCACATCAGAAAAAGAAACCTTGTATCAGGAATACAAAAAGCATAAATCGAAGGTGTCCGAAATTGATGTAATAAAATCAAATGTTGAAACACTTTTAGGCGCTTCTCACAGGAAAGACCGCGAAAAATCGGCGCTTTTATAATCGTAAAGGGCTGGGCGACGCTAAATTGTTATGATATAATTTATATAGGCAGACTATAAATAAAAGGAGGTTGTCTATATGAAAAAGATAACAAAAGTAATCATCACTGCCGCACTTATAAGCACAATGAATTTAACTGCACTTGCTGCTGATATTCCCGGTGAAAGTCTCCCGGAGAACGCAACTTATGAGAGTATGAATATAACCGAGAATTTAATCAGCCCGATTCTCTGCGAGGTTGAAAACGGTTTAGGATATGGAGAGGCAAATGCAAAAGCAAGACAGACAATTTATAATGCAGTAACATCAGGACAAACAAACGGATATGGGTATGCTCACTTAATGGCAATAGCAAGAAACTCAATCTTTCAATATAGAGATATTTACCTGCGCCCCGCCTTTTACAAGGAAATAGAAACACAAGTACAAACTGTAATATCAGATTTAATAACAGCAGTAGAAAACGGAACACTCACCTATGAGGAAGCAAGAAAGCAATCCTACATCAAAATATTACAATGGGTAAATCCGACTTTCACATTGGAAGATATGCAAGGAGATTTCTGTTATTGGGATATACCGCCAATAGACAGTGCATATTTTAACAGAGCCCGTAAGCTGCTGCTTGAAGCACAGACAAGGAGGTTTACACAATGACTAAATTACAGATAACAAAAGACTTTATAATCAAAACAATAATACCGATATTATTCGCAATATTCCTTTACTCAATGTTTATCAATCTCTGTACCGACTCCGCCGGAACGGTTGACTATATGAAACTATTTATACTCTGCGGAATACCTTTCGGAATAACAAGGCTGATTGTGTTCCCATTGTTCGGCTTAAATGGTATGCTTGCAACACTTATATTCAGCTTCTTTATCGGTGGAGCTATCGGAGGAATAATTCTAATATGGAGGCTGATTGTAGCCTTGTATTACATTCCTTTAACTGCGGTTAGATTTGTCGCCGCAAGAGCATAAAACAAAATCCCTTGCAGAAAAGAAACTGCAAGGGATTTTTATTCCTCAATCTGATTAAATGCTTCGCTTTCAATCAACAATATTTCTTGTATTGGTATTTCGGTATCGTCATTCAGGACAACAACATTTTCATACTCTTTTATTTTTTTAACCGTTCCTGTGAGCGAAACATATTCGCCGCCGGATTTTCTTTCATCAGGCACAAAGTATGTTATTGTGGCCGTTATCTCGTCGTCTGTGTGCTCCTGCAGAAAGAGTAATTTTCGGTTTAATTCGTCCTTTGTATATTCGTCAAGCTCCATACGCTCGTCCGTGAGCCTTGCCGTTTCCTTTACTGCTTCATCATATCCTGTGAGTGCTGCAAAGGGTGCGAACTGTGCCGCCCTGTTTAATATCGGCATTGGTTTTCTTGTCTTTGATTTTTGATGTGGAAGATTTATTATATCCTCATACGGAAAATCATTCATTGTATCACCCCTTGAAATACTTGTTAAATCTTACTAAACATTTTGACATAAATATCGTAAGCCGATGAACATTCCTGCTCTGTAAGTCCTGTGTTTTTAACAAGATATTTTACTGCACTTTCTTTATCTTTGTATCTTTTAAGCAAAAGAGAAATTTCGGATATTCTTGTTAGTGATTTTTGAAATTCATCAAAACTTATTTCTTTTGAGCTCATTTCATAAATACGATATTCTAATAATTTCAATAAGTTTTCATCAGCAGCTTTTTTATACTGTTCATCAGGAATAAACTCTCCTGCAAACAATTCATTTATTGATATTTCTAATACATCACATATAATTCTATACATACTTGCGTCAGGTAAGCAAACACCATTTTCCCAATTTGAAATAGAACGGTCTGAAACACCAAGTATTTCAGCTAATTCTAATTGAGTGAGTTTTTTCCCTTTTCTGCATTTTGCTATGAATAAACCTATTTTTTTCTGATTCATATTTCATCAACCCCCATTTCTACACAATATTATAAATTATCTTGTTTGGAAAATCCACGAAACAAATATGGAGTTGTAGAAATTATTGCTATAAACAAAATTATGCTTTATGGCCGCCTATCTGTTTATTACGGTCAATAGTTGTTGCGCCCTCTTGAAGATTTATACCTTTCAGGATTGCATTTTTACCGAATCTGTTTCGGAGCTCAATAGTAGCCTGTTGTATTTTGCGTTCCTTTTCAAGCTCTCGTTGTTCCTTTTCACGCTTCTTTGTGAGCTCGTCATAATCGGTAAATAAATCAAGCTGCTCATATCCCTTATCTTCTTTAATGTCGCTTTCGCTAATGATATGATTTGCTGCTATTGTAATTCTTCTGACTAACAAATTCTTATCTACAATCCTGTCAAAAAGCTCAACAACAGATTTCATTATAAGCATTGTTGAAGCTGTGTGCCGTCCTATATTAGCCGTTCCGTGTGCATGCTTCGGAACTTTTCTTCCGTAATGGTCGGTAGTAACCTCACCTTTATAATATTTACTTATTTCGGGATCGGTTAAATTTTCAATATCATATCCAATAGTCAAAACAATTTGGTCGGTAGCAATTTTCTTTTCAACTAAATCAAGAGCAAGAAGCTCTATCATTTCACGGACTATCAATTTTGCCTTTTCAAAACCATAAGGGCAATGCAAAACCTGCCCGGTGCTTATACTTTTGTTTTCGGGCTTGTAGGCTTTTGCGTCTGCAATCGTGCAAGGCTCCCAGCCCCAAGCGTGGTCTATGAGCAATTCCGCATTTATTCCGAACAGCTTATAAAGCTGATTTTCGCCGTAGGTTGTTGTGGAAGCTCTTGCAATATCACCCATAGTATAAAAACGATTTGCTTCAAGTTTTCTTGAATAGCCTGCGCCAACTCTCCAAAAATCAGTTAAAGGTCTATGCGTCCATAGCTCTCTGCGATAACTCATTTCGTCAAGCTCCGCAATTCTAACACCGTCTTTATCAGCCGGCATTTTTTTAGCCTTTATATCCATTGCTATTTTTGCAAGATACATATTTGTACCAATTCCAGCCGTAGCAGTAATTCCCGTTGTAGCAAGAACATCACGAATTATCTTCATAGCCAATTCGTGCGCTGTCATTTTATAGGTGTTCAGATAGCTTGTAATATCCATAAATACCTCGTCAATAGAATACACAAGTATATCATCAGCAGAAATATATTTAAGGTACACATCATAAATTCGTGTGCTGTATTCCATATAATGCGCCATGCGTGGAGGCGCAACTATATACGAAAGCTCTAACTCCGGATTTTCAGAAAGCTCAATAGCGTTTTCTGATTTGTCAGTAAAAGTCCTGTTCGGCGCCTTGCGTCTGCGTTCATTATTTACCTCTTTTACTCTCTGCACTACCTCAAACAATCTTGCACGCCCGGAAATACCGTATGCTTTTAAGCTGGGTGTAACTGCAAGGCAGATTGTTTTCTCTGTTCGGGAGCCGTCAGCGACAACAAGATTTGTTGTCATAGGATCGAGATTTCTTTCAATGCACTCAACAGAGGCATAAAAGCTCTTTAAGTCAATACAAAGATATGTTCTGTTATCCATTTTGACGCTCCTTTCACAAAAGTTTATACACAGTTATTATATCACATTTATTGTGTTCTTTCAATGAAGAAACTAAACTTTGTTTATATTGTTTGCATAAATTTTCTGAAAAGTATTGACAATACGACAGTTGTCGTATATAATATAACTAACATACGACAGTTGTCGTAGGAAAGCGAGGTAATTATCTTGAAAAAAACCGATAAGAGACTTCCGGACGCGGAACTCGAAATTATGAAGGTGATTTGGCATAATCAAACACCTATATCTACAAGTGAGGTGAAGCAAATTATTGATGATGAAGGCGTAAACGATTGGACGCAGCAAACTATTCAGACGCTACTTAACCGTCTTATCGTAAAGGAATTTATTTCAAAGGAAAATCGTGGCAAAGGATATATTTATACACCGCTTATATCAGAGAACGACTATATCAGTTATGAAAGTAAGATGTTTTTGGAAAAGCTACACGGTAATTCAGTAACAAGTTTAATGCGAGCTTTATTTGACAGAAATAAAATGAGTGATGAAGATATTTCAAAACTTGAAGAAATGTTTAAGGAAAAGCAACAATGATAGAACTTATAATGCAAATTTTTTTACAAGTGGTGATTTCATCATTAAAAGTGTCAATTATTATAATTTTACTCTTACTGCTAACAAAAATGATTGAAGAGAGATATAGTGCAGGTTTTCGTTATTACTCGTGGCTTGCAGTAATTATAATCTTTCTTATTCCGTTTAACAGTTTTGGGCTTAATTATAAGGTTGAATTACCCCGTTCTGCTTTGCACATTCAAAGAGAAGCACAAGAAATGTTTAATCAAATATCACAAAATATGCCTATCTATGAATTTGAAGAAGAAATTTCTAAAACAGGAAACAACGAGCTTGCATCAGGACATAAAAATAGTAAGCGCGTTGAAGAAAATGTTGCCGAGCATACAAAATCACTTAATGCTATGTTTCTAATTACGCTTATATGGGCGTTAGGGGTAATCTTGTATTTTGTCATACATATAAAGCGATATAGTTTTTTCAAAAAAGCAGTAAAAAGATTTTCATTACCACTCTCTGATACTCGCATAAAAAAAATTCTTGAAGAAGAACAAAAGCGTCTGAAAATATCAAAAAAAATACCTGTAAGGATTTCTCATATTGCAGATACACCGCTTCTAACAGGTTTGTTTCGGGTAATGCTAATATTGCCGAACAATAATTATACTGATGATGAATTGCATTTCATATTGCGTCACGAGCTTATTCACTACAAACGCAAAGATATATGGTATCAGTTTTTGACTTTAATATTTGTATCTCTGCATTGGTTTAACCCATTTGTTTACATTATGGCACACGCCATTGAGATTGACGGGGAAACCTCTTGTGATGAAGCTGTGCTCAAAAAAAATTCATACGAAACAAGAGTATTTTATGGTGAAATGCTGATTGCATTTTTGAAAACAGAAAATCAAAAAAAGTCTTATTTAACAACAACATTTTTCGGAGGTGAAAAAGCTATGAAAAAAAGACTTACGTTAATAGCGAGTAAAAAATTAAGAAAAAAAGGAATAGCAGCAATGGCAGTTTTGATGATTATAACTGTTATGATGTCCCTCACAGTAGCGGCAACTACCATTGAATTTGTTGACAGTAAAGAAATGGTGAAAAACAGTTCTAATCGCGAAAACACAATTATTATGGACACAAGTGAAGGCTATGATGTTTTTATTGGTTGTGAGCCTATTCGTGAAACAAATGAAAAAATTAAAGTTCCATTGAAAACTTTTATAGTTTTTATCGACTATAAAATCATATCTGAAGAAACAGGAAAAACAATCACAATATCGAATGGAAACAGGCAGATTGAATTGTCAGCTAACTCCAATAAAGTAAATATAAACGGTGATAGTGCAAGCATAAAAAGGAATATTATAGCTGAAAATGATGATTTTTATGTGTATATTGATGATATAGAGGCATTATTCTCTTATAAAGTCTCTTATGATTTAGAAAAAAACAATGTTGTTTTAACAGTAACAGACGAAACACCCGAAGCTGTCAAAACGATAACACCACCGGAGTCGCTTCCCGGAGATTATAACACTCCCCAAAAGGTAACTGTTATGACGCAGGGAGAAACAATAACTATTCTAATTGATGATAACCCTGTAACATATCCTGATGCTCAACCGTTTATTGATGAACAAGACAGAACACAAGTTCCAATAAGAGCTTTGGCTGAAATGCTAAATTGTCAAGTTATATGGAATGAACAAACACAGGGTATTACAATAATAGATGTTGACGGTACTGTCATAACAACTAAAATCGGTGATAATAAAATAGTTGCTGACGGCGAAATGATTGAAATGGATACCACAGCAAAAATTATAAACAATAGAACATATCTTCCTTTGAGATTTGTTTCGGAAGCATTTGGATTTAATGTTTTTTGGGAATAATAAGTTATGGAACAACAAACGTTAAATTCTTGGTCTGTATGGATTGACGAAAACAAGAAAGTAATTTCAATCAAAGAAAATCCAGCCGGAAAAGAAATCTTTTTTGACAACAGAGATATAGGCATTAAAGCAATAACGGAGCTTGTTTCCAAAGGTTATAAAATTGGATAACAGTAAAACCCTTGCCGAACTGGCAAGGGTTTTTTTATGTTATTTAGATAAATTTTCTGAAACATCTTGACAAGTGTAGCTACATCTGTTATACTAATGACAGTAGCTACAAGTGTAATTACACTAAAATCAATCTTATGTAACATAAGGAGGACAATAAAATGTCAACTGTTAAACACACAATTACCGATTCCGAATACGCAATTATGCGAATACTCTGGAAAGCTGAAAAACAAATGACTGTTGCAGATGTAGTAAGAGAGCTTGACGGAAACGACTGGACGGCTTCTACCGTATCTACCTTTTTGCAAAGGCTACTTAAAAAAGAGGTTATTGCCTGCGATAAAAAGGGCAAGACCAATTTGTATTACCCTTTGCTGAAACAAAGCGAATACGATTTGAGCGAAACAGAAAATTTCCTGTCAAAGATTTATAAAGGCTCTGTTAAAAATCTTGTTGCGGCACTCTATGAAAACAAAAAACTTTCAAATGAGGATATGTCGGATTTGAAAAAAATGTTTGAATTGGAGTGATACTATGTTTGAGCTTTTCAAAACAGTGCTTATATTAAGCCTTTTTGGTTTTGGGATAACAGCTTTACTGCTTTGCTTAAAACCCATTACCGCAAAAAAATTTCCTGCTAAATGGCAATATTACGTATGGATTGCGGTATTGCTCTCAATGATTATACCTACATACAAGCTGATACCCCCAAAAGAAGCTCAAAAGCTCCCGCTGCTCCCTCAAAATGAAATTGTGCAGCCGGAAGCTGTGCAAGATTTAGAGGAAGCTCCGAGAACGGTTATAATCGAGGAAACACCCATTGAGTACAGAGAGGTAAACATCACACCGAACTATCGTATTAAGCTGCTTGATTTATTGGCTTATGTGTGGTTTGTCGGTATGTGTATTTATCTGATTGTCGTTATCAGCAGCTATATTATTTATCTCATAAGGAAACATAAAAAAGCTATACGAATAACGGAAAATGCTGTGCTGAATGAGGTTAAAAAGGAATTGAAGATAAAACGGCATATCAAAATCAGAATGTCGAGGGATTTTGAATCGCCCATGCTTGTAGGCGTTCTGTTCCCGGTTATCTATATTCCCTGCAGAGAAATCCCGGACGAAAATATGCGAATGGTATTCCTGCACGAACTGACTCATTACAAGAGAAAAGATTTGATTATAAAATGGTTATCACTCTTTGTAAACGCTGTGCATTGGTTTAACCCTCTTGCATATCTGCTCTGTGCGAACGTCAGCGAGGCCTGCGAGGTTTCCTGTGATATGGCAGTTACAAAAAATATGTCCGATACAGAACAAAAAATCTATATGAAAACAATTCTTGATTTAGTTGAATAGGAGGCGAAATTTATATGTTAGAAAGATTATATACAACAAAAATGAGCGCAAATAAAAAACAGATACAGAATAGATTTACAAAAATTCGTTCTGCAAACAGTAAAATTTCAAAAATGATGTCCCTTGTAATGGCAATATTTGTTGCAGTAACAATGCTCTGTGCTAATGTTGTTATGGCTATGGTTGATGAAAAAACAAGCGAACAATATGTAATTGAGGTAAAAAAAGCAGAAACAATTTTAGATTACTACAATAAGCCATTTGTTGAAAACGATACGGTATATTTCCCATTAAGAGAAACCTTTGAAAAATTCGGGATAATGGAAAACAAAGACAGTTATATAAATTGGGACAATGGTAAAATTGATATTTGTATTGCTTGGTCTGATAATAGCGATTATGCAAAAGAAGCTCATAGCCAATTAAATAATGGTAATGGAGTTAATGTAATTACATTGTTGCATCATTACAGAATTGAAATCGGAAAAAATGTTATGACGTATAATGCAACAAAGAATTTAGCCGGGCAGGATATATCATCACCCAAATCAATGAATAGTGCCCCTTTGTTAAGGAATGGTATAACTTATGTACCCTTTGAATATCTAAAAGGATTCAATGTTTCTCATTCATTTATGGAACTTAATTTTACTATAAAAGATGTAAATGGCAATGATTTATATTCCATTCCGTATGTACCTATGAAGTCTGTTACATTTGAAACGAATGAAAATTCAGAATTTGACGCAAGTGATGCAACAGCAGTATTACATACTTTTTTGAAAGCACTATATAGAGCAGACTATAATACAATGACAACTTTATGTACGAGAAACTGCGTAAATGAGCATTTTAAGTTTCTTGATACACCGGAGGTTGCAAGTGTTTACGGCATTCATAAAGCAAGTACAAAAAGTATAGGATACGGCTTTACAAACAAAAAAAACGATTATTCAAAAGACCCTATCATAGTAACACTGAATTGTGAGTTGACTGCTTATTCATCAGCAATCGGCGGTGAACAAGAAATAAAAGTTTATTTTGAAAAGCAACCAGACGGAACATTTTTAATAAGTGATTTTACAAACTAAACTTTGACAAAGAATTATTGACAAGGAGGCGAATTTGATATGTTTGAAAGATTATATACAACAAAAATGAGTGCTGATAAAAAATCCTTACAAAAACGCTTTTCTAAAATCCGTTCAAAAAACGGGAGAATATCAAGACTAATGGCAATTTTCATGTCCGTTGCTGTTCTCATAACAATAACCTGTGCAACTATTGTTATGGCAGCCGTAGGATCGGACGGATTGGAGTATTGGGATAAAAACGAAGTCTATATTTTAGGTAGTATGAAATTGTCAGTTGATGTAGAGCTTGAAAAAGCTCCGCAATGGATAAAAGATATTTCTTCCAATGGAAAGCTAACTCTTATGATAAAT
Organism: Clostridia bacterium; assembly: GCA_017409575.1. Taxonomy (GTDB): domain Bacteria; phylum Bacillota; class Clostridia; order Monoglobales; family Monoglobaceae; genus SIG440. The sequence goes on from JAFQSM010000036.1 coordinate 112,928, forward strand.
AAAATAGATACCCGTGCCACATCAGGACTTGTAACACACAGTAATTCAGCAAAAATAAGTGGAGATATTGGAAGCGAAACTCTTACTCGTTCAGGAACATCAAGCTATTATAATACAGAGCTTGTAAAATCTGATAAAGAATATGACTGGGCTGTTATGCTTTTTAGTTATGGCACCACTGATAAGGGCGATATTGATACTGATAATATTTATGCTTATTTTACAACTAATTATGATGAGTTATCAAGATATATCGGCGTGGACTATGATTTTTTCAAAAAAGAGATTGGTTTTGAAAAGTTTTCAAAAGGCTATGATATTCAATATATAGGTGATTACGAAGAAGCTGAAAAGATGTATAATAACGGAATTTATGTAAATTATTTCACCTACTTTGAAAACAAGTACAATAACCGTGAGGTTGAAAATATTGATATAAACATTATTAGAGCTGATAATGGTTTTATAACTGTTAAACCTAACATTGACATTGTAAAGGCGTCAAAACTTCAGGTCTATATATGTGAGCCAAATCAAATATATCGTAGCGGAACGATTAAGCCTTACAAATTATCAGAGGTAAACGGAACAGAAATAAAAATCCCCAATATGCATCTATCAGAAAAATATGAAAGTGGAAAGACTTATGCTGTGCTTTCTGTTGTAACAGATGATTATGACAATGTTCTTTATCGTCAGCAAGACTATGTGAATATACCGTAAAGGAGGCTTTTGATATGAAAAAAATAATCAGTTTAATTTTAACACTCACACTCCTTTGTTCTATTGGCATAACTGCACTCGCAACCAATAATGAAACTGTTGGAGGAAAAATTACACTAACACAATTCATAGGAACAGAAAGAAATAACGCAACATCAGTACAGTTATATATCAAAGGACAATTATATACGGTTGATACAAAAGCGTTTTATGACATTGCCGATTCTATGATAATCACATCTAATATTGAGCCATATACAATTACTAATGACGGCATATATATTTGTGTAAAGGCTGATGAAGATACGGCTGATTTTGTATATTTGAGTGATGCCGGAATAGACAGAGCGACTCCAGCTCCGGGCAGACCTCTTTACTCCTTGTATGTTCCCGATGATACAACGCTAATTAACAAACTTTACAAGCTCACAGAAAACACTACAGATACAGTTTTTAGTGATACAAGCGGACACTGGGCTGAAAATACAATCAACAAATGGAAAGAAAATGGTATAATTTCAGGCTATCCCGACGGAACATTTCAGCCGGATAACCCTGTAACACGTGCCGAACTTGCAAAAATAGTTACATTGGCATTTGATTTGCAGGAAAATGAGTTTGTATACAATGAAAATGACATTGATAATTCAGCGTGGTATTACCAATATTTGCAACGTGCTGCAAAATATATCCCTGTTTATGCGCTACCTGTTGGATATGAGAATAACATACCTTATGTTGATAACAACGACGAAAATAGCTTTTTGCCCGAGTGCTATGCTATTCGTATGCACGTTGCGGAAACATTGGTTGAAATCAAAAAAGAGAAAGAAAAATTAAATATTGAAATTCCGTCCATATTAGAGGTAAAAAGTTCAATAAACGACACTTTCAAAGATGGTGATTATGAAAACCTTTATGCAATGCACGGAACGATTCCTAAAAATGTTCAGCGAATGTTTGAATACACTTGGTTAGCAAAAGAGCTTGACATTATGCAGGGCGATACAAACGGATATTTTCGTCCGTATGACAATGTAACAAGGGCGGAATTGCTTACAATGATTGACAGAATTTTGGAGAAATAAAATTTTAGATTATGAACGAACAAAACATTAAACAGGCTTGGTCTGTATGGATTGACGAAAACAAGAAAGTAGTTTCAATCAAAGAAAATCCAGCCGGAAAAGAAATCTTTTTTGAGAACAGGGATATAGGCATTAAAGCAGTAACGGAACTTGTTTCCAAAGGTTATAAAATTGGGTAAAAAAATCCTATGCAGAACTCAATCTGCATAGGATTTTATAATATCTCTATTCCACAAGTTTTTGAATATACCTTAACAAGCTCAACAAGATTATTGACCTGTTCAGGCGTCATTTTCTCAATGTATTTATGCAAAACCGTTTCGGCTCCTTTGCCTGTGTTGCCGAAAAGAATATAATCAGCTTCGATATTGAGGACTTTACATACATCTTTCAAACGAGGAACGGAAAGCCCTGCTAAACCTCTTTCGATATTACTCATTTGTTGAGCATTACAGATACCGGCTTTTTCCGCCAAAACCTCTTGCGTCATATTCCTTTTCATTCGTATTTCCTGTATTCTTGCGCCAATCTCCGCATTGGCTTTTGTATAATTCTTCATTATCTCACCTCTAATACCTCTTGGCAAATGCTTACACTATTTATTATAATGCTTTTAACTCGAATTATAAATGTGCCTAAAATATGATAAACAATGCTTAAAACATTGACTATCTTGTGATATTGTGATATAATATACACAATACTATGTATTAGAACAGGAACATATCAGTATGAATACGGATAATAAAAGGCTGCGACGCTGCTGCTTTACAGGACACAGACCGGAAAAGCTGCTCAAATCCGAAACGGATATAAGCAGAGTTGAAGCGAAAATCAAATCCCTCCTGCGTCCCGCTGTTGCATCAGCAATTCAGGACGGATATATCACTTTCCTTTCGGGTATGGCAAGAGGCTTTGACTTATGGGCTGCCGATGTTGTTCTTGAAGCAAGAGCGCACAACCCTGAAATACATCTTATATGTGCCTTGCCTTTAATAGATTTTGAAAAGAAATGGGCTCCTGCAGAACAGGAACACTATAACAGTATTTTGAGGCAAGCAGACTATGTAAAACTTGTATCAAAGAATTATTATTCAAGATGTTTTCAAGTTCGCAACGAATATATGGTTGATAACTCGGCAAGAGTAATTGCCGCTTATAACGGAACATACGGAGGAACGAGAAACACAATAAATTATGCTCATACCCGTAATGTTGATGTAGTAAATCTTTTAGAAAGTGAGTTGTTATAAATGTTTAATTTATTCAAGAAAAAGAAAGTTGAGCCGGCTCCCGTAAAAACTGCGGAGGAACTTGCAGCCGAACACGAATACAGAATGGAACACGACGCAGAATACAGAATTTCTATGGAGAAAAGCAGAGCATTTTTCAAAGCTGACAGAGAAGCAAGAGAAAAAGCTGGCTTAACAAATCTTCCCGGTGAATATTTCTTTAACTGCCCTAACTGCGGATCACTTTGTAAAGGCGGCTGGACTGCTTTACACGGAATGGATAATTTACACGGACATACAGGCTGTCAGACTTGCAATATTCATTTAATGGTTTAAGACGAAAAGAGGGGTAAAATGTTCGCTTTATTCGCGCTTACAGCTCTCCTGTGCTTATCTTTAATTCTGCTTATTGTCAGCAGGTCATTCATCAGTAGAGCTGTTAAGAATACATTTAGCATTATTGCAGTTATTCTGATTCTCTTTTCTGCCGTTACTCTGATAATTGATTTTACGGTCTATACAAAAGGCGGAATTGTATCAGAGGAACATATAACAATAAGGCAAGGAAAAATAAATGACAGAATTGAATTTTTCTCTGTCAATGATAAATATTGGAGTGTCGGTAAAAATTTCAAAGGGCATATTATGGCAACAGCCCAAAATCCTACAAATATGGAAATCAGGACAACACCAATAGAAACAATAATGCAATATCCTATCGCAATATACCATTTACCCATAAGCAAGTATGTTGTTAAAATGGAGTATTTAACAACTGACAGACATTTAGCGAATAAAAATTTTGAGTTTTTCAAATCGGGCTACATAGATACAGAAAACAAAATTATAAGTATAGTCGCCTTGTTGTCTTTTATCGCTTTAATAGCAGTCATAATAACAACGATAAAAAAGAAAAGGTGCATAATTTGAAAACAAGGCGTGCCGTGTGTTCGGCGCGCCTTTTTGAATACAATACCAAAAGTGAACGAAAGCCCGGATAACACTTGTTCAGAGAGCAATAAAACCATTATGCAATTTCGTTTGGTATGCCGATTGATTTACAGACCTTGCTATGATATAATATATGTGGGTAATTATACAATCGGTTAAGGAGTAATTTGAAATGGATAAAACAGATTTTGAAAAAAGTCTTGATGATATAATTCAAGCATTGGCAATCAGAATAAATGAGGTCTATCATTTAGATAAATCAAACGCTATTCGCAAACTGCGTTCTACCTCTCTTTTCTCTATGATTGAGAATGAGGAAACGAAGCTGTGGCAAAGAGATATTGAAAGCCTGTTTGCATTGTATCAGGACGAAATCGAAACAGGACATTTTACAATTTGAGTTGGGAGCATAATTTAATGCGTGATAAAATCATCAGAATAAAATGGAACGACGCTCTGCTTCTTGATGAAGCAATAGAAAGCGAATTATCAAATGCACAGGGATTGTACTATCTTTCCCGTGTGTTCGGAGAAAACGAAACAAGCCTGTATCTCGGTATTGCAACAAAGCACAACACGATAAGAAACAGGCTGAAATCTCATAGAGATAGTTGGTTAAAATTATACAGAGGAAAATTGTATGTGAGGATCGGACACATTACATATCCCCGTAATGCAGACGCAAGTGTTATCGACCATGCTGAAAGTGCTATCGTCTATGAGCAGAAAGATATATTTTATGAGAACACAAGTAAAACGAAAACATATTCCTATACGGATTTATACAGAATTGAGAACGAGGGCGACATATTTGAGTTAAAGCCTACAATCCGTATGCACGAACAGGAATAATACAAGGAGTATTTATGAAAAAGTTAAAGACAATAAGAAATATATCGTTTACTATACTGATATTATTTGTTTTGTATATTGGCATAATCGGATTGAATATTTTGTTTGATGATAAAACATATCCAACAGCACATTACGGCCTTACAAGAACTGACGAATTTTTCTTAACTGTATTCTTTGCATTAGTCTATGTTGGAATACCACTTTTAATAGATTTTATTGTTTTTATTGTATCAATAATCAAAATACATAATCTTAAAAAACAAGGAAAAAACATATAAATATGCAACTTTTTGGGCTTCAAAAGTGTATTATAAGTAGAGGAAACTTTTTCCTCATTCATACGTCTAAAAGATATAAAGGAGGCATTACCTATGAAACGAATTTTAATTACATCACTTATTTTAAGCTGCCTGCTGCTCTCTGCCTGCAACGACAGTACAAGCGTCGGAGTAATAGGCGGTGCAGACGGCCCGACAAGTATATTTGTCAGTAGTGAAAACGGCGATACCGTTAAAAAACCTCTCCGTATGATTAAGGTTGACGGGAAGCTGTATTATGATAGTGGAAAAGTTAGTGATATGACGCCCCGCTGCGGAACTCTTGACGGAGAGCTGAAACAAGTCGGAGCAGAACACGAAATACCTAAAAATGATAACGAATGTAATTTTGAGGGTGCAGAAGGCTATCAGAGTGCTACAAGCATTACAAAGGAAATCCCCATAAATGGCGAATGGGTAATCTTTAAGCAGTTTGACGATTCTGAACTTGATATGAGCATTTTCAAATACTGCTTTTACTTAAAAGGCAAAACACCTAACGCAGAAAACGAAAGCGAAATAGTTGTATTGACAGAAGATATAAACTATAATTTTGAAGAACACAACAAACTATTTAGCAGCTCTCAAACTCCTAATGATAAAAAGTACAGAACAACATTTAGAGTTTATGGGGATATTGATAAATGGGGAATTTCTTTATCGGCAGACAAAATTTCGCCATTAAGTCTAAATCTTCAAATTGAGCAGTTCGGCGGCTCCCCAACGGGAGATTTACAAACAGGGTTAGCGTACTCACTTGAAAGAATTATCAATGATGAATGGCAACCTGTACCGACAATAATCAGTAATACTCCTGCTTGGAACGCAGCAGCTTATCAAATCCAAAAGAATGAAATTACAGAAATGAAAATTGACTGGCAATATATATACGGACCTCTGCCGTCTGGATTTTATAGATTGACAAAGGAAATAACGGATTTCAGAGCAGCCGGAGATTTTGACACAAAAACATACGAACTATATTTCACGATTGAGTAAGGAGGCAAATTCCAATGAAAAAAATATTATACTACATTCCTTTTATTGCATTTATGACCTTATATCTTGCTGTGATTTGTATAGGTGGTCTTTCTTTTGAATACACAGTTTTTCTATTCCTTGCTGCATTATTATGTGCCGGAATACTTTTACATAAACATATCTGGCTTGGTGGCTTGATTGGCATTATACCCGGAATAATTTTTATTGAAAACGGAACACATAATGTAAAACTTGGTGAACAGGAAATAATTGTAGGTAGTTGCCTTGTCTTATACTATCTTGTGTGTATGATATATATTTTTATCAAGAAACGAAAAGGCGGTAAATGGATATGAAAAAGTTAATTAGTTTTATCAGCATTACAATCCTTTTGCTTTCCTTATCGGTTACAGTATTTGCCGGAAGCGTGCCGGAGGATTTACTACACTATGACGGAGCTCATATATTTTTCGGCGAGGTGCTTTCTTATACTGAAAACGGAGATGTCGCCGTCTCTCCTGTAAAGAAAATCAAAGGTGATATAAAAACAGGAACAAAACAAAATTACAGTAATGCAAATGCAGTTGGTGATATTGATATTAAGCCCGGTAATGTTTATCTGATTACATACTTTGACGAGAACAACCCAACAGATATTTTTGAGGTTACAAGCTACGACACCAAAACATTAAAATTGAAAAATGTTGAGGGTGATATGTGGGAACGCTTTGAACAATACTTAAATGACGGAGAATATGAAAAAGCCGAACAAGAAAGAATTGATAAATCAAATGCTGCTCTCACGATTGAGGGCGAAGAAATATCTTTGGCAGGTCTTTTTGAGATTATTGACATAGATAAGTGCGATAAAATAGAATTTGCCTTATTCAATAGACAGGCAAAGTACGAAATTGACAAAGAAAAGTTTTTCAAGTTGGCTGATGAAATATATCTGAAAGATGTAAAAAACACATTGGCGTCAAGTGATAATAGTTTTGTTATAAACGCCTATGAGGGAGAAAAAACATATAGCGTGTATATGTGGGATAATTGCAAAGTAGCAAACAGCCGGACAGAAATGTTTAGTGCTCCGCAAGGAGATTACATAATTAAAGCAGCCGACTATGAAAAGCTAATTGAGCTATTCCCCGAAGAAGCACAGCCCAATCTTCCAAAACTAAAAAGCACTTATGCAAATTTTGCTTATTGGGTAATTGATAACCCAACATTGGCCTACACAATCGGAACATTGATTTTAATTATCTTGGTTGGAGCTATCGGCTTCTTAATCGGATATAAAATCAGGAAGAAAAAAGCAAGGAGGTAAACGCTATGAAGAAAATAATATATTTTTTACCTGCTATACCGTTCACCATTCTATTAGTATATTTTGCTTTCCTAACTTCAATAGATACAACTCCTGTTGTTTGGATAATTGATATACTGCTCATATTATCGGGTTTGCTATTATGCAAAAATAAATGGTGGGGTTGCTTCTTTGGCGTAGTTGTAGGCGGAATACTGGTATATATGGGGTTACAGGAAACAGGACAGATTTTTAAGGAATACCTTATAGGCTTTCCTCTCATTATTTTTTATGTAGTATGCGGAATTTATGTTGCGAATAAAGCAAGGAGGTAAATGCGTATGGGAAACAATTTCGGTAACATAGTTAATTTTATCTTTGCCATAATCGGTGCGATTATAGTTATTGGAATTATCATCAGAGTAATAATAAATCTGTTCTCAAAAGAGAAAAGTATTAAAGCAATAGTTGTTGACAAACAAAGCTATGACAAGCAAATATACAGAAAAAGTCAGGCTCCATTCACACGGAAAGAATATGTTATAACTTTCCTTTGCGGAAATAAAAAGAAATATTTTAATGTATCAGAATTATCGTATAGAAATTATAAAGTTAATCAAAAAGGAACGCAAAATACAAGGGAAATCAAATTATAGATTTTAACTGATGAACGGAGGTAAACAGTATGAAAAAGTTATTATCAATCATTTTATCAATCACAATGTTACTTACAATGTCAATCGCCGTTTTTGCGGACGGAGTTGACGGCCCCATGCAGCCGGCTAAAATCAAAGTCGGAATAAATGCAGAGTTTAAGCCGTTTGAGTATTACGACGAAAATGGAAATTTAACAGGCTTTGATATTGACCTTATGAATTATATCGGCGAAAGGATCGGTTTTGAAATTGAGTATGTAGAATTTCCATTTGACAGGCTTCATCTTGCTGTTACAAGTGGTGAGGTTGATTGTGCTATATCAGCAATTACCGTTACAGATGAAAGAAAACAGCTTGTAGATTTTTCTGAAATCTACCTTGATACCTATGAGCAGATAGACGAAACATCTTCGCAAATTGTAAATTATGCTATTATCTTTCCCGGAAATTCATCAGAAAAAGAAAAATTGATTGAAGCGTCAGGAGATAAAACAAATGTACTGATATACACTCTTGTAAATAATGCAATTAAAGAGTTAAAAAATGACGCAACAATCGAAAAGCTATTAGAAAAATATGATATTCCAAAGGCAAATTATGCAGGTGCAGGTCCCGTAATAGTTGGCTATGATGTTGTCCCAACAAATGAAGAAAATAAAACCTCTGGAACGTCAGTTCCTTATAGTGATTGGGCAAAATCAGATATTGAAAAAGCAATAGCATTAAATATAATAAATGTCGGTGGAAATTATAATTTCCCTGCTCCTATTACCCGTGAAGAATTTTGCGAGCTTATATACAATTACTGCTATAATGTAGTTAAAGAGGTTGACACAGTTACAGGAGAAAACAAGTTTACTGATACAACAAATTCAAAAATTATCAGATTAAATGCAATGGGAATTATCAACGGAAAATCTGAAACGGAATTTGCACCTAATGACTTGCTTACCCGTGAGGAAGCTGCCGTTATTCTTAACAGAATGGTAAACAAAACTATTCCTGTACCCGTAACAGAAATGTATTTTAACTTTGATGATGAAGCAAGTATTTCTGATTGGGCTTCTGATTCCATTCAAGTAATGTGCAATATGGGAGTTATGAATGGTGTTGGAGAAAACAAATTCGCTCCACAAGACACATATACAACAGAACAGGCTATCGTAACAATCGTTAGAGTATATGCAGCTCAATCCGCTAATACGGGAATTATCGGCGGAGCTGATACACCGACAGAAATTTATATCGGTGAAGATGTTGAGGTTTCTGATTTCTATATTGAGGAAGCATTTAAGCATACTAAAAAAGCCGGAGAGCTTGCCGGAACAAAAGAATTTATCTCAATGTATATTTCTGATGATGAAACAAAAACATCTATTGACAATCTTTCAAAGACAGATTTTGAAAAACCCGTCCAAATGTACTATGTTTCATATAACATTGATAAGGTTGTAGAATACTACAATAAAATGATTGCAGAAGAAAATCCAGACGAAGAAATTGACGTCAAAAAATTCATAGAGCTTAACGGATTTAACCTTTCTGTCTTTGCTACTCAAATAAATGGTCGCTTTGGTGCAAGAACACTTGCTGCTACAACTGTACTCACAAGCAGAGAGGGTTATATTATGCCGAAAGACTTTGAAAATGATTTCGGCATCTACCTGCAGTATGAGGGTGATTATTCAGCACTCGTAACATTTAATAAGATTGGTGAGGGTGTTATCGAGGCTCGTATGCAGTTTGTGAGAAACGGCGAAAAAGCAGATATGCTAATGTTTATGAGTGAAATTTACGATGCTCTTGGTGAGGAAAGTATAACAATCGGGAAAATTAAATAAAGGAGATTTAACTATATGGAAGCAATAAATATCTTTTTAGGTATAGCTATTGGCGTTGTAATAGGGCAACAGTATTATAAATATCAAATAGTAAAAAAGAAAAACAAAAAAGTAATTGAACAAGTTAAGAAATGGATTACCGACTCTGAAAAATAAATTAAACGCATAAAAAAATAACCGTGATACATGCCGCTGATGAAGCGAACTGTATCACGGTATTTTTTTGTGGTCTATGTCACGCATTAGAGGGCAGTTTTTAAGGTTTTTGGATAAAGAGTATTACCCCTATGAGTTTTCGCCTTAAAAACCCTTATTTTAAGGGAATAAAACACCTTTATTCCGTGACATAAGACGCTGTTTTTGTTTTCGTTCCGCTGCTTGCCGTCTTGTAATGACTTTTCTGCAATCGGAACAATACTTTGACCTGTTACTGTTTGGGATATAATATCTGCCACATATAGAACACAGTTTTGTGTTCGGTGGCTTCATCAGTTCAATATGCAAATCTTTATCAACAGGCAGTACGGCAACCTTAAACCATTTGCAGATAATATGTGAGTATGTTATAAGCTGGGGACATACGCACGGATCGCCGTCGTCAAGCAAAATACAATGGCCGCCGTCGTAGTTGCAACAGAGCTTGCGAACAAGTGCATTTGTACGTCTGCTTTGCTTCGGGGAAAGTAATATTATTCTGTTCATAGCTCCGGCTCCGATTTGTGAGGTGCTTTTGAAGGCTCCTTTTTCTCTCCATGCTCTTTGGCAGAATTTTTTATCTGTTCCCGGATAGACGGCTTCGGCGGCTCGTTGTTTATTAAACCGTCAATCTGATTGAAATTCTGCTCCGTGTGCTTTTCTGCATTTGCAAGATAGTTAAAAGGCTCTCCTGCAAAAGTAATTTCTTTTTTGCATTTGAGCCTTGATAATACACCTGTTTTCAATTCTGCAAATTCTGCATAATTTTCCGTAGTGAAAGCTCCGTTTTCAAGCATTTGCTGTTGAGAAACTACCCAACCGTCGCCATACAGGAACGAATACATCTTGTGATTATCCGATATATGAATAACGGATTTATCTGAATTATCATAGTATGAAGGCGCGTCAAACATATAGTGATAATTTTCATTTGCACCCAAGTACACTTTATCATCAGTTCCCACAAGAGCAGTATATCCCTCGTAATTACTTATTACAGCGCTCCTGATTCTGATATAATCAAGAAATTCAGGCACTTCCTTAAATCCCACACTATCACAGTAATACGCCTTTTCTTCACCTTTGCCGGAAATAACCACAATATCCGAAACACTCAAACTATGTCCTTTGAAATCCTGCGGAATATCTATATTAAATCTCTGGAAAAGTTTTTCCAATGTATCAGACGGCATATATGCTGCAGAATAAATCAAGTCATAATTGTTTTTGTCTGCAAATTCTCCTTTGCTATGCAGCCGTTCCAAACTTTCAAAACGGAAATCTCTTGTATCATCACCCGATTTAAGCTGATAAATGAAATACTTAACAGGGATATATTTTTCCTCATACTCTTTGAGTTCAAGAGGAAGAACATCATCATCTGTCTGTCCTAAATCCGCAAGCATATCCTTGATATAATCGGTGCGTCCGTTATAAAGGCTTTCCGACAATTTCATTGCCATAGCTCCGTCAGGATATTTTGCGGCATAGTCCATATCGTGAGCAACAAAAAACCTATCAAGTGAATTTGCAAGCTCCATACTGCGCTTAATCTTATCATCAATAAAGCTGTCGTCATTCTCAATAGGTGTTATTCTGCAGAAGTCAGGAATTTGTGCTGTGTTTCCGTCATAGTAGGTTGTATATGGCCCCTGTTCTTTCTCCAAAACGGCACTATCAACCATAATAGCCTTTCGTTCCTCTGCCTTGTCTTTTCCGTACTGTTCAAAATTGATGTAGTCCTCAATATCATAGAGTAATCTTAAATCAATGCCGTTTTCCTCCATAACATATTTACCGTAATCGTCCCAATCATACATATTATCAACCAAAGTATAACAATCGGTATTTTGAGCAAGATTTATAAGGTTTTCAATGGAATGTATATCGGCTTCGTCCTCCATAGCAGAAAGAAAGATTTTCAATTCTTCGGAATTGAGATTTTTAAGTAGGTACGCAAGATAGTTGAGTTCGTCAACGTTTTCACCGGTTGCGATATAATCAGCCAAATCACCGTATGAAATAACATAACCTGAAACGGCATATTGTTCAGGCGAGGCATCTTTTGAAAGCCCAATATCATTAAGGAGCTTTTCAAAGCGTTCAGGCTTTGCCGGAAGCGATAACCATTGTTCCGCCTGTGTCTCTTTGTTGTAAATCAACACAGAAAACGGCCCCGTGTCCTGTAAAAAGTTTTCCCGGTATTCGTCAAGCCTTTTGAAGAAATCTTCATTTTGGGTAGCATACCTTGTTAGAAGGCCTTTCACATTATCAAAATTACCTGAAATAATATCATCAGCGATATTTTCCTGTGCTTCCATAACCTCTGTATGCTCTGAATTATATGTACTGCTGTGTTCCCTTAAATGAACATCAATATCAAAGGCTAAATCCGTAGCGTCGTCCAACGCCATATCCTGATTTATATTATCTTTTGCCATAATTACACCTCCAAATCGTTATTTTTACTCTTTGCAGGTTTCTTTTGAGTAGAAATATTTTTATTATCGGAAAGCTGCTTTTTTATTGACGGTTTAGGCTCAAGCTCTATTGACTTATCACGGAATATGTCAAGATAGTTTTTTACATTTTCTTTCAATATTTCGTAATGCCTTTCTTTTGGTGCAGCCGCATACCATTCCGTTTTTCCGTCGTAAGCCCATATATGAGGCGCAACACCCTCTTTGAAATTAGGATTGCCCGGAACAGGAAGCCTGCCCCAAACATCAAAAAACTGTATTGCGTGCTTATCTACAACGCCGTCTTTTCTGTTAATAACGGTTATTCGCAGTACATCATAGTTTCTGCTCACGCCGCTATCGTCAATCTGGCATTTTATTTTCAAATCACTGTCAAGTTCACCGTAGCATACGCCGGAAATATATTTTGTGTTTGAAAACATATCATCATTACCGAAAATCTTTCGCAATTCATTTTCAAGAAAATTGTTAGTTGACATTGCCATAATTAAACCTCCAAATCGTTTTGTTTACTTTTTGCAATCTTTTTTGGTTGCGTTTCTTTTTTATCGGAAAGCTGCTTTTTTATAGATTGCTTTTTTTCCTTTTCCACCGAAAAATCCTTAAATACACTTACATATTCTTTGGCACTTTCTCTTAAAATGTCAAAATCCTTTGTTGTGGGTTGGTACAAATACCAAGCCAATTTTTCATCACTTATCCATAAATGCGGAGAAACACCGTCACGGGAATTGGTATTGCCCGGAACAAACTTTTTACCCCAAATTTCATTAAATCTGATAACCGTTGCGTCAATTTCACCCTCTGTACGATTTATAAGTTCCAATCTCAAAGCGTCAAAATGACTGCTTACACCCATAGAAACAAATCGTGCTTTCATACGGATATTTTCGTCAAGCTCACCGTAACAATTTCTGCCGACATACTTTGTGTTA
>JAFQSM010000037.1 GCA_017409575.1 Clostridia bacterium
CTCTGACCGCTTGACTTATCTACTGCGTGAACTTTGATTTTATCTATTAAGTCATTTACCACTCTTGCAGAAAGTTCCTTGATTTCGGTGTACTGACGGACTATGTTTAGAAAATACTCCACATTGTCAACCTGTTCTGCTTCTTGATTTAGTTCATTTTCAAGTACTTCGGTGTCAAGTACAAGCTGTTTTTGTTCTCTTTCATAGTCTGCTGATAGCTTTGCAAATCGTTCATCACTTAACTTGCCTGATATGTTGTCCTCGTAAATTCTTTTGAAAATTCCGTCAAGTTCCGATATTCGCATTTTGTTTGCTTCGAGTTTCTTTCTGCGTGAAGCGATTTCCTTTTTCTTGTCCTTTGCAGATTTATCAACAAGACTTTTTACAAAATCGCTTTCAAAGGATTGCAGATATGCAAGCATCGTTTGTACCTGTTCAAGAACAATGTCATAGAGTACGCTTTCACGGAGATAATGCACCGTACATTTACCCGTATTTCCCTTGTAGTTGGAGCAGACAAAATAATCGTGTTCCTCTTTATGTGATTTACAAGTGCAGTAATACAGCTTTGCACCACAGTCCGCACATTCCAAAAGTCCTGCAAAAATGCTTTTCTTTCCCGACTTGGTATATCGGCGTTTGTTTTTTCTTAACTCCTGCACCTTTTCCCATACCGAGATTTCAACAACGGGTGGGTGAGTGTTTTCAAATATCAGCCAATTTTCTTTTGGTTGTCGTACTTTCTTATGGGTTTTGTAGTTTACGGTAGCAGTCCGAAAATTAACTGTATGTCCTATGTAGGTCATATTTTCAAGTATTCCCGAAACGCTTCTGTTGCACCATACATTGCTCACATTGGCTTTTGTTCTGCAAGGCATTCCGTGTTCTCTGAAATATACCATAGGTGTTGAAATACCCTCTGTGGTAAGCTGTTTTGCGATTTTACCCGGACCTTTGCCACACATACAGAGTTCAAATATGTATCTGACAACTTTTGCAGCTTCTTCATCAACAATAATCTCTTTCGAATTATCGGGATTTGCCTTGTAGCCATAAGGGATAGCAGAGCCTAAACGCTGTCCCGATTCACCCTTTGCCTTAAATACAGCATTGATTTTCTTGCTTGCATTTTTAGCATACCATTCGTTGAAAATATTGGTAAAGGGTGCAAACTCGTTACTTTCGTTATCGTCTGTATCAACATTGTCATTGATTGCGATAAATCTTACATTCATTGACGGCAAGAACATTTCTGTATAATATCCAACCATAATATGGTTTCTGCCGAAACGGGATAAATCCTTAACAACAACTGTCGATATAAGCCCTTGCTCAATATCGGATAGCATTTCCTTAAATCCGTCACGCTCAAATGTAGTTCCGCTTACACCGTCATCCACATAAATTTTGTATGGTGTCATTTGGTGGTCTTTTGCATATTTTTCAAGAATTGCTTTTTGATTAGTTATACTGTTACTTTCGCCCTCACGCCCGTCATCTTGCGATAATCGGCAGTAAAGAGCAGTTATTTTATCATCATTTGACTGTCTTATCATTTATAATAAATTCTCCTTTCCGACAGCCGGATATGATAAATATTGTAGTATAGACATTGTACCATATCCGACTGTCAAAATCAACGCTTATTCAAAATTTCTCCCTTTTGCACAAGCCTATCTTGTCATAAGGCTTTTGAGTTTTGAAACCATATCGCCCGTTGCTTCGGTATTGAAATGTGCGTTTACCATATATGTAGTAGTGCCGATTTTCTTTTTGATATTTATGTTTTCAGGGTGTTTTAACTGCTTGCCGGAAGATGTTATTTGAGGCAGCAATGTGATTTTCTTCATTATCTCTCCGCCTCCATTTCTCGCTTTCGCCTGCGTTCTTTTTTCGCTTGCATTTCTGCTTTTTCCTCTGCCTCCTTAACCTGTTCTATAATTTCAGCAGGTATCTTGTTGAGAAAGTCATATAGCTCATTGACAGTATATTTCAAATCCGCAAGCTCACGGCTTTGCTTAAAGCTTCTGTCTTTGTAGGTGTTTAATGCTTTTGACAACTCTGCATTTTCTTCTTCTGCCCTTTTGAAAGACTTTGACAGCATATTTACCTGTGTTTCAAAGCTCTCAACCTTTGGTACAAACTTCTTAATCAATGCCATAGCCTTTGTTGTATTTTTACCTGTATTGAGAATATTGGTATTTTCCAAAATGCTCTCAATTTCAAGCTGCATTTTCTGTAATCTGTACGCTGCCTTGAAAACACTTGTGGGAATATGCTTTCTGTGTGTATCACGGGCAGGATCGCCACGCTCCAGCTTCGGATAAAACTTTACCATATATTCATAGAACTTATCCTGCCACTCAACCATTTTTGTACTGTTACCAAGTATCTCTTTTGCACAAAGTCTTTTATCCTCTGTAAGAGGCACAAAACAAAGGTGCATGTGCGGTGTTTTTTCATCAAGATGAACAACCACAGAAAAGATATTTTCTGGAACAATGTTTGCTTTGATAAATTCCAATCCGTGAACAAAAAACTGTTTCATTTCATCGTAACTTTTACCCTTGAAAAATTCGGGGCTTGCTGTGATGATTGTATCAATAAATCTTACGCTGTCCTTGCGTGTTCTGCATTTTGCTTTTGTGATACGGGTGTCTATTTCCTTTTTATAGCTCATCTGCGGTGTAACAAGATGCACATTGTATTTGCTCCTTGATGTGTCAATATCGGGATTGCTTTTGTATTTCTCTTTCTTGCGTTCGTGATGTCCCTCTAATTTAGCTGCCGGACTGCCTTTATGCTTTGCAAATCTTAATATCGCTTTTGCCATAATCATTTCACCTCCGAATCAAATATTGTCTTTATGGCTTCCATTTTCTCCGTTGCCTTTTGCTGACGGAAATTTTCTCCGTCAAACTTGACCGGCACACACATTTCCAAAACTCTGTCATAAATTCTTTTGTGTGCGGTGTCAATAGGATTTTTAATCTCTGTAATGGTTAAATTTGTTGTTACAATAAGTGGCTTATTGCTTTTGTATCGTGCATCTATTATGTTATAAACTTGTTCTAATGCGTATTCTGTATCACGCTCAATGCCCAAATCATCTATAATCAGTAGACTGTGATTATTCAGTCTGTCGATATACTGATTTTTGTCGTTCTCATAGAACAAATCATTGAGTATGGTGGAGAAGTTTGTCATCTTTACAGATACACATTTTTCTACCAACGCATTTGCGATACAAGCCGCAAAATATGTTTTGCCTGTTCCGACCTCTCCCCAAAGGAGCAGACCTATGTTTTTTGACAGCATATCCGACCATTTATCAG
>JAFQSM010000038.1 GCA_017409575.1 Clostridia bacterium
AAATCTTGATATAAACAAAAACTTTGAGGGAGTATGTATATTTATTGATAATGAAGTCAAACAATCCCTCAGTCAACTCCGTTGACAGCTCCCTTTACACAAGGGAGCCTTTTTTATAAGTGTCATTTAAAAGTGTCGGAAAAATGCGGAAGTTTTTCCGACCGCACTATTTTTGTTGATTTTACCCCTTAAAAAGCATAGTTTTTTAGAAAAATTAATAGGCAAATACATAAAAGTGTTGTTTTTTCCTTCTTCGGGGATATCCACCAGAAGGAGCTTACCACAACAGGGCATTATGATGAAAATTGTTGAAATTGTTGACTTTAGGGCGTGATTCTGCTATAATTTAGGTAAAATATAGGAAATGGAGTGAATGTTTGAGAGGAGTGGTGTTATGAAAAAGAAACCAATCTTGATTTTAATTTTACTTTTTGTTTTTGTTGTTTCATTATCAGGTTGTGCAGACAACCACAAGGAAACTGATATATTTGACAGTTTGCCTAAATTGAAGATAACAACAGATACAAAAGAAATTAATGCCCAATACCTTGAACATATTTGGAGATGGAAGAACTGTGACCATGTCCTTAGTGCTATGTCTAATCCATTTTTATGTGTTGCATTAGAAAATAAGGAATATATGCCCACCCTTGAAACAACACAATCAAAACAACTAATATTTAGTTTTGACAATATTCCTGATAATATTTTAGAAGTTATATGTTGGAATGATAAAGCGTGGGAAGGGATTGAGGTTGAAACGGAAAATGTAAACTTCAATTCCGAAATGCTTGAATTGAAAAAAGGTGGGTATATATATAAAATTACTGCTGAATGGACTGATAAATCTGACAAAAATGGTTATGGGCAGATTTCATATTGTTTTCATGTAAATGCAGAATGAAAATATTAAAGGGCGAGGTTATAAACCTTGTCCTTTTTTGCACACTAAAAATCAATTTCTTTGCGAAATCTCAACAAAAAAATTATTCCACAGAAAATAAAGTTATAGGCAGGAAAATTTATGCTTGACAACACTCGAAAAAGGTATTATAATTTATTGGTTAGAGAAATCCTTACTTTCGGCACGACCGAAAGTCAAAGTCCATAAGGAGGTGAAAAAAATGGTTGAAGTTATCAACAAGTACGAAGCCTTGTTTATTATCAGCGCTGCAAAAAGCGAAGAAGAAACAACCGCTCTCGTTGATAAGTTTAAGTCATTGATCGAAGCTAACGGTACAATTGAAAGCGTTGACGAATGGGGACGCAGAAGATTGGCTTATCCGATTGATGATGTAACTGAAGGCTACTATGTTTTGATAAACTTTGCGGCAAAGGCAGACTTCCCCGCAGAGCTCGAGCGTGTATTCGGCATTACCGACGGCATCCTCAGAAACATGGTTATCAAAAAGGAAAACAAATAATTATGCTTTAAAACAAAGCACAGAAAGCGAGATTGCTTATGATTAACAAAGCGATTTTGATGGGCAGACTTACCCGCGACCCCGAGCTCAGGCACACAGGCAGCGGCACCCCCGTTTGCAGTTTTACTGTTGCTATTGACAACGGCTACGGCGACAACAGAAGCACAGACTTCATCAATTGTGTCGCTTGGAACAAAACAGCCGAATTTGTTGAAAAATATTTCACAAAGGGCAGAATGATTATCGTTGTCGGCAGAATCCAGACAAGAACTTGGGAGGGTCAGGACGGCAAAAAGAACTACGCAACCGAAGTTGTTGCAAGCGAGGTTTCGTTTGGCGAATCCAAGCGCAGCGCTGACGAAGGCAGTTCGTTTGCTCCAGCGGCAAGTGCACCTCTTGACGATGTTGCCGAGATGCCTGTTTCGCAGGATGACGATTTTGTCACCCTTGAAACAAACGACGATTTGCCGTTTTAAAAAAGATTTTCAGAGACGGTGTTTTTAAAATCACCGATTATTGATTGAAAAAGGAGGATATTTCAATGGAAGAGATGGAAAGAAATGACAAAGCAAGAAACAGAAGACCCAAAAGAAAGGTTTGTGTTTTTTGCGCTGACAAAGTAGATTGCATCGACTACAAAGATGTAGCAAAGCTCAGACGCTATATCACAGAAAGAGCAAAGATTCTTCCCAGAAGAATCAGCGGTTGCTGTGCAAAGCATCAGAGAGAGCTTACAGTTGCTATCAAGAGAGCAAGATATATGGCACTTTTGCCGTATTCTGCTGACTAATAAGCAAAAATTAAATGCCACCCTTTTGGGTGGCATTTTTTATTTCTTAATTTAAAGCTTCTCAAGCTTCCATATCTGTCTGTTGTAGTCCTCAATCGAACGGTCGCTTGAAAAATATCCTGCTTTTGAAACATTGATAATAGCTTTTTGATTCCAAAGTCCGGGGTTTACAAAGTCCTTAGCTGCGCTGTGGCTTGCATCAAGGTACGCTGCAAAGTCACGAAGCAAAAGGTATTGGTCCGAAAATCCGTTTCTTCCAAAAACAAGTTCGCGATAAAGCTCCTGAAACAAATCCTGATTGTTTTTTGAAAAAGTCCCGTCAATCAAAGAGTCTACCACCATTTTGACAACAGCATTTTGTGAGTACACTTCTCCACTTCCCGACCTGCCGGATGCATAGATATTTGAAGTTTCCTCTGCTGTAAGTCCAAAAATATAAATATTCTCACTTCCCACCAGTCTTGAAATCTCCACATTTGCGCCATCCATTGTACCAATGGTAAGTGCTCCGTTCAGCATAAGCTTCATATTTCCTGTTCCCGAAGCCTCTTTTCCCGCTGTCGAAATCTGCTCGCTCAGGTTTGCGGCAGCGACAATTTTTTCGGCGATAGAAACACTGTAGTTTTCGACAAATACTACTTTTAAAATATCGTTTACTCTTGGGTCATTGTTGACCACTTCCGCAACATTGTTAATAAGCTTTATTATCAGCTTGGCGGTGTGATAACCCGGTGCTGCCTTTGCGCCAAAAATAAAGGTCTCAGGAAGAAGGCTTGCTTGCTCTTTGTTTTCGGTAATCATTTTGTAACGGTATATTATATGAAAAACCTTTAAAAGCTGGCGTTTATATTCGTGAAGTCTTTTAATCTGCACATCAAATAGCGAGTTTGGGTCAATCGTTATGCCGTTTGCTTTTTGTATATATTTGGCAAGTTTTTTCTTGTTCTCGCACTTTATTTCCGCAAATTTTTCTTTAAACGCCTCATCTTTCGCAAATTTTTCTAAGTTTTTTAAATCTTCGGCATTTTTTATCCACGAATCACCTATTGCATCACTGATAAGCCCTGCAAGCTTTGGATTTGCCTTAAGAATCCATCTTCTTGGCGTAACTCCGTTCGTTACATTTTTAAACTTTTCGGGATACACGCTGTAGTAATCACGGAATGTTTCTTTTTTAAGAATTTCGGTATGAAGTTCTGCCACACCATTTATACTGTGGCAAGTGGTAAGACACAGATTTGCCATATTGACATTTCCGTTTGATATAACCGACATATAATCAATCTTTGCCGCATCACCACCAAACTTTTCGCCCAAAAACAATCTTTGTCTGCGGTCAATTTCCTTGACAATCATCGCAACTCTGGGAAGAAGTGTTTCAACCATCGAAACCGGCCACCGTTCAAGCGCCTCGCACATAATAGTATGATTTGTATAGGCAAAAATCTTTTGAGCAATATCCCACGCCTCGTCCCAGCCAAATCCCTCGTCATCCATCATAATACGCATAAATTCGGGGATGGCGATGGTCGGATGTGTGTCGTTGATGTGAATCTGCACATACTTTGGCAAATCACAAAGATTGTGTCCACGGCGCTTTTGCTTTGCCAGAATCCACTGAATTGTTGCCGAGACAAAAAAGTACTGCTGCTTGAGTCTTAGAAGCTTACCCTCGTAATGATTGTCCTCGGGATAAAGGATTTGCGAAACCACCTCGGCAAGTTCCTTGTCTTTTACCGCCATTGCATAGTCGCCCCGATTGAATTCTGCCATGTTGATTACCTGAGGAGACCTTGCACGCCAAAGCCTTAGTGTGTTGACCAGTTTTGAGTCATATCCCGATATCGGCATATCATATGGCTCGCCAATAACGGTGTTGTAGTCAACATGCCTAAACTTCATCCGGTTATCTTCATAATACTCCTCTATCCTGCCGTTATAATGGATTTCGACGCTGTCCTCGGGGCGTTCAATCTCCCACGCATTTCCGCTTTCAAGCCAGGGGTCAGGCATTTCCACCTGGTACCCATCTATGATTTTTTGCTTAAAGAGTCCATATTCATATCTGATTCCGCATCCAAAAGCCGGAAGTTCAAGGGTCGAAAGCGAGTCCAAAAAGCACGCCGCAAGTCTGCCAAGACCGCCGTTGCCAAGTCCTGCATCATTCTCGACCTCTTCGATTTTTGAAAGGTCAAGTCCCATTTCGGAAAGTGCCTCGCTATACACCTCGGTTTTAAGGATATTCATTATATTGTTCGCAAGCGACCTGCCGATTAAAAACTCAAAAGACAGATAGTACAACTCTTTTTGATTCCCTGATTCAAGGTTCTCACGCGATTTTGCCCACTTGTCCATAATCTCATCACGGACCGTCATGGCACACGCCTTGTAAATCTGTTCGTCTGTCGCAGTTTCTACTGTTTTGGCAAAATATCTGCGTAGCTTGCCCGAAATACTGCTTTTTATCTGTTTTTTTATTGTCTCTTTGCTTTGCTGTTTTTTTGCTTTGTTTGTGTTTGAATTATTCATCAAATCCTCCCATCAGCTTTTTATATATTCTGTCATACATTTTGGCAGATTCGTTCCACGAAAAATCCTGCGCCATTGCATTTTTGACCAACCCCGACCAGACTTTTTTGTCCGAGTAGAAATGAAGAGCACGCCTGAGTGTATACAAAAAATCCTGTGCATCCGGCGGAGCAAAGCTGAATCCATTGCCCTCGCCCGTAAACTCGTTGTAAGGTCTTACCGTATCTTTGAGTCCTCCTGTTTCGCGCACCAGGGGTACACTTCCGTACGCCATTGCAATAAGCTGACCAAGTCCGCATGGTTCAAAAAGGGATGGCATCAAAAAGATGTCACTTGCGGCATAAATCTGATGAGCCAGTCTGTTGTCAAAGCAGATGTTTGCAGATATCTTGTCGCTGTTTTCCCACGCTAAGCGCCTGAACATATTTTCATATTCTTCTTCGCCTGTTCCAAGGATCACAAGCTGAACATCAAACTGTGAAAGTTCGTCTCTGGCATAGCGGATTATGTCAAGACCTTTTTGCCCCACCAATCTCGAAACCAGTCCAATCATCGGTTTTTCTGCATCAGGCAAAAGACCCAACTGTTTTTGAAGGGCTGTTTTGTTTTCTCTTTTCCCTTTCTGAAAGTCGCTGATTGAATACTGTTTTTCGATATACTTGTCAAAGCGAGGATTGTATTCAAAAGTATCTATGCCATTCAAAATTCCAAAAAGGTCATTTTCTCTGGCACGCAAAAGTCCGTCAAGGCCTTCGCCTCCCAAAGGGGTCTTTATTTCCTCTGCATAGGTCGGGCTTACCGTTGTTACAAGGTCCGCATATACAATTCCCGCTTTCATAAGATTTGCATCATTGTAAAATTCGAGCTTGTCGTCGGTAAAATAGCTTTGGTCAAGAGAGAAAAAATCTGCCACTGCATCTTTTGAATATCTTCCCTGATATTTAAGATTATGAATCGTAAAAACGCTTTTTATTCCCTGATAAAAATTATTTTTTTCGTAGTATGCCTTCAAAATTACAGGCACCATTCCCGTCTGCCAATCATTTAAGTGCAGTATATCCGGCTTGTAGTCAAGTTTTGGCAAAACTTCAAGTGCTGCCTTGTCAAAAAAAGCAAACCTTTCCAAATCATCCCAACGATAAAGTTCGGGGCCGCCAAAATAATATTCATTGTCCAAAAAGTAATATGTTACCCCGTTTTTTTTAAGCGAAAACACTCCGCAATACTTGTTTCGCCAGCCCAGGGGGACATATATATAAAACAAAAACTGCATTTCTTCTTTATGCTTGGTATCAATTGACGCATACAAGGGAAGCATCACCCTTACATCGTGTCCCATAGTCGCAAGTGCCTGGGGAAGTGCCCCCAAAACATCCCCCAGTCCACCGCTTTTTGCATAAGGTGCACCCTCTGATGAAAGCATCAATATCTTGCTCATACAAACACTCTGCCTTTCTTTTTTACACAATTGTTCTTTTGCCGATTACCAGTGGATACGTCTGCTGACCAATCAGCTTTTTGCCGCTCAGTAAAATCACTTCTTTGTCAAAAATCGAATTTTCTACCTTGCAATTATCCATTATCCGTGAATTCTGCATTATCACCGAATCCCTTACAACCGAATCCTTGCCAACTTTTACCCCTCTGAAAATCACACAATTTTCCACTTTCCCCTCGATGCTGCATCCGTCAGCCACAACCGAATTTTTGACCTCAGCCTCTGTTCCATAGCGAGTCGGGACGCTGTCTTTGACCTTTGTCATAATCGCTCTTTCGGTATCTGTGCCAAAAAGCTCACTTTGAATCTGAGGCGAAAGAAGGTCAAGATTAAATTCAAAAAACGACAATATACTGTTGATGGCCTTGTGATAACCATCAAACCGGTACCCAAAAATTTTAAGCCGGTCAACGCATGCAAGTAAAATATTTTTTTCGATTGAATGTTTGTTGTGTGCAAGGCAGTCACCCACAATATCAATAAGCAAATCTTTTTTCAAAAGAAACATGTGCATATAATCTTTTTTAAGTTTTTGCCGCAAAGGATTCACCTGAACATCTCCCACTCTGCCATCTTCATCGACATCAAGAAGCACGCTGCTTTTAAGCCGGTCAGAAGAAAGCTCACCAACATCGGAGTATACCACGGTTATGTCTGCATCATGTTGTTTGTGAAATTCCATCACATTTTCAAAATTTATATTGCAGACAATATTGCAGTCGCAAACAAGCACATACTCCTGCCGTGCCCGTTCCAAAAAGCTCATTGCACTGTTTATAAGGTCAATACCATTAAAAGATTTTATTGCTCCGGAACTTGCTTCGGAAACCGGCAAAAAAAACAACCCTGTCTCTTTTTTTGCCATATCCCACGCCTTTCCGCTTCCTATGTGGTCGCTCAAAGACCGGTTTTTCCCTCCGGTAATTATTCCGACATTTGCTATGCCCGAATTAACCATATTTGAAAGCACAAAATCAATAATCCTGTACTTGCCGCCAACAGGAACAGCCGCAAGCGAACGGACTTTCATAATTTCACCCAGGTTAACCTCGGGGTTCCCCGAAAAAACCAAACCCATCATATTGTTATTTTCCATAATAGTCCCTCCACCTAAGCTGTTATTGTGTCAGCAGTTTTTTTTGCTGTTATTTCCATATTCTTTGCCCGTTTGACATTTCGCGTCACCATAGAGCCGGGAGCAATTTTTAAGTTTTCTTCAATCGCAACATCGGCTCCTACCAAAGTTATGTCGTCTGTGCAAATATTCGGGTCAAAGAAATCATCAATCGCATCCTTGCTTTGCTCGCCTATCCTACAGCCCTTTGAAATATATGCATTTGTCCCGATAATTGCTTTTTCGACCGTTGCACCTGACTTTACCCTGCAGTATGGCAAAAGTACCGAATTTTTAACAACTGCTCCGCGTTCGACGCTGACACCGCTGGATATAATCGAGTTTTCGATATTCCCATCTATTTTACAGCCTGCGGTAATATAACAGTTTTTGACCTCAGCCGTTGGAGAAATATAATGCGGTGCCATTGCAGGATTGCGGCTGAAAATTTTCCAGTCCTCGTCATCCAGCATAAATCCCGGTGTTTCAGAAAGCAAGTTCATATTTGCCTCCCAAAGGCTTTGGATTGTTCCAACATCCTTCCAGTACCCCGAAAATTTGTACGCAATAAGCCGGTTTTTGTCCGAAAGCATTTTGGGTATAATGTTTTTGCCGAAATCATTGTCGGACCTTGGGTCATTTTCGTCGGCAATAAGATACTTTTTGAGCATCTCCCAGGTGAATATATAAACCCCCATTGATGCCAGATTGCTTTTTGGTTTTTTGGGTTTTTCTTCAAACTCAACAATATTCATATTTTCGTCCGTATTCATAATCCCAAATCTTGATGCATCCTCAATCGGCACTTCTATAACCGCAATTGTCGCTGCTGCATCCGCCGCCTTGTGAGCATTAATCATTTTTGAATAATCCATCTTATATATGTGATCACCCGATAAGACAGCAACATATTTGGGATTAAATCTGCTTATAAATCCAATGTTCTGATAGATAGCGTTTGCCGTACCCTTGTACCATTCGCCCTTTTCAGCTGACACATATGGCGGCAACACATAAACGCCCCCATCATTGCGGTCCAGATCCCAGGGTTGACCGTTTCCTATATAAGTATTGAGTTCAAACGGCTGATACTGTGTAAGCACCCCAACCGTTGTTATGCCCGAGTGTGCACAGTTGCTGAGCGGAAAATCAATAATCCTGTATTTGCCGCCAAACGGCACTGCCGGTTTTGCAACATCCTTTGTAAGCACACCCAGTCTGCTTCCCTGTCCTCCTGCAAGTATCATTGCTACACATTCTTTTGATTTCATCTAAAACCCCTCCGTCTTTAATTTTTCATGTCCTTATCCTGACTTCTTCTTGGGTTTTGCTTTTTTTATATATACAGCCGAAAGTTCGGGCAAATCAAGCTCGATTACATATGGAAATTCGCTTGTTCCGCCTTTCTTTGCTGTCATTTTTTTAAAACTTGCTTTTTCGCCACCGTATTTTTTGTTTTCGGTCCCAAGCATCACCTCATACTCGCCTGCCGTCAAAACTCCAACCTGATATTTTTTGTGTGTCTTTGCTGCAAAGTTGAACACTCCAATAATTTTGTCACGACGGCTTTTGCTTATCCGCACAAAAGAAAGTACCGCATTCTGACGGTCTTCGGCATTTATCCATCTGAATCCGCTCCAGTTTGAATCGTTTTCGTACAGTGCGCGGTTTTTTGAATAACACTCATTCAAATCTTTGACAAAGTCTTTAATCTGTCTGTGCTTTTCATAATCCAGAAGATTCCATCCAAGCTGGTCGTCGAACTTCCACTCGTCAAACTGACCAAGCTCGGTTCCCATAAAAGTAAGCTTTTTACCGGGATGTGCATACATAAACAAAAGCAAAAGCTTGAGTCCTTTAAACTTTTGTTCGTATGAGCCATACATTTTGCCGATGAGTGACCCTTTGCCGTGTACCACTTCGTCATGTGAAATGGGAAGAATAAAGTTTTCCGAAAAAGAATACATCATCGAAAATGTCAAAAGTCCAAGGTTGTCTCCCCGAAAATACGGGTCTATGCTTACAAATCTCAAAACGTCATTCATCCACCCCATATTCCACTTAAAGTTAAATCCCAGACCGCCATGGTGCACAGGCAATGTCACGCCCGGCCAGGCGGTTGATTCTTCAGCAATCATCAATGCATTAGGGAACCGCCTGAAGACCTCGGTATTAAGTTTTTTCAAAAACTCAATTGCATCAAGGTTTTCGTTTGTACCATACTTGTTTTTTACCCATTCATCGTTTTTTCGATTGTAGTCAAGATAAAGCATACTTGACACAGCATCAACCCTGAGTCCGTCTATATGATACTCCTGAAGCCAGAAAACAGCATTCGAAATCAAAAACGAATGAACTTCGGTCTTCCCCCAGTCAAAAACAAGTGTGCCCCACTCCTTGTGTTCCCCAAGTCGTGTATCGGGATGCTCAAAAAGATGCGTTCCGTCAAAGTGACTTAGGCCATGCTCATCACGCGGAAAATGTGCCCCGACCCAGTCCATAATAACCCCAATTCCGTTTTTGTGGCATTTGTCAACAAACTCCTTAAGTTCTGCCGGCGTTCCATAGCGACTGTTTGCCGAAAAATATCCGCTTATCTGATACCCCCACGAGCCGTCAAATGGATACTCTGCAACCGGCATAAGCTCGATATGTGTATATCCCAAATCCTTGACATATGGTATAAGCTCATCAGCCATATCGCTATATTTGTAAAAGCTCCCGTCTTCGTGCCTTTTCCACGATCCAAAATGTACCTCATAAATATTCATCGGCTTTTCGTAGGGACTTGTTGTCATTTTCTTTTTCTGCCATGCGGTATCCCTCCACAAATAATCCATATCTGCAACAACCGACGCATTTTGAGGTCTGAGCTCGCTTTCAAAAGCAAATGGGTCCGCTTTCAAAATGACCTCTCCCGATTTGGTTTTGATGCTGTATTTGTATTTCTCTCCATAGGAAACTCCCTCAACAAATATGCTCCAGATTCCGCTTTCTGAATCAAGCTGCATTCTGTCTTTTTCGGGGTCCCAATTGTTTGAATCGCACACCACCGAGACTTTTTGGGCATTTGGTGCCCACACCGCAAAATGACAGCCATCCTCCGTTTTGTGCGCGCCAAGCATATTGTATGCTTCAAAGTTTTTTCCCTCATTAAACAAAAACATCATTTCTTTGGACAATGCCAAAAACTTTCCTTTATCACTCTTCGGATTTTCCATTTTTTCCTCCTCCTTGCACAAGCAATATGCATCCGTATTCTTTAAGCCTTATATTTATAGTCAGGCCATTTTTGCCAAATTCCCCGCTCCCTGCAAGCTGTTTGAACCCATTGCCATCTCCTTTTGCAATACAAAATTCAATTTCGCAAGGGGAATCATTTCTGTTTACCACACAAATTGCTGTTTGGTCCGGGTCTCTCCTTTCGTACGCAATCACGCCGTCTTTGGAATACAAAAATTCAAGTTCTCCTGTTCTAAGACAAGTCAGATTATTTCGCAATTCTACCAACTTTTTGTGCCAGTTAAAAATCTGGGGGTCGACAGACCGCCAGGTATAGGGTCTTCGGTTGAATGGATCATCAAGCCCCTGCATACCTATTTCGTCACCGTAATATATGCACGGCACACCAATAAAAGTCATCTGCATAAACACCGCAAGTCTGAGGCGTCTGAGCGCCAGAGTCTCGTCTGCACCTTTTATGCTGAATTCGCTTTTTTGCGTTTGGCTGAGACTCCGTTCGGGAATTTTGCCACTCAAAACAGTTTTCGCACGGCAGGTATCGTGGCTTCCTATCAGGTTTATGCTTGACAAAAGGGCTTCCTTTGGGTAGTTTTCAATCAGTGAGCAAACCTCTGCTTTAAAATCTTCGGCACTTTTTTCACCAAGCAAAAACTTTAAAACCCCATCACGAAAAACATAATTCATTACACCGTCAAGCTCGTGACCACCAAAATACTGTCGCTTTTGCCCATAACTTATTTTGTTTGAGGCATCCTCCCATACTTCACCAATAATTACCGAATCTGCTTTTTCGGCTTTTGCTTCATTTCTCAGTATTTTTATAAACTCATCAGGAAGCTCGTCGGCAACATCCAGCCGCCAACCTGACGCCCCGCTCTTCAGCCACTTTTTTATTATAGCATTGCTACCTTTCAGAATGTAGTCGATATATGTCGGCTCAAGCTCATTTACATTTACAAGATTCGAGCATCCCCACCAGCTTGAATATGTGCCGTCATCATTTTGGGTATACCACTTCGAATAAGGCGAACTGTCATTTTGTGCAGCGCCGACATTTTCGCCATAACTTTTGTACTTATTAAAATATATACTGTCACTCCCCGTATGACTGAATACTCCGTCAAGGATAATCCGTATTCCCCTTTCCTCTGCTTTTTTGCAAAGCTCGGCAAAGTCCTCGTTTGTGCCAAGAATACCATCAATTTGGCTGTAATCTCCCGTATCATATCTGTGATTTGAAAATGCTTCAAATATTGGGTTTAAATAAATTGCACCTATTCCAAGGTCCTTAAGATAATCAAGCTTTGACATAATACCTTTAAGATTTCCGCCATAAAAATCGTTGCAGGCAGGGCCATCCTCAAAGGGATGTCTGTCAAAAAAATAATCCTCGTACCAATCATCGTGAATCCTGTAGTCGCTGTGTCTTTTGGGGAAATCCTTTTCGTTCCCCAAGCGAAAGAACCTGTCGGGAAATATCTGGTACAAAACGACATTTTTAAACCAATCGGGAGTATGAAAATCCTTGTCATACACCGTTATCTGATAAGACCTGAATGAAGGTGTTTCTTCCATAACACCCACACCGCCAAGCTGTCTTTGGTTGTTTGAATAAAATAATTTTTTGCCGTTCGTCTCAACTTCAAAAAAATACCACAGAAGCTGTGCCTCGCCCGGCATTTTGAGCCGTACCGAGTACCAGAGTTCCTGTCCATCCCGCCTTGAAAGCTCCATTTTTACAAAATTCTCGCTTTTGGTCCAAAGTCTGACTTTTACCGAATCGGGAACAATCTCTGATATCACCTTTATCAAAAGCCTTACCTCATCATCGGTTTTGACTGCACCTTTTGGAAATCTGTATTCCTCGTTTTGAGAATCGTGATAAAGCTGCATCTTTTCATCAGTTCCTCCTTTGGCGACATTTTTTGTTGCAATCATTGTCTTAAAATGTTATAATAAAACCATGGCTTTTAGTTTTCGTTTGTAAAAACAAATAACGACTATTTTAGAAAAGTCTTTCATCAATATATGCCGAAAACTAAATTTTTAGTCATTATTTTTAAAAAGGAGTGTGAAAGTATGCTGGAGTTTTTGCTTGGAACCAACGAAAGTGCAAAAACCGATGAAATATACCGCCGTGCATCAAACGATGCCCAAAGCGGAACTCAGGCCTTTATTCTTGTGCCTGAGCAATATTCCATGTGTGCTGAGCAGGAGCTGATTTCGCGGCTTGGTCTTTCCGCTCAGAACAAAATACAGATACTTACATTTTCGCGGCTTGTAAATATGCTTTTTTCGAAGCTCGGTCCCCTCAGGACAAAATACATTGACAAAGCGGGCAAATATCTGCTTGCCTGCCGCAGTCTTCAGTTTTGCCGCAAAGACCTTAAATTTTTTGACAAAAACATAAACCAACCCGGCTTTGGCGGACTTGTTGTTTCGCTGATTTCCGAATTTAAACGATATGGCATTTCACCGGAAGAACTCAAAACACAAGCCGAAAATGTTTCCGACGGAATTCTTTCGGCTAAGCTTTTGGACCTTTCGGTTATCTATAAAAAATTCAATGCCCTTGTAGAAGAAAACTGGCTTAACGCCGAGGATAACCTCAGTCTTGCTCTTCCCAAAATACAAAAAGCCGACTTTTTAAACGGAAACCTTTATATAAATTACTTCCGCTCGTTTACCCCGGTTGAATATGCTGCAATCACAGCACTTATGCAAAAAATGAACATCTGCATCTCGCTTTGCACAAGCTCTCTTGACGAAGACTTGACTGTCTTTTCTTCGCAAGTCCTGGTCCACAAGAACTTATGTCTGGCGGCATCCGCGGCTGGAATTGCTATCGGTCAACCGACTTTTTTCGAAGATGGCAAAAACTCCGACTTTTCGCCCGAAATCCTGCATCTTAAGAAAAATTATTTTGTTCAAAACCCTGCCGTTTTTTCGGGCATTCCCAAGGATGTTCATATTGCAAGACCGCAGAACTATTATGCCGAGGTTGAGTATGCTGCAAGGCTTATCCGTCGTTTATGCCGCACTAAAGGTTATACACTAAACGACTTTCTTGTTTTGTGCGGCTCGCTTGAAAATTACGAGCTTATTTTGCCCGCAATTTTCGAAAAGTTTGATATAAACTTTTTCCTTGACCAAAAAACAGTTCTTGCCGAAAGCCCGTTTATGCGGATGATTTTGTCGGTCCTTGAAATTCTTGCTTTTGGATTTTCTTACGAAAGAATTATGTCCATTCTTCGTTCCGGCTTTTGGGATATCACAGATACTGAAGCTGACATATTTGAAAATTATATCCTTGCAGCTGATATACCCCACAAAAATTGGCGCACTCACGAGGACTGGACTTTCAACCCCTCGCCTGCTCAATTTGATATGACCCAAATAAACCAAATCAAATCAAAAACTGTTTTGCCTCTCCTTGACCTTGCGGGGTCCTTCAGCGGCCGCAAAAACATTGACGATATTGCTTTTAAGTTCTGTGCATGGCTTGAACATCTTGGGATACCCACCCGGGTTTCTTCAAAAATTGACCGGCTTAAATCCGACTGCAACTTTGAAGCAGCAGACAGACTTTTGGGAGTATGGAACAGCTTTGTTTCGCTTATAAACCAAATGTCTGACTGTATGGCAGACATGCCTGCAACTTTCAGTGAATTCTACGAATTGTTTTCGTCGTGTATAAATGAACTCAGTACAGGTGTAATTCCTCCCACTCAGGACAAAGTAACCATAAGCGAGACTCAGCGTTTTCGTACAACCGGTGCAAAGGTTGTAATTGTTCTTGGAGTGCTTGACAAAAGTTTTCCAAAAAGTCACATTGCAGAGGGTATCCTGTCAGACGCCGAAAGACTTGCTCTTAAAGAATGTGGTATGGAGCTTGCACCTGATTCGTATTCGCGTCAAAAAGAAGAACAGTTTTTGATATATTCTGTTTTTGGCTCTGCACAGAATGAACTGTACCTATCCTCTCCCTTGAGTGACCGTGACGGCAAAAGTCTTGGAAAATCCGAAATACTAAGAAGAATAAAAAGCTCCATCTTCCCCGACATCGTCCCGGAAAACGAGACCGAGGCAGACCTTATTGAAGGCAAAGAACATACTTTTTTTGAGCTTTGCGCAAAACTTTTCGAGTGTGATTTCGACCCCAAAAAACTCCCCTCGCTTTGGAGGGCTGTATACTCCTGTTTCGAAGCCAATGCCGACTACTCTTCAAAGCTCCGGTACTTTTTCGAAATGTACTGCCGCGAAGCCGAGCCCGAATCCATTTCAAAAGCTCTAGCAAAAAAGCTTTATGGCTCGCCGCTTTCTTTAAGTGTCTCAAAGCTTGAAAAATACAATTCGTGTGCTTTTTCATTTTTTATGCGATATGGTCTTCTGGCAGAAGAACGTCTGCTTGGAGGTCTTAAAGCGACCGATACGGGTACAATATTACATGATGTGTTGTGCCGTTACTTTGAGACAAAGGCGCAAAACAACTGTGATTATTCTGCCATAAGCAAAAACGATTGCTTTGACGAAATCTCGGGGCTTGTAAATGACTTTGCAAAAAATTCTGACAACGCTATGTTTACCGTCTCAAACTACTACAAGTATATGTTGATGCGTCTTAAAAACATAGCCGGCTCCACCGCATGGAAGCTGGTGAAATTCTATTCGCAAAGCAAATTCAGACCAAGCGGATTTGAAGTCAGCTTTGGCGGTCGGGGAAAGCTTCCCCCCTACAAACTTTCGACAAAAGACGGGGATGTCTTTTTGAAAGGCTTTATAGACCGGACGGACAGTGCTGAGATAAACGGACAAAAATATATTACTGTCGCCGATTACAAATCTTCCGAAAAACGCCTTTATGCTGACCTTATCGAAGCCGGGGTAACTCTTCAGCCTCTTATCTATGCAAATGCACTTTCAAATGCTGACAAAGACACAAAAGCAGCAGCACTTATGTATTTTCAGATGAACGACCCTGTTCTTAAATTTGAAAGCACTCCCACAGAAGATGAATGGGAAGCCGAATTCAACAGCAACATCAAAGTCCATGGACTGTTTTTGGATAACAAAGATGTTCTTGATGCGCTGGATGCAAATCTTGATGACAAGGACGCTGTCCACTACATAAACTGCGACAAAAAGTCAAGGCTTGTTGAAGAATTGTTTGAGAAAAAACTCACAGATGCCGAAAAATGTGCCATTCAAACCGCCGAAAATATTGGCGATGGATTGATTGAAGCAAATCCACCCGATGTTTCGGGGTTTGACCCTTGCGAATACTGTCCGTACGGATGTATATGTCAGCAAGAATAATTGATTTTTTAAAACGATCGAAAGCGAGATTTGTCTTATGAAAAACCAGTTTGATTATCCAAGGCTTCTTATAAAAGAAAGACCCGAAAATCACGACGACTTTTTTATCCGCAAGAAGAAACTTCATGACTACGAACTGCACTGGCACGATTACTTTGAAATCGAGCTTATCTTAAGCGGAACTGCTATTCACGAACTTAATGGTATAAAATATCATCTTTCGCCGGGAGATATTTATCTTCTTAATCCGACCGACTTTCACAGTATAAAAAGCAACGATGCTGAGGTTTATAATATTATGTTCAGCGAAAATCTGCTTGATGATGAGCTTTTGCAAAAAATTCTCAGCGTCAAAAACAATCTTGCTTTTCATCTTGACAAATCGGAATTTCGTCGCGTTACCGCGCTTATTGAACAGATATTGTTTGAATTCAATTCTGACGATAACTATTCCGCTGACTACATAAAAAATCTGCTTGAGTGCCTTTTTATCACATTCCTCCGGAAATGTGACTTTTCTTCCGCTCCCATTATGGATTCTACTTCGGCACAAATCCGCAAGGCAATTCTTTATATCCACGGACACTTCCGCGAAAACCCCTCAATGCAGATGGTCGCAAAAATATCGGGATTTAACAAAAATTACTTCAGTACATTGTTCCACAAATCAACAGGCAAAACATACAAGGAATATATCTCGGTTTTAAAACTCGAGCACTCAAAGAAGCTTATTTTGTCAGGAGAGCTTGCAATTTCTGAAATTTGCTTTGCCTCGGGCTTTTCGTCGCTTCCAAACTTTTTGCGAAGTTTCAAATCGTATTTCAAACTTTCTCCGGGCGAAATGCGAAGAGCTCATCTTAAATCACTTCAGAAATTGTAAATAATTTGTATCTTTTGATTTTAACCAATTGACAAATTTTTCTGATTATTTATAATTGTTATTATCTGACAAAACAGTTTTCAAACTGTTTTTAAGTTATCTATCTTTGAAAGGAATGACCCAAAATGCTTAAAAAACTTGCCTCGTGCATTGGCGAATATAAACGGCCCTCAATTCTTGCACCTCTTTTTGTTATGCTTGAGTGTGTGCTTGAGGTTCTTATTCCCTGGCTTATGTCTTATATAATCGACCACGGCATTGAAAAAGGCGATATCCGACTGGTGGTGGCCATTGGTATTTTGCTCACTTTTTTGGTTGTGCTTTCTATGTTTTGCGGTGCAATGTCCGGCAGATATGCTGCAATTGCATCGGCAGGTTTTGCAAAAAACCTCCGAAAGAAAATGTTCCATTCTGTTCAGGACTTCTCGTTCTCGAATATTGACAAATTCTCGACCCCGGGACTGGTAACAAGGCTTACTACAGATGTTGCAAATCTTCAAAACTCTTATCAGATGGTAATTCGTATAGCCTTCAGATGTCCCGCGATGCTTATTTTCTCGCTTTCGATGGCATTTTTCGTAAACTCCAGGGTTGCGCTTATTTTCCTTGCAATCATCCCTGTCCTTGGCGGAGGGCTTATCCTTATTGCTACCAAAGCTCACCCCATCTTCGAAAAAGTATTCAAAACCTATGACCGTCTGAACCGTGTTGTACGCGAAAACCTTCGTGGTATGCGCGTTGTGAAAGCCTTTGTGCGCGAAGCCTTTGAAGAAGAAAAATTCAAGACCGTCTCAAAAGAAATATATGACAAATTCAGCAGTGCCGAGCGTCTGCTTTCTTTCAACGCACCGCTTATGCAAAGCTGTATGTATATTTGTATGCTTCTTATAGCATGGTTTGGCTCCAAACTGATCGTTGCAGGCGATATGACTCAGGGAAATCTTGTCAGTCTGATTTCATACACAAATCAGATACTTATGAGTCTTATGAGCTTTTCTATGATTTTTGTAACACTCACCATTTCAAAAGCTTCTGCCGAACGAATTACCGAAGTTTTGAGTGAAGTCTCAGACCTTTCAGACGGCAAAGAAAATATATGTGAGGTCAAAGACGGCTCGATTGAATTTAAAGATGTATCATTCAGCTACAACAAAAGCAAAAACAGTCTTTGCCTCAAAAACATCAGTTTCTCCATAAATTCCGGCGAGACGATAGGCATAATCGGCGCAACAGGCAGTGCCAAATCATCTCTTGTTCAGCTTATTCCAAGGCTTTATGACGCTTGCTCAGGCACAGTTCTTTTGGGTGGCAGAGATGTAAAGGAATACAACCTTAAAGCACTTCGCGATAATGTTTCGATGGTTCTTCAGAAAAACGAACTGTTTTCGGGCACAATTGCCGAGAATCTGCGTTGGGGAAAAGAGGATGCTACCGAAGAAGAGATGATTCACGCTTGCCAACTGGCACAGGCAGACGACTTTATAAACAGCTTCCCTGACAAGTACAACACGCATATCGAACAAGGCGGCAAGAATGTATCAGGCGGACAAAAACAGAGGCTTTGCATCGCCCGGGCCTTGCTTAAAAACCCCAAGGTGCTGATTCTTGACGATTCTACAAGTGCAGTTGACACACAAACGGACAGCCTTATTCGTTCGTCTTTTGCAAAAGAAATTCCCAATATAACAAAAATAATTATCGCTCAGCGAATATCATCAATACAGCACGCTGATAGGATTATTGTTATGGAAAACGGCGAAATAAGTGCTTTTGCACCACACGAAGAACTTCTTGAAACCAACCGGATTTACCGCGAAATATATGAATCTCAGCAACGGGAGGTGATAGGCAATGAGTAGACCCAGAGGTGCAATGCACATTTCAAAGCGTCCCAAGGATACAAAAGGAACTTTGTCAAGACTTCTTTCGTATATCTTTGGAAGCTACAGACTGCATCTTGCAGCAGTTTTAATTTTTATAATCATAAGCTCTGTCACCGGTGTACGAGGCTCGATGTTTGTCAGAACTGTTCTTGATAATTATGTGACACCTATGCTCAAAACCGGTTCGCGTGACTTTTCGCCACTTTTTCTGGCTGTCCTTCAGATGCTGGGGATTTATGTAGCAGGAGTTTTGTCAACATTCCTTTATAACCGCATAATGATTATAGTGGGACAGGGTGTACTCAGAGATATCAGAGACGATATGTTTGCAAAGATGCAAAAGCTTCCTCTATCCTACTTTGACACCCACTCTCATGGTGACACAATGAGCCGTTACACCAACGATGCTGACACTCTTCGCCAAATGATTACGCAAAGTATACCTCACACGTTCAGTTCGGTTATAACAATAATTTCTGTTCTTGTTGCAATGATATCGACCAGCATTCCTCTTACATTAGTCGTTCTTTGCATTGTGGCGCTTATTTTGCTTGTCAGCAAAAAAATAACAGGCAGAAGCTCGGGATTTTTTGTTGCTCAGCAAAAGTCGCTTGGTGGAGTAAACGGTTTTATAGAAGAGCATATAAACGGACAAAAGGTTGTAAAGGTCTTTTGCCACGAAGAAAAAGCCAAAGCTGATTTTGACAAACTCAACGAGGAGCTTTGCCAAAATGCTACAAATGCAAATGTTCTGGCAAATATTCTGATGCCCATTATGGGAAACCTGGGTCACTTGCAATATGTACTTCTTGCAATGGCAGGTGGAATTCTTGCAATTTTGGGTGTACCCGGAATAACAGTCGGTATAATTGCCGCATTTTTGCAGCTTAGCCGAAGCTTCACCATGCCGATAAGCCATATGTCCCAGCAAATCAATTCGATAATAATGGCTCTTGCAGGGGCGGAGCGCATTTTTGAACTTGTTGACGAATCACCCGAAACATACGGCGGCACCGTATCTTTGGTCAAAGCAGACGAAGTTGACGGCAAACTTTCAGAGGTTTCAAAACGCACCGGAATCTGGGCATGGAAAAAGCCACTGGAAGACGGAACGTACAGCTACACACGCCTTTCGGGAGATGTTTTGCTGGAGAATGTAAACTTTGGATATACCCCCGAAAAAACAGTTTTGCATGACATTTCTATTTTTGCAAAACCGGGTCAAAAAATCGCACTTGTCGGGGCCACAGGCGCAGGCAAGACCACAATAACCAATCTTTTAACCCATTTTTATGATATAAATGACGGTAAAATCTTTTATGACGGAATAAATATATCCGACATAAAAAAATCTGACCTTCGTATGTCGCTGGGGATGGTTCTTCAGGATACGCATCTGTTCACAGGAACAGTTATGGAAAACATCCGGTACGGCAGACTTGATGCTACCGATGAAGAAGTATACGAGGCGGCACGCCTTGCCAACGCCGATGGCTTTATCAGAATGCTTTCGGACGGATACAACACTGTACTGAAAAGCGGTGGTGAGGGACTTTCGCAAGGACAAAGACAGCTTCTTGCCATAGCAAGAGCAGCAATTGCAGACCCTCCTGTTATGATTCTTGATGAAGCCACATCCAGTATTGATACCAGAACGGAACGGATTGTCCAAAAGGGCATGGATTCGCTTATGCAGGGAAGAACTGTATTCGTTATTGCACACAGGCTTTCCACCATACAAAATTCTGATGTCATTATGGTTATGGACGGTGGCAAAATCATCGAGCGTGGCGACCACGACAAACTGATTGCTGAAAGGGGTCGGTACTACAGCCTTTATACCGGCTCGTTTGATGCAGACGAAGAATAATTAAATGGGGATGTTTAAAAACATAGTTTTTAAACATCCTTCCATTAGGGGATAGGTAAAATTGATTCAGAACACGCAAACCGAGCCAAAGTCTTGACTTTGGGTTACCCGAAGGTGTACTTGTGTACACCGAGAGGCGAGGTTTGTGCGTAGCAAAAAGAATATAAAAACAGAAAAATCGCATTGTTATGCGATTTTTCTACATTTATAAGAGTTTTTTATTGCTAATTCAAGAAGAATACTATTTGCTTTTCCAGTCTTTTTGCGGTCTGGACTATTTTAACATCCCCTTTTTGGGTTTTCCAAAAATTTTTTTACTTTTTTTCAAATTCCCCTTTTATATTGTCGAAAAATATGTTATACTTTAACTTGTATATTAACCAAAGAC
Source organism: Clostridia bacterium (assembly GCA_017409575.1). GTDB lineage: Bacteria > Bacillota > Clostridia > Monoglobales > Monoglobaceae > SIG440. Next base: position 20,936 of record JAFQSM010000038.1, read on the forward strand.
CTAAGGAGCACTTAAAATGACAAAGATTGGATTTGATAATCAAAAATATCTGACCATGCAGTCAGAACAAATACGAAATCGCATTGCACAATTCGGCGGCAAACTGTATCTCGAGTTTGGTGGCAAACTTTTTGACGATTATCATGCATCCCGCGTTTTGCCCGGTTTTGCTCCTGACAGTAAAATCCGTATGCTTCAGCAGCTTGAAAAAGAAGTTGAAATTGTCATCACTATAAGCGCCGAAGATATCGAGGCAAACAAAACCCGCAGTGATATTGGTATCACCTATGACAGCGACGTTTTAAGACTGATTGACACATTCAGGGATATGAACCTTTATGTCGGCTCGGTAGTTCTCACGCGTTTTAACAGCCAGCCATCTGCCGTTGCCTTTTTAAAACACCTTTCCACTTTGGGAATCAAATGCTACAAACACTACTCAATCGCAGGGTATCCGTCGGATATTCCTCATATTCTCAGCGATGAGGGTCTTGGCAAAAACGATTACATCGAGACAGACCGTTCACTTGTAGTTGTGACGGCTCCCGGTCCCGGAAGCGGCAAAATGGCAACCTGCCTGAGTCAGCTTTATCATGACCACAAACGCGGAATAAACGCAGGTTATGCCAAGTTCGAAACTTTTCCGATTTGGAATCTTCCGCTCAAACACCCTGTCAACCTTGCATATGAGGCTGCAACCGCTGACCTTGACGATGTCAATATGATTGACCCGTTCCACCTCGAAGCTTACGGCAAAACTGCCGTAAACTACAATCGTGATGTCGAAATTTTCCCTGTTCTCAATACTATTTTTGAAAGAATTCAGGGTTATTCACCATACAAATCTCCAACCGATATGGGTGTAAATATGGCAGGTTTTTGCATTTTTGATGACGATGCTTGCTGCACCGCTTCAAAATTTGAAATTATCCGCCGGTACTATACCGTTGCATCCAATGCTTTCCGCGGCAGATGCGACGAAAATCAGACAAAGAAAATCGAGCTCCTTATGAATCAGGCAGGTATCACTCCCGACTTTTGTCCTGCAGTTACCGCAGCTCTTGAAAAAGCTGAAAAAACCAATTCGCCGGCAGGTGCATTGCTTCTTCCTGACGGGCGAATTGTCACAGGAAAAACGTCCAGCACACTTGGCGCAGCATCAGCACTTTTGCTTAACGCCTTAAAAGTTCTGGGGAATATCGACGACAATCTTGACCTTATCGACGCAAAGGTGCTTGAACCTATCTGCGACCTTAAAACAAAGTACCTTAAGCACAAAAACCCACGACTTCATACCGACGAGGTTTTGCTTGCACTTACCATTTCGGCTCTTTCCAATCCGATTTCAAAATCTGCAAAAGAAGAGCTTGAAAATTTAAGAGGAAGTGTTGCACATTTCTCGGTTATCCTAAGCGAAGAAGACGAAAAAATTCTTAAACGGCTGGGTATAAACGTAAGCTTTGAGCCAAGATACGAAACGAAAAAATTGTATCAAAAATAAAACAACAAAAAGAGCTGTGACAAAGATTTTGTCACAGCTCTTTCTTTTTAAAAATTGTTATCTAATTGTTATTGACTTTATAACAATCGGCTTTTTGGGTGAAGCAAATTCGCCCATACTGTTGTATTCCATTTCGTTTTCAAGAAATGCATCAACAGTTTCCATACCGCTTGTTACCTTGCCAAATGCCGCATACTGTCCATCCAAGAACGACGCATCGTTGTAGCAAATAAAGAACTGGCTTGATGCACTGTCAAAGTGCTGAGCACGAGCCATCGAAATCACACCGCGCTTATGCGAAAGTGTGTTTTTGTCAAATCCGTTTGCCACAAATTCACCTTTGATATTGTTCTTTGCGCCGCCCATTCCGTTACCCAACGGGTCGCCACCTTGTGCCATAAAGCCCTCGACCACGCGATGGAATGTAAGACCATTGTAAAAGCCGCTTTTTGCAAGACTTACAAAATTGGCAACTGTCTGTGGTGCATATTCGGGATAAAGCTCGATTTCAACCCTTTTGTTGTCACTCATTGTCATTATTGCAACAGGATGGCCCTGAGGAATCTCATCATAGGTAATCAAAGATTCCTTTATCTGATTTTGATATTCCTCTTCAAGCTTAATCTGAGTTTCAATAGCATCCGAAAGCATCTTGTCAAAACGGTTGACAACAGTTATTGCCTCTGCACGGGTGCCGTTGTCAAATGCATTGAAACAGCTTTTTTCGTCACCGGTCATAACAGAAAATTCGTTGCAGACAAAGATTGATTTTGCAATAATGTCGGGAAGCTCGGCATTTATTGTATCAGCATCCTTAAACTCAACCGACTGTACGCCTTGCGAAGTTACTCCTATAACATTTCCCATTGCATTGGCAAGCATAAACGCCATTTCCCATCTTGAAATAGCCTTTTCAAATTCAGCCTCCGTCTCCATAATTCCGGGTTTTACTCCATGGACTTCGCTGTTTATTCCTTCGTAGATATAAGAATTTGCAAAGTTGTGATACTTTGATGACCAATGAACACCATCATCAAATTCCTGCGGAATTTCTACTTCGGCTCTTTTGCAGATATCCGCTGCCAGCATTTTCAAAAACTCGGCTCTTGTGATTGTGTCATCAGGTCTGAATTTTCCATCAGGGTCACCATTTATTGCTTGGTTTTCAAAGCCTTTTTCTATCTCTGCCTCTGCCCAGTGTCCCGAAACATCACTGAACGGATGAGCAAAAGCAATGCTTGTGCAAACTAATATACTTGCAACAATTGCAGAAATTATTTTTTTCATAGTCTTCACCTGCTTTATTCGGTTATTATTGTAACACTTTTCATAACAATCGGCTCAACCGGAGAAGCTTCCTCGCCCATTGAATTATAAGTTCTTTCTACATCAAGAAAAGCGTCAACTGTTTCCATACCCTCGATTACTTTGCCAAAAGCTGCGTACTGCCCGTCAAGGAAGCTTGCATCATCATAGCAAATGAAGAACTGGCTTGATGCGCTGTCGGGGTCCTGGCTGCGCGCCATCGAAATCACACCGCGTGTATGCGAGAGCGTGTTTTGTGCAAATCCGTTTGCTGCAAATTCGCCCGGAATCTGAACGCCGCTGCCGCCCATACCTGTGCCTTCGGGGTCGCCGCCCTGTGCCATAAATCCGTCAACTACTCTGTGGAAGCCTACACCATCATAAAAACCGTCTGTAACCAAATCTACAAAGTTCTGAACAGTCTGAGGTGCATATTCGGGATAAAGTTCGAGGACAAACTCCCCGCCATTTTCCATTTCCACCAATACCTTTACATTGTCTTCTATCATTTGTTTTTCCTCCTTGCCGCCGTTTACACTTAAAGCAATCACCACCGCCGCAAGAACGATAACCGCTGCCAGACCGACTGTAATACCGATTTTATTAAGTGATTTTTTCTTTTTTACGACTTTTTTATTTGAATTTTTATTATTTTTCATAATTTACTGCAATCCTTTCATCTTTTGCTAAAGATATTGTAATTCTTCCGCATTGTTTTGTCAATACTAAGAATGTTGCAATTTTATGAATTTTTTCCTTTTGCTATTGTTTTTAATTTGTTTTTATGATAGTATAAATAGTATATATTTGCAAATTCTTCCGCTTTTTCAGCGGAGTTGAAAATTTAACCGAAAACGGAGGCATTAATTTGAAAAAATATTTGCGTGGGCTTGGATTTTATCTGGTTTTGTTCTTGATGATAATAACTATCTTCGTACTTACCTCTATGCCCCAAACCACAACAACTTACATTTATTCGGACCTTCTCAATATGATTCGCAGTGGCCAGGTCAAGGAGCTTCAAATTTCTGACATTGACGCAATTGCTACTCTTAACGATAACACAAAAATATCTGTTGTCACACCCGGCTATGGTGCGCTTTATGCAAGCGTAGGCGAAGATATTGAAAGACAGGTCGCAGCAGGAACACTCAGGGTTGACACTCCCGAGCCTGCTTCGCCCCCATGGTGGCTCAGCTTTTTGCCATCACTCGGACTTATTGTTATTATGATTGTGTTCTGGGTTATCTTTATGAAACAATCCCAGGGCGGCGGTCCGGGCGGCGCTATGGCATTTGGCAAGAGCCGGGCAAAAATGGTTAATGACGAAAAAAACAAAAAGACCTTTGACGATGTTGCAGGTGAAGACGAAGAAAAAGAGGAACTTCGCGAAATCGTTGATTTTCTTAAAAATCCTCAGAAATTCCGCGAGCTTGGTGCAAGAATACCAAAAGGTTTCTTGCTTGTCGGCCCTCCGGGAACAGGTAAAACCCTGCTTGCCAAAGCAGTTGCAGGCGAGGCAGGAGTTCCCTTCTTCTCGATCTCGGGTTCTGACTTTGTGGAAATGTTTGTCGGCGTTGGTGCGTCGCGTGTCCGCGACCTTTTTGACCACGCAAAAAAGAACTCACCCTGCATAATCTTTATTGACGAAATCGATGCAGTCGGCAGACAAAGAGGCGCAGGTCTTGGCGGCGGTCACGACGAGCGTGAGCAAACCCTTAACCAGTTGCTTGTTGAAATGGATGGCTTTACTCTTAATGAGGGCGTAATCGTAATAGCAGCAACAAACAGGCCCGACATTCTGGACAGCGCACTTCTCCGACCCGGGCGTTTTGACCGCCAGGTACTTGTTGATGCACCTGATGTAAAAGGCCGTGAAGAAATCCTTAAAGTTCATACAAAGGGCAAGCCCCTGAGTACAGATGTGCGCCTTGACGTATTAGCAAAAACAACTGTTGGATTTACCGGTGCAGACCTCGAAAACCTTGTAAACGAAGCGGCGCTCCGTGCTGCAAAGAACGGACAAAAAGAAATAACAATGTTTGACCTTGAAGAGTCCATTATGAAAGTTATCGCGGGTCCCGAAAAGAAAACACGTGTTGTGACCGAAAAAGAGCGGAAACTCACAGCCTTCCACGAGGCAGGTCACGCGGTTGTTTCAAAGATGCTTCCCACTCAGGACAGAGTTCATCAGATTTCAATCATTCCAAGAGGCAGAGCAGGCGGATATACGCTTTCTCTTCCCAAAGAAGACGCGTCATATACCTCAAAAACCGAAATGGCTGAAGAAATTGTTTCACTCCTCGGTGGCAGAGTTGCCGAGCAGTTGTTCCTTGACGACATCAGCACGGGTGCTTCGAATGATATCGAGCGAGCAACTGCAATTGCAAAAAATATGGTTGTCAAGTATGGTATGAGTGATGCCCTTGGCACACGCACCTTTGGCAGCAGCAACGACGAGGTATTTATCGGCAGAGACTTTGGTCACACAAAAGACTACAGTGAAGCAATTGCTGCAAAAATTGATGAAGAAATCAAAAATATCATTGACTCGGCTTATGCAAAATGCCGCGAAATTCTTGCCGCACAGGAGGATAAGGTGCGTGCAACAGCAAATCTTCTTCTTGAAAAAGAAAAGGTTGATGCCGACGAATTTGAGGCGCTGTTTAACGAGACAAATGACAATACCGAAATTGAGGCTGACACAGTTAACACTAACGATAAGGAATAATTTCGATGAAAGATAATACAAAAAGACTTGGTGAAGATTCAATAGCAAAACTACTCTGGAGCTTTTCTGCTCCGGCAATTGTTGGTATGGTTGTAAACGCCATATACAACATAGTTGATAGAATTTTTGTAGGTCAGGCAGTAGGGGACAAGGCACTTGCTGCCTTGTCCTTTGCTTTTCCGTTTATGACTGCAATCATGGCGGTTGCAATGCTTGCAGGGCTTGGCGGCACATCTCTTGTTGCAATCAGCCTTGGCGAAGGTAACCGTGAAAAAGCTGAACGCATACTTTCCAATGTATGCTTTTTTTCGGGAATATCCGAGGTGTTTGTGTCCATTTTGGGTTACATATTTTTAAAGCCGCTCCTCCGTCTTTTCGGCACTCCTGACGGATTGATTATGGACTATGCATGCCAATATATGAATATTGTCCTTGCCGGCTCTGCATTTCAGGGAATAGGCTTTTCTCTTAATGCAATAATCCGCTCGGACGGAAATCCCACTATGGCAATGATTTCTATGCTTGCAGGCGCAATCACAAACATCGTTTTTGACTGGCTTTTTACTATAATTTTTCCTCTTGGTGTCAGGGGCGTTGCTATAGCAACCGTTATGGGACAGCTTGCCACTATGGTATGGGTGCTGTTTTATTTCACAAAAAAAAGCAACCTGAGACTTAATTTCCACAATTTCCATATAGACTTTTCTCTTATATCAAAGATTGCATTTATCGGTTTGTCACCGGCACTTATGCAGCTTGCGATGGCAAGTGTAAGTATATCCTACAACAACCTGCTTATGAAATACGGTGGCGATATTGCAGTATCCGCATTTTCGGTTTATAACAGTGCGATGACAATCGCGATAATGCCAATTTTTGGTATAAACCAGGGAGTTCAGCCAATTGTCGGATACAACTATGGTGCAAAAAAATATGACCGTGTTCGAACGGTTATGAATTACGGAGTAATTTCGGCGACAGTCATTGTTGTTCTCGGCTCGGTTTTGGTGCGTCTTTTCCCCGAACAAATTGTGCGTGCCTTCAATTCTTCGTCCGAGCTCATTAAGCTTGGGAAGCAAGCTCTTGTGACAAACTCACTTGCTTTACCCATTGTTGGTGCACAGATTATATACTCCAACTACTTCCAGTATATAAACAGACCTAAAATTGCTGTGTTTATGGGACTTTCAAGACAATGTCTGTTTCTGCTTCCAACACTTTTTATTATGGCAAATTTCTTTGGACTTAACGGAATCTTTTACGCTCAGCCCATTTCAGACCTTATTTCGGCATCTATCGCCGCAACTGTAACAATTTATTCTTTAAAACGCTTGGGCAAAGAATAATTTAAAAATATAACAAACAGGTGCTTATTATGAAAAAACCCTTAGTTATCAAATGTCCTGCAAAGGTAAACCTTTCGCTTGATGTTGTGAATCGCCGCGACGATGGCTATCACAACCTCAGGATGATTATGCACACCGTCAAGCTTTTTGACACGCTTACCGTCACTGCATATCCTTCGCCCACTACAGAAATTACCCTTACTTCAAATCTCAAATTTCTTCCTGTTGACGAAAGAAACCTTTGCTTTAAATCCGCAAAATTATTTTTGGAAAAAGCTAATCTTAGTGCAAGAGTAAATATCAAAATTCAAAAGAACATTCCTGTAGGTGCAGGTCTTGGCGGTGGGTCAACCGATGCCGCAGGCACACTTCTGGCGCTGAATACTTTGTTTGGGTCTCCATTTGGGAAGCCCGCTCTTTCGGACCTTTCAAAAACGATTGGTGCAGATGTCCCGTTTTTCATTTATGGCGGATGTATGCTTGCCGAGGGCATAGGCGAAATTCTGACGCCTCTCCCGACACTTGAAAACGCTGTTTTTTTGCTGGCAAAACCAAAATATGCAATTTCAACACCCTATGTATACAAAAAACTTGAGATTGAAAAGGTTTACAATCATCCGGATATTAATACTGCAATCTCAGCAATCGAGCTAAATGATTTTGACAAGCTTGGAAGTGTCGCAGGTAATGTCCTTGAAACAGTAGTAACAAAAGAATACTCCGAGATTGAACAGTACAAACAAATAATGAACAATCACGGAGCAATATATTCGCTCATGAGTGGCAGCGGCTCGACTGTGTTTGGCGTTTATCGGGCGCGCGAAGATGCCGAAAAAGCTGCAAAAGAGCTTAAAAAATTTACAAAGCTTGTGTATTTAGCCTAAAAAAGTACTGTGCCGGTGGCACAGTACTTTTTAATATTATTTTATTTCGTATCCGCCTTTTACCATTACAAGAACTTTTTCGGTTGCCTTTATTCCTCTGCCGTCCGCCACCGGAACAATAAGCAGATGATTTGAAGGCATTGAAGTTCCGTTTTGCAAGTCAAATCCGGCTGTAGTATCTGCAAGACCACCCTTTTCTGTTGCAATTATATCAGCTTTTCCCATTCTGAGGATAAGTTCGGTCCCTGCCGAACAAATCATTTCTTTGTCTGCAGCGACCTCAACAACCTTAAAGGTATCGCTCGCCTGAGTGCTTCCTGTGCCTGTATTGACTTCGCTTATTTTATTCTCTACAAACTGTTTTATCTCAGGGATAAGAACAGTATCAATATATGCTTTTGAAACAAGCGGATCGTCTGTACTTCCCGGCTCGGCAAGCACCACGGTAAAAATCGACAGCGCACACAAAATAAGCGCCACTACTCTGAATTTTCCTTTACTTTTTTTCATAAGTACCACCCCTGTTTTTTATGGATTTTTTATAAAAGTCCAAAGCTTATCTCAAGAGCCTCGTTGACCTGACTCATCAGTTTTTCATCAAGATGCCCTATTTTTTCCTTAAGCCTTTGTTTGTCAATTGTCCTGATTTGTTCGGCCAGAACCACCGAATCCTTCGAAAGTCCGTATTCGTGCGCATCAAGCTCGATATGTGTAGGCATTTTGGCTTTGTTGATTTGTGAAGTAATTGCCGTTGCAATCACAGTCGGGCTGTATTTGTTGCCTATGTCATTCTGGATTATAAGAACAGGTCTTACTCCGCCCTGCTCCGAGCCTACCACCGGACTTAAATCTGCATAATAAATGTCGCCTCTTTTTACTATCACTTATTCTTCACACTCCGCAAGTTTTGTTCTGCGAGGGAAAGTGCATCATTGTCAGACTGCACAGATTCCTCCGCCAAACTCAGATTAATCAGGGACATATTACGATAGCCTGTTTTAAGCTGCTCTTTAAGCGCTTCTTCGGCAGTTTTTTGCGGTTTTTCTTTTACTCCGCTAAAACTCATAATCTTCCCCCGTTTCTTAATCTAATACATCTTACGCAAGTGCTTTCGTTTTGGCTAATGCAAATACCAAAATTTTCTTATGTAGTATTTACTTGCCTTTCTCGTCACAAAGATAGTTAATACTCCTTGTCGGCTTGCCGTCGATAATATAAACACGGGGAATGCGCCTGGCAACCAAACACGCAATCTCATAATTGATTGTTCCTATTTGCTCTGCAACTTCTTCAATCGGTATAATGCCTCTCTCGTCGCCACCAAACAGGATAACCTCGTCACCGATGTTTATATTATTGACATTTGTTACATCAATCATACATTGATCCATACAAATTCTTCCTAATTGTTTTGCATAAGCTCCATTTACCAAAACATTCACCTTGCCCGAAAGAAGCCTTGAATAACCGTCTGCATAACCAACAGCGATGGTCGCAATTTTTGTTGGAGCCTCCGTTGTATACTGTCTGCCATAGCTTATGGATGCGCCTTTATCCAATTCTTTCAAAGCGGTAATTCTTGTCTTGAATGTCATTATGGGCTTTAAGCTGAGTCCCGCACGTCTCACCGCTTTTGACGGAAACATCCCATACATCACAAGTCCTGCACGCACCATATCAAGCTGCATTTCAGGGTATCTTACCAGAGCGGCACTGTTTGCAATATGCTTTATTGGGATACTGATGCCTGCTTTCAAAAGGGTATCTGTCAATTCGGTAAAAAGTCCAAACTGTTTGCGGGTATAGCTTTCATCTTCCTCGTCCGATGTTGCAAAATGCGAGAATATTCCCTCAATTTCTATGTTGGGAAGCTTCGAAATTCTTGTTATTTTTTCAATTGTCTTTTCCTGTTCCAAAATATTTCCGTCATACAAAAATCCTATGCGGTGCATACCTGTATCTACTTTTATGTGAACCTTTACGGTCTTGCCTGCATTTTTTGCCCATTTTGAGAGTTCCTCGGCAAAATCGATACTGAAAACTGCAGGGGTAATATCATATTCTATCAAATCATCAATTACCTCAAAAGAAGAGTTGCCAAGTATCAGAATCGGCACCGAAAAGCCCGCCTTGCGAAGTTCAATAGCCTCGTCAACAAAAGCTACAGCCAATTGGTCAACGCCATTTTCCAGAACGATTTTTGCAGATTCGCAAACACCATGTCCATAGGCATTAGCTTTTATAACACCCATAAGTTTGACGCCGGGTTTCAGGCACTTTTTAATTTCGATTACATTTTGTGCAAGACTGTCAAGGTTTATCTCGACCCATGCTCTTTGAGTATTATCCATTTCTTACTCCTCCTTTTAATCAAAAAGCCTTTGGTCAGGCTTTGCATTTCGTATAAATCCCAAAAATTTGACAACAACCACTGGTTTTTTGTCAATATCATATGTTGTCAGTTTTAGCGGAAGATATGTCTTGTTGTCAACCTCAAGACTCTGCATAAATCTTTTGGGATTGCTTCCGCCAAGATAACAGCTGAGTGTGGTGGTCTTTTCTGTTATGCCCCCGCTTGTCTCAAGAAAGGTTTCTTCGCTTTTGTAGTATTCTTCAAAAAAATCACACACAAATATGGTATTCTTCTCATTTGGGAACACTATGTCCAAAACCTTTTCGTCTCCAAAGCCTGACTTCAGGGTGTATTTGCCCTCCCTTGCGGTATAGCCGCTACCCGCGACCTCCTCGGGAGAGTCAACAACCACTGAGAATTTATCAGGGGCTTCGTAAAACTGTCTTGCGATATACTCACTTGACATTTTTTCATTTTTGACGGTTATGCTGACCTCTGCATAAAAGGACTGCATTTCGTTATATCTGGTGTATATTTCTTTGTAGACATCATGCTGAGACTTTTTGCCGCAGCCTGCAAGGTTTATCATAAGTACAACAGCGGCACAGACCGCTACTATACTTTTTTTCATAAATCCTCTCCTGATGAAATTTTATTATTTCTCTACTTTCAAAATTGCTTCGGGGATGCTTTTTGCAACATCCGACGCAATCATTCCAAAAGTGCCTTTTCTCTCTTTTGCTACGTCCCCTGCCGCTCCGTGAATAAAAACTCCAAGTTTTGCAGCCTCAAATGGCTTTAAACCCTGTGCGGCAAATGCCGCAATTGTTCCCGCCAGAACATCACCTGTGCCTGCTGTTGCCATTCCCGAATTTCCGGTCGGGTTCACAAACGAAGTCCTGTCTTTTGCCGAGACAACCGTTTTGTTCCCTTTCAAAACAACACAAACATCATACTTAGCTGCAATCTTTTCAGCGACTTCCATTCTGTTTTGTTGTACCTCTTTGGTGGTCATCTTGCACAATCTTGACATTTCGCCCGGATGCGGTGTAAGAATTACATCGCAGGTTTTTTCCATCAGAATATCCATATTCTTGCTGAGTGCGTTTAATCCATCTGCATCAATAACCAACACACCGGTATAATTTTTAAGAATTTCTGCAAGGATAAGTCCAATATCCCGACCCTTTCCAATCCCCGGGCCAAAAACCATCACATCTTTATCTTCCGAAAGTCTGAATATGTCTTTCAGCGCATCGGTACAAATTATACCGTCTTTCGATGGAAGTCCCGCGGTCATAATCTCGGGATAAAATCCTGCCGTAATAGGTCTTTCGGTTTCAGCCGTTGCCAAAGTGACAAGCCCTGCACCGCTTCTGAGTGCAGAGTATGCCGAAAGCGCCGCCGCACCCGTCATACCCTTGCTGCCCGCAACCACCAATATTTTGCCAAAGTCGCCTTTGTTTGCGTTCTCCGGTCGTTTGGGCAAAAGCTTTTTCATATCGTCTTTAAGCGGAAGTTCTTTTTGGTATTGCTCACCGTACACCACCGCAACCGCAACAGTTTTTTCGTGGGATATGCTGAGCGAAACATCCTGCTTTTCACCTTTAAACACAATAAACGGTGCACCTTCAGGACTATGTTCAACCGATACATCCGAAAAATTGAATCCCGAAATCCCTGTCCCCAGATATTTGGCAAACGCCTCTTTTGCCGCAAAGAAACCGGCAAGTGATTCAACTCCGTTACTCTTTTTATTATAATATTCAATTTCTGCCGCAGAAAAAACTCTTTTCAAAAAATTACTGTTCTTTTTTATCGCCGAGTCTATCCGCGAGATTTCAACTATATCTACTCCGCAATTTGTCATCATCAGTACCTTTTGGGATTGAGTTTTTCAATCACCGAGATTATCTCGTCACTTGGTGAGAATATAAGCATTTTTCTGGTTGCGTCCTCGCTGTAAACCAAAAAATAATTATCTTCGGACTTCTTTTGTCTGCAAGCAAACACCTTTTTGATACTTACATCCTTAAGGCATTTTTCAAAATCTGCACCTGTACTTTTGCCAAAAAAGTCCAACCTTCTGAGGTTTACGCTGGTCAGCTTTTTCCTCCGCTTTTTTGCCGCAATCTTGTCAACATCTATCTCGGAATTAACAAGCGCATATTCGTATTCAAGATTGAAATCCCCTGACAGAATATAAGTAAAATACACCGCTATAACTATCAGCCCGATCATAATTGACGAAAACTGCGGAATAAGTGCAGATACAAAAAACAAAATCACCGAAAGCACTACACTCAGCAAAACCAGACCAAACATCGCCAGTTTGTCAACGGCGGTATTTTGTTTTTTTACTATTTCTTCAACAAAGATATCGTTCATAATATGTGGTCCTTCTTTCAATTATCTTTTTTTGAATGAGGAGTATGAAACCACTCTTTTTCGTTCCGTTTCAAAAATCCCATCACGGCAACCGGAATCCACGATATTATATATATCAGAAATCCGGGAGAATTCTTCATTATGTTTTTATCAAGTTTTTGGTCGTTATAAAGTCCTGCAAGGATAAGAACAAGGTTTCCCCACACAAAAACCGATAATACAAGCAGCCTGAGCGGTGTGTTCCAGAACCCGCAAACTGCTGAATAAATGCCTGACGACTTTTCGAGGAAAATCCCCAATATATAAATCACCCAGAAAAATCCCAACGCAAGCGGATAGAGCGTATCGCCCCAAAAGTTCATAAGCATATGAAGTGCTGACGGAGATTTTTGGAGAATTCCTTTTTTTGCAAGAGGTTTTACGTACCGGCTTGCAACCTCAGAAAGCCCTTGCATCCAACGCTTCCGCTGATGAATTGAAGTATCAAACCGGAGCGGTTTTTCGTCATAAACCACCGCATCGTGCGCCCATCCTACTTTTATGTCATTAAGCATCAGCTTGAGTGTAAACTCGGTGTCTTCGGCAAGGCAGGTAGCACCCCATCCGTATTCTTTTATTAAATCCGACGAAACAGCAAAGCCTGTGCCGCCAAGACGGCATCCCAGATCCAGATTCCCTCTCGCAAGCTGTGACAAGCGATTGTTTAGCCAATACCACATCGAATAAGCAAATGTCAGCCAGTTGTCTGTGGGATTCTTGCTGTCAAGATACCCCTGAACCGCACGATATCCCTCGTTTATCTTGTTGTTCATATGCACAAGAAAATCTTTTTTCACAAGATTGTCTGCATCAAATATGCAGATATATTCATAAGAATTCTCCATCTTAAACAATTTTTCAAATGCAAACTCCATTGCATAGCCTTTGCCGCGCCTGGTATCATCAAAGCGCTCCCACACAACCGCGCCGTTTTCACGGGCAAGCTCTGCGGTATGGTCTGTGCAATTGTCTGCAACAACAAAAATTTCGTATTTATCTTTTGCATATTCAAGTTCTTTAAGGCTTTTTACAAGATCGCCTATAACTGTTTCTTCGTTGTGAGCTGCAACAATCAGCGCAAATGTATTAAGCCGCGGCGATTTGCTTTTGGTCTCGCGCACGGTAAGTGAAAACAGAGCAACTAAAAAGTAATAACAACCTGCCAGAAACAAAACTATCTGCACAGCAGAAAGCAGCACTGTTAAAAACAATTCTTTCACCATTCCTTTGATTATATATTTATTCTCTTTTACGCATAATATACAAGAGTATTATACATCAAATGACAAACAAATTCAATAGATTTTGTAAAGTTTTTGGCGGTTTTGCGTCACATTTTGTCATTTGCAACATATCTTGAAAGATACCGGCTTTTTTATTTTTGTAAAAGTAATAAATTTCGATTATTTTTTCCATAATTTTAAGAAAGTGCTTTACTCAAATGGAATTTTAGTGTATAATGTATTATGAAACAGTGAGGTTTGCGGTATGAAATTTTTTAAACGCTTAAACGAAGAAATTAATCTTGTTTTTGAACGCGACCCTGCAGCAAAAAACAAACTGCAGGTGTTGTTTTTGTATCCGGGATTAAAAGCCATACTAAGCTATCGTTTTGCCCACATGCTGTATGTCAACAAATTATACTTTCTTGCAGACTGGGTATCAAAACGCACACGCCGTAAAACAGGGATTGAAATCCACCCTGCCGCAAAAATAGGCAAAGGTCTTTTTATTGACCACGGAATGGGTGTGGTTATCGGCGAAACCACCATAATCGGCGACAACTGCACTATCTATCAGGGCGTGACCCTTGGCGGTACCGGCAAGGACAAAGGCAAAAGACATCCAACCATCGGCAACAATGTGACCATCGGCAGCGGTGCCAAAGTGCTTGGGCCATTCACAGTCGGTGACAACAGCAAAATTGCCGCAAACGCCGTTGTTCTTAACGAAATTCCACCCAACAGTACATGTGTAGGTGTTCCGGCGCATGTTGTAAAACGCGACAACATCAAGGTTGCTCCGGCAAAAATCGACCTTGACCAGATTCACATTCCGGACCCTGTCTCGATGGAGCTTTGCAAATTGCGTGTTGAGCTTGAAGCTCTTAAAAAACAGTTTAAAGAGCAACCCGAAAAATAAACTGAGTATTCTTTTTGGAAAGGAAATGCCGATATGAAAATTTTTAATACATTAAATCGCAAAAAAGAAGAATTTGTACCTGTCGAAAAAGGAGTCGTAAGAATGTACTCCTGCGGTCCTACTGTTTACAATTACTTTCACATAGGCAACGCAAGACCGTTTATTATATTTGACACACTCCGCAGATTTCTTGAATACAGTGGCTATACCGTTTATTTTGTTCAGAACTTTACCGATATCGACGACAAAATGATAAACAAAGCCAACGAGATGGGCATTACCGTCAAAGAGCTTGCAAACTGCTATATTGACGAATATTTCAAAGATGCCGACGGACTTGGCATCAAGCGTGCAACCTGGCATCCGCGCGCAACCGACAACATTGATGCCATCATTGACCTGGTAAAGACCCTTGAGGAAAAAGGTTATGCATACAATGTAGACGGAGATGTTTACTTTGCCGCTAAAAAATTCAACGAATATGGCAAGCTGTCGCATCAGCCGCTTGAAGACCTTGAAAGCGGTGCACGCATAGATATAAACGAAGCAAAGCGTGACCCGATGGACTTTGCGCTTTGGAAAAAGCAAAAACCGGGTGAGCCTGCATGGGAAAGCCCCTGGGGTCTTGGAAGACCCGGCTGGCACATCGAATGCAGTGCAATGGCAACAAAATTTCTTGCCAAAACAATTGATATCCACAGTGGCGGACAGGACCTTATCTTCCCTCACCACGAAAACGAAATTGCACAAAGTGAATGTGCCCATGATGTGACATTCGCAAATTACTGGATGCACAACGGCTACATCAACATCGACAACCGCAAGATGTCCAAATCGCTTGGCAACTTTTTCACCGTTCGTGAGATAGCTGCCGAATTTGACTATGAAGTAATCCGTTTCTTTATGCTTTCGGCGCATTACAGAAGCCCCATCAACTTCAGCAAAGCGCTTATGGAATCTTCAAAGGCAAGCCTTGAAAGAATTTACAACTGTCTTTCGGATATGAAATTTGCATCCGAAAATGCCGAAAGCCGTGCGGAATACACTCCCGACGAAAAAATATACATTGACTGCATCAAAGTTCTTAAGGACAAATACCTTGACGCAATGAATGATGACCTCAACACCGCAGATGCGATTTCGGTAATTTTTGAAATGGTTTCCGAGGCAAACAAGAACATAACTGCAAAGAACGGTTTTTCCAAAGAGACAATTGATTTTACAATTGACACCATCCGCGAGCTTGGCGGGGTTTTGGGTCTGCTTTCGGGCAAAGACGAAGAAATCGGTGACGAAATAAATGCTCTTCTTGAAGAAAGAGCCGCTGCAAGACTTGCAAAAGACTGGGCAAAATCTGATGAGCTTCGCGACAAACTTCGTGATATGGGCATAATAGTAAAAGATACACCACAGGGTCAGCAAGTAACAAAGGCGTAAGCCGAGGTGCATTTATGCTTGATACTTTTACAAAAGAATTTAATCTGGGGGACAAAATTCCTCCTTCGCAATACTCTGCTTTGGCACTTGCCTATCTGGGTGACTGCGTGTACGAGTTGTTTGTAAGAACATATCTTTTAAAAGACCTCAATCTGCCTGTCCAGCGTCTGCACAAGTCTGCAATCAAGCTTGTCAACGCAAAAGCACAGTCAGACCTTTATCAAAAGATAAAGGACAAGCTTTCTGATGAAGAGATTGCCGTTTACAAAAGGGGCAGAAACACAAACTCCCACCCACCAAAAAACGCAGACCTGACAGACTACAAATCTGCGACAGGGGTGGAAGCTCTTATCGGCTATCTTTATCTTAAAGGTGACAGCGAAAGAATTCTGGAACTTCTTAAACATCTGATTTAGCTTATAATTATTGCATTTTTACATATCAAACATATTATGAGGTGATTGTAAAAATGCGTACAAAGTTCAAACTGTTTTTAAAAGTGGTTGCCGGTACCTTAATATCAGCAATCGCACTGAATGTTTTCTTGGCACCTATGGACATTGCTCCGGGGGGCATCAGCGGTCTTGCAATTGCAATAAACCACTTGACCCGGGCCCCTTTGGGTATCATTATATTTGCACTTAATATACCCATTTTCATCTGGGCATTCAAGCATTTTGGAGCATCCTTTATTGTTACTTCTCTTGCAGGAATGATTTTGCTTTCGCTCTTTGTTGATGCATTGGGGTTTTTGCCAAAACTCACCGGTGACATACTTTTGTCTGCAATATACGGTGGTGTGCTCCTTGGTCTTGGCATCGGGCTTGTATTCAGTTCGGGTTATACCACCGGCGGCACCGATATAATTGTCCACATACTGAAAAGCAAGCACCGCAGAATTTCGGTCGGCAAACTTGTCCTTATTATAGACGCCTTTATTATAGCCTTTGCCGGTCTTGTGTTTAAGAAATGGGAAACTCTTCTTTATTCAGCCATTTCGCTTTATATAAGTGCATTCATCATCGACCTGATTGTCGAAGGCGGAAATTCCGCCAAAATTGTGTATATAATCTCGAAAAACCCTGCGCTGATTGCTTCGGCTATTTCTGCCGGCATCGGGCGCGGAACTACCAGTCTTCATGCATCGTCATTTTTTTCAAACACCGAAAAATCGGTGCTTATGTGTGTTGTTAAAAACTATGAAATAACAAGGCTCAAAAACATAGTCAAAAACGCTGACAATCTCGCTTTTGTTATACTCTCCGATGCCCGCGAGGTTTTGGGGAACGGTTTTGAAAACTATTGATTCAGTAAATTAAATATCATTAATATATACGGAGGTTTAGCTAATGCAAACAGAAACCATCACTTCTTTAAAGATTTCTGCCGCAAGAGTAAGAAAGATGACCCTTGAAGCAATCCACAGCGCCAAAGCCGGTCATCCGGGCGGTGCTCTTTCTTCGGCAGATATTCTTACCTATCTTTATAAAAAAGAAATGAACATTGACCCCCAAAACCCCAAAGACCCGGACCGCGACAGATTTGTTCTTTCAAAAGGTCATGCTTCTGCCGGTCTTTACGGAATCTTGGCAGAATGTGGTTACATACCCAAAGAAGATATAAAAACCTTCCGCAAGGCCGACAGCTATCTTCAGGGACATCCCGAAATGAAAGGTGTTCCCGGTGTTGATATGTCGACCGGATCACTTGGCCAGGGAATCAGTGCTGCGTGCGGAATGGCACTTGCTGCAAAAATTGATGGCAAAGACTATCGTGTTTACACCATTATTGGCGACGGTGAAAGTGAAGAAGGTCAGGTTTGGGAGGCTTTAATGTTTGCTGCTCATTACAAACTGGACAACCTCACCGCATTTCTTGATTTCAATGGGCTTCAGATTGACGGAGACATAACCAAAGTTATGAATCCCACACCCTTTGACAAAAAGTTTGAAGCATTCAACTGGAATGTCATTATAATCGACGGTCACAACTACGAAGAAATCGAAGAAGCTGTAAACAAAGCAAAAGAAACCAAGGACAAGCCCACCATCATAATCGCAAACACAACCAAAGGCAAAGGCGTTTCGTTTATGGAAAACGAAGCCGGCTGGCACGGCATAGCTCCAAACGACGAGCAATACGAAGCAGCTGTGGCTGAACTTGACGAATATATCAAATCTCTTGGAGGTGAATTTTGATGTATAAAATAGGCGAGAAAAAAGCAACCCGTGAAGCATACGGCGCAGCTCTTGCAGAATTTGGCTGTGACGAAAGAATTGTCGTTTTTGATGCAGACCTTTCAAAATCGACCAAAACCGACAACTTCAAAAAAGTGTACCCCGAAAGATTTTTTAATGCAGGTATTGCCGAGGGCAATATGATGTCTGCCGCTGCCGGAATGGCATCGTGCGGCAAGATTGTTTTTGCAAGCTCGTTTGCTATGTTTGCATCAGGTCGTGCCTTTGAACAAATCCGCAACTCAATCGGCTATCCCAGGCTGAATGTTAAAATTGGCGCAACACACGCAGGAATCTCGGTGGGTGAAGATGGTGCAACTCATCAATGTCTTGAAGATATCGGACTTATGCGCACAATCCCGGGTATGGTTATTATGAACCCTGCAGATGCAACCGAGGCGCGTCTTTGTGTAAAAGCAGCAATTGACCACGACGGTCCTGTTTATCTTCGTTTTGGAAGACTTGCTGTCCCCACAATTTTCGGCGATGACTACAAATTTGAAATCGGCAAAGGCGTTGAGCTTGCCGACGGTACCGATGTTACCATTATTGCAACAGGGCTTATGGTTCCTTATGCAACCGAAGCACGCGAAGTTCTTCGCGAACAGGGGATTTCGGCAAGAGTTGTAAATATGCCCACCATCAAGCCTATTGACCGCGAAATTATTGTAAAAGCGGCAAAAGAAACCGGTGCAATAGTAACTGCCGAAGAGCACAACATAATCGGCGGTCTTGGCTCTGCCGTAAGCGAAGTTTTGGTTGAGGAATATCCGGTTCCTATGCAAAGAGTCGGCACAAACGATGTTTTTGGCCGTTCGGGTACCCCTGCAGAACTTTTCGAAATTTACGGTCTTGACACAAAGACAATAGTCGAAAAAGCAAAGGCTGCAATAGCAAAAAAGAGATAAAGTCGGTGAAAATATGTCAACAAACTGCGAAACTTGTGCGCATTACGAATATGACGAATACTTTGAGTGTTATGTCTGTCAGATAGATCTTGACGAAGATGAAATGCAAAGATTTTTAAGTGGAAGCAGTTTTGACTGTCCTTATTGGCAAAACGGCGACGAGTATGCCATTGTCAAAAAGCAGGCGTAGTTTATTTCTTAAAACAAAAAAGGCTGTGACTCATGTCACAGCCTTTTTATATTTGATTATTAAATCGTTGGAACTCCATTAAGCATCCGGATTACATCACGTGGACATTTTTCCTGACAAACTCCGCAACCTGTACATTTTGTATAGTCTACACTTGCGCAGTTCCCCTCAACAGTTATCGCTTGTGCCTCGCAGTTTTTGGCACAAATGCCACAGCCTATACATCCAACGCCGCACGCATTTCGGGTATCCTTCCCCTTATCCTTTGAGGTGCATACAACCACGGTTTTTGCCGAATACGGAACTCTTTTGATAATATGTCTTGGGCACTCCGCCATACAAGCGCCACAATTGGTACACTTTTCGCGGTCCACAACCGCAACTCCGTTTTGCAGAGACAACGCACCAAACTTGCACTTCGCCACACATGACCCAAAGCCAAGACATCCAAAGCGACATTCCTTCATTCCGCCACCCAGACGATTTGCAGTATGACAATCGATTGTTTCGTTGTTGTCATACTTGTTTTTTGCCGTATCACTGTTTCCCGAACACATAACAAAAGCTGTCTGTCTTTCGGTCTCTTCGGCAGTTATGCCCATAATCTCTGCAATTTTTCTTGCCGATTCTGCACCGCCTACCGGACAAACATTAGCGAAAGCTTCACCCTTTACCACGGCTTCTGCCGCAGCACTGCAGCCTGCAAAGCCACAGCCTCCGCAATTTGCTCCCGGCAAACACTCCTCTATCAAAGGAAGTCGTTCGTCTTTTTCGACCGCAAATATTTTGGCAGCAATTGCAAGAAGTGCTCCAAAAATGAGTCCCATTCCACCGATTGCCAAAACAGGTAGTAAAATTTCCATATCTATTTGCCCCCTTTAAAAGCTAAGTCCCGAAAATCCCATAAACGCAATGGACAAAAGTCCTGCAGTAATAAGCGTTATGGGCATCCCCTTTAAAAATCCGGGGATGTTCGAGCTTTCAAGGCGTTCTCTTACCCCTGCAAAAAGTACAATTGCAAAGGTAAACCCAATTCCTGCCGTCGCACCATAAACTACCGATTTAATAAAGCCGAAATCCATACCGCCAAATCTGGTTATGTTTACAATAGCAACGCCAAGTACCGCACAGTTTGTTGTTATAAGCGGCAGATATATACCCAGTGAATTGTAAAGCGAGGGTATTGATTTTTGCAAAAACATTTCAACAAACTGAACAAGCACCGCAATTACCAGAATGAATGCTATCGTCTGCAGATATTCGATATTGAAAAGTATCAAAAGCTGCTGCACCGCCCAGGTAATTGCCGATGCACACGCCATAACAAAAACCACTGCAAGTCCCATACCTATTCCTGTTTCAACTTTTTTTGAAACACCCAAAAAAGGACATATTCCAAGAAACTGAACAAGGACAAAGTTCTGAATAAAAATTGCCCCAATGCTGATTACAAGTAGATCCTTAAGCAATTTTACTCTCCTCCTTCTTCTTTTTTCTTGCAGAAATAATGTTTATTGTCATTACAATAAGTCCAAGTGTGATAAATGCTCCGGGGGGTAAAATCATTATTGTTATCGGGTTGAAGGCCTCGCCAAAAATTGAGAAACCGAAAAATGTTCCGGCTCCCAAAATTTCGCGTATGCTTCCTATAATGGTCAACGCACAGGTAAAGCCAAGTCCCATACCAAGACCGTCAACTGCTGAAGCAAGAGGTCCGTTTTTTGAAGCAAACGCCTCGGCTCTGCCAAGGATGATACAGTTTACCACGATCAAAGGGATATAGATGCCAAGTGACTCGGATATACTTTGTGCATACGCCTTAAGAAGCATCTCGACAATCGTAACAAACGCCGCAATAACCACAACATATGCAGCAATACGCACTTTGTCGGGTATGAATTTTCGAAGTAAAGAGATAAAAATATTCGAAAAAATCAAAACCATCATTGTCGAAAGGCCCATTCCCACTGCGTTGAACGCGCTTGTTGTGACAGCAAGAGTCGGGCACATACCCAAAAACAAAACAAAGGTCGGATTTTCCTTTAAGAGTCCGTTCAGAAATACTTTTTTCATTATTTCTTTTCCCCTCCCTCTTCTTTGGATATTTGCTCGGCTGTTTGTTGCTTAATTTCCTCAAGTTTTTTGGTTGTTTCTTCAATTTGGGCATTCTGACCTTTTTGTTTTGCCGCATCAAGTGCGGTATTTACGCAAGAGGTCACCGCCCTGGATGTAATTGTTGCACTGGCTATTGCCGAAATTTCGTTTTCTTTTGCCGCGCCTTTTACAACACTCAAAGCGCTGTCAGCACCAACAAACTGGTCTGCAAATTCCGATTTTGAAGCATTTGCGCCAAGTCCTGCCGTCTCGGAGGATTCCATAATTTTAATTCTTGTAACTTTAAATTCGCTATCAATACCTACCATAACCTTAACATCGCCGCCGTAGCCTTCGTGCGATGTTGCAACTACAACATATCCACAGACTTTTCCGTCAGGTTTGCTGATTCCGACGCTGATTTTTTCAATATCAGCTTTTGCATTATCAAGTTTGGGGAGTTCTCCCGTCATAAACTCAGCCGCCTCAGGCAAAACCTCCTGTTGCAAACGGATTTCGGTCTGTTTGTTGTTTTCTGCTATCACAGGCTTTGTGGTTTTGTTGACAACAGCAAGGCAGAGAGCAGCAATCGCTGTTATCACAAACAGCTTTAAAGATACCGTCAAAACTTCTTTGTTAAGCATCTTTTTTGCCCCCCTTCGCGCTGTATACAAATCCAAATTTTTTGGGAACAGTAAATCTGTCAATAAGCGGAGCCATAACATTCATCAAAAGGATTGAATATGAAGCGCCTTCGGGATATCCGCCCCAAAGTCTGATTATCGAAGTCAGAAGTCCGCAACCTATGCCGAATATAATCTGTCCCTTGGGTGTGTAGGGTGTGGTTACATAGTCGGTTGCCATAAAGAATGCCGCAAGAACAAGTCCGCCTGAAAGCAGATGCCTTAAAACATCACCGCTGAACAAACCCTCGTCACCGCCAAAAACAAAAACCATAACCGCAGTTGTCAGGATATAGCTTGCAGGAATTTTTAAGTCAATAACCCTTTTGGCAAGCAGATATATTGCACCCAAAAGCAAAGCAAGTGTCGAAACTTCGCCCACGCAACCTCCGATTTTGCCCAAAAACATATCCATATACGAAGGCAATTCGCCGCCGCCCTCTTTGATGATTGAAAGCGGTGTAGCCATCGAAACTGCATCAGCATTCCCAAAAAGTGATACCTTTGAAAACGGTGCAACCCAGGTGGTCATAGGCTGTGCCCATGAAGTAAGCAAAAATGCGCGTGCAGCAAGTGCCGGGTTCATAAAGTTGTGTCCAACTCCGCCAAAAAACTGCTTTACAACAACAATTGCAAAAAGTGCACCGATTATTGCCATCCAAAAAGGCATGGTCACCGGCAGGTTGAGTGCAAGCAAAAGTCCTGTGACAACAGCGCTGAAGTCACCGACTGAAGACGGTTTTTTAACTATCTTGCACCACAGCCACTCAAAAATCACTGATGCCGAAACGCATACCGCAGCCAAAACTGCTGCGCGATAACCAAAAATCAATACTCCTGCAATAAGTGCCGGTATAAGCGCAATCACAACATCCAGCATAATCCCCTGGGTTGTCTGACCGCTTCTTATATGCGGAGACTCGCTTACTGTCAGCTTTTCTTTCAGTTTTTCAATTGCCATTATTTGCTCGCCTCCCTTATCTTTGTTTTTCCTGTGCGTATATACCGAAGCGGATTTTGCTCGGCCGGACAAACATATGTGCATGACCCACACTGAATACAATCCATAATATTAAGCTTTGAAAGCTTTTCCAAATCATTTGCACAAACAGCTTCTTTAAGCATATTAGGGAGCAAATTCATCGGGCATCCTGCCACACATTTCCCGCATCTTAAACAACTTTTTTCTGTTCTTTCGGGTACCATTTCTTCGCTAAATGCAAGAAGTGCAGACGAGCCTTTAATCACCGGGACATCAGCAGAAGAAAGTGCCATACCCATCATCGGTCCGCCCATAATAAGCTTTGAAGTAGGTTTTTTAAGTCCGCCGCACGCCTCAATAAGCTGCG
Source organism: Clostridia bacterium (assembly GCA_017409575.1). Taxonomy (GTDB): domain Bacteria; phylum Bacillota; class Clostridia; order Monoglobales; family Monoglobaceae; genus SIG440. The sequence continues at coordinate 44,523 of JAFQSM010000038.1, forward strand.
AGAAGCTTGTTCCAATCGGTACGCGGAAGTTCTTTGGATTTTCTACCGCATCACCGCTGACCGTAACAATTCGTCTTGTAAGCGGCTTGCCGTCAAATACCGCTCTTGCAATTGCCGCACACGAGTCGATGTTGTTGACCATTGCTCCAACATCCATTGGCAGCTTGCCTGACGGAACACTGAGTCCTGTAACCGCTTTGATAAGATGTTTTTCGGAGCCTTGCGGATATTTTGTCTTAACGGCAACGACCTTTATTTTAAAATCTTTTTCACGGTTTGCGTGCTCGGTCATTACCTTTATTGCATCGGGTTTGTTTGTTTCTATCGCTATGTACCCCTCGGTAAGACCAAACAGTTTCATTGTAAGCTTCAATCCAGCTATTATCTCATCCGGATTTTCAAGCATTTCGCGATGGTCCGAAGTCAGATACGGCTCACATTCCGCGCCGTTTATTATGACATATTTTATCTTTTTCCCCTCAGGTGGACTGAGTTTTACATGGGTCGGGAATGCCGCTCCGCCCATGCCGACAATGCCGGCTTCCCTGACAGCATTTATTATTTCCTGCGGCGTAACTTCGTCAAATGTATATTTTTTCATTCCCGGATGCCACTCATCAAGCCCGTCGTTTTCTATCACAACCGACATTACTTTGTTTCCTGACGGATGCGGTCTTTCTTCTATTGCCACAACTGTACCCGAAACAGATGAATGAATATTTGCCGACACAAAACTATCTGCTTCCCCTACTTTTTGCCCTGCAAGAACTCTGTCACCTACCGAAACACATACCTTTGCAGGTGCACCGATATGCTGTCCAAGTGGGAATACCAATTCGCCCTTTGGTTCAAAATCTTCGATTTTCTTTCTCTCGGTTCTTTTTTTCATATCATCAGGATGTATTCCGCCGGTAAATGTAAGAACTTTGTTCATTCCAAGTTTTTGTCTGAGCCAGTTCAAGCTTAATTTAGTCATAGCGCACCGCCTTGTCTTAAATATTTCGTTTCCTCAAAATCTCTCTCAGGTCTTTGCCCGAAGTCTGCAATAGCTGATAGTTTCCCACAAATCTTGAAGTAATTCGCTGACTGTAAAGATTGGAAAGCTCCTCAAACCCAAGATTTGTAGAAATTACAGTACTTTTTCCTGATATAATCCTTGAATTTATTATATCAAAAAGTGCCGCCAATGTAAATTGTGTTGTAAATTCTGTCCCCAGGTCATCAACAATCAAAAGATCAACATCATATGCATATTTGACAAGCTCTGCCGAATCGTCGTCGCCCTTGTTGAATCTGGAATTCTCCAGAATTTCAAACAGTCTGAAAGCAGTCTGATAATAAACCGTCTTTCCGCGCTCAAGTGCACGGTTTCCTATACAACTTGTAATAAAGGTTTTTCCTGTGCCTGCATTGCCCATTATCAAAAAATTCTCGTGCGTAAGGTCAAATTTCTCGGCAAAGTCAATCGCTTTTTCGCACACCTTTTGCATAATTTTAAGTGTGGTCGCCGTATTTTCGCCCTGATTTGCAAAAAGCGAAAAATCGAACTTTTCAAATGTCTGCTCACGCATATATTCAGTCAGATTTGAATTTTCGCCAATGTATTTTGATACAAGCTTTTTAAGACAATCGCATCTTCGCCCATCCACAAACCCTGTATCACGGCATTTTTCGCACGAATATATATCATCAAGAAAGTCTTCGGCAAATCCGTTTTTCAAAAGAAGCTCGGTCTTTTCTTTTTGTAAGGATTGTATGTTCTTTTTGATATCCTCAAAATCCTCACATTTTTTCAGCACACAGCTTAAAAGACGCGTACCCTGTTTCATAAGGTCCGCCTCTATTTCGCCCAAATTCGGGGCTTTCATCAAAGCTTCGTTGTGCCGGATGTTTTGCAGTTCCGCATTTTTTTGTCTGATTTTTTCAAGTTCTTTGTTTGCCTGAGTGTAAGCCGATTCCATATCCTAAATCACTCCTTTTTAATCTGCAAGCATATCGTTTAAGATTTGTTCTGCAAAGTTTGAATAATCTGGTTTGTTTGTATCAACATAATTTACAAACTTGCTCTTTTTTGAAGAAGATTTTTCCTTGCTTGGTGCGGTTTTGAGTTTAAACAAGGTTTCCCTTTCCTCTACCTGTGAAACAGTGGTCAAGCCATCTTCGTGCCAGCTTGTAAGAATTTTATTCATATATGCCCAACTGAGCTTTCCCGTTGCCGAAACTGTACGGTCATAAGCTTCTGCAACCAACTCTACCGGAATATTTTTTTCTTTTGTCCACAGACTTATATATTTCTTCTCGGTCTGAGAAAGCGCTCTGTCATATATCCCCAATATGCTGCGGATTTTGCCTTCGTTTGAAATCCTCAGCTCAATCTCGCGGATGTATTCCTCTGCACTTTCGTATGTATCAATTCCTTTGTCTGCCCAATCCATTGCAACAGTTTCGAGATACCGTTTGCCTGTCTTTCCGTGGCTTGCCGCAAACCTCAAAATCATTATAACAACCTCAATCGGCAGCCCAAGCCAGTCAACAAATGAATAGATCATCTCGAAGTCCGACGGACTCAGTATCTTGCCCAGAATCCGTTCTGCCTCGCGAAACAAACAGTCAATCGCTTTGTTGTTTGCTGCAGCCGCATCAATCTCGGCAGAATTATAAGATGGTCTTGTCCTCAAGTTAAGCTTTGCCGATGTTTCCTCTTGGCCCAGGCTGGAGGCATCAGCCGAAAGTTCTTCTGCAATAGAATATCCGCGGCCTCTTTTTTCAAAAACCCCTGCCGTAATCCAAAAATCAATTGCGTTTTCGGTCAGGGTTTTGTCCATGCTGATTTTTTTTGCAACCTCACCTGCCGGCAAAAGCTTTTTGTCTTTTTCCCATATATATAATATATAAAGGTAGACTTGCAAATACTCAGCCTTTGCAAATCTTCCCCACTTCTCCATAAATTCAAATTTGATTTCAAACTTTTCTGACATTTTCGGTGTTCCTTTTCCTTGTATTTTCAAATTTCGTTTAAACAAGGTGGATTGCCTGGGTCTTTGTCAATTGTTTTTACTTGCCGACGCAAAAGCGTTCAAACACCTTGTCTATTATTTCGTCCTGTACTGTCTCGCCTGTAATCTCGCCAAGAGCTGAGATAAGGTCTTCCAAATCTACATAAAGCACATCATTTGGCAGATTGTTGCTTATGCAGTTTTTCATATTCCGGGCTATCTGCGAAGCTTTAATAAGCGCATCCTTTTGTCGTTCATTTGATATAAACACATCATCTTTCGAGACATTTCCCGACATAAACTTGCCTGATATTTTTTCTTCAAGAAGTTCTATTCCCAAAAGCTTCCCATCTTTTGGCGTGGCTGTCATAACAAATTCGCCACTGTCCATTCCCAGTTTTTCAGCAACTTCTGCTGTGTCACATGCCATACCTTTGTCTGTCTTATTTAATATAACTATTATCGGTTTATCCTTTGTATACTCAAAAATATCTAAATCTTCATCCGATATTCCCATTGAAGCGTCAATCACAAACAAACAAAGCTGTGCATCTTCTATACATTCCTTTGCCTTTTCAATCCCTATCTTTTCGATAGAATTCCGGCTTTCTCTTATCCCTGCCGTGTCAATAAGCCTGAGTGCAATACCATTGACCGAGATATACTCCTCCACAGTATCCCTTGTGGTACCCGGTATATCTGTCACTATTGCACGCTCGGTCCGGCTGAGTGCATTAAGAAGTGATGATTTCCCGACATTTGGTCTGCCTGCAATAACTGTTTTTATTCCGTCACGCATAATTTTGCCTTTTTTAAAACCATCAAGCAAATCGTCAATATCCAATGATATACTTTCTACCTTGCTTAAAAGCTCATCCTCTGGGATTTCGTCAATCTCATCGGGGAAATCAGCAATTGCCGACAAATTCGCTGCAAGCGAAACTGCTTTCTCGCGAATTTTTTCCACCTTTTGCGAAAGCTTGCCCGAAAGGACATTAGCCGCATTGTTTCGACCCAGCTCAGAATTTGAATGGATAAGGTCAATGGTTGCCTCGGCACGAAGAAGGTCAGTCTTGCCGTTCATAAACGCCCGTCTTGTAAACTCACCTGCTTCGGCTTGTCTTGCGCCCGCCTTAAATACTTCTTCCAGAACCGCCTCCGCCACTGCATACCCGCCATGACAGTTTATCTCGACAACAGTTTCGCCGGTGTACGAATGCGGTGCGCGCATCACAGCAACAAGAGCCTCGTCAATCAGGCTTTTGTTGCTTGACCGTTTTATGTCGGAAAGAACAAGCTTGTGTGTCTCAATACAAGATATAGCCCTCCCGCATTTCGGGAAGACTATATTACTTACACATTTCTCGGCATCCTCGCCGCTTATTCTGATTATTGCAATTCCGCCCACCCCTACAGGTGTTGATATGGCGGCAATTGTATCAAAAATCTTCATAAAGCAAACACTCAACCTTTCCTGATGTTTGATATGATTTCGTTTACAGTATTTTCAAGGTCTTTATCTGACTTTAAATCATTGGTTATCTTTTTTACATTATGCATAGCAGTTGTGTGGTCGCGTCCGCCAAATTCTTCGCCGATTTTGGGGAATGACGGATCATCCAGAAGTTCGCGGCAGATATACATGCCCACCTGTCTTGGCAAAGCAACATCCTTAGAGCGTCTGGGTGAAACAATCGAACCTTTTGAAAGTCTGAAGTATTTTTCCACCTCGTCAATAATTACCTTTGCGGTGATTGCTCTCTTGGGCTGCGATGCAAGTATATCACGAAGTGCAACGGTTGCAAGCTCCATCGAAATTTCGTTTGTACGCTTTATTCCGGCATAAACCAGAATTCTTTTTACCGCCCCTTCAAGGTCACGGACATTTGACTTTACGCTGTCGGCGATAAACTCAACAATCTCATCATCAACAGACAAGTACTCGCTTTCGATTTTGTTCTTAAGGATTGCCATTCGGGTTTCGTAATCCGGTGGCTGAACATCCGCAACCAGACCCATATTAAAACGCGTCACAAGGCGTTCCTCAAGCTGTGGAATTTCGGACGGAAGCCGGTCACAGGTGAGAACTATCTGCTTGTCTTTTTCAAAAAGAGCATTAAAGGTGTGGAAAAATTCCTCTTGTGACTGTTCCTTGTTGGCAAAAAACTGCACATCATCTATAAGCAAAAGGTCAACCTTGCGGTATTTGTTGCGAAATGCCTGATTTGTCTTTTCGCGGATAGCTGTGACAAGCTCGTATGTAAATTTTTCGCTGGTTGTGTAAAGAACCTTCTTTTTGGGATAGTTCTCACGGTAATAGTTGCCTATTGCCTGCATAAGATGGGTCTTGCCAAGACCGCTGCCACCGTACAAAAACAATGGATTGTAGGTTTTTGCGGGGCGTTCGGCAACCGCTAAAGATGCTACATATGCCAGATTATTATTATTACCCACAACAAATGACGAAAATGTATATTTGGAATTGAGCGTGTTTTCAATCGTTATGGGGTCTGCCCCTGGGACATTCCCCTCCTCATCATCAACGATAACCTCAATTTCGAACTTGCGAAGCGTCACTGCTTCGACACAGCTTTCGATAAGAGATATATATTTTGTCATTATCATAGTTTTGTTAATTGGAAAAGGCACCTTGAGCGTAATCTTGTTTTCATCAATTGCTTCGGGTGTTATCGGTTTTATCCAAGAATCATAAGAAACTGTAGTTATATCTTTTGCAAGCTCCTCTGACACCTTTTTCCAAATTCGCTTTAATTCTTCCAAAGCTTAAAGCTCCCTTCAATGTTATTGCTCGGTTAATACAGAAAACCACCTATATATAATAACAGACTTTTTTTCTTTTTTCAACAACAAAAACTCCCAAAAACTACGCAGAAATTTTTCCAAAACCCCTTAAAACACAAAATGTTGGATTTTTATCATTTTCAGGTTACAATATCTTCTGTTTTTTCGCCAAAAAAATTTTTAAAAAATTTTTCACGCTTTAAGGTATTGACAATATTTGTTTGTTGTGTTAAAATTGATAGTGCTGTTTTGAAAATTAGTATTAAATTTCAATATTTATACAATTAGATTAAATTTTGGTTTGGAGGGGATTTTGATGCTTAGAACATTTCAGCCTAAGAAAAGACACAGAGCCAAGGAACATGGTTTCAGAAAAAGAATGTCTACAAGAAACGGCCGCAAGGTATTGGCCAGAAGAAGACTTAAAGGCAGAAAGAAATTGTCAGCCTAAAGACGCCTTTGTGCGTCTTTTTAACTATTCCGGTATTTTTGTTTTAAGAAGCGCGGACTTTTTCCGCATTGCTTAATTCTTACAGGAGCTTTGGATATGCAAAAATCTGCACGCAAATCGGCTACTCTAAATCTGAATACTCAGTTCAGACGGGTTTACAAATCAGGTGTGGCATCTGTCAGACCCACTTTGGTTTTGTACACAAAACAAAACGGGCTTAAAATCAACCGTCTTGGTATTACCGTCAGCAAAAAGATCGGCAAAGCGTGTGTCCGCAACCGTGCAAAACGCAGAATCCGCGAAGTTTATCGGGCATATCAAACTCAGCTTAAGTGTGGTTTTGATTTTGTTATTGTTGCAAGAGGACGCACCTCTGACGCGCCTTTTTCGCATCTTAACAGCGATTTTTTGATTGCTGCAAATGAATTAAAGGTTTTTAAAGATGAATAAAGTTCTTTCAAATTTACTTATCTTTCTTATCGGAATTTACAGGCGTTTTATATCGCCTCTCAAGCCGCCCTGCTGTCGATTTCATCCGACATGTTCGCGGTATGCCATTCTTGCCATAAAAAAATACGGACCCATCAAGGGCTCGCTTAAGGCAATATGGCGGATACTTCGTTGCAACCCTTTTTCTAAGGGTGGGGTGGACTACCCATAAGATTTTAGGGTAGAAACATATTACTTTCAGATAATCGGAGGACAATTGTATGACCTATATTATGATTGCTTTGGGTTGGATTCTGCAGCTCTTTTATCAACTGATAGGCAATTATGGTTTTGCCATTATACTCTTTACTGTATTTATCAAGCTTTGCTTGTTCCCACTCGATTTAAAACAGAAAAAATCGATGGCAAAAACCCAGAAAATTCAGCCCTTGTTGATGGAAATCCAAAAAAAATATGCAAACGACAAGGAAAAACAAAATCAGGAAACAGTGAAGCTTTATCAGAAGTACGGCATCAGCCCGATGAGCGGTTGTCTGCCGATGCTTATTCAGCTTCCTATCATATTTGCACTTTATTGGGTAGTGCGCAAACCCATTGTCTATATGATGGGTGTTAATGCATCAGAAGTCTGGCGCATAGCCGAGGCATTTAACACATGGGCTGCAGCAAACGCAGATGCAGTTCCTGCCGCACTTAAGCAGTATATTCCTTTGACTTATCAAAAAGGAATGGGCGCTTCGAACACTTTTGGAAGCTATGAAATCCAGATTGCACAGCTTCTTTTCAAGCATCCTGAAATTCTTGAGCATTCGGCAATCGCAGCCTGGGACAAGGTTTTAAACCCAATTAACTTTGGTTTCTTTGGTATGGACCTTGCATCGGTTCCTGACCTTAAGGCTTTTGGAGGAATGTTTATTGGAAGATTCTCGGGCATAACCCGCGGTGATGTTCTTCTTTGGATTATTCCTGTGCTTGCAGGTTTCAGCTCGTGGCTGTCAAGCAAAATTGCAACACCTGCCCAAAAGAAAGAAAAGGGCATTATTCTTTCTGAAGAAGAAAAGGCACAAAAACAGCAGGCTTCGGCAACAAACGATACAATGAAGACTATGACAACCATTATGCCTCTTTTCTCGGCTTGGTTTGCCTTCACACTTCCTGCCGCTGTAGGCCTTTACTGGATAATCAGCAATGTAATCCAGATACTTCAGCATGTTTTTTTCACAAAATACTTCTCGGGCGGCATCAGCCAAGAGGAGATAGAAGGAGAGATTGAGAATGTTAAAAAAAGTAGAAAAAACCGCAAAAAGCGTAAATGAGGCTGTTGAACTTGCTGCCGCAGAGCTTGGCGTAACACCCGAAGAGGTTTCCTACACCGTTACACGCGAAATAGGCAAGGGTCTTATGAAATTTTTGGTAGGTTCCGAAGTTGACATTGTTGCGTGGCGCACAGCAGATGAAAAATCCGAAAAAAAATCTGCAGAAAAAGCACAAAAGCCTGCTCAGAAAAAGGCAGAAACCGAAAAGCCATCTAAGGAAGCCGAAAAGCCGGCTGATAAAAAGCCTGCAAAACCCGAAGTTGACGACGATTTTGTAATTCCCAAAACAGCCGTTGACGATGCAAAATACTTTGTTTCCGAAATTCTTTCAAAAATCGGTCTTACTTTTGACCTTCATATCAAGCTTGACAAAAATGTCATCAACATTGATGTGTCAGGCGAAAAAATGGGTCTTCTTATCGGCAAGCGCGGCGACACAATCGACGCGGTTCAGATGCTTACTATTCTGTATGTAAACCGAAATAAGAATATGCCTTATGTCAAGGTGAATCTTGATACCGAAAACTACCGCGCAAAAAGAGAGGCAACCTTGGTAAGACTTGCACACGGTCTTGAACGCAGCGTGCTTAAAGACAAAAAGTCTATCACTCTTGAGCCTATGACTGCAAATGAAAGACGCATTATACACGCAGCTCTTCAAAACAATCCCAAAATAAAGACTTTCAGCATAGGCGAAGAACCAAACAGAAGAATGGTTGTTTCGTACAACAAGGACGACTCAGCTGAATAATTTTGACGTTTTTTAGCCACCAACAGACTTGTCTGTCGGTGGCTATATGTTTTTACTATATTTTGTTTGCATAAAACATTGATATTTGTTGCATATTTTTGAATATTTATACAAAAAATACTTGACTTTTTTGCATAAATGTAGTTTAATAATTAGTATGTTTGAATATTTATACAAAAGGAGTACGGCAATGAGCAAAACAAAAGTATTCATTGACGGCAGTGTAGGTACAACAGGCTTAAGGATTTATGACAGGCTCTCTGCACGCGCCGATATTGAACTTATCGAAATAGAAGAAAAATACCGCAAGGACTTATCTTCGCGAAAAGAAGCAATCGAAAGCGCAGACGTTGCCTTTTTGTGTCTTCCTGATACAGCGTCCATTGAGATTGTAAACGCATTGGGGAATACATCAACAAAAATTCTTGACACATCAACCGCTCACCGCACCAACCCCGCATGGGCTTATGGTTTTCCCGAACTGAGCAATGCATTCCGTGAAAAAATTCTTGGCTCTGACAAAATTGCCGTTCCCGGCTGCCACGCAAGTGGCTTTTGTGCAATTGTAAAGCCTTTGATAGATAACGGCATAATAGCTGCTGATTATCCGATTGTATGTACTTCGGTAACCGGTTATTCAGGTGGCGGAAAGTCAATGATTGCCGACTACGAGTCAGCAGACCGCGATTTGGAGCTGGACTCGCCCAGACAGTATGGACTTTCGCAAAAGCACAAGCATCTGCCCGAAATGAAGTCGGTATGCAGTCTTGAATACGAGCCTTGCTTCTCGCCCATTGTTGCAGATTTTTACAGCGGTATGACTGTTTCGATACCTCTTACAAAAAGACTGCTTGCAAAAAGTGCTTCGGCTGAAAATATACACAGTATTTTCGCCGAGCATTACAAAAAACAAAAAATGGTCAGCGTAAGAGCCTTTGGTGAGGGAACAATGCTTTCGACAAACGGTAAATCCGGTAAAGACAGTATGGACATTATAGTTACCGGCAACGACGACAGAATTTTGATTGCATCAACCTTCGACAATCTTGGGAAAGGTGCCTCGGGCGCGGCAATCCAATGCTTCAACCTTATTACAGGCGCCGACGAAGCCGAAGGCCTGGTTATATAAAACACACACCGAAAGGAATTTCTTAAAATGAAACAAATACAAGGCGGCGTTTGTGCCGCAAAAGGATTTAAAGCTGCGGGAGTGCACGCAGGAATCAGAAAAAACAAAACCAAAAAGGACTTCGCTTTAATCATAAGTGAAAAACGTGCTGCTGCAGCAAGCACCTATACACAAAATCTGGTCAAGGGTGCTCCAATATATGTTACAAAGGAAAATATCAAAGACGGATATGCCTCGGCAATAATATGCAACAGCGGAAACGCCAATACCTGCAATGCAAACGGAATCGAAATTGCAGAGGGTATGTGCAGTCTTGTGGAAAAGCACACTGATATATCAAAAAACGATGTTATTGTTGCATCAACAGGTGTAATCGGTCAGCCTCTTGACCTTACTCCAATGGAAAATGCTATGGAAGCTTTGGTTGACTCTCTCAGCCAAAACGGAAGTGAAGATGCCGCTAATGCAATAATGACCACCGACCTTAGAAAAAAAGAAATCGCTTTTGAGTTTGAACTTGGCGGAAAAGTCTGCCATATAGGCGGCATTGCAAAAGGCTCGGGTATGATACATCCCAATATGGCAACAATGTTGGTTTTTGTGACAACAGACGTAAATATAACCCCACAGATGCTTCAAAAAGCGCTTTCTGCCGATATTTTGGATTCGTTCAATATGATTTCAGTCGACGGAGATACCTCAACCAACGATATGGTTTCTGTCCTTGCAAACGGTATGGCAGAAAATCCGGTTATTGACAGCGAAAATGCAGATTATGCTGTTTTCTGCGAGGCACTTTCAAATGTTACTACCTGCCTTTGCCGAAGCATCGCTAAAGACGGCGAAGGTGCAAGCAAGCTTCTTGAAAGCCGCGTTTCGGGTGCCAAAGACATCAAAAATGCAAAGCTTGTTGCAAAAAGTGTTGTTTGCTCGTCACTTTTTAAAGCTGCGATGTTTGGTTCTGATGCCAACTGGGGCAGAATTTTGTGTGCTATAGGCTACAGTGGTGCTGACTGCGACGTTTCGAAGGTTGCGGTTTCTCTCCAGTCCTCGGCAGGTGACATTTTAGTCTGCAAAAACGGCAGTGGCGTTGACTTTGACGAGGAAATTGCTAAAAAAGTCCTCTTGGAAGACGAGATAATTATCAACATCTCACTTGGCGACGGTGAAGGCTGTGCCGTGGCTTGGGGATGTGACCTTACATATGACTATGTAAAAATAAACGGCGATTACAGAACTTAATCCGGTTCTGGCAAAGGAGAAACAAAGATGGAAAACAAACTGAACATTCCAATAGAAAAACGTGCCGAAATACTGATTGAAGCACTCCCTTATATCCAGGATTATTACAACAAAATCGTGGTAATAAAGTACGGCGGCAATGCAATGCTTAATGACGAACTGAAGCAGGCTGTTATGGGTGACATTCTTCTTCTTTCGCTTATCGGCATCAAGGTAGTTCTTGTTCACGGCGGCGGTCCCGAAATTTCGGAAATGCTTGCCAAAGTGGGAACAAAAGCAGAATTTATTGACGGACTCAGGGTAACCGACAAAGAATCTGTTGACATTGTCCAGATGGTTCTTGCCGGAAAAATAAATAAAAACCTGGTAAACCTTATTCACACAATGGGCGGAAAGGCAATCGGTCTTTGCGGAATTGACGGACATATGATTGATGCAACTCAGCTTGACGAAGTTCACGGCTTTGTGGGCGAGATTTCTGATATAGACCCGACTCCTATCCTGGATGTTCTTGACAAGGGATATATCCCGGTAATCGCAACCGTGGGTTGCGACAATAACGGCAATGTATACAACATCAACGCCGATACCGCAGCCGCAAAAATCGCAGGTGTCCTTAAAGCCGAAAGTCTTATCTCAATGACAGATATACGCGGACTTCTTCGCGATAAAGATGACGAATCCACCCTTATTCCCGTGGTTAAAGCAAGTGAGGTCCCCGAGCTTGTTGCCGACGGTGTGATTTCGGGTGGTATGATACCCAAGATTGATTGTTGCATTGAGTCAATCCGTCAGGGTGTAAACAAGGTATTTATTTTAGACGGCAGAGTTCCGCATGCAATCCTCATCGAAATCCTTACCGACGAAGGTATAGGAACAATGGTTGTTTAAAAGTTTGAGGGGTAGATATAAAATGCAAGCAAAATCATCAAAAAAACAAAGGCATAACGCCATAATCGATATCATATCCAGAAATTCTATAGAGACTCAAGGTCAGCTTACGCATCACCTTGTAGCCAAAGGCTATGATGTGACACAGGCAACCGTATCGCGCGACATTCGCGAGCTCAAACTTATCAAAATTACAGACAAGGGTGACAAATACCGCTATGCGATGCCAGGCAAGGAAACTGATGCCGACATAAGACTGAGATATACAGCAGTTCTTACCCACGCCGTAATAACCATTCAATGTGCTCAGAATCTGGTGGTTGTCAAAACCATACCCGGTTCCGCACAAGGCTGTGCAATGGCAATCGAAACGCTTGAATTTGACAATATAGTCGGTGTTATCGCAGGTGATGATACATTATTTATTGCTATGAAAAACGAAAAAGAAGCCATTACTTTTTCAGAAAAACTTATGGCGGTTGTAAACTAACTTTCTTAGAGGTGTATAAAGGTGAACACAAAAGGAATTGACAAAAAATATATAATGGAAACTTACTCAAGAGTCGACATTGAGATTGAACGAGGTTTTGGCGCAACATTAGTGGATTCTTCGGGCAAGGAATATATCGACTTCGGAAGCGGAATTGCAGTAAACACTTTTGGTGCAGCCGATGCCGAATGGGCTCGTGCGGTAGGGGAGCAGCTTGCTAAAATTCAGCATACATCAAACTACTACTACACAAAGCCCTGCAGTGACCTTGCAAAGATGCTTTGCGAGAGAACCGGTATGAGCAAGGTCTTCTTCTCAAACTCGGGTGCCGAAGCCAATGAATGTGCCATCAAAGCCGCAAGAAAATACGGTACCGACAAAAACCCCGACAAAAATATTATTATTACTCTTAAAAACAGCTTTCACGGCAGAACAATAACAACTCTGTCGGCAACAGGGCAAGAGGTCTTTCACAAGAATTTTACACCTTTTACCCAGGGATTTTGCTATGTGGAGGCAAATAATATCGAGGATTTGACTTCTGCAATGAATGAATCCGTCTGTGCAATTATGTTTGAAGTTATTCAAGGCGAGGGCGGTGTTTTGCCTCTTACAAAAGAGTTTTTGGACAAAGCGGCCGACCTTGCCAAAGAGTATGACGCACTTTTGGTAATTGATGAAGTACAGACTGGCAACGGCAGAACAGGAAAGCTTTATGCTCATCAGCATTTCGGCATAACTCCTGACATATTTACGACAGCCAAAGGACTTGGCGGTGGACTGCCCATAGGTGCAACCGTATTTTCGGAAAAGCTTTCGGATATTCTGCCTGCAGGCTCTCACGGCTCAACCTTTGGCGGCAACCCGGTTGCGTGCGCAGGGGCAGTAAACATTCTCAGCCGTATTGACCAAAAACTTCTTGACAATGTTTGCGAAAAATCAAACAAAATCGTCTCTGCTCTTAAAAACATTGACGAAGTTGAAGAAATTACAGGAATGGGTTTTATGCTGGGTATAAAAGCTCAAAAATCAGCAAAAGATATTCTTCACTATTGTCAGGAAAAAGGTCTTCTGGTGCTTACTGCAAAAGACAAGGTGCGCCTTCTTCCGCCGCTCAACATTTCGGATGCCGAGCTTTCAAAGGGTATTGAAATTTTAAAAGAAGCTATCAAAAATGCATAAATAGAAAGGTTTTGAAAAAAATGAAACACTTACTTAAACTATCTGACTTGACCCCCGAGGAAATCGTAAATCTTCTGGATATCGCAGACCAGCTTAAATACGAAAAGAAAAACGGTATCCCTCACAAACACCTTGAGGGAAAGTCCCTTGGTATGATTTTTGAAAAATCATCCACCCGTACACGTGTATCTTTTGAAGTTGGAATGTACGAGCTTGGCGGAAATGCACTTTTCCTCAGTTCTAACGACCTTCAGATTGGCAGGGGCGAACCTGTCGAGGATACCGCAAGAGTTCTTTCAAGATTCCTGGATGGTATTATGATAAGAACTTTCGAACAAAAAGAAGTCGAGGATTTGGCAAAATACGGTTCAATCCCTGTTATAAACGGACTTACCGACTACTGTCATCCGTGTCAGGTTCTTGCTGACCTTATGACAATCCGCGAGCATAAAGGAACTCTTAAAAACCTTAAAATGTGTTTTGTCGGCGACGGCAACAATATGGCAAACTCGCTGATGGTTGGATGTATCAAAATGGGTATCGAATTTTCCATCGCTTGTCCAAGTGGCTACGAGCCTGATGCAGACCTTATGAAATGGGCATCAGAAAACGGCAAATTCACCTGCACTCCTGACCTTATGCTCGCTGCAAAAGACGCAGATATCTTAGTAACCGATGTTTGGGCATCAATGGGTCAGGAAGAAGAAGCTGCTATGCGCAAAAAGATTTTTGCTGATTATCAAATTAATTCCGCTCTTATGTCGGTTGCAAAGCCTGATGCAATGGTTCTTCATTGTCTTCCTGCTCACCGCGGCGAAGAAATCACAGCTGAAGTTCTTGAAGCTCATGCTGACGAAATTTTTGATGAAGCCGAAAACAGACTTCATGCACAAAAGGCTGTTTTGCTTGCTCTGATGAAAGATTAAACATTTTCGCAGGAGTGTGTTTTTTGCCCTCCTGCATGTTTTTTAATTACTTAAAAAGGTGGTGTTTTTATGAAGCTAGTACTCATTACGGCACTTGGAGTTGGAGGAGCAACCCTTTTCGGCTCAATTATTGGGTTTTTAATCGGGAAGGTCTCGCACAAATTTACCGACATAATTTTGTCATTTGCGGCGGGAGTTATGCTTGCCGCTGCCGTTTTGGGACTTATCCTTCCCTCTCTTGAATATGGCGGCAAATTCGCTCTTGCAACAACTATTGCAGGTATCTTTGTTGGTGCATTCTGCCTGAATATTATCGACAAAGGTGTTCCGCATATTCACAAATTTGTGGCAACAGACAACGCAAACAGCGAAAGTTCCGCAAGTGTACACAAGGTGCTTTTGTTTGTTCTTGCTATTGCAATCCACAATTTGCCCGAGGGAATTGCTGCAGGTGTCGGTTTTGGCTCGGGCAACACAGCAGAAGCATTTTTGATTGCCGGAGGTATAGCACTTCAGAACATTCCCGAAGGCATCGTAATTATCGGACCAATGCTGGCTGCCGGAATAAGTCCCAAAAAGACCTTTTTTTGTGCCTTTGCGACCGGACTTGTTGAGGTTGTGGGGACATTGCTTGGCTACTTTGCAGTAAGCATTTCAACTGCAATTTTGCCCTTTGCACTTGCTTTTGCCGGTGGAACAATGCTTTATATAATAAGCGATGAAATGATTCCCGAAACACATTCGCACGGTGCAGAACGCGGTGCGACCTATTCCCTTTTAGCAGGATTTTGTTTGATGCTTGTATCTGATGTTTTGCTTGGGTAGTTAAAATCTTAAAAAGAAAAAAGTCACAAGGCAAATGCCTTGTGACTTTTTTAATTGTTTTTGAAAAACTATCTCTTTATAATTAGGTTCTGAACATTTGATGCGCTTGACATATGAACGAAAATTTCTGTTCCTGCCTGACCTCTAAGTTCTTCCAAAACGTCCTCGCCTGTACGGACTGTGATATAGTCTTCGTCCAGTTCGCTCTTTGCAGAGTCTATCTCAAATATGTTTGCATTTGCAAACCAGCCTGTTTCCATATCGAATGTGTCGCCTTCCGGAAGTTCTACAATAAAACGCTCCTTCTCATCTATATTTAATGAAGAAACATTTCCCCATACTATCTGGGATACCACAGAACCATCAATAAGTTCTCTCTTTGGATACTTGTTTTCAGTACTACTATTGCTAAATTCCTCACTGTTGATTGCTGTATTACGATATCCAGCGGTCGCTGAACTGAAGAGCACATGTTTTTGTGCAGTTTCATAGAAACCGTCTCCATCTTTTGCAAGTCTCACAAGGTCACCGCGCTTAATATTCGGAGCTACCGCAGCAGTGCCACCTACATATGTCGAAAGCTGGTATGATTGCTCTTCGCCTTTAATAAGTCCCTTCAAAGTATATCTTACGATATTGTCAGCACTGGTATCTTTTGATATCTCGGTAACAAACATTACCGGCGAATTTGCCTTGACGCCACCGATAGCTGCCCCTGTCGGAACTTCATAAACCAATACAACCTTGGCAGTACCTGCTGCTGATACATCAAATACTTCGACTTTGTACTTCTTACCATCTGCGAAGTCACCTACACTCATAGTTTTGAAGTTGCTGTGATTCTTCTTGTTTGTGGGCAACTTGAAAATAATTGCGCTTCCGATGTATATCTTTTCGGATTCGTCTTCACTGACAAGCTGCTTGCTTGACTTTCTATATTCCAATTCGTCAGTTACCAAAACATTTTCGTACTGATAAAGCACATCCTCTGTAGCATTCTGCTTAACATCCGAAACGGTTACCGCAACTATTTCATCGATCTGACCCTTACTGTCGGTTGTAAACTTTACAAGCTGATTATAATCTTCTGTTCCCCAATCAAGGTTTGTCAGAATATCAGCATCAGTATAGGTACTGCCGCCTTTTATAAGCTTTGCATTATCAGCAAGTGTATAAAGCTTTCCTTTTGGATTTGCCTTTGTAACAATATACATCTTTATTTCGCTGTCAAAGCCGTTGGTTATTTCATCCGCATCTGTAATGTATCCATATTGCTGATTGCTTACTGTCTCGGTCTTGTCAAACGCAAGAAGGTTGCCGTCACAATCGAGATAGAACTTTCCACTGTCTCCCATTGCAGGAGCTGTTGTGTCAGGTGACGCTCCTGAAATTCTGTTCTTCCAGGGAGCCTGATTGGATGATTTGTATTTTTTGCCGTTTATGGTAACAGTCCCATCAGAGCTGGTTCCGCTGATTTTGCCCGAAACTGTGTTGTTGCAAACAACCGCAGTCTGCAAAAGTGAGCCGCCATTTGCTGCATTGCTTGTCTTGACACAAACAACTCCACCCTTTGATATTGAGCCAAAACTGCTTGTGTTGCCTGAAGCATCATAGAAAACTGTGTTATCAGGATTGAGTATAATCTTGTTTGCAGGATCAGCAAGACCCTTTCTTAAAACATTGTCAACTATTGAATAGCTGGTTGTTGACTTTGATGAAACCACCCATGCGTCATAGCTGTCAATAAATACTACATCGTAGTTATTATCATTGTTTCGATCCAAAAGTTTAACCTTTCCGATTGAGGGCATCGCATTTGCACCCTTTGCTGCACAATATGCCGAGAATGTGCTGTCTGAAACTCCGGTTCCATAAAGTTTGCCGTTGTAAACAACAACACTGTTTGCAGAAATACCCGCAGTTATTGTGCGCGAATCATCGGCAGATTTTACATACTCAATCGCAGTTGATGAAAAATCATAAAGATTGCTTGCTTCAATCTCGATTGTTTTGCTGTTTTCAACCTGAGCCATAATCAAATGCTTGAAGTTTGTATTTCTGTCAAGTGTGTAATAGAATGTTATCTGTGCCCCAAGCATATCTTTGTATTCGTCAGCATTTTCAACCTTGTAGGTATCAACCGAAACGCCTGTTGCCGTATTAACTGCAATCTGAACCTCATTGGCTCTGAGGTTTGAATCAGGTTTTGACAAGCTGATTTCGGGGTTTGCATCAATGTAACCTACATTTTTGGTAAGTTTAAGGTCATCCTCCAAAATTGTCTTATCGGTGATTGAATTGTTTTCTGCAAGATTTACTTCAAGACAGTTGTAAAGCATCTTTGCAATTGTTGCACGGGTTGCAGGAGTAGCAACTGCACCGCCTGCGCCTTCCAAAAAGCCAAGTGAAATAGCTGTGTTAAGATATTTTGTATACCAAAATGCTCCCTCTGAGCCCATTTCGCCGTAGCCAAGTGCACAAACAATCATTTTTACAGCTTCTTCATAAGAAACATTGTTGTTTGGTTTGAATGTTCCGTCGTCATAACCATTGATAATTTTAAGCTCGCGAGCTGTGCGGATGTTGCCTATTGCCCACGAAACATCAGGAGTCACAACATCGGGGAACGGCGGATTTTCGAGGCTGGTTGAACCAACCGCACCCATTCCGCGTGTTCTGAGAAGCATAGCTGTAAATTCTGCTCTGGTTACATTATTATCCGGCTTAAACTTTACTACGCCGTCTTCTTCATAACCGTTGATAATCCCCAATTTGTTGAGAACATCTACTGCTTCGTATGCATTGTTCTCTTTTGCAAGGTCCGAAAACTCTGCAAAAACAGGTAATGCTGTGAAGGTTGATGCAATCATCAGCACTGCAAGTAATGCTGACATAAATCTTCTTGTTGCTTTCATTTTTACATACCTCCGTTTTTTTGGAATTTATTTGAAGTTAATAATTTTTAAAGTTTTATTTCAGGCGAACACCGCGCATCATAGAATCGCGTTCCAACGGCACATCTATTCGTATCCGCGCTACTTCCTGAGGTCTGTTTGCAACCTCAATTTCTTCGCCCTGCTCATTTTCAATATACTCTATTTTATGCTTTACAAAATCGCCTTTCGGTCTCAAAAACTCTACTTCCGAGCCTTTAAAAAATCGGTTCTTCTGAATTACTGTAACAAGCTTTGTCTTTGGGTCATAGCTTTCGACAATTCCCAAAAGCTCATAATCCCGTATATATGAACTCGAGCGGTAATTTTGCTCGGTTCCGCCGGGTTTTCCAAAGAAAAATCCTGTTGTGTAATCCCGGTAACTTACCTTTTTGATTTCGCTTAACCAATCCGGATTGGTAACGAAATTTTCGGGATCTTCAAAATATGCATCAATCGCATCCCGATAGGCTTTAACCACCGTCGCAAGGTAGTATTCGGTCTTGACTCTGCCCTCGATTTTAAAGCTGTCAAGTCCGCTTTCGATTAATTCCTTTATATGCTCAATCATACACAAATCCTTTGAGTTGTATATAAATGTGCCTCGTTCATTTTCAAACACCGGCATATACTCGCCCGGTCTTGTCTCTTCAACAAGGTTATACTTCCAACGGCAGGGATGTGAGCACGCCCCCTGATTGCTGTCGCGGTTTGTCATATAGTTGCTGAGGAGACATCTTCCCGAATACGATATACACATTGCCCCATGCACAAACGCCTCAAGTTCCAGGTCATCACTTGTGCGGCTTCGGATTTCGGCAATCTCGGCAAAAGACATTTCGCGGGCAAGAATCACTCTTTTTGCGCCCAATTTGTGCCAGGTCTCGGCACTTTTGTAATTGACATTGTTCGCCTGTGTGCTTATATGCACTTCAAGGTCGGGGGCAATCTCACGAGTCATCTGAAACATTCCCAAATCCGATACAATAATTGCATCAAACCCTGCCGAAAGATATTCTTTCAAAAATTTTTCATACTTGTCGATATCCTCGTTGTGAGGGATTATGTTGGCGGTAAGATACACCTTTTTACCGCGTTCGTGGGCAAAAGCCACGCCCTCTTTCATCTCTTCCACCGAAAAATTCTCGGCAGCTACCCTAAGCGAAAATTCTTCTCCGCCTACATACACCGCATCTGCGCCATATGTTATTGCAATCTTAAGTTTGCTCAGGCTCCCTGCCGGTGCCAGAAGCTCCGGCTTCTTCACTATCTTCATTTTTCTGTACTTCCTTTACTGTCTTTTCGATTGGCGGCATATCATCATATTCCAAAACAGCCTCGGCAATTGCTTTGGCAATCGCTGTCTGTCCACGGTCCGACGAAATAACCGGTATATCCTTTTCACTGTCTATAAAGCCTGTTTCGACAAGTATGGCAGGCATAAGTGTATTTTTTATAACAAAAAAGTTTGCCGTCTTGACCTCGCGGTCATAAAGTGTGGTTGCATCCGTTATGTTTCGTTGCACCAGTTTTGCAAGCCGTCCGGCATAACCGGTTTTCTGGAAGCAATAAACCTCTGTCCCCGAACCGCCCCCTGCATTGCAGTGGAGCGAAATAAACAAATCCGCCATGGAACTATGCCCCAAATCAACTCGGGCCTGAAGACTGCCCACAACCGACGAATTCTCAATACTGTCTGTCATCTTTTCGCGGGTCATAATCACTTCATAACCCATATCCTCAAGATTTTCCCGAAGCTTGTCCGCAATCTGCCAGGTTATTTCTTCCTCTTTCAAGTCAAACTCAATATTCTCGGCACCTATATCCTTGCCTCTGTAATTGTGCCCTGCATCAACCAATATGGTCCTGACTTCTGAGAAATCTTTTTTCCGATACGCCGCAAGAATTTCGGGCGGGATGGTGCTTTCCTCTTCTTCGGGTTTTTCCTGCTGTATTTCTTCGCCTGTCATTTCATCATCTTCTTCGTCAAAGTCTTTGTCAGTAAGACCCGATTCAATCATATTAAAAACAATTTGTGCTATATCGCCGCGAATTGCAGGAAGGTCAACCTGTCCGTCAACAAAATCAAGAAGTCCATACTCTCCGGCAATTTTTATATATCCGTCATACCACTTGTCTCCGGTTTCCAAAAGAGCCTCATCTTGCTTGTTTATCGCACAAACCGCCATCTTTGCCGCCTGTGCAAGCGTAACCTTGTCCGCCGGCCAGAACTCGTTGTTGCCCATACCGTTGACAAGTCCCAGTTCATAACAAAACGAAATATACGCCTCGCCCCAGTATCCCGGTTTTACATCTGCAAAAAGTTCGGGAAGTATCTGGTAGGTATCTTTGTCATATCCAAGAGTCCTTGCCATCAGTGCACAAAACTCTGTACGGGTAATCTCGCGCTCGGGTCTGAAAAAACCATCATCATATCCTGCAATAACGCCCATATCCACCAGTTCGGTCACGGCATCATAATTTTTGTGGTCCTGCCCGACATCTGGAAACTTGTCCGCAAAGACAGTTAAAGATGTCCCTGACAACATATATACCAGAATAAAAAGCATAATTGCTACAGTTTTGTGCAGTCTAAATATCATAATTCCCAATCCTATGTCCGCATTTTAAAGAGGTCAAATCCCAAATGGGTACTTCTCCCCTTATATCTTTTTATTATACACTTGATTTGTTTGTATTTCAATAGAAAAAACAAAATTATTCCTTGAAATATGTAGAAAAAAAACAATCTTTATCCAACAAGATAGACAAAGATTGTAACAATTGTGTTAATATTTGATTTCATATTTGATTTTGTTTTAAGCCGAGGGGTGTCAAACCCCATAAGGCTTAAAAAACCAATTCTGTCAGATAAGCAAACACAGCCGATGCCGCCGCAACCACAATAAGCGAACATCGCTTAAATGACAAAGCAAAAGCAACAACCGTGCCCACCAATGCGGTAATTACATTTTGTGTCGAATAAAATATGTACGGAAAAGTCATTGCCGCAAGCACCGCATAAGGAACATAAAACAAAAAGCTTTGCAAATATACTGATTTTATCTTCCCTCTCACCAGAACAAACGGAAGCATCCTTACCGCATATGTAACACCTGCCATAACCGCAAGATACAGCAAAAAGTCTTTAGACATTATTCATCCTCTCCTCTCGGCGCAACATATGCCATAATTCCGGCAGCCAAAAGTGCACAGATTATTATTGAAAAGCCCTGCGATATTTGCGAGACAACGGGCACATAGTAAAATGCACAGCTTGCCAAAGCCGCAATCATCACAGTATAAAGCACGCCCTTGTCGTCTTTTGCAGGCGGTACAATTATTGCCATAAACATACTGTAAATTGCTATTCCAAGAGCAGCACAAAGGTCGTCTGGCAAAAGATAATTTGCATAAACACCCAACGCTGTCCCAAGTCCCCACCCAAAATAGGGAAGAGTAATAAGTCCATACATAAACCGCCGGTTTATCAGTCCCCGTTCTGCTGCTGCCACGCCGAAAATTTCGTCAGTAATGCCAAACGACACAAGCATACGATGAAATGTATTAAAGCCTTTGTCAAGCTTTTGAGTAAGGGCAAGTCCCATCAGACAATATCTTATATTTATAACAAGCTGAGCAATCATCATCTCTATCAGCGTTCCTGCAGCGGCTATTATGCCGACTCCCACGACCTGGCCTGCCGAGGTAAGATTGGTAAGCGAAATAAGAATTGCTTCAAGCGGCTTTAATCCCTGCGAAACCGCCGTAATTCCAAAGCCAAAAGACACCGACAAATATCCAAGCGCAATAGGCACTCCCTTGCCAAGTCCGTATATGTAGGAATTCTGTACTTCTTTTTTTTCCATTTTTTCACCTTTTTATCTGTAATGCTAAATGTAATTCTAACACAAGCACGCTTCAAAGTCAACCAATCAAAATTCCATATCTGTTCAACCTTGGACATCTTTTTAAAAAAATTTTTTTAAAACTGTTGACAAACTGTTTTTAAGTGATATAATTAAGTCAAAGGTCAAAGACAGTCAAAGTCAAAAAAGAGGTGTTTCTTAATATGAAACTCAGTAATATAATCGAAGAATTTATCAAGGAAATGCTCAGTGAAAACCGCGAGATTGAACTTCAGCGCAACGAGCTTGCAAACAGGTTTAATTGTGTGCCGTCGCAAATCAACTATGTTATTTCTACAAGATTTTCGCCCGAAATGGGGTATAGTGTAGAAAGCAGGCGCGGCGGCGGCGGATATATCAAAATCACGCGCACCGCACCCAATGACGAAAGTTATATTCTGCACGCAGTCAGGGCAATCGGCGACACAATATCCATGACAAGCTGCAAGACGCTGCTTCAGGATATCTATTCACTTGGAATAATAAACGAGCGGGAAGCAAAAATTATCCTGGCAGCACTGAGCGACAATTCAATCCCGGTTGTCCAGTCTCAAAAGGGATTTGTTCGTGCAAAAATGCTTAAAAATATTCTGGTCAATCTTGTATAGGAGGTAGTTGTTATGAAATGTCAAAAATGCGGCAGTTTTGACGCCACCACTCATATAACAGAAATCGTAAACGGAGTAAAATCCGAAAGCTGGCTTTGTTCAAAATGTGCAAACGCTGTGGACGGAAACTTTAGTTTTGAGTCCTTGTTTCATCCCGACTTCGACAACTTTTTCGGCTCGGTCTTAAATCAACAAAAGTTTTTGGACACATCAGCTCTGAAACAATGCCCAATCTGCAAAAGCACTTTGTCGGACATCAAAAAAAGCGGTCGTTTGGGTTGTTCGGAATGTTACAGTGTTTTTTATGACTTTTTGATTAAACCACTCAAAGAAATTCAAGGCAGTACAAAACATATTGGAAAAATCCCGGGGTCTGCCAAAAGTAACAAACCGGGTGAATGTGAAATCCAGAAGCTTAAAGATTTGCTTGACGAGGCAGTCCAAAAGCAAGAGTTTGAAAAGGCTGCCGAGCTTCGCGACCGGATTAAACTTCTTGAAAAAGGCGAAAAGGAGGCATAGCTTATGTGGTACACAAATTTTGGTCCGTCAGGCGACATAGTCCTGTCATCACGCGTCCGTCTGGCACGCAACATAAGCAAAATACCGTTCGGCAACAAAATGAGTGATGCTGATCTCGAAAAAATTGAAAGCATATGCAAAGACGCTCTTCCCGAGCTTAAATTTATTGACCTTTCTAAGATGAGCGTTTTTGAAAGATTGGCGCTCAAGGAAAATCATCTGATAAGTCCCGAAATGGCTGACGAAAAAAAATCCGGCAGCATACTTGTCAACGACGACTGTACCCTTTCAATACTTATTGGTGAAGAAGACCACCTCCGTATACAGGCAATGGACAGCGGACTGAGTCTTGAAAAATGTATGCAACTTGCAAATCAGATTGACGACCGTCTTGACAAAAAAGCGGACTTTGCTTTTTCGGATGAGCTTGGCTATCTTACCTGTTGTCCGTCAAATACCGGAACGGGACTTCGGGCATCGGTAATGATGCATCTGCCTGCTCTTACACAAACCTGCAAGATGGAAAGTATTATTCGTTCGCTTTCGAAGCTTGGAATTGCAGTCAGGGGTATTTATGGTGAAGGGAGTACCGCTCTTGCGAACATTTATCAGATATCCAATCAGGTAACTCTTGGCATAAGCGAAGAGGATTCGCTTTCCAGGCTTTCTCAAATCGTTGATGACATAATCGCAAAAGAACGCTCAATAAGTCTTGAAATTTATCAAGCCAACAAATTCCGGCTTGAAGACAAAATTCTTCGTTCCAAGGGGATTTTGCAAAACGCACGAATTATCACATCAGGCGAGGCTCTGAGTCTTATTTCGGATGTTAGATGGGGAATAAATCTGGGAATAATAAAAGATATAAACCACGAGCAACTTCTTTCGGCTTTGTATGAGTCTTTTCCTGCAACCATTGCAAAAAATCACAACACATCCTCGCCTCTTGAACGCGACCTTAAACGAGGTGAAATCTTTCAAAAAGTCTTGAAATCCAATTAATCTACAGAAAGGAATGAATTTTATGTTTGAACAAAAACTTACTCAACGCGCAAAATCCGCTATCAACCTTGCCGGAAACAGCGCTTTGGAAATGGGTCACAACTAT
The DNA here is from genome assembly GCA_017409575.1 of Clostridia bacterium. Classification (GTDB taxonomy): domain Bacteria; phylum Bacillota; class Clostridia; order Monoglobales; family Monoglobaceae; genus SIG440. The sequence continues at coordinate 69,050 of JAFQSM010000038.1, forward strand.
ATAGGGACCGAGCATCTTCTTTTGGGTCTTGTCCGTGAAGGCGGCGGTGTTGCGGCAAAGGTGCTGCTTGACAACGGTGCCTCTGCAAAAAGCATAGAGGAAAAAATCGACTTTTTTGTAGGCACAGACCTACCTCTTGGCAATGCTCCGCTAAGTTTTACGCCACGGACCAAAAGTGTTCTTGAAAGCAGCTATTCCGAGGCACGCAAGCTTGGTCACAACTATATCGGCACAGAACATATTCTTATCGCACTCCTTCGCGAAAACGAGAGCCTTGCCGTAAGAATCCTGATTTCTGTGGGTGTTAATATCCAAAAAGTTTATTCGGATATAATAAAGCTTATGACCGATAATAACTTTGGCGAAATTTCAAACAACTCTCCCTCGGGTGAGGCGGCAGTTCCGGGGAAACAAAAACGAAGCAGCGAAAAAACGCCCACTCTTGACAAATACGGTCGCGACCTTACCAAAATGGCAGCCGAGCTTAAGCTTGACCCCATCATTGGTCGCGATAATGTAATAGAAAGGGTAATTCAAATCCTCAGCCGTCGCACAAAAAACAACCCCTGTCTGATAGGCGAGCCCGGCGTGGGTAAAACTGCTGTAGCAGAAGGTCTGGCTCAAAAAATAGTGCAGGGACTTGTTCCCGAAATCCTTAAAGACAAAAAGGTAATCACTCTTGACCTTTCGTCAATGATTGCAGGTGCCAAATATCGCGGAGAATTTGAAGAACGCCTTAAAGGCGCAATGGACGAAATCAGAAAAGCCGGAGATATAATCCTTTTTATTGACGAAATACACACCATAATCGGCGCAGGAGCCGCAGAGGGTGCAATAGATGCCGCAAATATCCTGAAGCCTGCTCTGGCACGCGGCGAAATCCAGATTGTAGGTGCTACAACTTTGGAGGAATACCGCAAGCACATCGAAAAGGATGCAGCTCTTGAAAGACGATTCCAGTCCATTGTTCTGGACGAACCCAATTATGAAGAAAGTATAGAAATCCTTAAGGGAATCCGTGACAAATACGAGGCTCATCACCGGGTAAAAATCTCGGATGCTGCCCTTGATGCAGCAGTAAAGATGTCAACAAGATATATCCCTGACAGATTTCTGCCCGACAAGGCGATTGACCTTATAGACGAAGCAGCGTCAAGAATAAGGATTAAAACTCTTACCGCGCCTCCTGCCATAAAAGAGCTTGAGGACAAAATTGAAAACATCCGTCACGAAAAAGAAGCGGCAATTGCCGCACAGGAATACGAAAAAGCCGCCAAGCTTCGCGACGAGGAAAAATCGGTGTCAGAACAGCTGAAACAGCAAAAAGAAAGTTGGGAAAACAAAAGCCGTGGCGGCACAGCCGAGGTTGGCGAAAGCGAAATTGCCGAAATCGTATCTGCATGGACCGGAATCCCGGTAAAGTCCATCGCAGAGGACGAAAGCGAACGCCTTTTGCGTCTTGAAGAAATTCTTCATGGCAGGGTGATCGGTCAAAGTGAGGCGGTCACTGCCGTTTCAAAGGCTATCCGTCGGGGCAGAGTAGGACTGAAAGACCCCAAACGCCCGATTGGCTCGTTTATCTTCCTTGGCCCGACAGGCGTAGGAAAGACCGAACTTTCGAAAGCACTTGCAGAAGCAATGTTTGGTGATGAAGATGCTCTTATCCGGATTGATATGTCCGAATATATGGAAAAACACACAGTATCGCGTATGGTCGGCTCGCCACCCGGATATGTAGGTTATGACGAGGGTGGTCAACTGACCGAAAAGGTTCGCAGAAAACCATATTCCGTAATTCTTTTTGACGAGATTGAGAAGGCACATCCTGATGTATTTAACATCCTTCTTCAAATTCTGGAAGACGGAATTCTGACCGACTCGCAAGGCCGCAGAGTTGATTTTCGCAATACGGTTATCATTATGACCTCAAACCTTGGGGCACGGCTGATTACCGAAAGCAAGAGCCTTGGTTTTGCTGCCGCAGCACAAAGCGAAGCTCGTGATTATCCAAAAATCAAATCCGATGTTATGGGTGAATTGAAAAAGGCATTCCGCCCCGAATTTTTAAACAGAATTGATGACATAATAGTATTCTCACAGCTAAACCGTGACGAAATCAAAAAAATAGCCGAAAAAATGCTTGGTTCTTTAAAATCGCGACTTAAAGAAAACGAAATAACTGTCACATTTGACGAATCGGCATTAGAACAGATTGCAAGTGTAGGGTTTGACCCCATTTACGGAGCACGGCCACTCCGTCGCGCTATCCAGTCTGATATCGAAGATATGCTCGCCGAAAAGATGCTTGACGGCAGTATAAAAAAAGGAACCGACATAACCGTCAGCTTTGAAGACGGAAAGTTTGAGGTAAAATAAACGCCTTAACTTTAAAAGGCAGAAACGAAATCGACCGTTTCTGCCTTTTGTTTTATTCTTTATCTATTCTCTCAATTACGCAAATTTTTCATCTATATACTTGCTTGCCGCAAGTGCCGCAACACTTCCGTCACCTACCGCGGTTGTAAGTTGTCTTACATCCTTGATTCGGCAATCTCCTGCTGCAAAAATTCCCTCGACAGATGTCAGGCAATCCTCGCCTGCCACGACATACCCACCGTCGCTTAACGAAACAAGTCCTTTAAAGCCTTCATTTTGAGGAACTTTCCCTACTGCCACAAAAGCTCCGTCAAGGTCAATATGGCGGGTTTTTCCGTCCGAAGTCGAAATCAAATCAAGACCCGAAAGTTTTTGGTCGCCGCAAAATCTTTCAACTGTAGTATTAAGCAAAAATTCTACATTTTCAAGAGTTTTAAGTTTTCTTACAAGGCGTTCCTCTGCCCTGAATTCACTGCGCCGATGGATAAGATAAACCTTTGTCGCTATTTGCGACAGATATTCGGCATCCTGAAGAGCAGTGTTACCACCACCAATCACCGCAACAGTCTTTCCACGGTAAAATGATCCGTCACAAACAGCGCAATAAGAAATGCCTCTGCCGATAAGTTTTTCTTCGCCCTCGGCACCAATCAAACGGTTTTTCACCCCTGTTGCAATGATCACCGATTTTGCAGTGTATTCATTTTTGGGGGTAACAACAATCTTTTCTTTTCCCGGTCTGATTTCGACAACATTCTCGTATTTTATCTCACCACCCAAAGACTTAACCTGTCCTGAAAGTGCTTCTGCAAAATCAAATCCGCTTATCTCAGCAATCCCCGGAAAGTTTTCCACACGGTCAGTAAGTGCAATTTGTCCACCAAGACCCATCTTTTCAAGGACAAGTACCGATTTTTCGGCACGAAGTGCATAAAGAGCCGCAGTAAGTCCTGCAGGTCCTCCACCGATTATGATTATATCATACATCTTTTGTTTCATCCTTTCTGGCTGTAAAAAACGCCGGTCCTCTCTTTAGTATTATATCGCAACAACTTGCTATTCATTACAAAAAACGGTCACCAAATGGTGACCGTTTAAAGTGCAATGAAAACTTAAATTACTTAAGTTCAACAGTTGCGCCAACTTCTTCGAGCTGAGCCTTGAACTTTTCAGCGTCTTCCTTAGAAACAGCTTCCTTAAGAGTTGTGGGAGCACCATCAACAGCAGCCTTTGCTTCAGCAAGACCAAGCCCTGTGATTTCACGAACAGCCTTGATTACCTTAATCTTTTCTGCACCTGCAGCAGCAAGAACTACATCAAATTCTGATTTTTCTGCACCGCCTGCAGCTGCACCGTCAGCACCACCAGCAGCAACCATAACAGGAGCAGCAGCGCTTACGCCAAATTCCTCTTCAAGAGCCTTTACGAGATCGTTAACTTCAACGAGTGTAAGTGTTTTGATTTCTTCAATCATCTTTGCTATATCAGCCATTTTTATTATCCTCCATGATAAATTATATTTCGGGAATTAAAGCAACCCGATACTTTAAAATTACTAAAACTATTACTCTGCAGCTTCCATCTGCTTTGCGATGGCATCCAGAGTTCTGACAAGGCTTCCGATAGGAGCCTGAAGGCTTCCCAGCATCTTTGCAATAAGGGTTTCCTTATTGGGAATGCTTGCGTAGACCTTAACTTCGTTAACATCGATTACCTTTCCGTCAACGAAACCGGCTTTAATTTCGAGCTGTTCGTTGTTCTTTGCAAACTCAACCAAAACCTTTGCCGGAGCAACTACATCATCTGCACTTGTTGCAAGAGCTGTAGGTCCGTGAAGAACGGGGTCAAGACCCTCAAGACCAACCTCATTTGCAGCAAAGCGAGTGAGTGTATTTTTAACGATTGTGTATTCAACACCGGCTTCTCTGAGTTTAGCACGAAGCTCGGTATCCTGAGCAACAGTAAGACCACGATAGTCAGCAATAACACCTGCCTGAGCATTCTTCAGTCTTTCGGTAAGTTCTGCGACAATAGCCTTTTTGTTCTCTAAAACTTTTGCACTTGGCACAACTGTTTCCTCCTTTCAAAATTAAACTGCCTATACAATAAATCCGCACAAAACGAAGATTTGTATTTGAAAACAAATAACCCTCGCAAGACATGCGAGGGTTAAACCATTAAACAACAAACCTGAATTTGTAATTTATAAGTCTCCTCGGCAGGAATTATGGCCAAAGCCACCTGCTGTCTGCGGAAATTATTCAATTAACTATGACATTATATCACACAATTTGAATTATGTCAACAACAAATTTCAAAATTATGCGTCAATCTTCACAGCATTTATTTTGATGCCGGGGCCCATAGTTGATGCAACGGTAACTGACTTAAGGTACTGACCTTTTGCAGCTGCCGGCTTAGCCTTGATAATTGCGCCCATAAGAGCATTGAAGTTTTCAACAAGCTTATCCTTGCCGAAAGAAGCTTTTCCAAGCGGGCAGTGGATAATGTTTGTCTTGTCAAGTCTGTACTCAATCTTACCTGATTTGATTTCAGCAATTGCACGAGCAACATCAGGTGTAACAGTACCTGCTTTGGGGCTTGGCATAAGTCCCTTAGGACCAAGAGTTTTACCAATTCTACCAACAAGACCCATCATATCGGGTGTTGCAACTACAACGTCAAAATCGAACCAGTTTTCTGACTGAATTTTCTGAACCAGGTCTTCAGCACCAACATAGTCAGCGCCTGCAGCCTTAGCTTCTTCAGCCTTACCTTCACGAGCGAAAACAAGAACCTTAATTTCTTTACCTGTACCATTGGGAAGAACTACCGCACCTCTAACCTGCTGGTCAGCGTGTCTTGAGTCAACACCCAATCTTACATGAATCTCAACAGTTTCATCAAACTTAGCCTTTGCGGTCTGGCAAACCAAATCCAAAGCTTCAGCTGTGTCATAAAGTTTGCTTTTTTCAATCAGCTTGACACTGTCTTGATATTTCTTACCTTTCTTCATTATTACATTTCCTCCTATCGTGGTTTCGCAGAATGTCTGAAATTACATTCCTCCCACTTTTTTCAATTGAAGCGTTTTTGGATTATTCTTCCACGGTAACGCCCATAGACCTTGCTGTACCTGCAACCATTGACATAGCTGCTTCGATTGAAGCTGCGTTGAGGTCAGGCATTTTCTGTTCTGCAATAGCCTTGAGGTCTGCTTTCGAAAGCTGTGCAACCTTGGTCTTGTTAGGAACGCCGCTGCCGCTTTGAATCTTACAAGCCTTCTTGATAAGAACAGCTGCCGGCGGAGTCTTGGTGATGAACGAGAATGATCTGTCCTGATAAACAGTGATAACAACCGGGATAACGAGACCGCTGTCCTTTGCTGTTTTTTCATTAAACTGTTTACAGAAATCCATAATGTTTACACCGTGCTGACCAAGAGCCGGACCTACAGGAGGAGCAGGAGTAGCTTTGCCTGCTTCAATCTGTAATTTGATGTAACCTGTAATTTTTTGCGCCATTTTAATGACACCTCCCTTTCACAAACGTGGTAATATCGGAAACGGATTCCTTATTTCCGCCCCTCCCACCTATCCGAAAGAAGTTCCCTCGGATATATAAATACGGCAAAAGCCGTGTGGGTAACTTGATTAAATTTAGCTGAGTGCTTCCACCTGGTTGAACTCAAGCTCGACATCTGTATCGCGGCCAAACATAGAGATTTTGGCTTTGATTTTTTGTTTGTCCATAACAATCGCGTCAATAACACCGACAAATCCTTCCAAAGGACCGTACTTAACACGGATGTTGTCACCGACATCAAATCCAACTGTGACAGTCTGTTTTTCAAGACCAATAGCTGCAATTTCCTTTTCGGTAAGCGGAACCGGCTTTGAACCGGGACCAACAAATCCTGTAACGCCGCGGCAGTTTCTTACAACATACCAGCTTTCGTCGGTCATTACCATCTTAACAATTACATAACCGGGAAAAACCTTGCGCATAACCGATTTCTTCTGACCGTCTTTGATTTCGACAACCTCTTCCATCGGAACGCTGATTTCCTGTATTACGTCCTGCATATTGCGATTTTCGATTGTTTTTTCAATGTCAGCTTTTACTTTGTTCTCGTAGCCTGAGTAGGTGTGAGCAACATACCATTTTGCTTCTTTAGACATGATAACGGGACTCGCCCTTCCCTCCTACTTATCTGTTGATTAACAAGGCAATAGCGCCACTGAACAGCCAGTCCAGTATCCAGATAACTGCACCGACAATCAAAACAAAAATGATAACTATCAAAGTGTTTTGACGAACTTTTGCAAACGAAGGCCATACAACTCTTTTAAGTTCTGCCTTCATATCAACAAACCAGTTCTTGATTTTTGAGAATATACTCATTTGAAACTACCTCTTGCTTTCAAAAATTACTTCGTTTCTTTGTGAAGTGTGTGCTTTTTGCAGAATCTGCAGTACTTGTTCATTTCAAGTCTGTCGGGACTGTTCTTCTTGTTTTTCATTGTGTCATAGTTTCTCTGCTTACATTCTGTGCAAGCCAAAGTGATTTTAACTCTCATCCTTTTTTCACCCTTTCGCGTTATACACTCTGCCAAAGCAGGCAGAAAATTTTGCTTAATGTACTCAATTATTTGTGACTTCTTTTAGTCAACACAAATAAAGCCCCTTTTCAGAGGTAATGATATACTATCACATTTTTTTCCTGTTGTCAATATCTTTTTTAAATTTTTTATCATACCAAAATTTTTGTTTCAATATAATATACAGACATTCTTTGAAGGGGGCCTAAGGTTTTGAAAAAAGCACTGAACATTTCCTTTGTTTATATAGGTCTGGTCATTGGCGCGGGGTTTGCCTCGGGCCGCGAAATTTTTGAGTATTTCAACATCCCGTCGCGAACTGATTTTTCGGGGATTATTCTTGCCGCTTTATGCTTTGCACTTCTTTCATATATAATAATGTCGCTCGCTAAAAGTTTTGGCACCTTTGAGTTTGATTCTTTTATAAAACATACCGCTCCCGGGCTTGCGCCGATTGTAAAGCTGTTTATGTCGACATTTATGTTTTGCGGTTATTTTGTAATGCTTTCGGCAAGCGGAACTTTGTTTGAAGAAACTTTTTCGCTGCCCTTCGGGCTTGGTGTTTTTTTGTTGAGCGCGCTTTGCTTTTTGGTCTTTGTTTTTGATTTATCGGGTATAGTCACCGTAAACACCATAATGGTACCTGTTATGATTGTGGGTATGTCGTTTCTGTGTATCATTTCAAGCGTCTGCGGTCTGCCGGCTTTTTCAGCTTTCGAAAAGCTTAAATCCAATCCGCTCATCTCGTCACTTTGCTATGTAAGCTATAACACCGTAACCGCAGGTGCGGTCCTTGTCCCACTTGCAGGGATTGCATCTTCAAAGCAGCTTAAGCACGCAGCTTTTATAAGCGGCACCATTCTTGGTGTTTTGATTTTTGGCGTATGGTTTGCACTCAATCTTTGCTATGACAACTTTTTTTCAGCCGAGATGCCGCTTTTGGATCTTGCCGCGTTTTACGGGCATATTCCCCGTACCTTATATTCAATTGTTCTTTTTATGGCACTTTGCACCACAGCCATATCACATGGATTTGGAATACTCTCGAAGTTTCATTTTAAAACCAGGGTCGACCGCCTTATTACTGCCGCAGTTTTTTGTCTTGCCGCGATGCCTTTTGCCAAATTTGGTTTTTCGGTTCTTGTGTCAAAACTTTATTCCTCTTTTGGCTTTTTAGGAATGCTGTGGACAGCTATTGTTATTTTCAAATACCTCGTCAAAAGCAAAGAGCTGTGAAAAATCACAGCTCGCCCAAAACAACTCTTTCAATCCCTGCCAAATCTTTCACAATTTTTATATCCTTAAATCTTTCTGACATAAATTTGCTCACCTGATTTGCCTGGTCTATTCCCACCTCAAAGGCAAGAAGTCCGCCATTTTGAAGAATCGCATTTTTTGAGATAAAGCGATAAAAATCAAATCCGTCCTCGCCACCGTCAAGAGCAAGGCACGGCTCGAAATCGCGTACCTTTTTATCAAGGGTTTTTATATCTTCGCTTTTTATATATGGCGGATTTGAAACCACAACATCAGGAACAAAATTCAAATCAGAAAAGCCTTCCAATATATTATGGTGTCTGAATTCCACCCTGTCTGAAACCTTGTTTTTCTCGGCATTCTGCTTTGCAACCAAAATCGCATCCTTTGAGATATCAACCGCAAGAATACGGGCGTCAGGCAAAAAATGTGCAAGGCTTACCGACACACAGCCGCTCCCACAGCCAACCTCAAGAATTTCGGGAGATTCTTTGCCCTTGCAAAAATCAATAACCGCCTCCACAAGAATTTCGGTGTCGCATCTTGGTATAAGCGTTGCCGGACTGACCGCAAACTCAAGCGACATAAACTCGCATCTGCCGGCAACATACTGGACGGGCTCGCCTGATTTAAGTCTTTCCATCGCCGCATCAAAAATCTTTAGTTCTTTTGCCGAAATGGTTTTTTCGCCCAGTATAATATCCGTTTTGCTGAACCCCAGACTTTTGAGTATATAATCCACATCTGCAAGCGGACTGTCATTTAGGCAAAGAGCAAGACTTTCTGCCGCTTTTTTTCTGACCTCTTTTAATTTTACCATTTGTCCTGTTCCTTGTTTTCGGGGATTACAGCAGTAAGTGCCGTGATTGCAACCTCTATTTGACTATCGTCAGGCTCGTTGGTGGTTATATATTGCAACCACTTTCCTGGTGCGCTTATCGCCGCAGTAAGACAGTTGTCGTGTCTGCCGGCAAATTTAATCACTTCATACGAAAGTCCTGCAACAACAGGCAGGAGCAAAAGCCTTAGTCCAAGTCTTACAAAAGGATTGTTCCACGAAATAAACGAGAATACTATCACACTTACAACCATAACAATAAGCAAAAAGCTTGTCCCGCAACGCGGATGAAGCCGCGACTGCGCTCTTACATTTTCGATTGTCAGTTCAAGGCCTTTTTCGTAGCAATGTATTGACTTGTGCTCGGCTCCATGATACATAAACACCCTTTTTATGTCCTTCATCTGTGCAACAAGCACAAGATATGCAAGGAATATGCAAATCCTGACAATGCCCTCGGCAAGTGTCAAAAGTATATGATTGTCAATAAGCCCTTTTAAAAATCCCACCACAACTGTCGGCAGAACAATAAAAAGTCCAACACTCATAAAAAGTGAGAGTACCACCGAAAAATAAATCACCGCATTAAGCGCTTTTTCGGACCCAAGCTTTTTTTCAAGCCATTTTTCAAACTTGCCCGGCTCGGCTTTTGGAGCATCTTCTTCCTCGATGTCAAAAAACTTTGCCGAATACATAAGCGCCTTGACCCCAAGAATCATAGAATCAAAAAAGTTTATACATCCCCTTATAACCGGAAGCTTTAATATTTTTCTTTTGCGCGCCTTTCCGCAAAGCTTTTCATCAACAACAATCTCGCCGTCAAGCTTTCGCACTGCTGTTGCGATTTTGTCGGGACCTTTCATCATTACCCCTTCAATAACCGCCTGACCGCCAATTGAGGTTTTATGTATGCTGCAATTCTTTTTGTTTCTCATAATTAACAAACCACTCCTTTCGTTAATATATCAAAGTCATCAGATAAATTAAAAACAAATGCGCCGGATAAAAAATATAGAAAAAATACTTTAAATTCAGGTTCCCGCGCTTTCCGTTATACAAAAGCAGGATAAGTGAAGATAAAATGATAAAAATTGACGGTATCGTTCTGTATAACAGGGAATAAATCAGGAGGAACAGTATTATCTGAAGAACTCTGTTTTTTCTCATCACATAAAATCCAACGATAAACAAAATTCCTCTGTATTGATAATCCGCGCAAATATATGCAGACACACCGCACAGCACCAACACGCAAGCCGTTTTCAATAATATTGAAATAATTTTGGTGATGTATTTGTCGGATTTGATTTTGACATTGTCAACACACCACAGCGCACAAAGTCCCAAAAACAAAGTAAAATAAACATTCTGATATCCAAAGTAAAAGGGGAATGTTCCCATTGCCTTTGATATGTTTTGCCAGATTGCAAGGTCAAAAGGGATTTCGGATATCAAGGCAAACGCTGCCATCAACGCAAAATAGCGCTTTTTGTTTTTTGTATAATAAAATCCCTCAGCCAACAAAAAGCAAAACAAAGGGAACGCTATTCTTCCGGCTCCTGTAAATAAATAATTTATAAGTTTTTCCAAAAATCCAATCTGCGATTGACTGAAGGCAGGGGATATAAAGCCGGAAAGCCACCCGTTTGGCATTAACGGAACCAAAATCACTTTGTAGAAATGGTCAATAAACATCGAGATTGCTGCAATGATTTTTATTGCATTGCCGGTAAGAAACCCATATTTATTCTCTTTTGCAACTTCAACATAACAATTGTTCATTACTTTTACCCCTGAAAATGTAACATCTTTTGTGCTGTCCCCCGTAAGTTCCAACACAAAACAAACGGAGTCTTTTATATCATATCACAGATTTGCCTTGCCGTCAATTTTAAAGTTGAAAGCCTATAACTTTATTTTCTGTGGAATAATTTTCCCGGTGAGATTTTGCACATAAGAAATGGGCAAGGTTTGTACCCTTGCCCATTGCAAATATTCAATAATTACTTTTTCAATTCTGCTTGTATAAATGACACGATTGCCGCATTATTTCCATTAAACTCAACAAAATTACTCTCTTCATCTAATCTAATTGAAACAAGAGGCGACCTCAAAAGTGCGTCAATTCTTGTCTGTTCATAACCTTCTGGCAACATACCGAGATAATATCCCTTTTCTTCTTCTGTCAAAACATCTTCAATGGTATCATTACTAACCCAACCAGCAGGATTAATTGGATTTTCAACTCCATTTTTATCTATATAAGCGTTTTTTCGTTCTCCATATAATTTTTCTAATTTTGTTAGTAAGGTTTTTTCATATTCTTCTTCAAATTGAACCATTACAGTAACTAATCCAGCAGTATCTCCAACACCATTTGTATCAAAAACCAATCCAATGTCACCTATTGGTATTCCCAAATATTCTCCATTTTCCAATTTAACTGTTTTTCGGTTTCCGTTTTCTTTAAGAATATCAGCATTTTGGAATGTATCGCTTTTTTGTACTGTTTCCCAATCAATTCCCCATTCAAGAGAGCAGAACTTAAAATCGCCTTTTTCTGCTTGCTTGTTTTGTTCGGTAGTGTTGCAACCTACTAATAACAACGCCAATACTACTGAAAATAATACAAAAAACTTTTTCATATTAACACCCCTTTTCCTATTTTCTACCTAAATTATAGCAAAAACGCACCCTAAAGTCAAGGATTTTGGCATTTTCAGCAAGTGCCCTGTTGTGGATATCTCCTTCTGGCGAATATCCCCCGAAAAAGGAGAAAAACGACACTTATAAAAAGGCTCCCTTGTGTAAAGGGAGCTGTCAACGGAGTTGACTGAGGGATTGTTTAACTTCATTATCAATAAATATACATACTCCCTCAAAGTTTTTGTTTATATCAAGATTTGATATTCTTATAACTTTTAATCCATATTGTTCTAAAAACTCTGTTCTCAAAACATCTTTTTCTATGCCTTTATCATCATAATGCCCAGAGCCATCCAATTCGATAACAAGTTTTGCTTTGGCACAGTAAAAATCAACAATATATTTTCCTATAACTTTCTGTCTTATAAATCTATTAGGGTATTCTCTTAAGTAATTATACCAAAGGTGTTTTTCTTCTTTTGTCATATTCTTTCGGAGTGCTTTTGCAAGCGGTACAATTTCTTTGTTGTGTTTATATTCCATTACAATCCCTCCGAGTTGCTTCGCAACCCACCTCCCTTTACACAAGGGAGGCTTTTTGACAGTGTTTTCTTGCAAATTATATTATCATTTTTAATGCTTTTAGTCAACACAATTAACTTTTTGCAAATAATTACATGTCAACATTAAAATCTTTTTGAGATTTCAATAAAAAGATCGTTTCACAGAAAATCGAGTTATAGGGTTAAAATATGTAAAAAATTCAAAAAAAGGACTGCCATTTGTCACAGTCCCTTAAACTCATCAAGGTCCACCCCCTGATGTATTGCCGAATTTATGCCGTCTGCAATTATTTTTGCAACAAGCTCCACCGCCGAATCCACTTCTTTTGGAGTTACTATAAAATTATCACAGTCGGGTTTCAAAACTTCCTTTATTACTCCGTATTTATCATCCTCGGCAATTGTCTCAAGCATTCTGAAAAGAGCCTTGTTTTCTTTTGCATTTGCTTTCATATTTCCAACTATGCGGTCAATGGTATCGCCTGCAATGGTTGCGGCATCTACGACTGTCGGTACCCCTATCGCAATCACCGGCACTCCAAGCGTCTCGTTGTTTATTGCCATACGCCGATTTCCTATGCCTGCCCCGGGCACTATTCCTGTGTCCGCAAGCTGAATGGTATTGTTTACCCTTTCCATACGGCGCGAGCAAAGGGCATCAATTGCAATAACAAGTGACGGCTTAACCCTGTCGCACACACCTTTTACAATTTCACCTGTTTCGACTCCTGTTATCCCAAGCACCCCCGGCGACACAGCACACACAGATTTCAGCCTTTGGTCGATTTCTTCGGGCATATACTCTATCAGGTGCCTTGTCACAAGGACCATGTCCACGACTTTGGGTCCCAAAGCATCTGCAGTTATGTTGCGGTTTCCAAGTCCCAGAACAAGAATAGTTCCATCATTTTTGTCGCCGATAAGCCTTTTCAGTTCGTCTGCAAAAGCCTTGCAAGCCGCAGTGTGAATCCTTTGTTCAAAATCTGCATTTTGCGGAAGTTCAAGCGTAACATAATTCCCGACGGGTTTGCCTATTGTCTCCTCGCCATTTTTACTTGTAATTCTTACGCGACTTATTTTTATCCCACAATCTGTCTCCTCTTCCTCGGCTTCGACGCCGTCGACATCGGTTTCAATTGCCGAGCTTTCGAAATACAATTCGCGAGCCTCAAGGGCAAGGTCTGTTCTGGCTTTAAACTTCATTTTCGTCTCCTTTATGCCGTTTTTTCCTTTTCTTCAATATTTCCAATTATCTTGACACAAAAATCAGTTTGTGCTAAAATACAAACAGAATATATCAGCTTGTGTAGTCTTCGATAAAACTTGCAAGCTCGTCTTGAGTCTTGAGTTTTATGCCCGACAGCAGAAGCCGGGTATCCTCGGCCGAAAGATTTGTCTTGAAGACCTCGGCGCTGTATAAAAAATCCTCGCGGCCGTCAAACGAAGCATAAATCCCGACCGATTCGCCTTCCAGCCTTACCATATAATAATCCGGGGTTGGGGAATTATCAGCTTTGACTTCATCAATTGTTTTGGCTTTTATGCTTTCTGTTTTGTTGATTGGATTTAAAGCATCGGAATAAGCTTCGGATTCCATTATCCGACGGGTTATGACATATGCACTGCTTGCCGCGCCTACTGCCAAAGCTGCAGTCAGCACAAAAACCAGGGTGTATTTGATTATCGATTTAATCATTTTATTCATCCTTTCGACTGTGTTTTCCGGGACTTTTCAATATATAGTACATCAATTTTTTTTAATTGTTACCCAAATTTTGAAATTTATACCTATTTATATATAGCAATACAAAAGACATTCAGGAGGATTTTGTATGAAAAACAATCCTTACGCCAAAATTTTTGCCAAGTTCTTTGTTATAACTGTCGGGGTTGGCCTTGCGGCCCTGCTTTTGTTTTTGGTGTGCTCGTTTTTTGGTCTTTTGGGGTTTGCCAATGACCTTGACATCGAGTCGCTCACACTTGACAGCTCGTCTCAGATTTGCTACATAGACGAAAACGGCAATGAAAAAAACTATACCACTCTTTCGTCAGAGCAAAATAGGATATGGGTTGATTTTGAAGAAATCCCCAAAAATATGAAAAATGCCTTCATCGCAATTGAGGACGAAAGATTTTATTCGCACAAGGGCTTTGACCCAAGGCGTACTGCAAAAGCATTTTTTGTGTTTGTCAAAAACAAACTGACAGGACAGCCAACATCATTTGGCGGAAGTACAATAACCCAGCAGCTTGTAAAAAATGTCACAAACCAACGCGAGCGCACAGCCGCACGAAAATTCCGCGAAATATCAACCGCAATGAGTCTTGAACGAAAAATCGAAAAAGACGAAATCCTTGAGCTTTATTTAAACTCCATATATCTTTCCCAGGGTTGCAGCGGCGTTCAGGCAGCCTCGCTCAAATTTTTCGGCAAGCCCGTTGACCAGCTCAATCTGGCAGAATGTGCATCAATTGCAGGAATTACACAGTATCCGTCGCTTTATGACCCGCTTATGAACCCCGAAAACAACAAGGAAAAGCAGGAACTGGTCCTTGGCAAAATGCTTGAACTTAAATTTATTTCCAAAGAGGAATATGACGAAGCGGTTGCATTTGAGCTTGTGTTTACCGAATTTGACCCCGACGAAATGGCAACCGGTCAAATAAATTCGTACTTCACCGACCATCTTGTTAATGAAGTTATTGATGGTCTTGTCGAAAAAGGTTATTCAAAAACCCTTGCAAACAAAATGCTGTATTCGGGAGGTCTTCGCATAATTTCGACAAT
This sequence comes from Clostridia bacterium, assembly GCA_017409575.1. Lineage (GTDB taxonomy): Bacteria > Bacillota > Clostridia > Monoglobales > Monoglobaceae > SIG440. Next base: position 84,119 of record JAFQSM010000038.1, read on the forward strand.
TGACCCGACTGTTCAGGCAGCCGCAGAAGAAGTTTTTGAAAATACCGACAACTTTCCCAACTCAACCGGCGAAAACGCCGCACAGGCATCGATTGCTATCCTGGATTCAAAAACCGGCGCAATCAAGGGTCTTGTTGGCGGGATAGGCAAAAAGCAAGGCAACCTTGTTTTAAATCGTGCGACTCAAACACTTCGTCAACCCGGCTCGACAATAAAACCGATTGGTGTATATGCTCCGGCATTTGAAAAAGGCATAATAAATCCCGCCGACATATATCAGGACAAAGCTATTTCATACGGCGAATGGTCACCACGAAACTATGACCATACATTCAGCGGAAATGTCTCTGTCCGCACTGCACTCAGGCGGTCGCTCAACACCATTCCGGTCCAGATTCTCAACGAAATGGGTGCTGATTACTCATTTGATTTTCTTACCCGCAAACTTGGCATAACATCGCTTGTCAAACACGAAGCCAACTCCGAGGGCAAGGTTTTTTCGGATATAGGTCTTTCGCAGCTTGCACTTGGCGGTCTTACTCACGGTGTCTCTGTTCTTGAACTTACGGCAGCGTATACGCCGTTTGCAAATCGCGGAATTTATTCAAAGCCGTATTGTTACACCGCTGTTTATGATGCAAAAGGAAACGAAATTCTTTCCGTCCAGCCCGAATCAAAAATAGCAATGAGCGAAGAAACCGCATTTGTGACCTCGATGCTTCTTAAAGAGGTCGTAACAAGCGGCACAGGTGGCGGAGCTCAACTTGCATCAGGAATGTTTACCGCAGGAAAAACCGGTACAACATCCGACAATCACGACCGTTTGTTTGTTGGATATACACCTCACTACGTAGCATCAGTCTGGTACGGATACGACCAGCCGCAATCCATAAAAGCCTCAGGCAACCCCTGCATACCTGTATGGAGATCGGTTATGACAAAAATCAACGCCGATAAAGAAAAAATAACTCCAAAGGCACCTGTCGGCACAAAATATGTTTCGTATTGCACCCTTAGCGGTGACCTTCCGGGCGAGCATTGCGGCGAGGAAGTTTCGTCTTGCTGGTTTGCCTCGCACAATGTCCCCAAAAAGATATGCAAGAACTTGCACAAGACTGAAGAAGAACTTGCGGCCGAGCAGCAGGATGGTACAGATATCCCCGAAGAAATTACTGTTCCAGGCGAAGAAGCTCCGGCATCAGAGAATGAAACTGCTCCTATAGCGGCAGAATAAATACAAAACTGAATTCAGGCGGCAAATGCCGCCTGTTATTTTATCATCGAAAGGATGGTTTTTATGACTTTTGTATCATGGAATGTAAACGGGCTGAGAGCCTGCATGGAAAAAGGTTTTTTGGATATATTCAAAGCTTTTGACGCAGATATTTTTGCTGTTCAGGAAACAAAAATGCATCCCGAGCAAGCAGAGATTTTGACCGAAGGCTATCATCAATACTGGAACAGTGCCGAAAAGAAGGGATATTCCGGAACGGCTGTATTTTCAAAGAAAGAGCCTCTCTCGGTAATATATGGTATAGGAATTCCAGAACACGACAACGAGGGCAGGGTTATCACTCTTGAATTTGAGGATTTTTATTTTGTGACCTGCTACACACCAAATTCACAAAACGAGCTTGCAAGGCTTGACTATCGTATGGAATGGGAAGATGCCTTTCTTGCTTTTTTGAAAGACCTTGACTCGCAAAAGCCTGTCATTCTTTGTGGCGACCTTAATGTTGCGCACAAAGAAATCGACCTCAAAAATCCAAAAACCAACCGAAAGAACGCCGGCTTCACCGACGAGGAACGAGAAAAAATGAGCGTTCTTTTAAAGTCCGGCTTTTGCGACACATTCCGCCATCTTTATCCCGACCTTGAGGGTGTATACTCGTGGTGGAGCTACCGCTTTCAGGCTCGTGCAAAAAATGCCGGCTGGCGCATAGATTATTTTATTGTCTCGGACTCCTTAAAAGGCAAAATCAAGTCTGCAAAAATCCACACAGATATTCTCGGCTCAGACCATTGCCCTGTGTCAACCGAGCTTGAATTTTAATTTTTTAAATCCGTTTTTTCGACAAAGTCCGCGTCCTGTGCGGACTTTGTTTTTTTGTCCGTTTTATAAAAAAATTTTTTCCTTTTTTCTATTGACATATATATTTTTTTACTATATAATGTTTATACACTTCTTTTTAAACACAATATCTTGTGTTTTAGTGGTTGGAACCGAGGGGAATCAAACGCCATAAGGTTTAAAAATATAAATTCGTGTAATACAGCATAGAAATCTGCAAATATATGCCACGCCTTGCGCGGACGACAAGTCGAAAGTGTGCAAATTAGTCAAATTTAAGGTTTGTGGGATTCGATTCCCCCAGGCTTAAACGAAAGAGAGGGATAATTATGAAAATTATAAAAAGAAACGGTGCTGAAGAAACCTTTAATGAATCTAAAATACTTGCAGCTATCACAAAGGCAAACGAGTCGGTGGAAGAATCCGACCGTATGACCGAACTCCAGATCAAACGCATTACCGAGTCTGTGGTTATTGCGTGTGAAGCTTTGGGGCGTGCTCCGTCCGTCGAAGAAATTCAGGACCTTGTCGAAAAGAAGATTATGGCTCATGGTGCATTTGAAGTTGCCAAAAGCTACATTACATATCGTTATACCCGTTCTTTGGTCCGCAAAAGCAACACTACCGACAACAAAATCCTCTCGCTTATCGAATGCAACAACGAAGAAGCAAAGCAGGAAAATTCAAACAAAAACCCTGTTGTCAACTCGACACAGCGTGACTATATGGCAGGTGAAGTTTCGAAGGACATCACAAACCGTATTCTTCTTCCAAAAGAAATTGTGGATGCTCACAACGAGGGTATTATTCACTTCCACGACTCGGACTACTTTGCGCAGCATATGCACAACTGCGACCTTGTAAATCTTGAGGATATGCTCCAGAACGGAACCGTTATCACTGGTACACTTATCGAAAGACCACACAGTTTTTCAACCGCCTGCAACATAGCAACACAAATTATTGCTCAGGTTGCATCAAACCAGTACGGCGGTCAGTCAATTTCGCTTACTCACCTTGCGCCTTTCGTTCAGGTTTCAAGGGAAAAAATCCACCGCTCCATCAAAGCCGAAATGGATTCTTTGGGCGTGGAAATTTCGGAAGATAAGCTTGCCGAAATGACCGAAAATCGTGTTCGTGATGAAATCCGTCGCGGCGTACAGACCATTCAGTATCAGGTGGTTACTCTTCTGACAACCAATGGTCAAGCTCCGTTTGTTACTGTATTTATGTACCTTGGCGAAGCAAAGGACGAGCAAACAAAGCACGACCTTGCTATGATTATTGAAGAAGTTTTGCTCCAAAGACATCGCGGGGTTAAAAACGAAAAAGGAATCTGGGTTACCCCCGCATTTCCCAAGCTTATTTATGTTCTTGAAGAAGATAACATCCACGAGGATTCAAAATTCTGGTACCTTACCGAGCTTGCTGCAAAATGTACCGCAAAGCGTATGGTACCTGACTACATCTCCGAAAAGAAGATGCTTGAACTTAAAGTTGACAAAAACGGCAACGGACAGTGCTATACCTGTATGGGTTGTCGTAGCTTCCTTACCACCTATGTTGACGAAAACGGAAATCCCAAATACTACGGCAGATTCAACCAGGGCGTTGTCACCATCAACCTTGTTGATGTAGCTTTGTCATCGGGCGGTGACAAAGAAAAGTTCTGGAAGATTTTTGACGAAAGACTTGAGCTTTGCCATCGTGCACTTATGTGCCGCCACGAAAGACTCAAAGGTACTCTTTCGGACGCAGCGCCTATCTTGTGGCAGTACGGTGCTCTTGCGCGTCTTAAAAAAGGCGAGCCCATTGACAAGCTTTTGTTTGGCGGTTATTCAACCATTTCGCTTGGTTATGCAGGTCTTTATGAATGCGTAAAATATATGACCGGCAAAAGCCACACAGACCCCGATGCAACTCCGTTTGCACTTGAGGTTATGGAGAAAATGAACGACTCGTGCCGCAAATGGAAAGAAGCTCACAATATCGACTTCAGCCTTTACGGAACTCCGCTTGAATCCACAACCTACAAATTTGCAAAATGCCTGCAAAAAAGATTTGGTGTTATCAAAGGTGTTACCGACAAGGGTTACATTACAAACAGCTATCATGTTCATGTTACTGAAGAAATTGATGCTTTCGAAAAGCTTCGTTTCGAAGCTCAGTTCCAGCACTTGTCACCGGGCGGAGCAATCAGTTATGTCGAAGTTCCCAATATGCAGGACAACATCCCTGCCGTGCTTGAGGTAATGAAGTTTATCTATGACAACATTATCTATGCCGAGCTGAACACCAAGTCAGACTACTGTCAGGAATGTGGCTTTGACGGCGAAATCCAGATTGTCGAAGATGACGGCAAGCTGACCTGGAAGTGTCCCAACTGCGGAAACACCGATCAGGACAAGATGAATGTTGCACGCCGCACATGCGGTTACATCGGAACACAGTACTGGAATCAGGGCAGAACGCAGGAAATAAAAGAAAGGGTGCTCCACTTATAAAATGTATTACGGAGAAATTAAAAACTGCGATATAGCAAACGGCGAAGGGGTGCGTGTCACCCTTTTCGTTTCGGGATGCACAAACAGGTGCGAAGGTTGTTTTCAACCGCAAACATGGGATTTTTGCTACGGCAAACCATTTACCCGCGAGGTTGAAGACAAAATAATAAAAATGCTTGAGCCAAGCTACATACATGGTCTTACAGTACTTGGCGGCGAGCCGTTTGAGCCCGAAAACCAGCGAGCGCTGCTTCCGTTTTTAAAGCGCGTGCGCGAGACCTATCCAAACAAAAATATATGGGCATTTTCGGGATTCACTCTTGACCAGTTGCTCGAACTCGAGCCGCATCCAAGATGCGAGGTAACCGACGAAATGCTGTCGCTTATTGACATTTTGGTTGATGGCAGGTTTGTCCTTGAAAAAAAGAACATACGCCTTAAATTCCGCGGCTCCGAAAATCAGCGTATTCTAAAACTTCCCGAAACATTAAAGGCAAAAAAACCCGTCTTTTGGGAAGGATAAAAAGCATACAAAAAAAAGAGATTGCTCAACACAATCTCTTTTTTATTTGTATTACCTACTCTTCTTCATCACTGTCGGGCATATCCCAAGTGTGATAAACATTCTGCACATCGTCGTTATCCTCAAGCATGTCAATCAGCTTTTCAAGGTTCTTAACTGCTTCTTCATCTGTTACCTCGGTAAGAGTTTGGGGGATGTAGACGATTTCCGCTTGTTCAAATTTTACTCCAAATATGCCGAAAAATCGGCATGTATATCATCATTGAGCCAAAACAAAAAATCGTAGCTCAAGACATGTATATCATAGTTCATCCCTTTTGTCAAGGCACCAATTTCGAGAATAGCTGAAAACATATTTTGAGCAGTAAGTTGTATGAATCATGTTATATATAACTTAGTGCTTAATTTATGTTTTGAGTTAAGTATACTTGTTGTATATTTTTAACTCTTATTTAGGTATGATACTTCTTCATCCTTCAACATATCTTCCACCAAAGCTTGTAACCTCAAACCATAAAGATACTTTCCGTTATATTCTTCGCCAACAATTTGAGCTTGTTGGCTTTCAGTATATTCCCCAAAATAAGATTTCCCACAAATATAAGATATCCTATAGCAAAAAACTAATATGTTATTTTTATAATAAATACCTTTTATAATGTTACAGACATCCCCTAAACTTAATCTATCAATTTTTTCTAAATGCTGATATGTTTTCTTCCCATAATACGAGAGGATTGTCGAAATACCAACCTGACAAATTCCTATGGTGTAATTTTTGAGAGGCCTTTTAAATAGTAAATTTAAACCAATGCCGATCATCAATATGACATATTCGCAAATACGAAAATATCTTTTCCTATATGTAGTCTCTATTCGAATAATGCCAGAACATATTTTATATGATATTTCATAATTATTACACTGTTGTCTTAGAAAATCACCATATTTTTTCTTTAGTAAGGTCATATCGATTTATCCAATAATATCTCCTAAAAACTTATCAATATTATCTACATCATCTCTTATCGTATTAATTAAGTTTTTTAGTTCTGCCTGATATTCTTGACTCAGGTTAAGTTCTATTACTCTACTTGTTTTTGTCGTTTGTGCACATAATATATGATACATTGAATTCTTGCACTGATATGTTAAAACTATAATCGTCCCATTATTTATGTCTACAACATATGAAGAAAATTCATTCAAAAATTCAAGTTCCTTGGTATAAAACGAACTTCTATTATAGTAATTTTTTGACGAAAAAACAACATACTTACGTAGAGCCTCATTTTTTTCACATTCTAAATACTGTCTTAAATTATACCATTTTAAATTTTCTTTTCCGCTTGTTTTTGCGGTAAGAGTGTTGATTAATAATTTAATATCCACCATACTTACTCATCCTTTACTATAATTTTTTCTTTTATGCTTTTTAGTTTTGTTGATAATTGAATTAAACCGTGTACAATTACTTCCAAATTCGACATGGATAAACCTTGTGATAATTCAATCAAAGTGGCTGCTAACTTTTCAATTTCTTGGTACTCCTTATTTTTTCTCCCATCTACACATTGAAAAGTTTCTTTAATAGTATGCAAACACTTTAGATATGATACCCTAATATTAAGAGAAATTTCTCCCTTTTCATCTATTATAGATATAAATGATTCTATGTCCCTTTGGCACTGATCAACTGTTTCCATAATTTTTAGCATATTCACTTTACGAGCAACTTGTTTTTTTATCAGTAAAACATTTCTCAAACTTATATATGATAGTATAACGCCTATAGAAGTGAAAGCAAAACCCAATAAACTAAAAAAATAGCTATTATCTAGTGTGCTTAATAAACATCTAAATATGTATGACGCCCACACGCAAATTCCAACGAAAATTGCAAAGGATATATCCAATAAAATCATTTACAACACCTTTTTCCTTACTATGCTCTTTTTTAGTATACAATATATTTAATATCGTGTCAATAATAATACAACTGTTATTCTCTTCTTCTCGACCGTAAAATGCCAGGTGTATTATATACAACAAAAGTTATTCCGCTCCAAAATGTAAATTAAGCTTTAATACGAAAATTCAAGAGCCATCGTGCATCAAACTGCAAGGTGGCTCTTTTTATATAGATATATAATCTAACGAGGAGGTGAGACATAATGAAAATTTCTTTACAAAAGCAGGAACAAACAGGTACATACAAGTTTAACGGTCAGATATATTACACCAGAGGTATCGAAGCAGAGTTTGGCGATATGACCTTTAAGCTGATTGCAGAAACATTGCAGCTAATCAAAAGGCTTGTCGATACGAATACAGCCGACTATTTTCAGGTAGCAATAGCCGATATGGAAAACGGCAAGAAAATTAAGGTGTATATCATAGATGATATCACGCATATAACTTTTCTTTTACCATCAGAATATTAGGCTTTAAAAGCACCCCATTCCCACCCAGCAGAGACTTTGTTTCATATCGAGTCGAGCTTCTAACGGGCAAAAATTTAGCTCTCAGACCCGTTCCGAGAGCAATAAAAGGAGAATTTTAACATGAGCAAAAAATTAGAATATTTACTTGATTTATATGAGTTGGAGAAGTGCAAAAAAGAGCTGTATAGCTCCGACTTATTATTGGATAAACCAAAGTCAGGCAAGGAAAAACAATTCGAGTTAGCTGTTGAAAATTTGGCTATTCTCGACGAACTAATCAAAGAACAGGAGGGAGAATAAATGGCTATATTAATACTATTTCTGTACTTATTCATTATTGCATTGACGGATTAAAAATATTTCTTGCAAAATAACCTAAAATACGCTATAATACCAACAAGGCAAGACGAAAAACAGTTTTAGAACTGGGCGGTTATGCCATCATCTCTTTACAAAGGAGGTGATAGCTTATGGATAAAGATTACATAATTTGCTTTATGATAACTTTGTTGCTTTTAGCATTGACCATAAAAAAATAACGCCCACCGTCGAAAGTAGCGTTATTTTCTAATAAAACTCTTTTGGCATAACCGTTTGAAGTCTTGCCTTTTTCTATTTGTATTATATACGATTTTGATTTATTTGTCAATACATTTAGTTTACTTTTACACCAATATGATATACAAAGGAGGATATAAAGTGAGCAAATTGAAAATATCTCCCATAGGAACACGCTGGGAAGACTTTGAAAAGGATGTTTTTACTCCTGAGGAAATTATAGAGAGTAATCTAAAGGTTGATATTATCAACGAAATTGTTCAATCTCAGGATAGTCCCTCTCAGGCAGGCAGCAAAACAGCAACGGAGTCGTGAAAACGGCTCTTTTTATTTTGGTTCACAAAGGTATACCTTAATAGACTAACAAAAACTTAATAAAAAACAGTGCGTAAAGGTGGTTAAACAGTTTATGGATATGTCCGTAAATGTTAGCCACCTTTTTGGACCTTAAGAAAGGATTGATTAATTTGAGTTCACGAACATACTACTATGCAAGAGTGTCAACCACAGAACAAAATCTCGATAGGCAAATTGATGAATTTAAATCTCTGGGCGCTGATGACAGGGATATAATAACCGACAAACAATCAGGCAAGAACCTCGACAGAAACGGGTATATGGCACTCAAAAACGCCCTTTTAAGACCGAATGATACGTTGGTTATCAAAAGTCTTGACCGCCTTTCGAGAAACAAAATGGACATCAAAAATGAGCTTCAATTCTTTAAGGATAATAATATCCGCTTAAAAGTAATTGACCTGCCTACAACTATGCTTGACTTACCGAGCGAACAATCCTGGGTAATCGATATGGTTAATAATATACTTATTGAAGTTTTAAGTTCCATTGCCGAACAGGAATATCACAACATCCACACAAGGCAACGAGAAGGAATAGAGGCCGCCAAATCAAAAGGCATTCACCTCGGCAGACCGCCTCTACAAAAGCCCGAAAACTGGGACATAGTTATTGCCGACTATAAAGCAGCAAACATCACCGCCAAACAAGCTATGACTGCATTAAACCTCAAAAAATCATCATTCTATAAGCTTTTAAAAGCTGAACAATAAAGAAACGGGCAGAACTCTCAAAACGAAAGTTCTGCCCATCATTTTTCATTAAAACAAATCTAAGTTATCAAACATTTGAGCTTCTGCTAAATCAACCCCTGGAGTATTAGCAGCAATACCAAATGCAGAATAATCAGGCGTATTTGTTATTGATGATATAGGCATACCTAAATGCCTTTCCCAATACTCATCACATCTTTTATTAATCTCTTCTACAGTTTCATATCGTTTAACAGGATAAGTATTGTTATATCCCATATTAGGACTCGAAAAAGAATAATTAAAACATGAATTTGAAGATAAATGCGTTGCACTTGGTGATGATTTACTTGCTTGTTGCTTTGCTAGTTGTTCTGCCAGTTGCTTTGCTCGTTCCTTTTCTTCAAGCCTTCTTTTTTCCCAATACGCCGCGGATTCAGCAGCAGCTTTTTTGCGTTCCTCCTCGTGCCGTCGTTTCATTTCTTTTATCTCTTGCTCTTCCCGATCCGCTTGTATTACACCAATTATTCCAAAAATTATAAAAATTATTATGCCAAGAAAAACCATTGTTTGAGTCTCCTATTAAAATAAATATCTCCTTTGTATTGAATCTACAATACCTCTATTAACTTTCCTAATTTAAAATAAGTATCATCAATACCACTATTAGCCGCACATTTATAATTCGTGCAAACATCATTGTAGCAACTGTACGTAACTGAAATACTTTTTGTCGCCTCATTTTGTATATACGCCGTTGCTATTTTACACTTCCCCGCTATCTTGCAAATAGCCTCATAATCCCTACTTATATATTCTCCCATAATATCCCTCCCTTAAAATAAAAAGTTTTTGTTTTCATATTAACCCTCATCTACTTCGCAAATAGAATTTTATCACAAATTCCACTATTAGTCAACATTGTTCCACATATTTTTGCATAGCATAGGTTAAAATGTTTACAAGGAGTGGATATTATGATAAAAGAATTTGCCGAAACTTTGAAAAATTTAAGAACAAAAAAAGGACTTACCCAAACACAGCTAGCAGATAGGTTGTGGCTGAATAAGTCCATTATTTCCGCATATGAGAACGAGCAGCGTATGCCCTCACTTGATGTCTTAATTAAGCTCTCCTATGAATTCAATGTATCTATGGAATACCTTCTCGGCATCGAAAAGAACAAGACCATAGATATTTCTGATTTAACCGATGAACAAATTTCCGCTATCAATAATCTTATCGAGCTGTTTCGAAAGAAGTAGACTATACACTGACTAAATTTATCGCTTTAAGCAGACTATTTTTATCTTTCGGTCAGGCTGAACCACTTTTCCTCTGGCCCACAGGTTTTTGAAAACAGCTTTTGGTCTTTAAAATATATTAATGCTATATATTATATAACTTTTTTCCCAAAAGCTGTTTCGGGAATATCCTCAACAGAATAATATTTGTCCCCATTTACTATATCGTAGTAACACGCATATTCTTCTATAAAAGTTTTTGCTTCTTTGTATTCTGCAGCAGTCAGCTTGTATGGATTATTAGACCTCCCAATGACAGCAGACCGTTTTCTAATTTTTCTTATAACCTCCAATTTGATAATCTCATATAGGGTAGTTATATCGGTTAAATAAAAGGGATTGCCGCCTTTGTTTTTATAATACTTCTCGTCAGTAACACTATATTTAGTTTCTTTTCTTCTTATAGGATTTAAGTCATTATCAACAAGTATCTCATTAACTTTATCATACAGTTCATCTATTCTTGTCAGAAAGTCGATATACTTAAAACTAAGTTCCTCTACAGCAATTTTCCATGCAAGCTCACAGGCATCAAAATCCAACTCTTGGTTATAGTTGTCATAGTATGCCATCCAGACGCTCAACCCATCTTTGCAGGATTTAAGAAGCTGGTTAAACACATATTTGCTCTTTTCATAAAATAAATTCCAAGCTATTTGTTTACTTTTTGAACTATTGACTTTCTGTTTAAAATCCTCATCTTTCATAGCATTAAACAGATAGCAATTGCTATAAAAGTCGTTTATGTATCCATTTTTAGTCTTTGCCTCCGAGTTATAAATAAAGTCTAAAAACAGCTTTTCCATATTAATAAACTTTTCAAGCTTGTATTTCCCCTGACCTAAAAACACAGTATGATTACCCACGGAAATAGTGTTCTTTTTTTCACGTTCCTCTTTGTCAATTTTCTTTTTACCTTTAAAGTCTGCATTGATTTGGGTAAAGGTGTTGTCGCTTTTCTTAAATATATTCTTCTCTTTTTCCCACCGCTCAATCTGTTCTCCTTTTTCCTTGCTGCCACGTTTATACGTTGGCTCTTTTAATTTGTCACAAGTTTCCTTGTATGTACCAAGTTTCACCTTGGTTCTGTTAAATTCTTCTTTTGAGTTATAATCCATATAACCCCTCCTTTTTTAATATTTTTTCGCAATAAAAAAAGGTATAATCTCCCTTTTTTAAAGGAAATTATACCTCTGTTCGATATACACTTCTAATGATACTATACACGTCAAGACCCGTGTTGTCAATAGGATATCAATAACGTTTACAATAAGTTAACATTCACCTCAAATTCATAATCGGACTACTCCTTATTCCCCTCTCAATTACATCCTTATCCTGTATGCTTTGCAGATACCTTTGGGTTATCTTTATGTTGTTATGCCCCATAAGTCGCGCCAGACTGTATATATCAAGGTTGTTCCGCAGCTGTGCCTGTGCAAAGTAATGTCTTAAGGTATGTGGACTACATCTTATACTGTCGTCAACCTCTGCTACTTCCCCAGCTTTCGCAACAAGCCTTTCAACCGCTTCAACAGTAAGCTTTCTTCCGCTCCGTGAAAGAAAAAATGTATCATCAATATCCTGATGTATGAAGTAGCCATTACGGACATTGACATACTTTATAATACACTTCTGCAGATACGGACTTATTCCCACCATCCGCTCCTTTGAACCCTTTCCAAATATCTTGATATATCCATTATAAACATCTTCCGACTTCAGTTCGCACAGTTCGTTATTTCTTATTCCTGTATCAACAAGCATAGCTATTATTGCTTTATTCCGTATAGACATATAATCATTACCACTAAATACATCAAGCATTCGTTTAACTTCGGCATCAGAAAAGGTCTTGATAAGGGTTATATCTTCTTTCCCCCAAGGTACTTTTACACAGGGATTGACGCTTATATATTCCTCCTGCAAGGCATACTTAAAAAACGCTCTGTATGTTTTAAGCAACCCATTTGTATAAGTAACCTTTCTGCCGTTTTTCCAAAGTTCTTTGAAAAAATCCTTTATCTGCTTTGCTGTAACCTCTTCAATATCCTGAATGCCATATCTTTCATCAAGATAATTAAAGAACCGTGACAGATTGTTTCTGTACCCTTTCATTGTTTTTGCCGAGAAGTTTTTAACCTCACAATCAAACAAAAACTCCGAATATACTGTTTTGATTTGCATAAATACCTCCTGTGGTTTCCATGCAATTTTTCAGTATATTCGGAGTTATGATGTACAAACTTTAATTTGCGATGATATTTATCATGTACACCGTAGTTCGGTATGTATATCATCGCTTAGCAAACTTCTCAAAACCTTGAAAGCCTTGATATATCTACTATTCTTCATCACTGTCGGGCATATCCCAAGTGTGATAAACATTCTGCACATCGTCGTTATCCTCAAGCATGTCAATCAGCTTTTCAAGGTTCTTGACTGCATCTTCATCCGTTACCTCGGTAAGAGTTTGGGGAATATAGACGATTTCCGCTTGTTCAAATTCATAGCCTTTTTCTTCCAGTGCTTCACGCACCTTGCTGAAATCCTCTGGGGCAGATGTCACTTCAAAACATTCGTCTTCTGTCGAAAAATCTTCAGCTCCTGCATCAAGGGCATCCATCATAAGAGTATCTTCGTCAATACCGTCAGATTTTGCTATTATAAGCTGCCCCTTGCGGTCAAACATAAATCCTACGCTGCCTGTCTGTCCAAGGTTGCCGCCAAATTTGTCAAAATAGTGTCTGAGGTCACCTGCGGTACGATTTTTGTTGTCACTCAAAGTTTCAACCATGAACGCAACACCGCTTGCGCCGTATCCCTCGTATACAAGTTCAAAATATTCTTTCGCGCTGTCTTCGCCCGCTGCCTTTTTTATGCTTCGCTGAATGGTATCATTGGGCATATTGTTTGCCTTTGCTTTTGCAATAGCATCACGAAGCTTTGAGTTGCTATCCGGATCGGGTCCGCCCTCTTTAACCGCAACCACCAGCTCTCTGCCGATTTTGGTAAACAGTTTGCCTCTTTTTGCATCCAATGCACCTTTTTTTCTCTTAATTGTCGCCCATTTCGAATGTCCTGACATTTTCTCTAATCCTCCGCTTTCGTATTTTTCAGTTCTGAAACCGATTTATTCTTTTTCAATAACACCTTTAATTCCCGAAACAAGTCCTGCAATACCCTGTATATCTGACGGAATAATTATCTTTGTAGCCTTTCCGTCAGCTGCTTTTTCAAACGCCTCAAGACTCTTTATTGTGAGTACCGCTTCACTCGGTGCTGCCGCATTAAGCATTTTTATTCCGTTTGCAGTTGCTTCCTGCACACTGAGTATTGCCTGTGCCTCGCCTTCTGCGACGCGGATAGCAGATTCTTTCTCCGCCTCGGCTTTTAGAATCTGGGATTCTTTATCCGCTTCAGCTTTCAGTATTGCAGCAGCTTTTTCACCTTCTGCAACCAATATTGCTGATTTCTTCTCACCTTCAGCACGAAGAATAGCCTCGCGTCTTTCGCGCTCCGCTTTCATTTGTTTTTCCATTGCCTCGCGTATTCCCGCTGGCGGTATAATATTTTTAAGTTCAACACGATTAACCTTAATACCCCAAGGGTCGGTTGCTTCGTCAAGAATTGACCTCATTTTCGAATTGATGACATCTCTTGAGGTCAAGCTTTCATCAAGTTCCATATCACCTATAATATTGCGCAAGGTTGTTGCAGTAAGATTTTCAATTGCCGACATCGGCAACTCAACACCATAAGCATAGAGTTTGGGGTCTGTAATCTGAAAATATACTACAGTATCAATCTGCATTGTAACATTATCTTTTGTAATAACCGGCTGCGGAGCAAAATCCACCACCTGTTCTTTGAGGCTTACCCTTTTTGCGACTCTGTCAATAAAAGGAATTTTAAGGTGCAAACCTACTCCCCATGTCCCGTTGTATGCGCCAAGGCGTTCTATGACATACGCCTGAGCCTGCGGAACAATTCTTATATTTGAAATTATCAGAACAACCAATATAACCAATAACCAAAAAATAAACATATTACGTTCCTCCTACTATTGATTTAAACCTTTTGTAATTCTTCGACTTTTTCAACAACTGCAAAAACGCCTTCAAGACCTTTTACCACAACTGTTTCGCCTTGGTGTATTTCCTCGTCTGAATCACTTTTGGCAGACCAAATCTGCCCAAGCACCTTTATCTGCCCCGAGTTTTCAATTGATGAGATCGTTTTTATCACAATGCCCTTTTCATCAATAATCCGGTCCGCATTTGTAGGAATGTTTTTTGAAGTAAGTTTTTTTGCGAGTGGTCTTGTAACCAAAACCAAAAGAGCCGAAATAATCGCAAAAATCAAAAGCTGAAAGGTGGCTGAAATATCACTTACTGCTGAAACAATTGCCGCTGCCAGCGCCGCAACCGCCATCCATATGGTCGTCAGATTGGCAGTTGACGCTTCTACCACGCCAAAAACAACCGTCAAAACAAGCCAGAATACAGTATACGCGTTCATATCAAATCACCCCGTTTAAAGCTGTTTCTAATAATTCCTTTTGTATCCACCATTGCGTTTGTTTTCGGTATTGCGTTTAAGGTCCTGAATTTTTTCATCACTATCCTGCTTGAACCTAAGCAATTTGTCTTCAAACGACAAATCCTCCATACTTCTTTTTGCCGCAAATTCAAATACCTCGGGCGCGCCTTTTAAAGCACCGCTCACTTTGGCTTTTGGCGCCTTTTTCTTCTTTTCTCCCATTTGCTCGGTTGCACGCTTTATTGACAGACTTATCTTGCCCTTTTCGTCAATAGATATAACCTTGACCTTAACACCTTGTCCTTGTGTGAGGTGCTTGCTTATATCATCAACATATTCGGACGAAACCTCCGAAATATGTACAAGTCCTGTTTTTCCGCCCTCAAGCTCGACAAATGCGCCAAACGGTGCGATGCCGGTAATTTTGCCCTGGAGTATAGCTCCTTCTTCAATCTGCATAACTTACAAAAATCCTCCTCGAGATATTGCACGGCAATATCTTATGTAAAATAATATTTAATCAATTTTATTTTTGGGTAATGTCAATAAATACTCTTTCGTTCGCCTTAATCAGACCAAGTTTTTCGCGAGCAACCTGTTCAAGATATTCGTCCGTGTCGGCTTTTTCAAGCTCATCCTCAAGCTTTTGCTTTTCGGTCTGTGCTTCTGCGATTTTGGCCTTGTATTCCTCCAAAGCATCATCACATTTTGACAATGTGATTTGTTGTTTAATAAGAGTACATGCAACATACACACAAACAGTCAAAATCCCCAAAGCCTTTGTAAGGGTTTTGACAGAAACTTTTTTCTTTGTCTTTTTTGAGGAATTTCGAGTCATGATAATCTCCACCTCATTCGCAAAATTGTCAGGGTTGTCAAAAAGCTTTTTGCCATTTGATACAATGCCCCATTTTCCTGTATACAATTATATATCAAAGACCCTTGTTTTGTCAATAGAAATCTACTTTTTTCTGCGCCTTAAATTAGCTACCGAAAGCCTTATTTTCGCCCTTTCTTTCTGGCATTTCGCCACTCTTCTTGCCCTTCTCAAAGCGCATCCTGTGTACCACGCAATTATTCGCACCGGTTTTTTTAGCGCCTTAAAAAGAATCCTCACCGGGAATGCAACTATTCTAAGCACAAAAAGCAACGATTTTATTATCCATTTTACCGCAGTTGTTCCAAGATTTACAAATCTGTTTCTTACAAAAAAGCCATATCCAAAAACCCCAAGCGCACCGCCCAAAAACCCCTGCAAACGAACTTCACCGCTGTTTTTGATAAACGCCGTATAAAATAAAATCACCGCAGCCAGTGCAAAAAACAATATATCCTGACCGTTTACCGCCAAATCACTTACCCTTACAATTCTTCGGCTTATACGGACAATATCATATAAAAAAGCAGTTATTGCCCCTGCAGCAATGCACGCAAGGAAAAAAACTGCTTCGCTTTGTACTGTATCATACATCACTCTCACCTACTTAAATATCTTTCCCCAAATTCCACTGCCCGAAGTTTTGTGGGTATCCTGATATTCAACGCTGTCAATTATGCCCTCAACTTCTATTTCTCCGTCTTCTATCGACAAACGGTTTATCCGAAGCTGAGTACCCTTGACTGTCATCTGACCGTCGGTGGTATATGCAATTATTTTGTCGTCGTCAAAGCTTTCGACATCTTCAACTCCTGTCGAAAACATTTTTTCACGACCCGTCATTTTTATTGAATGAACACTCGCTTCGCTTTTTCTGTCTTCCATAAGCAATACCTCCTTTTCTACTATATATTGCTTCAAACAGAAAAATATGCCCAAACTTTGTTCTTTCGTTTATGCAAAATTCTGTGCGATAACAGCAACTGCATCGCTTTCTATCAAGAGTTTTCCGTGTTCGTTCAGGACCCCCTGCATAAAAATGGGTCTTTTGTCTTTTTCTGAAAACTCGGACAGAATATTCTCTGTTTCAAAAATCCCAAACGAATCTACCGGCATAAGTTCAAGATAAAATTCGCCGTTATATTTCCACAGTTTGCTGGTTCCAAGATACGCCTCGCGTATTTCCCAAACACCGCGACAAACATCCTCAAAATCACCGAACTTAAAAATCCTGAGTGGCACACATACTCCTCGCTTTCGTCTTGTCTTAACTTCAGCGTGCCGCACCTGCTTCCCCATTTTCAAAAGGGCCTCGGCAAGTTCTTCCTCATTTTCAAGCCGACTTACAAGCATAGCAAAGCCTTCCTCTCCCAATTGTATTGTCTCTACCAGCAATTGAGCTTTGCCGACCGTAAAGTTTACATCCTGCTCGGCTCGCTTGAGCGCAAACCAAAACATATCCTGTGCCTCGGGAGTGTTGTCGGTAAAATTCTTCAAATCAACATTCCACATCCGTATATCATCATTTCCTATAACAATTTTTATCTTGTTTTTGTCAAGCCGTTCTATCCGCATATTCTCCCCTCCGTTTCTTTGAGGCTACTCAAAATTTATTACATTCAATCCAAAATAATTCTTCTTTATACAACAGTATACATTACTTTTTCATTTTTGAAAAGACTATTTTTTTACCAAAACTGACTTTTTTTGCGCCTGTATCCTTATATTTTAGTACAAAACTGCTCAATTTTCTATTGAATTCGGGTGCAAAATGTGTTAATATATTTATGTAATTTAACAAAGCACCCTGCGGTGTTCGTAAGAATGGCACAATGTAAAACCAACATTTTCTCAAAGGGAATTCATCTCCGGTCGGCGGCGCACATGCCTCCCGCAGTCTTGCGGCCAGTGGACTTGTAATGTCACCGGGACTCATCCCACCTGCAAAGCAGGTTTTTACCTTGACCTTGTTACGGCACATGTGGGGTTTGTTTTTTTGTAAAATTTCGCATTTCAGCGAGAATTTTTGCCAAAAACCTTGACAAACTCCTCAAATTATATACAATATATAATATATATTCTTTTTTTGGGGTGAGGTTTGTGCGTGTAATTTCGGGTCTGTCGCGAGGACGCAAACTTATCGCACCCAAAGGTCTTGACACAAGGCCCACCACCGACAGAGTGAAAGAGTCTATGTTCAACCTCATTATACCCTACATACCTGCAAAAAACGTCCTTGACCTTTTTGCCGGCAGCGGAGCGCTTGGAATAGAGGCTCTCAGTCGTGGTTCGGAGCATTGTGTTTTTGTGGAATTTGGAAAAGAGGCTTTGTCTGTCGTCAAGCAAAACCTTGATCTTTCAAAGCAAGTGGACAAGGCAGAGGTTTTTTCACTTGACTCACTTGAATTTTTAAATCGGACAAGTTCAAGTTTTGACTTGATTTTTCTTGACCCGCCTTACAATAAAGGTCTTTTGACCGAGTCAATAAGGCTTATACATCAAAAAAATCTGCTTTCAGAAAACGGCATAATCGTTGTCGAAAGCGAAGTCGGCGGGGAAGCACCCCCAAACGACTGTTTTAAAATTTTAAAGCAGGCCAGATACGGCAAGACAACAGTCTTTGTCCTGGCTCACGAAGCAAGGAGGTGACAGCAATGCAAACAGCGGTTTATCCGGGAAGTTTTGACCCTTGCACAAACGGACATCTGGACATAATTCGCCGTGCATCAAAGCTTTTTGACAAAGTGGTTGTTGCTGTCCTGATCAACGAAAAAAAGACTCCTCTTTTTTCATTGGAAGAGAGGGTTGAAATGCTTAAAACCGCCACAAAAGGCTTTGAAAATGTTGAAATCTGTTCGTTTTCGGGGCTTTTGGCAAACTTTATGAAGGACAACGGTTACAGTGTTCTTATAAAAGGTCTGCGCGCGGTCTCGGACTACGAATACGAATTTCAGATGGCACTTACAAACCGCAATCTGTTTGACGATCTGGAAACTGTTTTTCTGCCATGCAGCAGTGAATTTATGTTTCTTAGTTCAAGTATAGTAAAAGAAGTTGCAAAATACAACGGAAAGCTTGAAGGACTTGTTCCGCCCGAACTTGTCGGCATCATCAAGCGCCGTTTCGGCTATTAACACATATTTTTAAGGAGGAATTCTATCATGGAAATGGATACTTTGGAATTGATAACCGAACTTGAGGACATAATCGACAAGGGTGTGGCTGTGCCTTTTTCGGGCCGTTGCCTTTTGGACAAGGAGGAGCTTTTGGAAATTATTCAAGAAATCCGTCTCAAGCTGCCCACTGATCTGGAGCAGGCAAAATGGATAAAGGCAGAGCGCCAGAACATTATCAGCGACGCCAGAAAAGAAGCCGAAGAAATCATCAAGGCAGCCAACGACAAGCTGATCGCAATGGTTGACGAAAACGAAATCACAAAAAAAGCAACTCAGGCAGCAAGTGAAATTATGGACAGCGCAAATGCTGAGGCTAATGCTGCAAAAGAGTCCAGCTATCAGTATGCTGACTATCTGCTTGAAAATGTAGAAAATGTTGTTGTAAAAACAATCCGCGACCTTGAACAGTGCATAACCATCGTCAAGGACAATCGCAATCATCTTAGATAATTTGACATCAAAATTTTTAGCAAAGTAGAAACCGATGCGTCAAGTGAAGAACGAACGGGAAGTTGTCGTTCTTACGAAAAGCCTTATTTTGTGGCTTGCGATTTCGGTTTCGCATTCCGTTGCTGCAAAATTCGTAACGCTTATTTTACCCTTTTTGTAGCGATGCTGCAGAAAGGGTATTTTTTATGAAAAAATTTTTTCCTCGGCTTAGCACCCGCGATGTATGTATCCTGGGACTGCTTGCATCCATCACAGCACTTCTTTCGATTTTTTGTACCTTCAGAATAGGCACTGTTGTAAAAATCCCCCTCAAATTTATTTCGGTTTTTGTGACCGCAGCACTTTATGGTCCAATTTGGGGCGGAGTTTGCGCCGCTTTGGGCGATATCCTCAACTGCCTTTTGGCTCCGGTCGGGCC
Source organism: Clostridia bacterium (assembly GCA_017409575.1). Classification (GTDB taxonomy): domain Bacteria; phylum Bacillota; class Clostridia; order Monoglobales; family Monoglobaceae; genus SIG440. Next base: position 104,035 of record JAFQSM010000038.1, read on the forward strand.
TTTTGTTCCGCAAGTGACTGCTCTTGAATTTGTTTCTGGGTTTTTGTTTGGATTATTCTTCCTTAATCCCTCCACAAAAAAACGCCATATCGTTATGAGCATTTTTTGTGCCATCGCTCAGCTTGTTCTTGATTTGATTGTCAATACTGCCGTTTTTACATTTTCACTCGGTTGGTTTCCGTCGTTTTGGGCGGCATTCTGGGTAAGGCTTCCGGCAAGCCTGATAAAGTTTTTGCTTAACCTTGCTGTTTTAATTTCACTTTATCCGCTTCTTGGCCGTTTGAATTCACTAAAAAACAAGGGGGAAAAATAAATATGACACAAAGTTCCGACTTCAGCCGCTTTGCCAACAGTTTTCAGGCAATAGCAAGGCTCCGTCTTGAATCCATCGAATGTCTTTTAAACCATCTTGGCAATCCGCAGAATGATCTGAAATTTGTGCATATTGCAGGCACAAACGGCAAAGGCTCGGTTTGCAGTTTTTTGCAATGCATCTTTACTGATGCAGGTCTTAAAACCGGCAAGTATACCTCTCCCAATCTGATTTCGGTCTGCGAGAGAATCTCTGTTGACGGAGTTTTAATAACCGATACTCAGCTTGAAAGCGCCTTGAAAATTGTGGAGAAAGCAGTTGAGTCTGTTATACAGGAGCTTGGCGACTCACCCACTCAGTTTGAAATCTGGACAGCTGCAGCATTTTTGTTCTTTAAAGAACAAAAATGTGACATCGTTGTTTTGGAAACAGGTCTTGGCGGAGCTCAGGATGCAACAAATATAATCCCTCCTCCGCTTGCATCAGTTATAACAAGAATTGATCTGGACCACACCGAATATCTGGGCGACACCATCGAAAAGATAGCAGCCGAAAAGGCCGGGATTATAAAAGCTCCCACAGATGGCACTGCGGGGCTTTGTATAACTGCTTGGCAGTCGAGCGAAGTTCTTTCGGTTCTGTCTTCCGTCTGCAGGGAAAAGAACAACACCTTTATAATTTCAAATACTCCAAAAAATTGTGTATCTGACGGTTTCAGTGAAGTTTTTGACTACACCACATCAGACAAAAAGACCGATATAAATAAAATCAGATGTGGAATAAGCGGCTTTTATCAGCCCGAAAATGCAGGGTTAGCAGCAGAATGTGCATATCAGCTCAGGATTCCTGTCGAATACATTCGTTCGGGCATTAAACGCGCAAAAAATCCGGCGCGGTTTGAAGTTGTAAGTCAGAATCCGCTTGTTATTTATGACGGTGCACACAACAAAAACGGAATGTCGGCGCTTGTCTCGTGCCTTGAAAGATACTTTGCTGATTGGCAAGGAGCAACCTTTATCACCGCCTTTATGGGAGACAAGGACATCCGCAGTGCGTTTGAGGTTTTGCAAACCTCGGGCTTTTTGAAAAAGTCAAAAGTTTTTGCGGTTTCGGTAAAAGACAATCCCCGTGCGGCAACACCGGAAAAGGTCTGCGAAATTGCTGCAGCTGCTAACATTTCGGCAATTCCGTACAAAACACTTGCCCAAGCCTACCTTGATGCACTCAAAGAAAAAAAGCCGATTATTCTGTGCGGCTCGCTTTATCTTTACAAAGATTTTGACGAGGTTTTGAAAAATATTTAGAACAAAAAAGCCGCAGAGCAAAATGCTCTGCGGTTTTATGTTTGTATTTCTTAGATTTCTGCAAAGTATTTGATTGTTCTTACCATCTGGCTTGTGTATGAGTTTTCGTTGTCATACCACGAAACAACCTGAACTTCATAAAGATCATCAGCGATTTTTGCAACCATTGTCTGTGTTGCATCAAAGAGTGAGCCGTACTTCATACCGATAACGTCTGAAGAAACGATAGGATCGGTGTTGTAACCGAATGACTCTGAGCTTGCAGCCTTCATAGCAGCGTTGATACCTTCAACGGTAACATCCTTGCCCTTTACAACTGCTGTAAGGATTGTTGTCGAACCTGTTGTAACAGGAACTCTCTGAGCCGAGCCGATAAGCTTGCCGTTGAGTTCGGGGATAACAAGGCCGATAGCTTTTGCAGCGCCTGTCGAGTTGGGAACGATGTTTGCAGCACCTGCTCTTGCTCTCCTCATATCGCCTTTTCTGTGAGGACCGTCAAGAATCATCTGGTCGCCTGTGTATGCGTGGATTGTTGACATGATACCTGACTGAATTGCAGCGTAGCCGTTGAGAGCTGCAGCCATAGGAGCCAAGCAGTTTGTTGTACATGAAGCAGCAGAAATGATTGTGTCATCAGCTGTAAGAGTTTTTTCGTTTACTGAGTAAACAATTGTCTTGAGGTCATTGCCTGCGGGAGCAGAAATAACAACCTTCTTTGCACCCGCATCAATGTGTGCCTGTGACTTTTCTTTCGAGCAGTAGAAACCTGTGCACTCAAGAACAACATCAACGCCGATTTCTCCCCAGGGAAGATCAGCAGCCTTTGCTTCTGCATAAATCTTGAGAGTCTTGCCGTCTACTGTAAGTGTTCCGGCTTCGTCATCAGCTTCAACTGTGTGAAGATTTTCGCCGATCTTTCCGCAGTAACCACCCTGAGCGGTGTCATACTTGAGAAGACCTGCAAGCATCGAAGGCTTTGTGAGGTCGTTGATAGCAACAATCTCATATCCTTCTGCGCCGAACATCTGACGGAAAGCTAAACGGCCAATGCGGCCGAAACCGTTAATCGCAACTTTTACTGACATAACTAAATACCTCCAAAAAATAATTGTATGTTAATATTAATATTTTACATTGAATTCCTTAAATATACAATACATAAACTTGCAACTTGTGAAAAATTTAGCTTAAAATGTGAAATTTTGCCACAACATTTTACAGTATAACACAAAATTTTTTATTTTGCAACTATCAATATTTACAACAAGTGAAAAATATGATATAAATAATATGGACACTTTTACAAAATAAATCCGCGGAGTGATATATATGGAACTGATTTTGGCAAGCAAAAACGCACACAAAGCAAAAGAGATGCAGGATATTCTTGGCGACAACGTCGCCCTTATCACGCAGGATGCGGCAGGGTTTGGCGACATCGAAGTTATCGAAGACGGAAAAACCTTTGAGGAAAACGCCATCAAAAAAGCTGTCGAAATAGCAAAAATAAGCGGTAAAGCTGTAATCGCTGATGACAGCGGTCTTTGCGTTGATGCCCTTGGCGGAAGACCCGGCGTCTACACCGCGCGTTTTGCTGGCGAAAACGCAACCGATGACCAAAACATCTCGCTCCTTTTATCAAAACTTGACGGCGTGCCGACTGACAAACGCCAGGCAAAATTTGTATGCGTTATTGCATTAGCAATCCCCGGTAGCGAGCCGCGCACCTTCCGTGGCGAATGCAGTGGATATATACTGACCGAAAAGCGTGGCAACAATGGCTTTGGTTATGACCCGGTCTTTTTTGTTCCCGATCACCAAAAATCAATGGCAGAGCTTGACGGAAAAATCAAAAATTCTATAAGCCACCGTTTTAACGCTCTTTCAAAACTGAAATCAGACTTAAACCGATGAGAATCGTTTCTGTCGACTTAAGATAAAGGAGTCATATATGCAAAAGATTTTAAGCACAATGCGCCGCGCCATCCAGGACTACAATATGCTTGACACCGGCGACAAAATCGCCGTAGGCGTTTCGGGTGGTAAGGACAGTCTGGTTCTTCTTGCTGCTCTTACGGCATTCCGGCGTTTTTCGGAAAAACCTTTTGAGGTTATGGGAATTACAATAAATATGGGTTTTGAGGGTGTTGACTATTCCCCGGTTGCCCGCTTTTGCGAAAAAATAGGCGTCGATTACATAGTTAAAAACACCGATATTGCCGAAATATTGTTTGATGTGCGGAAAGAAAAAAATCCATGTTCGCTTTGTTCGCGCATGCGCCGCGGAGCGCTCAACGACCTGGCAAAAGAAAATGGGTGTAACAAAGTCGCCCTTGGTCACAACAACGAAGATGTTCTTGAAACCTTTTTTCTTTCGCTTTTTTACGAGGGGCGGCTCAACAGTTTCTCGCCATTTACCTATCTCTCGCGTCGCGAAATTTCGGTTATTCGTCCGCTCATCTATGCTGCGGAAAGCGATATCCGTGGGTATGCGCGCCGTGCAGAGCTTCCTGTTGTAAAAAATCCCTGCCCTATGGACGGTGTATCAAAACGGCAGGATATGAAAGACTTCATAAACGAAAAAACCAAGCTTGACCGACACTTTAAATCACGGATGATGAACGCAATACAAACCGGTCTTGACGATTGGAAAATTGGAGGACAGCAAAATGAAAGCTGAAAACAAAATGCTTCTCTCTTTGGCTAAAAATGATTTTAAGGCAAAATATGCCGGCTCGGCACTTGGTGCAATCTGGGCATTTATCAACCCGGTAATAACCATACTTATCTACTGGTTTGTATTTCAGGTAGCCTTTCAAAACGGACCCGTAAACGATATGCCCTATGTAATATGGCTGGTTTCGGGCGTTGTTCCCTGGTTTTTCATTTCCGAGGGCTGGGGCGGAGCAACCGGAGTGTTTATTGATTACTCCTACCTTGTTAAAAAAGTAGTCTTCAAGGTCGAAATGCTCCCTACAGTCCGTGTGACCTCGGCATTTTTTGTGCATCTGTTTTTTGTTGCGCTCACCTTTTTGGTTTCAAGTGCATTCGGGTACTTTCCCACGCTCTTGCACATTCAGGTTTTCTACTATATGGCAGGTGCATACCTTCTTGCATTGTCGCTTGGCAGAATAACCGCCACCCTTACCGTATTCGCTCGTGATGTAAGCAATTTTGTCGGGGTTCTGGTCCAGTTTGGCTTTTGGATTACACCCATATTCTGGGACATAAATGCCATCCCATCAGGCCTTCATTTTATTTTTAAAATCAACCCCATATATTATATAACCGAGGGTTATCGCGATACATTTGTTTATGGTATCGGTTTTTGGGAAAAACCCGCCCTGACCATCTACTTCTGGGCATTTGTAAGCATCCTTTTTGTGATTGGAAATGTAATATTCAAAAGGCTCAGACCACACCTTGCAGACCTTATTTAGTTTTTCCTTGTATAAAAATTGATTTTTTTGCAAATAATTCCTGTGTAATATAATTAACAGGAAAGGCTGGAAAATCAATGACCGACAGAAAGGCCCGAAAGGTTTTAATCATAAACAATATAAAATCCGACACCATTGATCAGGCGATATTTATACTTAAAGGCGACCCGGGAGTCAATAAATCCTTTTCGTTTGATACAAATGCAGCAACCGAGGCACAGGAAATAATCGACCGCTATATCAGGCAGGTCGAAAGGCTTAAGGTCTCATCAAAAAACAGCATCAAAACAAAAAAAGCCGGGAAAAAGTTCCCCTGGCCACTTTTGTTTTTTGCGGTTTCGGCATCAAGCATAGCCCTCAGCATTGCGCTGCTTTGCCATACTCTGTAACAATTTTAACCGACAAGATTGATTATGCGAAGACCGTCTTCTTTTGCAAGGTTCACGGTATGGGCGGTGCCGCCACGGCTTCCGTCAAAAAACGCGATGCACACACTGCTGTTTTTAACCATAAACCGATTTCTTTGCTGCATACATCCGGTGCAGTATTTTTCATTAAGACAGTATATATCATCTGCCACCTTCAGGATTTCCTCATATTCGTTTTTCCCTTTAAAGTGCCATCCGGCATGTTGGTCGCGGCAAGGAATTGCCATAATCAACCTGAGTCCGGGGTGCTTTTCTTTTGCTCTCAGGACCGCTCTTGCAGCCATAATATCAAAGCCCAGTGCACCACCCGAAATAAAGTTGGTTATCCCTTCCTCCTCAAGATTTTCGATTGTGGTGTCAAGTTTTTTTATTAAAGATTGCGCTTTGTCCGGTGCGATTTGTCTGTGCCCGGTAAAGCAACAGGTCTTTTGCTTGTCATATGATGTAGTCACGCGTTTGCTCCCTTTTTAAATATTTATCAGATGTCCCAAATTAGTTTAGCATATTAATTTTATCTTTGTCAAATAATTTCATTTACAAATCTCATGATTTGTGATACCATTTTTATACCGAGGTGAACTGTTTTGAAAATATTTGCAAAAACTACTATTCTGTTTGTTCTTTTTATGATTTCCGATATTATCGCAGGCTTTCTGCCCTTTCCGTTTCCCGGAAGCATCCTTGCGATGATTATTCTTTTTTTTATGCTTCTTTCGGGAATTATCAAGACAAAAAACCTGGAACCTGTATCGGACTTTTTGCTTAAAAACATGCCGCTTTTGTTTATTCCGCCAACTGTATCAATTATATCCTATCTGGATATTTTAAAAAGCGTTTTGTGGCAATTTTTGGCGGTTTGTATTATTTCGACCATTGTGACCTTTGCCCTGACTGCATATTCGGTCAAGCTGACGGTTTATCTTTTAAACAAAAAAAGGGGGAACAAAGAAAATGCTTGAAAACATCACCTCCCAGCCGATTTTCGGTTTTTCTCTTTGTGTGGGCGCTTATACCATTGCGCTTTCGGTCAAAAGACGGTTTAACTACACCCTGCTCAATCCACTCCTGGTCGGCGCTCTTATTGTAATCGCAATCCTGAGCGTTTTTAAAATACCGCTTGAAAGCTTTTTGACCGGTGCAAATTTTGTATCGATGTTTCTTGGACCTGCTACCGCTGCTCTTGCAATTTCGATGTATAATCAGCTTGATACCATAAAAAAGAATCTTCTTCCCATTCTGGTCGGCTCGGTTGTTGGTGCAGCCACGGCAGTTGCAAGCATACTGCTGCTTTGCAAGATGTTTGGGCTGAATGCCGAAATGACAGCAAGCTTACTTCCAAAATCAATAACCACCGCATTCGGAACCGAGCTTTCCAAACAACTTGGCGGTATTGTCCCGATTACAGTAGCCGCAATTTCGACAACCGGGATATTTGGCGCAATAACCGCGCCATATCTTATAAAACTTTTTAAAATCAAAAATCCGGTTGCATCAGGCCTTGCAATAGGTGCATCAAGCCATGTTCTGGGTACATCCAAAGCAATCGAGCTTGGCGAGGTCGAAGGTTCGGTCAGCAGCATTGCGGTTGGTCTTTGCGGAATTATAACAGTAATCATTGCAATATTTGTCAGATTTTAAAAATTTTCTTGTAGAGTTCTTCGCAATATGTTATAATAATTGCAGAAAGGTTCTCTTTATAAAAAGAAAGGTAGTGCATATAAAATGAAATCTATTGTTATTCTTCTTGACGGCGCAGCAGATACGCCCGTTGCCGAGCTTGGAGGCAAAACGCCCCTCGAAGCCGCAAAAAAGCCTAACATTGACAGCCTTGCCGCCTCGGGCGAAATGGGTATGGTAACAACTGTGCCCGAAGGTCTTCCCCCCGGCAGCGATGTTGCAAACCTTGCGGTTTTTGGATATGATCCGCAAAAATACTATACAGGCCGTTCGCCTCTTGAGGCGCTTTCTATGGGAGTTCATCTTGAACTCAGCGACACAACTTTCCGCACCAATGTAGTCACATTGTCCGAAGACGAACCATACGAACAAAAAACTATGGTCGACTACAGCTCGGACGAAATAACCACCGAAGAATCTTCGCAGCTTATAAAAGCGGTGAATGATGCCCTTGCTACCCCGGAATATGAATTTTTCAGCGGTATCAGCTATCGTCATCTTTTGGTATGGCACAACAAAGAAAACAACTTTTCGCTTACTCCGCCACATGATATTTCGGACCGCAAAGTGACCGAATATCTGCCAAAAGACCCGGTTCTTCTTGACCTGATGAAAAAAAGTTACGAAATTCTGAAAGACCATCCTGTAAACCTGGAGCGCAAAAAGCGCGGTCTTAACCCTGCCAACTCGATTTGGATCTGGGGCAACGGCACAAAGCCAAACCTTGCAACCTTTGACGAGCTTTATGGTGTATCGGGCTCGGTCGTTTCGGCTGTTGACCTTATCAAAGGCATAGGAAAAGGTGCTGGACTCAACATAGTTGATGTTATAGGAGCAACCGGAAATGTACATACTAACTTTGACGGCAAAGCAGAAGCCGCTGTGTGCGAGCTTAAAAACGGTGCCGATTTTGTGTATGTTCATCTTGAAGCTCCTGACGAAGCAGGGCACAGACACGAAATTGAAAACAAGGTCAAAGCAATTGAGCTTATTGACGAAAAAATTGTAGCGCCTATCCTTGACCACCTGAGGTCAACCGGCGAGGCTTTTTCGATGCTTCTTATGCCCGACCACCCCACACCGCTTGCAATCCGCACTCATACTTCTGACCCCGTTCCATATATATTATATAAGTCAAGTGAATGCGGCCAAAAAAGTGGTTTGTCATATACCGAAGCAAATGCCCTTTCAACAGGCATCGTGACCGAAAATGGGTATATGCTTATGGAAAAACTTTTGAAAAAATAAAAGCTATCAGATTATGCGCCGCAGCTTTGCTCAAAAGGAGTGTTTGCGGTGTATAAAAAGAAAGTTCTGTTTTGTTTGATGACAGCAGCAGGAATAGCCGCAGGGTTATTCCTGTTTCCTTTTTTCCTTAGGCTTTTTGCGCCGTTTATTGCTGCTTTTTTCATTGCCGCACCTTGCCAGAAAATTATTCGGTTTTTTGAAAAAAAGTTTCATCTCAACCGGGGGGTAAGTTCGGCTCTTATATCAACTATTATTGTATCAGTTGTACTTTTTTTGGTCGGTTTTGCCTTGTTCCAGCTCTACTCACAGTCAAAAAATCTGATAGCCGCTCTTCCGGCTGCAATTGATTCATTCAAAGGTCAATTCAGTCGGGTCTCGCAAGAGTTTGATGGCTTTAAGCGCACGCTTCCTGCCGAGGCATCAATTCTTTTCGAAAACGCCGTTCTGGGGCTGAAAGAACATTCGCAAACGCTGTCTTTGCAAATAACCGAATCAGCATTTAATGCAGCAAAAGGAGTTGCGATCAAACTTCCTGATATTTTGCTTTTTGCAAGCATATTTATTCTGTCAACTTTTTTCTTTATCAAGGACTTTAACCTTGTAACAGACTTCTTCAAAGATATCCTCCCCGAACGAATGATACGCGCATCAAAAAAAGCGACTTCTTTTTTGTCGTTTGCATTTTCGTCATATTTAAAAGCTCAACTGATACTTATGTTTATCACCACCGCATTGGTAAGTGTGTGTCTTTGGATTGCCGGCAAAGAAAACCCATTGTTTTGGGGGATTGTATGCGGACTTGTGGATGCTTTGCCTTTGTTTGGCACAGCTATAATTCTGCTTCCCTGGGCGCTTTTTTCACTTGTTTATGGTGACACCTACTCATTTGTTGCTTTGCTTGTCATTCAGGCAATTGTATTTTTGGTGCGTCAGCTTGCAGAGCCAAAAATAATAAGCAATCAAATCGGAATTCATCCGATACTCACTCTTATTGCCGTCTATCTCGGGCTTCGTTATTTTGGAATTGCTGGCATAATCTTTGCCCCAATAATTATGCTTTTGGGTGTTAATCTGTATGTTTTTTTCAAAGAAAAAACGGACAGCTGAGGAGTCCCTCATCTGTCCGATTTGATTCTTACTTCTTTTTTCCTTTTTCAATTCTGGATATCTTTATCATAGTCCAGACAAGCATAACAACCAGATACACCGCAACTGCAACTATCATACCTCGTGAAATCCACCATCTTGAATCAAGATTTGCAAGGTTTGGATTAAATCCTACAAAAAAATATCTTATGCTGCTGTAAAATCCTATCCAAAGCGAGCCAAGCGCCAGCACAAGGCTAAACGCCGAATAACCATAAAATCTGTTTTTGTGATTGAGCACATTAAGCTTTCCGCAGACAAAAAGTCCCACAGCAACCACTGCAAACACCACAGCCAAGGTTTTCATCAGGGTCGGCATAATCAAGACCGTGTCAGCTGACGAAAATCCCGACTCAACAAATCTGAGCAGAATTATCGCAAAAACTCCCCAGGCAAGATTTATCATATAGTTGTTTGTTGTTGCATCTATCTTTGCACGCTTTGCGCGATTTCTTTCTCTTTTTTCCATCTGACCCATCTTTGATACCATAAGTCACTATCCTTCCATACCATTTTAACATTCGCGGCCTCAAGCCACTGTGTCAAAACTCGTTTTTTTCGTACATAACAACAGGTATAACGGCACTTGCCACGGTTTCGGTCCTGAGAATTCTTTTCCCAAGTCCAACCATACATACTCCACTGTCGGCTGCAAGACTTGCTTCGTCTTTCGAAAATCCGCCCTCCGGTCCAACCAGAATTGCGATTTTCTTTGCATTTTCATGCGACTTCAGAACTTCTTTAAGTCCAACTTCCCCCTCGTGTCCAAGCTCTTCGTACGGCATAATGGAAAGGTCAAACTCTTCCATCTCACATATCGCCGCCTCAAACGAAACAGGTTCGCTGACCTCAGGGGTCCGTCCTCTGCCGCATTGTTTTGCCGCCTCAAGCGAAACCTTGTTCCACCTGAGAGCCTTTTCCCGAGCGGCATCGGCGTTCTTTATTTTTGTAACGCAACGTTCCATCTCAACAGGAACAATCCTCACCGCGCCAAGTTCAACTGCTTTTTGTACGATTGTTTCCATTTTCCCTGACTTGGGAAGCCCCTGAAACAATGTGATCTCGGTCCGGGGTTCGGATAAAGATAAATTTTTCTCAAGAATTTCGGCATAGCAAACCTTTTTGTCAATTTCGACAAGGCGTGCCTTGTACTCCCATCCGCTGCCGTCAAACAGCAAAACCTCGTCGCCGCAGTTCATCCTGAGGACCTGACTTATATGTCGCGAATCCTCAAATATAGCAGCTTTGTTGCCATTTATATTGTGAGGCTCGGTAAAAAACCTACGCATAAAACCATTGTCCTCCCGCAAGAATTCAATTTATCTTACATACGATATTATTTTATCACATTCTAACAAAAATTTCAAGCATTTTTTAAATTTAATATTCTTTTATGCCTAAAAATATTGTGGTTTTTCTTTTTGTTTGACATATACTCCATAGCTGTGATATAATTTTGCAGAAACAGAAAGAAGGTTATTTTTATGACAACACGACTGATTTTTGTCCGTCACGGATACAGCGAAGCAAACCACGGTCACATTTTTGCAGGGCAAACCGATGTCCCGCTCAACAAAACCGGATTTCTGCAGGCAAACTGTGCTGCAGAATATCTTGCAGACACACATATCGACCGTGTTTTTTCAAGCACACTTTCGCGTGCATATGCAACAGGATTTGCCATCGCAAAAAAGAAAGGCCTTGATATCATCCCCACCCCTGATTTGTGCGAAATAAACGGCGGAGACTGGGAAGCGGTTCCGTTTGACAATCTTGCCGAAATCTCAGCCGAAGAATATGACGCCTGGATAAACGACATATACAGTTGTGTATGTCCAAATGGCGAATCGGTAAAAGATTTTTATTCACGAATTATTTCCTGTGTTACAAAAATTGCCGAAGAAAACTCCGGCAAATGTGTTTGCATCGCAACCCACGCAACACCAATCCGCGTGGTTTTGTGTCATGCCCTTGGATTTAAGCCCGAAAGGCTTTGCGATGTCCCCTGGCCCGTAAACGCGTCAATAAACATAATAGATTTTAAAGACGGCAAATTCAGCATTGTCGAAAAAGATATCACAAAGCATTTAGAGGGAATAATGACCACTCTTCCGTCGAATATTTAAATCTAAAGACCGCCAATCCCTGATGAGTTGGCGGTCTGTTTTTTTTCAACAAGCAACTAAGTCACCTTATTATCTTGCAAATTGTAAAACTCCATTTTTATATACAAGATTTGGCTCGCCCTCAATAAGCGGCAAAGCATAATCCAAAAACTTTTGTGTCATTCCAAAACCGTCAGCGCTTATCATGTCATCAGGAATTGCCTTTTCTTTGTTGGCAATCTCGCAAACGGGCATCGGAACCACTTCCATCCGGTAAGGCTTGTCCGCAAGGCGCTTGAATCCTGCCATTACCCCTGACATTCCGTCAAGAGCAAACCCCACTCCCTTGTAGCCTGCAAGAAAAGCTTCCTCGACATCACAAAGAGCTGCGCCTGAAGCAAAGCAACGCTGCAAAGTACTGAGCTCAATGCTTCTTGTTTTGAAACCAAGCTCTGCCGCAATCCACGCTTCAACTGTTTTTCCTGCTCCGCCAAGTGCCGCGTGACCAAATTTGTCATGTCCGCCGCCCTGCTTCTGATTTTCTTTTATATAATTGCCGTTTTTGTCACGGATACCCTCCGAAACCGCAATCATAATCGTCTTTTTGCTTTTGCTTATCAATTCAACCTTGGCAAGAAGTGCATCCTTTTCAACCGCACGCTCGGGCAGACAGATTATATCTGTACCCTGACAATTTTCGTCATTTGCAAGCGCAGCCGACGCAGTCAGCCAGCCTGCATTTCTGCCCATCGCTTCAAGCACAACCACTGACGGCATCTGATAAACATCTGTATCAAGCGCAATCTGCCTCATACAATTTGCAACAAACTTTGCCGCCGAGCCATAGCCGGGTGTGTGGTCGGTCAGAACCAAATCATTGTCTATTGTCTTTGGAATACCTACAACCTTTATGTCCTTACCGTTTTCTGCACAGTATTTGCTCAACTTGTCGGTTGTATCCATAGAGTCATTTCCGCCGATGCAGAAAATATATTCAATATTGTTTTTTTCAAACACATCAAACAGTCTTTTGTATGTGCCGTCGTCCTCACTTACTTTTGGAAGCTTTTTGCGGCACGACCCCAAGTACGATGCCGGTGTCTGCTTCAAAAGTTCAAGATTTTTGTTGTCTTTAAAATTGTCCAGCAAAACCAGTCTTTCCTGCTCGGCACCCTCGATACCGTTCAGTGCACCGTACACCTTGTCTATTTTCTGGGGATTGTCAAATCCGCACTTTATAACCCCCGCAAGCGACGAATTTATTACAGCGGTCGGACCGCCCGATTGCAAAACCAGTAAATTTCCCATTTTCTGTCTCCTCTGCGATTATCATTATTTAATATCATTCTATCATTTTTTTGTGTTTTTGTAAAGACCGACTTAATGAAACAGCAAATCAAGATTGACACTACCTCTATTTTTGTGATATACTTTCCAAGAAAGGCAGGTTGATGAGTTTGAAAATTCTTATAACAGGCGCAAGCTCAGGAATAGGGCGCGAAATGGCACGCATTTTGCACAAAGACGGGCATCAGCTTTTTTTGGTTGCACGCCGCGAAAATATGCTTTTGGACCTTAAGGCAGAGCTTGACAACGCTCCCCGGATAATAATCAGTGACCTTTCAACCGAGGACAACTGCACTGCACTTTATGAAAACCTTAAAGACGAAAATATCGATATTTTAATCAACAATGCAGGTTTTGGCGTGTTTGGCGAATTTCTTGAAACCGACCTCAAGCGCGAGCTTTCGATGATTGATGTCAATATCCGTGCACTCCATATCCTGACAAAAAAATTTCTTGCCGACTTTGTCGCAAGAGACTCTGGGTATATTATGAATGTTGCATCTTCTGCCGCATTTTTGCCGGGACCGCTTCTTTCGTCATACTATGCAAGCAAAGCTTATGTTCAAAGGCTTACTCTTGCAATTTTTGAAGAACTTCGCAAAAAGAAAAGCAAGGTGCTCATATCAGCTCTTTGCCCGGGACCCGTTGACACCGAATTCAATAAGACTGCAGGGGTCAGCTTTAACCTCAAATCCCTCTCCGCCGAAAGTGTGGCAAAATATGCACTTTCCAAAATGTTTAAAGGCAGACTTGTCATTATTCCGGGAGTTATTATAAGATTGGGTGTATTCTTTCAGAGATTTCTGCCCACAAAGCTGCTTCTTAAAATTTCATACAACATTCAAAAATCCAAAGGATAAGCCTCTCATGGCTTTAACCCTTTTTACATATTAAAAGTGAGTTCGTAACCATCCTCACTCAAATCAAAACTAAGGAGATTTTAAAAATGAAAACAAAACTGAGCGCGCTTTTTTTGGCGCAAACTGCTGCAGTTGCAGCTATCTACATTGTTCTTACCTTTTTGGCAAATGCTTTGGGGCTTTCGAGCGGTGCAATACAAATACGGTTTTCCGAAGTTCTTTGTGTTCTTCCAATATTTATGCCGGCTGCAATCCCGGGACTTTTTGTCGGGTGTATTCTGGCAAATGCCCTGACCGGCAGCATCGTTATCGACATTATTTTGGGCAGTATTGCAACCCTTGTCGGTGCAATTTTTACACGCAAATTCAAAGACAATCTTTTTCCGGCAATTCTCTCGCCGATTTTGTCAAACACCATTATCTTGCCCTTTGTTCTCAAGTTTGCCTATGCTTTTGAGGGCTCACTTGTTTATTTTGCGTTCACCATCGCTTTGGGCGAAATAATATCCTGCGGATTTTTGGGCACAATTCTTGCCAAAGCACTTAAAAAACGGAATGTATTTAAATAAGAAAGACATACAAAAAGGGGAGTCCATATCAGGACTCCCCTTTTAGAATTCACAAAACTATCTGTTCAAAATCAATTTTGTAAGTTCAACCGGACTGACAATTTCGCCATCCTTATAAACACGCATATTGCCTGATGCAATTTCGTCGATAAGGATTACCTCGTCATTGTTGTAGCCAAACTCAAACTTGATGTCCCAAAGGTCAAGACCGATTGTCTTGAGGTCATCTGCAACAACCTTTGTGATTTTGAGGGTCTGTTCTTTCATACTTTCGAACATAGCAGGTGACATAACACCAAGAGCCGCAAGCCCTTCGCCTGTAACAAGCGGGTCGCCTTTTTCGTCATTTTTGAAGGTGCACTCTACATATCCGCCTTCCAGAACTGTTCCGTCTTCGATATATTCGCCATATCTGCGGATAAAGCTTCCGGTTGCAACAAGTCTGCAAATAACTTCAAGACCGTGACCGAACACCTTGCCTGGAAGAACTTCCATTGTAGCATTCTCGATATCAGCACTTACAAAGTGTGTTTTGATACCAGCCTTTTTAAGAAGGTCAAAGTAATAAACCGAGGTCTCAAGATTAGCCTTGCCGATTCCCTCGATGGTAAGACCCACACTGTTTTCGCCCGGGTCAAAAACGCCGTCTTTGCCAGTGCAGTCATCCTTGAACTTAAGCATTACATTGCCATTTTCAAGGCTGTAAACATCTTTTGTTTTTCCCTGATAAACCAATTTCATTTTTGCATTTCCCCTATACTTTATAATATTTTTTATTTTAACACAAATTTTAAAATTTGTCTCTAATTTTTTCAAAAATTTTGAATTTTTATATATCCGTCAGCAAGAGCAAGTGCACCCTCGGGTACTTTGTCGCTTTTTACCGCTCTGCCGCCAAGGACCTTTTGGATTTTGTCTTCGGCCTTGTAAATACAAGTATGCCCGAAAAATGCCCTGAGTACAAGGTCAGCTTCATCCGCAGTCATTGACGAATAAACTGTATAATCTTCTTCTGCCGGCAACTGCCAATACTCGCCCTCGCCCTGAGGCACGGCATTTTGATAAAGATTTTCGAAATCGCTTACCAACTGCTTTATCATATCCACAACAAGAGCATTTGCCTTTTGCATAAAAGTCTCAAGTGTTTCGTCTTTGCTAAGGTCAAACTCCTTTTGCAAAAGGATGTCGCCCGTGTCAAGCCCCTCAGCAATCTTGTGTATGGTCACTCCGCTTTTTTTGTGCCCCCACAAAATATATTGCGGCATGGGCCAGGGTCCGCGACCAATCGGCAGAAGTGCCGGATGGATATTTACAAGCGGAAGTGCGGTATCTGCCGGGATTTTGTAATAATATCCTCCGCAGATTGCCCACCGGCAGCCTTTTTTCAAAAGCCTTTCGATATCCTCACGCGTTATCCGCGACATACTGCAAGGGATATTATTCGCCTTTACAAAGCTGTAGATTTCCTGATTAAACTCTGTCACATTGTCTGTCTCGCAGGTAAAAACCTCAACTATTTCGCAACCAAGCTTTTTCAGCGTCTCGAGTGCCGGATAAAATAAATCAATCCCTATATATGCCACTTTCACACAGTCACCCCCATAGCCTTACAGGGTGAGATAAGTTGGTAACGATATGCCCTGTTTTAAAAAATAGGGTCTGTGAGTTTAAATTGAACAAATTTTCTGTCAGCGAAGGCAAAAGCACAGTGAATACTTTGTGTATTCACGAGCATTTTAACACACGATTACTGGAAATTTGTCAAATTAAACCATATCGTGAGCAACTTATCTCTCCCTTATATTAGAAAAGTCCACTTATTACGCCGTTTTCGTCGACATCAATTTTTTCAGCAGCCGGAACTTTTGGAAGACCCGGCATTGTCATAATGTCACCGGTAAGTGCAACAATAAATCCGGCGCCTGCCGAAACCTTGATGTTTCGTACTGTCACATCAAAGTCCTCGGGCGCACCGATTTTTGTCATATCGTCCGAAAAACTGTACTGGGTCTTTGCCATACAAATCGGTAGTTTGTCAAAGCCAAGCTCGTTTAGCTTTGCTATCTGTTTTTTTGCATTTGGTGTAAAGACCGCAGACCTGCCTCTGTAAACCTTTTTTACGATGCTGTCAATCTTATTTTCAATTGTATCATCAAGCGAATAGCTGAACTCAAAACTGCTTTCTTCTTCGCAAAGTCTGATAACCTCTTCAGCCATCTCCACTCCGCCTTTGCCGCCCTCTGCCCATACATTTGAAAGAACTGCATTCACTCCAAGCTCGCGACACTTGTCAATAACAAGCTGAACTTCGCTTTCGGTATCGGTTGGGAATCTGTTGAGTGCAACAACGCACGGCAGCTTGTAAACATCCTTTATGTTTGATACATGACGCAAAAGGTTGGGTATGCCTGCTGCAAGTGCATCAAGATTTTCGGCATTTAATTCGGTTTTGGGTACTCCGCCGTGCATCTTAAGAGCTCTGATTGTAGCAACAACCACTACTGCAGAGGGTTTAAGGTCAGCATAACGGCACTTTATGTCAAAAAACTTCTGTGCGCCAAGGTCTGCGCCAAAACCTGCTTCGGTAACAGCATAGTCACCAAATCTCATTGCCATTTCGGTAGCAACAACCGAGTTGCAGCCGTGAGCAATGTTTGCAAACGGTCCGCCGTGAACAAAAGCCGGAGTCCCCTCAAGCGACTGAACAAGGTTTGGTTTGAGTGCATCCTTCAAAAGAGCGGTCATAGCTCCTGCCGCACCAATCTGACCTGCAGTGACAGGCTTTTCGTCATAGGTGTATGCCACAACTATATTCGAAAGTCTTTCCTTAAGGTCTGTAATTGAAGATGCAAGACAAAGTACAGCCATAACCTCGGATGCAACTGTTATATCATAACCGTCTTCTCTTGGAACACCATTCACTCTGCCGCCAAGGCCATCGGTAACAAACCTGAGCTGGCGGTCGTTCATATCTACGCAACGCTTCCAGGTAATCCGTCTTGGGTCAATACCCAGTGCATTGCCCTGATAGATATGATTGTCAAGCATAGCAGCAAGCAGATTGTTTGCCGCCCCGATTGCATGAAAATCGCCGGTGAAGTGCAGGTTTATATCCTCCATAGGCACAACCTGAGCATATCCGCCGCCTGCGGCACCGCCCTTTACGCCAAACACAGGTCCAAGTGACGGCTCGCGCAGAGCCATCACCGCATTTTTGCCCAAAAGTCTTAATCCATCAGCAAGACCGATTGTTGTGGTTGTTTTGCCCTCGCCTGCAGGGGTGGGGGTAATTGCCGTAACCAAAACAAGTTTTGCTTTGCGCTGCCTTTCCTTAAGAAGTGACAAATCAATTTTTGCTTTATACTTTCCGTAATATTCAATTTTTTCCTCGTCAATTTCGGCAGTTTTTGCAATTTCGGAAATATGCTTCATTTTTGCACTTTGTGCAATTTCGATATCTGTTTTCATTTTTATACCTCACAAACACTTGATAGTTCAAAAAATTTAATACTTTATCAAGTCCGTAGCAAAATTGATTTAATTGCGTGGTCAGCCGACTGCCGCATACTTGGTGTGCGCAAAAGAGGTCGACCGCGTGATATAAACAATTTTAACCCGACTATATTTTGTAGTATTCTACCGCAGATTTAAACAATCCCATATCAAATTCGCCTTCAACATTCTTGTAAAGGCCTTTTGCCCATCTTTCGCTGTGTCCCATTTTGCCGATAACTCTGCCGTCGGGAGATGTTATACCCTCGATTGCAAAGGTCGAGCCGTTGGGGTTAAATTGAATATCGTTGGTCGGGTTTCCGCTCAAATCAACATACTGAGTAAGGATTTGTCCGTTTTCTGCCAGTTCCTTCACCAAGGCATCACTTGCCATAAATCTGCCTTCGCCGTGCGAAATCGGTACAGTATAAATATCACCGACATTTGCATTGGCAAGCCAGGGTGACTTGCAGGAGGCAACCCTTGTCCGCACCAGTTTTGACTGGTGGCGCGAAATGGTGTTGTACGAAAGTGTCGGACAATTCTCGTCTGTGTCAATAATTTTTCCGTAAGGAACAAGACCAAGTTTGATAAGTGCCTGGAAGCCGTTGCAGATACCGCACATAAGTCCGTCGCGCTCATCAAGAAGCTTTGTTGCTGCTTCTTTTATCTCGGGGTTACGGAAGAATGCTGTAATAAACTTAGCCGAACCGTCAGGCTCGTCACCGCCCGAGAAGCCACCGGGGATGAATACTATCTGGGATTCTTCCAAAGCTTTTGCAAAAGCCTCAACAGATTCTGCGATATCATTTGGGGTAAGATTTTTAATTACAAATATTTCGGGTTCTGCTCCTGCATCGCGCATTGCCTTTGCTGTGTCAAACTCGCAGTTTGTACCCGGGAATACCGGAATAAGAACTTTCGGCTTTGCTACTCCGATTTTCGGAGTTAGGCTTGACTCACCCTTAAAACTGAATGCCGGAATTTCCTTAGTTTCGGTTTCGATATTGCACGGATAGATTTTTTCAAGCTTGTCCTCATAAACCTTGCTTATTTCAGCAAGTTCCACAGTCTCGCCATTATAGCAAATGGTATCTTTTTCGGTAGTATGTCCCAAAGTCAAACCTACATTCTCGCTTTCAGCAAGTTCTACAACAAACGAACCATAGCTGTAACCAAAGATATCTTCCATTAAGACGCCTGAATCAAATTCAAAACCGATGCCGTTGCCCATTGCCATTTTCATCACGCCCTCTGCAATGCCGCCATAAACAGGAGTGTAAGCCGCAAGCGCTTTGCCGCTTTTGACAAGGTCATTAACCTCTTTGAAGCACTCAAGCAAGCTTTCGGTTGTGGGAAGGCCGTTCTTGTCATATTCAGGCTTTATCCATACGACCTTGCTGCCTGCCTTTTTGAACTCGGGCGAAATAATATTCTTCACATTGTCGGTTGTAACGGCAAATGAAACAAGAGTCGGAGGAACATCAATATTTTCAAATGTACCGCTCATCGAATCCTTGCCGCCGATTGCCGCGATTTCCAAATTGCGCTGTGCATCAAGAGCACCAAGAAGAGCCGCCATTGGCTTGCCCCATCGTTTGGGGTCTTTTTTCGGTTTTTCGAAGTATTCCTGGAATGTGAGATACACATCCTTAAACTCGGCTCCTGTTGCCACAAGCTTGGAAACAGATTCAACCACAGCAAGATAAGCACTGTGATACGGGCTCTTTTCGGCAATAAACGGATTGTATCCCCATGCCATAACCGAGCAGGTATCGGTATGCTTTTTCTCTACCGAAACCTTGTTTGCCATTGCCTGAATTGGAGTTAGTTGGAACTTACCGCCAAACGGCATCAACACGGTTCCTGCACCGATTGTTGAGTCAAAGCGTTCTGAAAGTCCTCTCTTTGAGCAGACATTGAGGTCATCAGCAAGTGCCATAAATCCATCTTTGAAGTTTGCAGGAATTTGTTTGTCGAAGCTCTGTGGTTTTTCAGGCGCTATGTCTATATGTTTCTCGGCTCCGTTCGAGTTAAGAAACTCGCGCGAGATGTTTACGATTTCTTTGCCGTTCCAATGCATCACAAGGTATGGTTTTTCTTTAACTGTTGCAACAACAGTTGCCTCAAGATTCTCGCTCTTTGCAAGCTCACAAAATCTTTCGACATCTTTTGCTTCAACAACAACTGCCATTCTCTCCTGCGATTCACTGATTGCAAGCTCGGTTCCGTCAAGTCCCTCGTACTTTTTGGGGACTTTGTTAAGGTCAATCTCAAGTCCATCAGCAAGCTCGCCGATTGCAACCGAAACACCGCCTGCTCCAAAGTCATTACATCTTTTGATAAGGCGTGATGCCTCAGCGTTGCGGAACAGTCTTTGCAGCTTTCTTTCTTCGGGTGCGTTACCCTTTTGAACTTCTGCCCCGCAAGACTCCAATGATTCAACTGTATGCGATTTTGACGAGCCTGTAGCACCGCCGCAACCGTCACGGCCTGTCTTTCCGCCAAGAAGAATTACCTTGTCGCCGTCTTCGGGTCTTTCGCGTCTTACATTTTCTTCGGGAGCAGCTGCAATAACAGCACCAATTTCCATACGCTTTGCAGCATAGCCATCATGATAAAGCTCGTCTACCTGACCGGTTGCAAGACCAATCTGGTTGCCGTACGAGCTGTAGCCTGCTGCCGCACCGGTAACAATCTTTCGCTGAGGAAGCTTGCCCTCAATTGTTTCGGAAACCGGCTTAAGCGGGTCTGCCGCGCCTGTCACACGCATAGCGGCATATACATAAGATCTTCCCGACAGCGGGTCACGGATTGCGCCGCCAATACATGTGGCAGCACCGCCAAACGGCTCGATTTCGGTCGGGTGGTTGTGTGTTTCGTTTTTAAAGAGCAGCAACCATTTTTCGTTTTTGCCCTCAATTTCAACATCAATCTTTACGGTACAAGCATTGATTTCTTCACTTTCGTCAAGTTTTTGAAGCTTGCCGTTTTTCTTAAGGCATTTTGCTGCAATTGTGCCGATATCCATAAGGTTGATCGGTTTTGTTCTTCCGATGGCTTTCCTATCCTCGATATATCTGTCGTATGCCGCCTGAAGAAGCTCATCCTCAAACTTTACGCTGTCAATTGTTGTAAGAAATGTTGTATGACGGCAATGGTCTGACCAGTATGTGTCAATCATACGGATTTCGGTTATGGTCGGGTCGCGTTTTTCCGAAAGGAAGTACTGCTGACAGAATTTGATGTCGTCAATATCCATTGCAAGACCAAGCTCGTCAATCATACTTTGTAGTCCCACCTCGTCAAGTTTGCAAAAACCGTCAAGCGTTGCAACGGTTGTCGGGATTTCGTACTCTGTTTTAAGAGTATCAAATTTTTCAAGAGTTGCCTCTCTTGCCTCGACCGGATTGATAACATACTTTTTGATTGCTTCGATATCTCCGTCTGTCAGATTGCCGTACAAAAGATAAACCTTTGCCGCCTTAACAGTCGGGCGTTCGCCCTTTGATATAAGCTGGATACATTCCTCGGCTGAATTTGCACGAAGGTCAAACTGTCCCGGCAAAAACTCAACAGCAAACACAGCATCCGAGTCAATATTCAATTCTTCTGACGCGATATCAAGCTGAGGCTCCGAAAAAACTGTGCCTTTGCAATAATCAAAAAGCTCCTTGTCTATATTCTCCACATCATATCTGTTGATAATGCGAAGGTCAGCAAGGCCCTTTATCTGAAGTAGCTTTACCAAATCATTTTTAAGCGACTTTGCCTCTGCCGCAAGTTCGCTTTTCTTCTCAACATAAACTCTGTAAACCATACTTTAGCGTTCCTTTCTTATTTTTTTGCCAGAAGTGCTTTTTTTCCTATATCAGTTCTGTAATAAGCATTGCCGAACTTGACAGTCTTTACGGTTTCGTATGAAGCCTTGATTGCCGCATCAAGAGTATCACCGACTTCGGTAACACCCAAAACTCTGCCGCCTGCTGTCAAAAGTTTTTCGCCGTCAAGCTTTGCACCGGCAACATAAATATTCTTATCCTTTGGCATATCAATCTCAAATCCGGATTCGTACTTTTGTGGATAGCCGTCTGATGCCATAACAACGCAGCAAGCCGACTTGTCCGAAAATTTGATTTCGGCACTTTCAAGAGTTCCGTTTGCGGTGTGCTGCATAATTTCAAAAAGGTCTGATTCAAGAAGCGGCAAAACAACCTGGGTTTCGGGGTCGCCAAAACGACAGTTGTATTCGATAACCTTTGGTCCCTTTTCGGTAAGCATAAGTCCAAAGTAAAGACAGCCTTTAAATGTGCGTCCCTCTTTGTTCATTGCCTCAATTGTGGGAAGGAATATCTTTTCCATACACTCGTCGGCTATTTCTTTTGTATAATAGGGGTTTGGAGCAATTGTGCCCATACCGCCGGTGTTAAGTCCCTCGTCATTATCCTTTGCGCGTTTGTGGTCCATAGACGAAACCATCGGAACAACCATCTTGCCGTCAGTAAAGGACAGTACCGACACCTCGGGTCCTGTCAGAAATTCTTCAATAACAACATTGTTTCCGCTGTCACCAAATACCTTGTCCTCCATCATTGACTTCACGGCATTTTTTGCTTCTTCACGGGTCTGCGCAATAATTACACCCTTGCCAAGTGCCAATCCGTCAGCTTTGATAACGGTGGGAATCGGCGCGGTTTCGAGGTAACTGAGGGCTTTTGACATATCATCAAAAACCTCGTACTCGGCTGTCGGAATGCCATATTTTTTCATAAGGTTTTTCGAGAAAACCTTGCTGCCCTCAATAATTGCTGCATTTGCCTTTGGCCCAAAGCAGGGAATTCCTACCTCGTTAAGCGCATCAACCGCGCCCAAAACAAGCGGGTCATCAGGTGCAACAACTGCAAAATCAATTTTTTCGGCTACTGCAAAGTCACAGATTTTTTCGATGTCCTTTGCACCTATATCAATACACTTTGCATCGTGAGCAATACCTCCATTGCCTGGAAGTGCAAAAATCTCGGTCACATTTTTACTTTCTTTAAGCTTTTTAATGATGGCGTGTTCACGACCGCCACCGCCAACTACCATAATTTTCATAAATTCAAAACCTTTCGGACATATTTATTAAAAACATCAGGTGTGAGATAAATTTGATGCAGAACGCATAAACTGAGTCCCGCCGCTGTGCTATGTGCACCGCAAGTGGCGAGGTTTATGCGTAGCACAAATCTTTTGTGCGGTATGCGCAAATTTATCCACACATTTCTTAATGATGGAAAAGACGCATCTTAGTAAATGCCATCACCATTCCATTCTTATTACATTCTTCGATTACATTATCATCACGGATTGAACCGCCCGGCTCGGCAATGTAAGAAACACCGCTTTTTGCCGCTCTTTCGATGTTGTCACCAAATGGAAAGAATGCATCGCTTCCAAGTGCAACACCCTTAATTCCTGCAAGATATGCTTTCTTTTCTTCTCTTGTAAGGGGTTCGGGCTTTTGTGAGAAGAGCTTTTCCCACTTTCCGTCTGCCAGAACATCCTCTGCATCGTCAGAAATGTAAATGTCAATTGTATTGTCACGGTCGGGTCTTCCGATTGTATCAAGGAACGGCAGATTCAGAACTTTTTCGTGCTGACGAAGGTGCCAGATATCTGCTTTGTTTCCTGCAAGGCGAGTACAATGAATCCTTGACTGTTGCCCCGCACCCACACCGATTGCCTGACCATCTTTTGCAAAGCAAACAGAGTTACTCTGTGTATATTTGAGAGTAATAAGCGCAATAATCAAATCTCTTTTTGCAGAATCAGGCATTTCCTTATTCTCGGTAACGATTTCAGTAAGCAATTCTTCATCAATCTTAAAGTTGTTTCTGCCCTGCTCAAAGGTAACACCAAAAACCATCTTTTTCTCCTGCTCTGCTGGAACAAAATCAGGGTCAATCTTTACTATGTTGTAATTTCCTTTTCTTTTGCTCTTTAATATTTCAAGTGCCTCGTCGGTATAGCCGGGAGCAATAACGCCGTCCGAAACCACTCTTTTTATAAGGTTTGCGGTTGTCACATCACAAACATCACTGAGGGCAATCCAGTCACCGAATGAAGACATACGGTCGGTACCTCTTGCACGGGCATAAGCGGTTGCCAAAGGTGACTCGTCAAGTCCCTCGATGTCATCAACAAAGCACGCTTTTTTAAGGTTTTCGCTCATTGGTATTCCAACCGCTGCCGAAGTAGGGCTTACATGCTTGAACGATGTTGCTGCAGGCATACCAAGAGCTTCTTTAAGTTCTTTTACAAGCTGCCAACTGTTGAAGGCATCAAGAAAATTGATGTAGCCGGGTCTTCCTGAAAGTATCTCAAAAGGAAGTTCGCTGCCGTCTTCCATAAAAACTCTTGCCGGCTTTTGATTGGGGTTGCATCCGTATTTAAGTTCAAACTCTTTCATTTGTATTCAATCCTTTCGTCTTTCAGGCATTTTTGTTTATCATACGATTTGTCTCTTTGCCTGTTTCAAGATCAACAAATCTTACATAAATCGAAATCTTGTTTGCTTCATTGAGGTTTGTCCAGATGTTTTGAGTAAACTCATCAATATCATTGGGGATTTTTACCCGTTCGGGCTCACCACAGAATGTAGGGATTGGATTGCCGTCACACATATAAGTGTGAATAAAATGTCCCACCCCTGCAAGAGATTTGTACGAATAATTAAATCTGTTGCACGCACTGCCTTCGGCATCTGCACTTTTGAGAATGCTCATTTTGTAATCAAAATCACTGTTCTCAAAGGTAAGCATTCCGCTTATGCGAGGTGTCCAGTTGGGTGCATCCGGCTCAAACTCTCGGGTTTCGAGTGCTTCTTCAAATGTTTTTCCTTTTTCCAGAAACTCAATAACTGTATCGGTCTGGTCACCGTTTGTGACAACCAGCTTGTTTTCGTGCTTTCTTACCGGCGAGTAGATAATAAGCGACGGGTCCTCCACCTTTGATGCATCAAAGGGATGAATAACAACCTCGCTGCCGTTTTCGATAAAAACGCGGTTGCGGCTGTTTTCGGACCTGCCCATAATAAAGTATGCAAACACCGCAGATTTTTCGTCCTCGCTTTTGCCGATTACAATACCTCTGCCGACATACGAATTATCCTTTATAAGCTCACCTATATTATTTGTCTCGTAAATATTCATAAGGTTTCTCCTATCTATTTCACAATTTCTGCCGAAACCATTTCTGCCGCTCTTGGCAAAAGCAGCCATTCGGCTTCCTGCATTACTCTTTTTTGCAAGGTCTCGGGGGTGTCTGTTTCCTGAATCTCGACAGCCTTCTGAAGTATGATTTCGCCGCCGTCAGGGATTTCATTAACAAAATGCACAGTCGCACCGGTAACCTTTACGCCGTACTCAATCGCCGCTTCGTGAACACGAAGTCCATAAAAGCCTTTTCCGCAAAACGACGGAATAAGCGACGGATGAACATTGATTATCCGTTTGGGGAAGCGTTTTGTAAAATTCTCACTGAGTATGCACATAAATCCTGCAAGAATAATCAAATCTATTTTGTTCTCACTAAGGACCGAAACAAGTCCTTCTTCAAAAGCCGCCTGGCTTCCCAAAGCTTTTTTCGAAACAACTGCCGTTTTTATCCCGGCGTTTTGGGCACGGGTAAGTGCATACGCATCCTCGTTGTTTGAAACCACCAGCGAAAGCGTACCAGATTTGATAATTCCTGACTTTTCAGCATCGATAAGTGCCTGAAGGTTTGTTCCGCCGCCCGAAACAAAAACTGCAATTTTAGCCTTTCTTAGCATATAACCACACCTTCGTCACTCTTGATGATTTCGCCCATAACATATGCATCTTCGCCATTAGCACGCAAAATTTCTACAGCTGATGCTGCATCTTCTTTTGCAACAACAACGCTCATGCCAACGCCCATATTAAAGGTGTTGAACATATCTCTTTCGGGGATGTTACCTGTCTTTGCAATAAGTTCAAAGATGGGCAGAACTTTTACTGCACTTCTTTCGATTTTTGCGCCATAGCCCTTGGGGATACTTCTTGGGATATTCTCATAAAAACCGCCGCCTGTGATGTGCGAAACTGCTTTAACAGTAACTTCATCAAAAAGTGCAAGCATCGGCTTTACATAAATTTTTGTGGGGGTCAGAAGAGTTTCGCCAACCGACTTTCCGCCAAGTTCTGCACGAGGAGCCTTTATGTCAGCGTTCTCAACATCAAAAACCTTGCGGACAAGTGAAAATCCGTTTGAATGAACTCCGCTTGACGGAAGCGCGATAATAACATCGCCCTCGGTTATTGTTTTGTTGTTAAGAACCTTGTCCTTGTCAACAACGCCAACCGAAAATCCTGCCAAATCGTATTCGTCTTCAGGATAAAATCCGGGCATTTCGGCAGTCTCGCCACCAATAAGCGCACAACCTGACTGAACACAGCCCTCTGCAACGCCTTTAACTATGTCTGCAACTTTTTCGGGATAGTTTTTGCCGACAGCAATATAGTCAAGAAAGAAAAGTGGCTTTGCTCCACAGCAGATAATATCATTTACGCACATAGCCACACAGTCAATACCAACTGTGTCATGCTTGTCCATCAAAAACGCCATTTTCAACTTTGTTCCAACGCCGTCAGTTCCGCTTACCAGCACAGGCTTTTGAATACCTGTAAGGTCCATCTCAAAAAGTCCGCCAAAACCGCCGATGTCGGATGCCGCACCCTTTGTGATAGTTTTTGCAATATGCTGTTTCATAAGTTCAACAGCCTTATAACCGGCAGTAATATCAACACCTGCTGCCTTATAACTTTCGCTAAAGCTCTTTTCCATTTTCTTTTATCCTTTCTGTATTTCCAAAAATAAATTTATTTATATACGCTTAAACAAATTACCAAATAACCGCGGAAAAATATTATAGCGTAATCAAATCTAATCCGAAGCTGTGCTTGCTGCACAGCGAGCGGTG
Organism: Clostridia bacterium; assembly: GCA_017409575.1. Classification (GTDB taxonomy): domain Bacteria; phylum Bacillota; class Clostridia; order Monoglobales; family Monoglobaceae; genus SIG440. Next base: position 130,947 of record JAFQSM010000038.1, read on the forward strand.
TAATTTGATTGCGTGATGATGTTTTTCACAAGTTATCTATTCTTTGCCCGACCAGCAATATGTGCACAACTTACACGGGTCAAGTCCGATTGCTTTGATTACACCGTCAAGCGACTGAAAGTCAAGCGAATCAAAACCAAATTTTTCGCTTATGGTCTCCCTCAGCTTTTTGCCTCTTTCGGTGTTGCCGTCGCTGTACTCTTCTATGTGGTTAAAGCCTTCTTCTCCTTCAAGCTCCATCACAGTTTGTCTTGCAATAAGCTCCATTTCGTTTTTGCTGCTTGTAAAGTTGAGGTATTTGCATCCGTGCATAATCGGCGGACAAGCCGAGCGCATATGCACCGATTTTGCCCCATGCTGATAAAGGAAGTCAACCGTTTCTTTAAGCTGTGTTCCTCTGACAATCGAGTCATCCACGAAGAGCAAATTCTTGCCCTCAATCAACTCGTGTATCGGCACTTGCTTCATCCTTGCAATCTTAATTCTGTCACTTTGATGCTTTGGGGTAAAGCTGCGCGGCCAAGTGGGGGTGTACTTGATAAAAGGTCTTGCAAAAGGAATTCCGCTTTCGTTTGCATATCCGATTGCGTGAGGTGTGCCCGAATCAGGAACACCGCTTACAAAGTCGATATCCTCAGCCTTGCCGTTTGCTTTGTCGGTCTGTGCCATAATGGCACCGTTGCGGTATCTCATTGTCTCGACATTTTTGCCCTCATAAACCGAGTTTGGATAGCCGTAATAACTCCACAAAAATGCGCAAATTTTCATTTCCTTGCCAGGTTTTACAAGCTGTTTGATTCCATCAAGGGTAATTTCAACCGCCTCGCCCGGGCCAAGCTCCATTTCGTCATCATATCCAAGCTTTTTGTAAGCAAAATCCTCAAACGACACGGCATATCCGTCTTCATTCTTGCCGATAAGGATTGGGAGTCTGCCAAGCTTATCACGAGCGGCAATCAGCTTGCCATCGTTAGTAAGGATCAGAATCGAAACCGTGCCCTCGACCACATCGTGAACATACTCGATGCCCTCGGCAAAGGTCTCTTTTTGATTTATAAGAGCTGCCACAAGGTCAGTCGAATTGACCTTTCCGCCTGTCATAACGCCAAAATGTCCGCCCTTTTGCAGATATTTTTCTATAAGTTCCTCGGCATTGTTTATTCTGCCGATTGTCGCAATCGCATAGGTGCCAACCTCGGACCTTATCAAAAGTGGCTGGGGGTCCGAGTCACTTATAACACCGATTGCCGAATTCCCCTTCATTTCGTTGAATACATTGTCGAATTTGGTCCTGAAAGGAGTATTTTCAATGTTGTGAATATCTCTTTGCAAACCGATTTCGCTGTCATAAGCTGCAATTCCGCCGCGACGGGTTCCAAGATGCGAATGATAGTCCGCACCAAAGAATACATCTGCTATAGCATCGTGCCGGCTTATGGTTCCAAAAAATCCGCCCATATACTTCCTCCGTTCAATATATTTAAGTCAAAGTTTATTTGTTGTATCTTTCCTCAACGGCTTTGTTCTTTTCAAGAACTGCCTCCATTGCGGATTTTCTTTGTTCATCAAGCTTTTCGCCAAGAGTGCTGTCCTCCACCGCGATAATCTGTGCCGCAAGAAGTGCCGCATTCTGTGCGCCGTCAATAGCAACAGTTGCAACCGGAATTCCGCCGGGCATCTGAACTGTTGACAAAAGTGCGTCAAGTCCGTCAAGAGTCGATGACTTGATGGGAATACCTATCACCGGCAGGGTTGTGTTTGCTGCAATTGCACCTGCCAGATGAGCCGCTTTGCCTGCCGCCGCAATAATTGCACCAAAGCCATTCTTTCGTGCATTAAGCGAAAAGTCCCTTGCTTCAACCGGTGTTCTGTGTGCCGAAAAAATATGCACCTCAAAAGGAACTCCAAGCATCTTGAGTGTGTCGACAGCTTTTTCAACTACGGGCAAATCACTGTCGCTGCCCATTATAATTCCAACTTTTTTCATGATTTTTCCTCCTTAAGCCAAGAACACAAAAAGGCAGCCCTGTAGTTACAGGACTGCCCAGACGGTCGGCATACTTGAATTTTCTGCTCCCTTGTGGTTTTCCCACATTATCCGTCAGTCACAGAAAACTTTTTCAAAACTTTTGCAAAACATCTTTTTGCATCTGTCATCTACTTAAATATTCTATCACAATGCCGCTTTTTTGTCAACATTTTTCGCGTTTTTCAGCAAATCTTCTCAAAAACAATTTTTTGGATTTCTTCAGCAATTTCATCAATGCTGCGATTTCCGTCAACGACAAAAATGCGTTCTTCGTCCTTCATCAGTTCAAACGCCGAAAAATACCCCTCGCGGACAGCACTCAGGCGTTCTTTGGTCTCATAAAGTTCTGTGTTTTCGCGGTTTTTTGAAATCCGATTCATCGCTGTTTCGGCTGATATATCAATAAAAATGGTTGCGTCGGGTCTGAGGGTCTCTGCTGCCATACGATTTGCCGAAACCACCCAATCTCTTGGAACCTCAACGCTTTGATACGCATAGGACGAAAAATAGTATCTGTCACATATCACCGTTTCGCCGTTTTCTACACTTTTTAAAACGCCGTCGGTCTGATTGAGGATATGGTCAAGCCTGTCTGCTACAAAAAGCGATGCCACAACCTTGGGATCTGCCGACATTTTGCCCGACAAAATGTCGTGAAGAACACTTCCCACCATGCCAAATGTGGGTTCCAGTGTGGTACGGCAGGATATGCTGCGTTTTTTAAGCGCTTCTGCCAAAAGATTTATTTGTGTTGACTTTCCGCTTCCGTCAATCCCCTCAAATACTATGAATTTGCCTCTTTCCATTTTTCAACTCTCCCGCAAAAAACTTATGTTTTTATTTTAGCAGATTGGTTGTCTTTAGTCAATGAATTTTAAAATTTTAACGGCGGACAAATCACACCTTTCTATTTTTCCCATATAATACAATATACTTACAAAACGAAAATCAAAACATACCCAAGACAAAAAAATCAGAATATAAAAATTCATCAGGAGGTGCTGAAAACATGGGATGCTTCGGTGGATGCGGAGGTAATAATTGCCTTTGGATTATTATACTCCTTATTATCATCTGCTGCTGCGGTTGCGGCGGCGCAGATCGCTCGGGCGGCTGCAATATGCCTACACCTTGTGACAACAGCTGCGGTTGCTAACAGCTGATAGGCAGTATTTTTCCCTGAAAGGAGGTGCCCTGTATGTGTTTTGGTGACTTCGGTAACAACAGTTGTCTCTGGATTATTGTTTTAATCCTTTTGATCAGCTGCTGCTGCGGTAACAACAATTCATCTTGCGGCTGCGGTTGCTAAGATATAAAAACAAGAACAACAGTTTGGAATTCTTCCAAACTGTTGTTTGCTTTTTTTTTCCAAATATGCTATACTGTTATCAACAATACTTTCAAATTAACGGAGAAAACAAAAATGGCAAATCCAATCGGGCACTTCAAAACCATTACAAAACACCGCCACGCAGTTATCCGCCATTGTTTCAAGGCAGGGATATTGCATCGCGGTCTTCTTCATGACCTTTCAAAATATTCGCCTGCCGAATTTATTGCAGGAGCAAAATTTTACAAGGGGACCCGAAGTCCCAACGAAGCGGAGCGCGAAGCTTTTGGATATTCAAAGGCGTGGCTTCATCACAAAGGCAGAAACCGCCATCACTTTGAATACTGGGCAGACTATAACCCCCAAACCAAACTGGTGATGCCTGTTGAAATGCCGCTTGTTTTTGTCAAAGAAATGTTTTGTGACCGCGTTGCCGCAAGCAAAATCTATCAGGGCAAAAACTATTCGCAAAATCACCCGCTTGAATACTTTTTGCGTGGCAAACCCAACCGAAGCATACACCCCAAAACCTCTGCACTTATTGAGGAATGGCTGACAATGCTTTCGGAAAAAGGCGAAAAAGAAACTTTCTCACATATACGAAAAATAAAAGAGCTGTAAAACAGCTCTTTTTTTGTTATCTCTTTGCTCTTTCAATCATTTCCTCAAGTGCATTCTTGTCATACCTGTATGCTTTGTCGCAAAACTGGCAGACAATTTCCGTCTCGCCCTGCTCATCAATTATGTCCTGTATCTCTTTTTTGCCAAGGCTTACAATTGCCCTTTGCATACGCTCATCACAGCAATCACATACATAATCAACATCAATTTCGTCAAGGATATCAACCTCAAAATCTTTCATAACCTCTTTTATAAGTCCCTCGTTAGAAAGACCTTTTTCAAGCATCGAGGTCACGCTTGTGATTTTTTCTGCCGCTTTTTCAAACTTTTTCAGGTTGAACTCGTCACAATCGGGCATAATCTGCACAATAAATCCGCCTGCCTGTTTGACCGAATAATCCCGGTCCACCAAAACGCCAAGAGCAACAAGGCTTGGCACCTGTTCGGACTGCGCAAAATAAAACGCCAGATCATCCCCCACCTCGCCGGTCTGAAGCGGGACTTGTCCTATATAGGGTTCTTTAAGTCTCAAGTCTTTGACAACGCTCAAATAGCCGTTTTGTCCAACACCGCCGCCAACATCAAGCTTGCCAACTCGATTGAGAGGCAAATCTGCAAACGGATTTTCGACATAACCTTTGACCTCGCCTTTTGAATTGGCAACTGCCAGAACTCTGCCAAGCGGGCCGTCGCCGACAAGTTGCATGGTAAGTGACGAATTTTCTTCTTTCATCATACTTCCCATAATAACCGCTCCGGTCAGAAGTCTGCCCAAAGCCGCTGTTGCAAGCGGCAGGGTTTTGTGATAGTCATGCGCCGCCTGAACTATATTTTTTGAATTTACTGCAAATATTCGTATAAAACCGTTTTTGGTAACGGCACGGGTCAGTTTGTCTGCCATAAAAAACTTCCTTTCCGGGCAAAACCCTTGATTTTGCCTTTTTACTCTGAATAAAAAATCGACCCATAAGCACATGGGTCGATTTTAAGTTCTTTTTGTGATCGTCTATATTAAAAGGATTAAACGCGGGTTACGTTAGCAGCCTGCGGTCCTTTAGCACCTTCTACAACCTCAAATTCAACTTCTGCGCCTTCTTCAAGGGTTTTGTAACCATCCATAGCAATAGCTGAGAAATGAACAAATACGTCTGTTCCCTCTTCGCTTTCGATGAAACCAAATCCTTTTTCGGCATTAAACCATTTTACCTTACCTTTTTGCATAATACTCTTCCCTCCAATTTAGGCCAACTCTTGATGACCACCCGCTTAGTATATCACGCGAGGTAAAATCTGTCAACACATTTTTCGGGAAATAACGAAAAAAATTCGCTCGTCATTGTCGGAGTATGTCGCAAATTCAAAAGGTTTGTAAATTCCTGTCACATCAAGTCCTGATTCGGTTACCATAGCCGAAATTTGGTCGGGGCTGTATGCCCTTTCCTGCTGAAATTCGTCAAATCGTGTATAGGTGCGGTCGGGTTTTTGGCAAAAGAAGTTCAGCTCGAAATCACATATTTTTGAATCCTCGCAAAATTCACTTTGCCACACATAATAGATATCCTCTTCTTCACAGACATAGGTGTTGCCGCCCAGAATTTCCCTCAGCTTATACTCGGTGTTCATATCAAAAATCATCACACCGCCGGGGTTGAGATAATTTGCAGCAAGCTTGAAGATTTGCCTTAAATCATCTTCATCAGTTATGTAATTGAGTCCGTCAAGGGCACAGACAATGGCATCAACCGTTCCATAAAGTTCCATCTCGCACATATCCTGATTTAAAAACAGGATGTCCAAAGATTCGGCTGCCGTCTTGTTTCTTGCAATGTTCAGCATCTCGCACGAAAGGTCAAGGCCAATCATATCATAGCCGCGCTTTGCCATAGGGATTGTAATATTGCCCGTACCACAGGCAAGGTCAAGCACAAGCTTTGGTTTTTTGCCAAGCCTTGCAAAAATCTGTTCATAATAATCAACAAATTTGTTGTAATCCGCATCCTGCAGTTTGTCATACACCTCTGCAAAATCGCTGTACATAGTCCTTCACCCTCTTCTGTGCGATATCTTTTTGACTTTTTATTTCACAATCTCAAACTGCTCGTCTGCTTTAAGGTCAACAACTGTGCAGTCGTTTGCGTATGTGCACTCAGGAAGAACAATCAAAGCAGTAAGCTGGTCATTGTTCGCCGGAAGCGGAGCAAGATGCCAGATAGCTGAGTTCATTTTGATAAGTGTATTCTTTGGAACAATGAACGCTTTTACAAGGTCAGTCACGGGTGTACCTGCCGATGCCGGTGCACAATGAACAATCATGTCATCATCAAGCGGCATTATTATTTCCCAGGTTGTTGTGTGATATTCCTGCTGTGTGATAATCATTTTCTCGGGTTTTTTCACAACAATAGGTGAAAATCCAAGACGATGGTTGCTGTCGGCTGTGATGCGGTCGGGGAAAAACTTGTGTATCTCGCCGCAAAGAGCGTATCCATCGGGTTTGTCCATGGTGTAGAATTGACCGAACGGTGCAAATTCCTCTACTGTAATAGGTTGCGCTTTAATAGTTTTCATAATATTCCCTCCTGATATTTTGGTTATATTAAATTATTTTTTAAATTTTCTCCAGTTTTACATATGCCGCCATTAGATTCTTTTCGCCCACGCTGTCGAATTTGACCCTGAGGAACATATCCGCACCAAGTGCCTTTGCTTCCAGAACAGTTCCCTCGCCGAATTTGCGGTGCAGAACTCTGTCGCCTGCCGCAAAATCAAGGTTTTCCCCGGTCTGTACCGGTTTTGGCTGAGCACTTGTCTTAAACGAGGATTTGTCCATTTGCGGTTTTTTAAGTACAGCCGTCTCAAACAAGTCAAATCCTGCTGTTTTATATTTTTCTTCGCTTACAAAATCTTTTGGTACCTCCTTCAAAAACCTTGACTTCATATTGTATTTTGTGGTCCCGAAAAGAGTTCTTGTGTCAGTATGTGTAAGGAACAATCTTTCCTTTGCACGCGTAATTCCCACATAGCAAAGGCGGCGTTCTTCTTCCATTTCTTCTTCTGTATTCATCGACCTCATTCCGGGGAAAATTCCCTCTTCCATCCCGACAAGAAATACATTTTTGAATTCAAGGCCCTTTGCGCTGTGAAGTGTCATCAATGTAACCGTCTCCTGCGCTTCGTCAAGCTCATCAATATCCGCCACAAGCGAAATATTTTCAAGCAGGTTTTCCAAAAGGGTGTCGGGTTCTTGTCTGACTGTCTCGCTTACCATTGACACAAATTCCTTAAGGTTTTCAATCCTTGTGCGGCTTTCTACAGTGTCCTCAGTCTCAAGTGCTGACATCATCCCCGAGTCATAAATAACTGACTTTACAAACTCTTCAAGTCCCACTCCCGAATTCAGCTTTTCGCGCATTTCGTCTATAAGCCCGGCAAAGCCTTTAAGCTTTGCTGCCGCACGCGAAAGTTCGGGGAAGCTTTCAGCAGTTTTTGCCACCTCAAGCGCACTTATGCCGTTTTCTTCGGCTATAAGCAGTACCTTGTCAACAGTTGCATCTCCTATTCCGCGTTTAGGCTCGTTTACAATCCGCACAAACGATACATTGTCTGTACTGTTTTGAACAAGCCTTAAGTACGAGGTCAAATCCTTGATTTCTTTGCGGTCATAAAACCTCAATCCGCCAAAGACCTTGTACGGAATGGCGTTTCGAAGTAGTGTATCCTCGACAACGCGCGATTCGGCATTCATACGATAAAGCACCGCATAATCGCTGTATGTACCGCCATTTGCATATAACTCAGATATTTTTTTGGCAATATATCTTGCCTCATCATGTTCATTTTGCGCATTATAAACCGTCACAAGCTCGCCCTCGCCATTGCCTGTCCACAGTTTTTTTGACTTTCTGCCGCGATTGTTTGCGATAACGCCGTTGGCAGCATTCAGAATATTTTGTGTCGAGCGATAATTTTCTTCTAGTTTGATGGTTTTTGCATTTTCAAATTCGTCCTCAAACCCAAGAATGTTTGTTATATCCGCTCCGCGGAATTTGTAAATACTTTGGTCATCATCTCCAACAACACAAATGTTGTGGTGTTTTGCCGCAAGCAAGCTTACAAGCCTGTATTGCGCATGGTTGGTGTCCTGATACTCGTCGACCAGGATATATTTAAATTTGTTTTGATAGTATTCCAGAACATCGTGGTTTTCTTCAAAAAGCTTTACGCTGCACATAATCAAATCGTCAAAGTCAAGAGCATTATACTTTTTGAGCCGAGCCTGATAAAGCTTGTAAATTCTTGCCACAACCGACTTGTAAAAATCAGTTTTGAATATACTCTCGTATTCCTCAGGTGTAATAAGCTCGTTTTTTGCCTGACTTATAGCGCCGCCGATTGCTTTTGGTGCAAAATCCTTTGAATCAATGTTCAGGTCTTTCATACACTCCTTGATAAGAGTCTGACTGTCCGCCGTGTCAAAAATAACAAAGTTTTTCTCGTAACCAAGTCTGTCGATATCTTTTCGCAAAAACTTTACGCACGAGGAATGGAATGTGGATGCCCACACATCCTCGCCCGACTTCCCAAGCTTTGCCGAAAGCCTTGCCTTAAGCTCTGCCGCAGCCTTGTTGGTAAAGGTTATTGCCAGAATGTTAAACGGCTTTACCGCATCAACAGGCAGATATTCAAAAAGCTCAGGTGGAAGCTCGTCAACCTCGCCCTTTGAAAACCAGTCAAGGATTTCAATTTCTTCGTCTGAAATCCCCTTTGGAACACTATCGCTGAAATACGCCTTGCCATAAAGCATCAGATGTGCAATCTTGTGTATTATAACCGTTGTCTTGCCGGACCCTGCTCCTGCAATCACAAGAAGAGGTCCCTCTGTATTTACAACGGCTTCAAGCTGTTTGTTGTTGAGGGTATCCCAGCTTTTTTCTATTATTCTTTTTCTTATTTCACTAAAACTCATATATTATTCCCTTCAGGCGCGGATTATGCCGCCGCCAACAAGAATTTCTTCCTTCAAATCATAAAAAACAACTGCCTGACCGGGTGTAACCGCCCTTTGAGGCTCGTCAAAAACTACCTTAGCCAAATCCTCGCCCTGCAAAAAGACTGTCGCTTTTGCAGGTTTCGCGGCATAACGCACTTTTGCCAAAACCTCCATTTTATCATCAGGCTTTTCAAACGGAATAAAGTTGAGGCTATCTGCAAACAGTTCTTTCGAAAACTCCGTTCCCTTTTCGCCCAGCACGACCTGATTTTTTTTCGCATCAATCTTTGTCACAAACATAGGCTTGCCAAAAGCAATCCCAAGGCCTTTGCGCTGACCCACCGTATAGTTGGAAATGCCCGAATGTCTGCCCAAAACATTTCCGTTTATGTCTACAAAATCGCCCTCGGGGCATTTTTTGCCGGTATGGTTTGCAAGAAATGTACGGTAATCGTCATCCGGAATAAAGCAAATCTCCATACTCTCAGCCTTTTCTGCAATGTCAAAACCAAGCTCTGCCGCTATCTTTCTGGTTTCGGTCTTGTTCTCGATTTCACCAAGCGGCATAAGTGTAGCCTCAAGCTGCTTTTGAGTAAGCGAATAAAGCACATATGTCTGGTCTTTTTTTCCTGCCTCGGCAACCTTTATAAGATATCTGCCCGTTTTTTCGTCATATTCGGTTTTTGCATAATGTCCTGTCGCAATCTTGTCTGCACCCAACTGTTTTGCAAACTTCTGCATCGCATCAAACTTCAAAAACCGATTGCATACAATACAGGGATTTGGAGTTCTGCCACGCATATACTCATCAGCAAAGTAGTCCATAACATTTTTTTTGAACTCTTCTCTGAAATCCACAGTATAGTGCTTTATGCCAAGCTTTTCGCAAACTGCTTTTGCATCGTCAGCCGCACCGTTTTCTTCGTTCCAAAGCATCATGGTTATTCCAATTACTTCATAACCTTGCCTCAGGAGCAGTGCCGCCGCAACGCTGGAATCCACTCCGCCCGACATACCTATTGCAACTTTTTGTTTTTCCATATTTATTTTCAAAAGACCGACCGTTTATTCTGACAGTCGGTCTTTCCTTTCGCATTATTATTCGTGGTGTCCGTGACAACATGCACAGTCGCCGTTGCATCCAACAATGCCTGTCGGGTCAATTCCTTTGCGGTTGTAGTAATCCGCAATTGCAGAATGAATGGCCTCCTGTGCAAGGTTTGAGCAATGCATCTTTACCGGCGGAAGTCCGTCAAGTGCCTCGGCAACAGCCACATTGGTAACAGCAAGTGCCTCATCAATGGTTTTGCCCTTTACCATCTCGGTCGCCATACTTGATGTGGCAACTGCGGCACCGCAACCAAAGGTCTTGAATTTTACATCTTCAATCACCTTGGTCTCGTCGTTTATCTTCATATACATTTTCATTATATCGCCACACTTGGGGTTTCCCACCTGTCCTACGGCATTTGCATCTTCAATTTCGCCCACATTTCTGGGGTTTGAAAAATGTTCCATTACTTTTTCGCTATACATCTTTTTTCTCCTTTTTAACTTCTTCATAAAGCGGCGACATTTCCCTCAGTCGTGCCACAATAACCTTTAATTCATCAACGATTCTGTCTGCATCCTCAAGCGTGTTGGAGTCGCCAAACGAAACTCTGAGCGAGCCATGAGCTGTCTCGTGCTTGAGTCCGATTGCAAGCAGAACATGCGACGGGTCCAAAGACCCCGATGTGCAGGCGCTTCCGCTTGAAGCCGAAATTCCTTTCATATCAAGCATCAAAAGAAGCGACTCGCCCTCAATAAACTCAAACGAAATATTGGCACTTCCTGCAATTCTCTCGGTTGGATGTCCGTTGAGTCTTGAATACGGTATCTCGTCAAGAACTCTTTTTATAAATCTGTCGCGCATCAGGCGAAGCTTTTCGGTATGTCCGCTTATATCCTCGGTTGCAAGTTCTATTGCCTTGCCAAGTCCGACAATGCAAGGAATATTCTCGGTTCCTGCGCGTTTATTTCTTTCCTGCGCGCCACCGGTCAAAATCGGTGCAATTTTTGTACCTTTTCTTACATAAAGTGCACCCGAGCCCTTGGGTCCGTAAAACTTGTGCCCCGTAAGCGATAGCAAATCTATGCCCATCTTTTCCACATCAATTTCCATCATCCCGATTGCCTGAACAGCATCGGTGTGGAAAACTATATTATTTTTCTTTGCGACTTTACCTATTTCTTCAATCGGCATAATCGTACCAATTTCGTTGTTGGCTGTCATTATTGTAATCAGAACAGTCTTGTCAGTGATTGCTTCCTCAACGCTTTTTGCCGAAACCATACCAAACTCGTCAACCGGCAGATAAGTTACCTCAAAGCCTTGCTTTTCAAGCTCAGCGCAGGTGTGAAGAACAGCATGATGTTCAACCGATGAGGTTATTATGTGATTACCCTTGTTTTTGTTTGCAAGAGCAATACCCCGGATTGCCCAGTTGTCTGCCTCGGTCCCCGAGCCGGTAAAATATATCTCGTCGCTTGTTGCACCGATTGCTTTTGCAACCTGTTCTCTTGCAAGGTTTATTGCTTTTTTTGCTTCCCTTCCCTCGGCATACACAGTCGATGCATTGCCGAAATCTTCTGTAAAATAAGGAAGCATCGCATCAAGCACGCATTTTTTCATTGGAGTTGTTGCTGAATGGTCAACATAAATTCTTTTTGCTTCCATCTAAAAAACCTACCTTTCTTTATGTACCGGAGTGAATATCGCAATATGCGAAAATCTATGAAAAGTAGACCTCTCCGTATATGCTAAATCATTATTTTCGGTGTTTTTCGACCTCGGCAACTGCCAGTCGGTCACACCGCTCGTTTTCGGGATGTCCCGCGTGACCCTTGACCCACACAAGCTCGACCTCGTGCTTTTCAAGCAAGTCGAGAAGTTTTTCCCAAAGGTCCGGGTTTTGTGCCTTGTCCTTTTTGGTACGCATCCATCCGTTCTCACGCCACTTTACTGCCCAGCCGCAAGCAATGGCGTCCACCAGATACTTGGAGTCGCTGTAAAGCGTAACACTGCACTTTTCTTTAAGAGCAGCCAAGCCCTCTATCGCCGCGGTCAGTTCCATACGGTTATTTGTTGTCTCAAAAGCTCCGCCCGACAGTTCCTTTTCGCGTCCGTTGTATCGCAAAATCGTGCCATATCCGCCGGGTCCGGGATTACCGCTGCACGCACCATCAGTAAATATTTCAACTTTTTTCAAAACATCCATCCGGTGCACCACCCCAAATTTTTTTTGGCATCAGACTAAGGGTATTTTTCCCACATCCTCTGCCAAGATACATTGTATCACAAGTTTTTAAAAAAATCTACTCTATTTTGCCTAAATGCGAAAAAAAGTTTATTCCTTTTCTTCTTGTCCCAAAAGTCCTCGGGATATTATAAAAAAGGGTTAAAAATATGGAAAAAATGATTTATACTTGATATATTATATAATTATCCGGAAGTAAAATTATGGCTGAAAAAATTTAATGGTTGAAAAGCTTCCTGTCAGCATTTTTGCTACCCGTGCCGAAATGGGTAAGGCTGTTGCCGAGAATGCTGCAAAAAGAATTAACAAAATCATCGCAGAAAAAGGCGAGGCTAATGTTGTGTTTGCCGCTGCTCCTTCACAGAACGAGCTTCTGGAAACTCTTCTCTCGCTTGATGTTGACTGGACAAAAGTTCGCGCTTTCCATCAGGACGAGTATATAGGCATCGACGACAGCGAAACCTGCAGGCTTTGGAAACTTCCTTCGCCGTGCAATTTTTGACAAGGTTTCTTTCAAAGAAATCCACTACTTGCTCTGCGCAAAAGAAGAAGCTGAAAAGAAATGCGAAGAATACTCAGCACTTTTGGAAAAATATCATGCTGATCTTATCTTCCTGGGCATGGGTGAGAATGGTCATATGGCATTCAATGACCCGCCTGCAGCTGACTTCAACGACCCCAAAACAGTAAAAATCGTTGAGCTTGACAGCATTTGCCGTCAGCAGCAGGTAAACGATGGTTGCTTTGCAACTTTTGACGACGTTCCCACACATGCTATGACACTTACTTTGTCTTACATAATGTCAATCCCCGAAGCAATCTGTGTTGTTCCCACAATCCGCAAAGCAGATGCAGTTCATGATGCACTTCTCGGACCTGTGGCAACAGCTTGCCCCGCAAGTATTTTGAGAACACACCCAAGCGCTACGCTCTATCTTGACAAAAACAGTGCAAGCCGCATTTAGTTTTAAAATTTAAAACAACAGATAAAAGCAACGAAAGTATTTTCGTTGCTTTTTTTATTTCCCAAATTTTTCTTTACATAAAAATTCCCTTTTGACAAACAATAATTTTGTAAAATCAACCAAAAGGAGCAATTTATTATATGAAAGCAACCGGAATAGTAAGACGAATTGACGACCTCGGCAGAATTGTAATCCCCAAGGAAATCCGCCGCACAATGCGCATCCGCGAGGGCGACCCGCTGGAAATCTATACCGAAAGTGACGGAACAGTTATTTTTAAAAAATATTCACCCATAGGCGAGCTTTCGGAATTTGCAGTACAATATGCCGAATCTTTGGCAAAAACAACAGGTCTTGCCTGCTGTATCTCTGACACCGATACAATAATCGCCGTGTCAGGCGCGCCAAAAAAAGAGCTTGCAGACAAGAAGCTTTCCTCGGATGCCGAAAAGATTATGCACGGCAAAACAGGTTTTGTAGCAACCAAAAGCGACAACAATATTGCAGTAGTTGATGGGAATGACAACTACAAAGCGGGAGTTATTGCTCCCATCGTTTTTGATGGTGACAGCATCGGTACAGTAATGATTTTGTCCTCTAACGGCAAAGTTTTTGGCGAGGCAGAATCCAAGCTTGCCGAAGTCGCAGCAGGTTTTTTGGGCAAAACAATGGAATAGCGGAAATTGAAAAAATGAAATATCTTACTTCGCTCGATATGAAATAATTTACTTCATAAATTGTGAAATAGAAAGCTTACGCTTTCTGTGAAATAAAAAAAACCTTTATCACACGCCGCAGGCGTATTTCATATTGCGCAGCAATATTTCATGCGCGAAGTCCATTTCACAAATCCCGAAAGGATTTATTTCATTGAAAAAACGACTTGTTTTGACAAGTCGTTTTTTCTGGTATGCCCGATGCGATTCGAACGCACGCCGCAGCGTTAAGCAGATATGCCGGTGGCATATCTGTAGCGCAGGATTGGCTTTGGCGAGAGCCAATGCCTGATAAAAGAAAAACGCATCGCGTTTTACTCCTTGGAGTGCGTATGTATGCCTCTGAGTTTGCTAAGTAATTGTGAATAAGTAAAAATCCGCCCACTTTCGTGTGCGGATTTTTGGAAGCGCCGAATGGTTTGGATGTGCTTTAATTATTGCTTTTCTTTGCAGTGTTTATTGAAGATATGAGCATTCGTTTTATTTCTTCTGCAAGATTAATAGGATTATCATAATCATATTCAAATAATTTTGTATTTCTTAAAAGTGTAAGCCAATAAATACTTTCACTCACTTCTTTTAGAGAAATATGTAGTTTTGATATAAAATCAGGTTTACTATTACCGAAAATCGCCTCATTGATATTCGCACCGACACTTGTTGCGCTTCGAAGAAGTTGTTTTACAATTGTTGTATCTCTTTTAGACTTTGCATATTCCTCATAAAATAAAACAATTTGTGTTGCAAATTCTAATGATTTATTTAAAAGCGGACTTTCCATATATTTTCACCTCAAGTTCAGTATATCACAATTCTACACATAATTCAATGTTTTGCGTAGCAAAACCACTTTTTCTCTACTCTATTATCTCTTATCTTTTCTCTGGAAACGACAATTTTAGAGAAAAACGAAGAGAGAATAGTGAAAAGATAAGAGTACAAAAAGAAACGACAACTTTCAATGCGAAAATTGTCGTTTCTTTTTGGTATGCCCGATGCGATTCGAACGCACGACCTTCAGAGTCGGAGTCTGACACTCTATCCAGCTGAGCTACGGGCACATATCAAATTGAGGGCGGTTTAAAAACCGCCCCTTTTTTTGCATTTTAATAATTTTCGAGAGCATCTTCAAGCCAGAAGAAGCCAATATCAAAAGCCTTGCAAAGTCCGTCGCGTTCTGCCTGCTTGATAAGAGTTGAACCTTCTTCGCGGTTTGTGCGAAGCTCGATTACAACCTTTTTTGCAATATCCAAATCGCTTAGTTTTTCGGATTCTGTAACACGGAAGACAACCATATATTTGGTCCCCGGAGCTCCATAATAAATCTCATTACCTTTTCTGAGAAGCATTTTGCCTTTATACATCAATACTTCGTCTTTCTTTTTTGAAGGCATATTTCGCACTCCTTTCATATCTTAACAGTTTGTACTAAACTATTATAATCATTACATTATATAATAACAAATTCTTACTCAAAAAGCAATAGCTAAATCACAATTTCATTTATTTTCTCGGCGCTTAACTTCTTTTTCCGCCGTCTTTGCAGTTTTTTGCCGAAAATAATAAATTTGAGGTGCGGAAAACTCCACACCTCAAACCCTCAGTTTTTAAATATTAGTTACACTCTGCCACAAGCGGACCTGCAAGTTCTTTAAGATAGAACAGCTTGCCCGGAAGTGTAGGCATAAATGAAGATGTTATGTTCATATCGGGACCATAATGGAGAGTTGTAAGGAAGCTCATTCCCTGCCATCCCATGCCACGGCCAAGTGCTCCGTCGCAGCCGCCGATTATGTAGTCTGCCTGCAGGAAAAGACCGGGGCCTACTGTATTTGCACGGCAAGGAACCAATGTTGTACGGCTCTTAAAGCTTGTAATGGCATTCTGCTCAATTGTAAGGGGATGAAGCTTTGCACCGATTCTGTAGCACTGTTTCTTCCATTCTTCAACCGAAGAAAACTCATCTGCAAAGTGCGGTTCCCAGAAAGCGATATGACACGCTCTGCCGATACCAAAAACAAGAACAAGCTTTGCTCCCTCAGCTTTGAGTGCAGCAATTTTTTCAGGATATGTAGGAAGATTTTCCTTTGTAGCAAAATTGCGCTGTGCCGGTGGTATTGTGTTTTCGCCAAGCTTGTCAAAGAAAGCCTGTTTCATGCTGTATTCAAACGATGCAGGATTGTCATTCGAAAGTGTGTTGCCGTCTGCATCTGCCCATTCGTCCATATTGAATGTGTATACATGGTCACACTTTACATTCCATTCGTTAAGGAAGTAAACTGCCCAACGATACATACCCATAGGTCCAACAGGAAGTATCATTGCAAGCTTCTCGCCTCTTTCACGGGCGTTCTTTATCTGAAGTGCAATTTCGTGTCCCATAAGAGTATCAAACTCGTAAATATTGTCACACTCAACCGGATTAAATTCCTTGTGCCAGAAGTCCTCGCGTGCTACTCCCTTTTCGCAGCATTCATCAATTTTTTTCATATCCCATCCCTTTGGATAGAAATCCTCTAGCAAACTGCCTTTTAGTGTACTTAAAAAATCCATTTTAGCATCCTCTCTTTCTTAGCCTTTATTTTTTTGGATAAATTCCATTATTTCTTCAAAAGTTTTGATTCCGGTGGTTGCACCTTTTGCCATAACACAATGTGCACCGGTAGCATTGGCAAACACCATACATTCTTCTTCGCTTTTTCCGGACGCATAAGCTGCCAGAAATCCGGAACAAAAGCTATCCCCTGCCCCTGTAGTATCCACGGGATTTTCTACATAAAACGGCGGGAAGATCTGTCCCTTTGTTTCCCCTGCCTTGCGCAGATAGCTGCCCTTTGAGCCAATTTTGATTACAACATTCTTAACGCCTTTCGAAACAAAAACATCTGCAATCTTTTCAGGCTCCTCTTCGCCGGCGATGCAAACCGCTTCATCAATGCTTGGCATAAAATAATCAATATATGGCATAGACATATCAAGAAGCTCGCCCCATTTGCCTTTGGCGTCCCAGCATACATCCAGAAATGTGGTTTTTCCCATTTCTTTGCAGGTTTTCAAAAACTCCATGGTCCCCTTTCCATCAAAGGTATCCATCAAAAAACTGCCGGTCACAAAAACCAAATCGCAATCGCGGATAATGTCATAGTCAATGTCCTGTTGGCTGAACACCGCATTGGTCCCGGTGGTGTGGAAAAACGAGCGCTCACCGCTTTCATCAATCATCAGAACCGAAGCAGATGTCTGAACCTTATCATTAACCTTGACGCCATCCACTCCTACGCCGGCTTCCTTAAGTCTCCCTTTAAGAAATTCACCGAACATATCGTTTCCTACCATACCAACCAACGAAGACTCTACTCCAAGTTTTCTCAGGTTTATCGCTGCTGTCATAGCATTGCCGCCATTGTGCACGGTAATGGAATTGACAGGCTCTAAAACCCCTTTTTGCGGATAATGCATAACCGGCTCTACAATTACATCCGCAACCATAATTCCCACACAAGCTACCTTTTTCATCATGGCAACAACCTCCTTGTAACCACCTTGGGCCACACAAGTTCCTGACAGAACGCCTCAGCGTACTGCACTCCGCTCTGAATTCCTCTGAATCTCGAGCACGAACGCACAAATTCCGCAAAGTCAATATTATCGTGGTCACGCATCCATTTAAGCTGACTTTCGTGACATTCAAGCATCTCTATTTTAAGGTCAATTTCGTCTGTTATATCCACCCATTCTGTTGGGGAAAAATTCATTCCTGCAAGCGATCCGGCTTTTTTTGCTTCGTTGATTCTTATCTCGCGAAGCTCCTCAGCCGAAATTATCTCGTGGCCCATATTACCATTGGTAACATGACACACCGTAACCTTGTCTCCACGCTTAACGCATTTTGCAAGTGTTCCGCTGCAAGAAATTTCTATGTCATCAGGATGGCATCCTACTGCAAGTACATTCATCTTAATTCCCTCCACTAATTTTCGTTTCTCTTGACTTTGAGTCACTTTCATTATATAATAAATGAACAATCATGCATTTAACAATAGTTACCTACTTTTTAGCATTTTGTCCGAAAGGAGCAGTCTATGTTCAAAACGCAGCAGGTAAAATCAGATATAAACATAACAGGTTTCAACAGCATTTATTACTTCGAATTCAGCAAAGATTTTTCTCACACGCCCGAACAACACGATTTTTGGGAGATGGTGTATGTCGACAGTGGCAGCGTAAATGCCATAACCAACGGGGTGGGGTGTACTCTTTCTCAGGGCCAGGCCATTTTTCACGAACCCTCAGAAATCCACGCCCATATCTCTGACCGACATTCTCCCAACAATATGCTTGTTGTTTCTTTTTCCTCTGACAGTGAGGCAATGCAGTATTTCCGGGGCAAAACTTTCACTCTTGACAAGACCGCCAGGATGCTGCTTTCGCTTTTTCTTGACGAAGCAAAAAATGCACTGGGCGTCATCCCGTCAGACTACCAAAACCGCGAAAATCTTTGTTTTTCAGACTCGGTATTCGGCTCTTCTCAGCTTTTACATTGTCATTTTACCGAATTTCTCATAAAGCTTATCCGCACAGGAAATTCACTCAGCTCCAAGGTGCTTTCAACCAAAGATTCGCGGGATATAGCAAACAACTCTCTGTGCGAGCTGATTTGCGACTATATGAAAAAAAGTGTTTATTCAACCCTCTCGCTCAAAGAGCTGTGCGACCACTTTTTTATAGGCAAGACTCAACTTTGCGAGTTCTTTCGCGAATGTATGGGGCAAAGTCCCATCGAATTTTATATGGGTCTTAAGATGCACGAATCAAAAAAACTGCTCCGCGAAAAAAAATACTCCGTCAGCCAGATTTCAGATATGCTTGGTTACTCGTCAATACATACATTTTCGCGTGCCTTTACAAAATCTGCAGGAATATCCCCACGGGAATATTCAAAGAAGATTCTCTGATTAAAAAATGGTGGTCAAATTTGACCACCATTTTTTAATCACACTTTATGCTCTCTTCACCCACGCAAGCTTCAATCTGGTATCTGATGGGTATTTTTATGCATACCTTTTGAGTGATAACCAAATCAAGGCCGTTTTCACATTCGCTATCACAGCACTCAATAACTGGCTCTTCACAACATTCTATTGTTATTTCGCCTGTTCTTGTTTTGGGACGCACCGCTATTGGAATGCTGATATTAGCATACTGATAATTCACGGTAGAGCATCCGTCACCTCTGTCATCACATCCGCCAAATTCCATTTCGTTATATTCTTCCGGATTCATTCTGACATTCTCCTTTTTGTTGCATATTTATCCCATTTGATTTGGGATACTATATTTTATGCAAAATCCGGAAGAATGTTCTGTTCCTCATCGGTCCAAAATGTTCCCAATACTTAAGAACCGTCCCTTGTGGTGTCTATCTTCCAACAAACATCTGGGTCCAGTAGTTTCCGTCTGCAACATATCCAACGCCAATTGTGTTGTATGATGCATTTAAAATGTTTGCTCTGTGTCCTGCTGAATTCATCCAGCCGTTAACAACAGCCTGAGGAGTTGCCTGCCCTCTGGCAATATTCTCGCCGGCAGTTTTGTATGATATGCCAAAACTCTTCATCATATCAAAAGGTGAGCCATAAACAGGACTTGTGTGAGAACACATTTGGGGACGTGCCCACATTTGGGGACGTGCCTATTTTTGCACGTTTGCCCTTGTTATAATACCCCGTGATATTCCCGTGGCTCTTTCTAATTGTCCTATCGTAAACCCTTCGTTTCTTAACAATGCAAGTATACTGTCCCTATCTGCTTTTGCTCTTAGTGTTATTTCCTCCGGTCTAATTCCGCCTGTTATTTTTATAATTCTTCGTTTTAACTGTTCATCAGTAAGTCTCTTTGTGTTTGATATTGAAAAATCAGTATCTTCCATAATCTCATGAAATTTTTTGAATTCTTTTAAAGCCTGATCTTCTTCCTCTGATAAAATTGATAAACCAAATTCTATATCTGTTAATTCATTTTTTAAGTTTATGTAATCACTATAACTACTCCAGATATACTCTTCCGGTTTATCAACCATACCTGCTTTCACAGGATTCTGATGTATATACCTCATCAAAGTGAGATAATATGTTTCGTCTTCTATAGGCTCACTATTATAACGATTTCCTATCAAGCTTCCACTACGTTGATATTTTCGATTATACCACATCACATACCGAGTCAACAGCTTATGCATTATTGCCTTAATATCTCCCGACTCCTTCTCTCTTAAAAACAAGTGTACATGATTTGTCATTAAACAATAAGCGTATATCTGTATTCCAACTACAGTTTTTATTTCATTTATTATTTCAAGCAGTTTTATATAATCTTCATCTTCTTCAAATAAATTCTGCCTATTAAGCCCTCTAAAAATAATATGGTATAACCCGGTTTCACTAAGAACTCTTGGTGGTCTACTCACCTTTATCACTTCCCTTTACCGAATTATATGATTTTGTCAAGTTAGGGACAAAAAAATTTTTTATTTTTTTCAAACCACCTTGACACAATTATTCCATTATAATATGAATAATTATATCACAAATGCTCTGAAGAATCAATATTTAGGACCAAATAAGTCAACTTATCAATGCTTTTTTGTTCTTTTGAACAATTAAAGTCTCTTTTTTTCTATCATCAGGTAATAATTGTTCCGGAGTCCCTACCCTGCAGTACATTACTACCTTCATTTTATTTTGAAACTTCTTTTTCTTTCTTTTATTCATGAAACTACACCACCTTTTCCTTAAAGTTCCATTTGATTTCAATGCGCCTGTCTTCATACACATATATGGTTTTAATAAGGCATTTAAGCATTTCATTGTTAAAGGTCTCTGCATTAAGAAACTCTTCAAAGAGATTTATTGTTACTTCATCGGCAGCAGATAAATCATTGACTTTGTAACTATCAAGCTCTCTTTCGCATTCTTCGATGCTATTTTCTATTTTCTGCTTAAGATTAAGAAAATCCTCTTCGGATATCTCATTTTTTGTGAGTTTGATATAACCGTCAATCTTTTGCTGTTTTAATCCACTGATCCTTTTATTGATAGCGTTAATCCTTTTGCCGTATGCTTTTTCTTTGTCTTCCATACCTTTTCTTATCTGTATGAGTTCTGCAGTCTTTGCAAGTTCAAGCTTTACTGCCTGTATAACTATATCATTGAGTTCCTGCTCATTGAATGTTTCATGACAGCAGTTATCATTTGGAACACCAACCCACAAAGAGTAACATCTGAATTTTACTGCATGAGGAAATGAACCATATTTTTCAAAGATACGGTTGCATCCCGGGCAACGTAGCAATCCATCAAGAAGAACTTTTTCTCTCTTCTTGCCACGTGGTTCTGCTAATTTTTTAGGTCGAACCCTATAGAATTGCTCCTTATCTATAATCGGTTCGTGAGTGTTCTGAACAATGATATATTCTTCAGGAGCAGTTTTTCTTGAATTACCTCCGACATACTTAACTTTTGTCAATCCTGATACCATATTTCCTATGTATCTTTCATCATCAAGAATACGGCATATCATACTCCTATTCCATATAGCTGCTTGTCCCACTCTTCTCCAGTCTTTCTTTTTAGTAAGCATTACTTTATATTCACTTTGAGATAATACACCTTCACCATTAAGTTGTTTTGCTATTTCAGTATAGGACAATCCAGTATCTCTCATATCAAATATGCGGCGTACAACTTCTGCAGCTTCGGGATCAATGATAAGTTTATGTCTATCTTCAGGAGATTTCATATATCCGTAAATAGCATATGCAGCAAAACATTCACCACGTTTCTGTTGCATCCGTTTCACACTTGTTATTTTTTGAGATAAATCCTGGCTATACATTGCATTGGTCAAATTCTTTAATGCAACATCCACGCCACAGGTTACTCCCTGATAATCAAGACTATCATAATTATCATTTACCGCTATGAAACGCACTCTCCACTCAGGAAATATCTTATCTGTATATCTACCTACCTCAATGTAATCTCTTGCAAATCTTGATAGGTCTTTTACAATTATGCACTGAACAAGATGCATTTCAGCCAATACAAGCAATCTTTTCATTCCGGGACGATTAAAGTTAGTGCCAGAGTATCCATCATCAACAATTTCTATTACTTCTACATCCCTATCTGAAAAAACAGCCGATATATGCAAGTCAATTAAATCACGCTGGTTGGCAATACTGTCACTTTCAATGCTATCTCCGTCTTCTAACGAAAGGCGTAGATATTTCAAAATAATATATTTGTTATCCTGCAAGTTCTACACCTCCGTTCAGTAATTCAATATATTCCGCAATAGTGTCTTTGTGCTTCCACTCGATTTCTACTCTGTTATCGGAGTACACC
>JAFQSM010000039.1 GCA_017409575.1 Clostridia bacterium
CCATACATCTATTCCTGCACCATCCATAGATGATGTATCCTTTAAATATCCATAATCAACTCGATAAATGAAATCAGGATACTTGGGATGTGCAGTTCCTTTTGGTCTATCAATTATTATTTCAGAATTATTCACCAATTCATCTAATGCGTTCCAAAATTCAATATTATATTGCATCTTGTCAATCCCCTGCAATTTCTAATTTTTCTATCTTTTCTTATAAACAACCAGTTCGGGATTTTTGCCGTTTTCCTCATAAGTGCAAACAAGCAGGAAATCCATGTTGGCGGCAATCCCAAAGCACCTGTCTCCGCCGAATTCACATTCAAGCTGATTGCCGAGATAGGTAGCGTTATCGTCAAGGAATTTCACGGTTTGTCCGTTGGGGAGACGGTATTCAAGATTGATATATCCGCCTACAAGTGCGTTGAGCTTTTCAACCTTCGGCATTCCTTCAATATGTAAATCGTTAAATTCGCTGATCAGCTGTTGCTTGAATTCTTCAAACTTTTCTGCACCGTCGAGGTTTTTGTATTGTTTCCAATAATTGAGTTTTGGCAACATATCTTTCATATAAGCACGAGCCTGTTCCGAAGAAAATTCTTCGCTTGCCATATGCGTTACGCAAACATCTATCAGCTCATCCATATCGTGATACATATATTCGCCGTCAGCATAGCACCATTTACAGTATTCTTCGTTAAAAAAGCCGTCTGTTTCCTTGCTGATATTACAGTCTTCAAGCGGCATACCGCAGCATTGGCAAACGAGTTTTTGCGGAGAGCCTAAAAGAGTATTGATTGAAACATCAAACAGCTTTGATAAAAGCTTCAGAGTTTCCGTGTTAGGGGTTGTTTCACCGTTCTCCCATAGTTAAGGATATTGGTTAATCAATTTTGCCTATGAAGCGAAAATATATATCAATTTTCCGCTGATTGAGGCACATATCGTTTTTCGTTGCTTCGTGAACAACGATTTTTTCAATCAGAGTATTCAGAAGTTCGGCGGTCAGTTCAGTTGGAATTGAAAACTGTTTAATCAAAGCAATCCATTTCTTTGCGTTATCTACCGTTTCCTTTTCGGTTGCAAGCTCGGTTTCAAGATTTTCAATTCTCTCATCAAGCTCTTGCTGTTCCATCTGAAACTTCTGTGACATCATATTAAAGTTGTATTCCGTGATGCGTTCGTTTGCCCAATCCTCATACATCTTTGCGAAAAGTCGGTCAACCTCGGCTTTTCGCTTTTTTACTTTGTTCAGTTCATCTGTTTGCTTTTTGAACAAAGCGGCTTTTTCTTTTGTGCCGGACTGTATGAGAATTTCAAGCAGTTCGTCTTCGTTTCGTTGTGCATATTCCGCCCAATAGCGAAGTCTTAAAAGAACATACGAATACAGAACGTCATACCGCAGATAGTGAGAAGTGCAAAGCTTACCTTTTAATCCGTATTGTCTGTACGAAGAACAAACATAGTATTTTTTCGGGGTTTTGTTCTGAGTATTATTCGCAAAGCTCATTGCTTTTCCGCAATCGGAACATTTTATAAGACCCGAAAATATCTGCGTAGTTGCATCTTTCATTTTCCGTTTCCTTGAAGCAATCTGCTCCTGTACTTGCTCAAAAACCTCTTTTGAAATGATGGCTTCGTGAGTGTTTTCAACTTTAAACCATTCTTCCTGCGGTTTTCGTATTTTCTTTTTGTTCTTGTAAGATATGTTTGTCTGCTTGTTGTGGATAGTGTTGCCGATGTAGGTTTCATCTTTCAAGATGCTTTTGATTTGACAAGTTGTCCATTGATAACTCTTTTCAATCGGCTGATTCGCATATATGTTTGCAAATGTTCCGTATCGGGTGTAGTTAAACCAACCCGGTGTCGGCACTTTTTCGTCAATCAAAGCCCTTGTGATTTTTGCCGAACCCGCACCGTGTACCGCTAAATCAAAAATCTTTTCGATAATCCAACGGGTTTCTTCATCAATTATGAGTTTGTTACGGTTATCGGGGTCTTTTTTGTAGCCAATCGGTGCGTATGTGCAGATTTTTTCACCTGCGGCAAACTTTGCTTGAAGAGCTGCTTTAACTTTTCGGCTTGTGTCTTTTGCGAACCATTCGTTGAACAGATTTTTGAAAGGAACAAAATCGCTTAATCCCTTTTCTGTATCTTCGTTTTCTGTAACGGCGATATACCGTATTTGTTTTTCGGGGAATACAAATTCAAGATAATAGTCCATCATTACGTGTTCTCTGCCGAAACGACTGAGGTCTTTGGTAACAATACAGTTGATTTTGCCTGCTTCAACATCATTCATCATTCTGATAAATGCAGGTCTTTCAAAATTTGTTCCGCTCCAACCGTCATCTATGTACTCGTCAACAACATTCAAGTTGTTGTCTTTTGCATATTGGCGAAGAATGGTGCGTTGTGTTTCGATTGACACGCTGTCGCCGAAGTTTTCATCATCACGGCTTAATCTCATATAGAGAGCAGTATTATAAAGTTGTTTCAAAATAAAAATCTCCTTTCGTAGAAACAACCCACGCTTATAATACTTTCCACTTGGATTATATCGTAAACGCAGGTTTTATTCAAGACTATTTATCGGACAGTTACATTTGTTTTGACTGATAAATGATAAATTCTTCAATGAGTTGATCTATTGTTTTGCCTTTATCTGCAAAATGTTCTGATACTTCTATCAGCTCTCCGCCACAGACAAAATAAAGTTTACCGTCTGTATCTTTAAGATAAAAGCAATCAGGAAGAAACTGCGGTTTGCAAATTTCTTTCCATTTATCAAGCCAATATTTTTTGCATTCGTTTTCAAAAGATTTGGGAACATCTTCCGTGAAATCGTAACATTCGTAAAGGTTCATGTTTTCAAATTCGTTTTCGTCAATCATAGATTTATTACTCCTTATTCAATAATTTCTTGTTTTGATTTTTGTGTGGATTGCTGTGATTCTTCCTGCTCGTGATATTTGACGTTTGCAAGAACTTTTGAAATGATAAATTTTGCACGTTTGAGTTCTTCTAGGCTGCCGTAGTTGCTTTCAATGAAAGTGACTTCGGCATCTTTTTGTTTTTGCAGTTTTTCGATTTCGGCTTTCAGAGATTTGTTTGTTGCCTTCGTATTTTCATCAACCCATCGCTTTGCCCGGTAGAATGAATTTAACTCCTTGCTGTGTTCGGTTTTGAACTTATCTCTGCCGAATTTCTTTTTGCTGTATTCGTCTGCTACGGATTTGAATTTTTCATAATCACCGATAAATTTAAGTCCCTTTTTGAGTTCTTTAATTTTGTCATCGGCGGTGTCGATACGGCTTTGAACCGCAGAAACTTTTTCAATCATCTCCCACAAAGAATCCACAGATGTGATGTTATGCTCTTGAAGAAATGCGACGATTTGTGAAACTTGTTTCAAATCTACTGCAAGGTCTTTGTTGTAGAAATATCTGCTCTTACCGCTGTGAGCTTCTTGTCGGGAGTTCAGGTAGTCGATGAGAATATCTGCGATTGTCGGTTCTTTTTCTTCTTTGATTTCGGAAAGAATTTTTTTGATTTCTTCAATCCATTCTATCAATTCAGCAAGTGCTTTTCGCAAATGTTTTCTCACGGAGTTGAATTTAACGATGTCCCGATTCAGAGTGCCGAGAAACGTAACTTCACCTCTGTTTTCCATTTCCGATGCGGCGGGTCCGAGATGAACTGTTGGCACTAAATCTATTCCTTGCCGTTCATAAGAACGCATATCAATTCTTTCGGGTCGGTTGTTTTTCTCAAGATATTCGTTGACTTTTTCTTCCCATGCGTGCCGCCAGATTTCTGCGTTTTCTTTTTTGTTCCAATCAACAATATCTTCACGGTGTTCTCCGATACGGTTGCCGTGATCATCAAGTTCGTAAACCTTTCTGCACTTAGGAAGCCACTTCCCGTTTTCGTCAATCGCTCTCATCGTCAGCATAATATGTGTATGCGGATTGCCGTCACCTTTATCGTGAACGGCGAAATCGCAACACATTCCTTTTGAAACAAATTGCTCATAGCAATAACTTCTGACAAGGTCTGCATACTGCTCGGTTGGAATTTCTCTCGGAAGTGCGATGATAATTTTTCGAGCGAGTTGTGAGTTCCATTGAGTTTCAACTTTCTCTGCAGAGTTCCATAAAGTTTCTCTGTCGAGATATTCTTGTGGGGCATTCGGAGGAAGAAGAATTTCAGAGTGGATGACTTCGTTTTGTTTTCTTGTATAGTTTTTTGTTCGGTTATCATATTCCGAGAAAAGTTTGGAGCCGCTTTGGTAAGCGGCTCCTGCAACAGCGGATTTGTTTTCACTCCGCTTTTGTATTGATATTTGAAAATGGGTACAAGATATTTTTATCACGCTCCTATAATTTTCATTGGGGATAGTTGCAAAGCAACGCAAGGGTGAAACCCTTGTCTGATGAAATCAGCGGAACTCTGTTCCGAGTGTTTTTGCAAAAACCGCAATGGCACCGTCAACGGTGTATAATTGCGCACTTTTACAAAGTGGTGTTTTCGTTGCTCTCTCTGAATTGCTCAATCGCTCTGCCGACTGCTTCGGTATGAAAAGCAATTTTTAAAATTGTTTCAACTTGCTCATTGGTCAGTTCGTTGGGACAACCGAGAAATTTTTCAAGCATAGCTCCACGGGTGCAGAGTCTGTGTGTGCGTTCTTTGCGTGTGAGCTGCTTTTCCTGCGATTCAAGATATTTTATTTTTTTTCCATATACTTGATTTTCGCTTCGTTCTTTGCTTTTATCTCACGCAATTCTGACGGAGTTTTGTTTTTTAAACTTTCTCTTGGCATCTTTTTACTCCTTTCGGTTTTTATAAAAAATACCGCCTCACTTAAAGTGAAACGGTATTCAAAAGATAAATTTTTTGATTTTTAATTTTTTCAACGGTTTTGTTATAATCTACTGTCAACAAATTTAGATATAGTATTACTTTATTGGAATTGAAATAATATGTTTTTCGTTTTTAAAATCGCCAATTATTTTTCCGCCATTTTTTATCATTATTTTTATAGTTGCTTCGTTTGTTTTTAATGGGAATAATTTGATTTCATTGTATCCGTGTTCTTTGCATTTTTTCAGTAATTCTTTGAAAAGTATATTTCCATAACCCTTTCTGCGATAATCTTTTGAAATTCCATATCCAAGGTTCCCTGCACCAACAACAGTTTCCAGATATTCGGATGATGAGTGTCTTACTCTGCCGTACCCTACAGGAATATCATCAACATACAAAATATATGTAGTATATGGTATCCATCCCTTTGGCAAATTCACGCCTTGAGAATGATTGTCTGCTTCTTGTAACCACTTTTTATATTCCCTATATGATAAGTTATATGCGGGA
>JAFQSM010000040.1 GCA_017409575.1 Clostridia bacterium
CAACAAATGATTAGAAGTTAGAACAAACTATTTTGCACAACAAAAAATATTTTTGAAATTTAAGTTTTAATTTAGCGCCACCTCTACCCAAGAGGGTTTACATATGTTATAATAGCATTGTAAAAATGGTAAGCAGTTAAAACGGTAAGCAGTTAAAGTATTTTTAAGGGTAACAAATATTACTCGGAAATGTCGGGGGTGTGATACCTTGCGGAAAGTCAAGGTAACATAATCTTTTCGGCGGATGAATGATACGGGAGACTCATTTGAGCTTTCGGAAAACACATTGTAAGACTGATTTATTTCAGTCTTTGGTTGATAAAGCTATGGGATATTTATGCCCTGAAGCTTTATCTAAAAACTAAATATTACGGGAACAAAAAGAATGTAGGTTTAGCCTTAAATGGCTTATTTCTGCATTCTTTTTTTATCTAAATTCGTATTGGAAACCAAACCTTTGAAGAATCCTATCGGCGCACCCAGCCCTGCTCGGCAGGAATGTGTACGGACAAAATTATGTGGAACAACGAAAATGAAATGTGCAAGCTTTTAACGGTTTTCCTTGCACAGACAAAGCAAGTTACAGAATGCTTTGTTACCTAAAATCCAGGGTGTGAGCAGACATCCGGACACAGTAGCGGCTGTGAAAATATATTCATATGTCACCGCTTATGGCATATTTCAGCATCGGCATATTATGCACCTGAGTTTAGCAGGTTGATGCTACCGCAGGACTTTTTAAGCCCAATCGAATAACAGCGGTAATATTACTAACCGGGCAGTTAGCCTTTTTCCAGGGCTCCCGAAAAATCGAAGATTTTTTGGGAAAGAGGAGCATCAGTCCGCAAAGCAAAGTTGCTTTGACAAAAGCAACGAAGCCCAAAGGACTTGATGCGACGAAAATGGAGACAGAGATAAGAAAAGCACCCGAAAGTGCCGTAACTACGCTGTTTTCCATTAAGTTAAACAAAGAAATACAGAGGTAACAGATACAAAAGCTCAGTGCTATAGCTATGCCTTTGCGAAAGAAAGGACATAAAATGAAAACAAACATATACAAAAATTTAGAAGTACAGTACACAAAGTTGTTCCGTCATTTGAAGGTTGGAAGCTTTAAGACAAGAGAGCGTTACGGCAAGGCGTTCAAACGCTTTATGGTATTTCTGGCACAAGAGTACCGTTTACAAAAGCTAAGCAACATTTCCGAAAAGCATATACTTGCATATGTGTCGTATATGCAAAACAAAGGCTTGTCAGCTTCGACGATTAAGACCGAGCTTGCCGCCATTCGATTTTTACACGACAATATGCCGTACACGAGAAGCGAACTTCCGACAAACGAGGACTTAGACCTCAAAAAGCGTACCTTTGGCGGCGTAGATAGAACCTGGACTACTCCGGAATTTAACCATATGCTCATTGCCGCAATTGATAACAAGGATTATCAGGCGATTCTGTGTCTTGCGAGATATGCAGGTCTTCGCTTGGAGGAATGTTTCCGCATAGACACCAATGACGCAAAAAACGCCCTTGATACAGGCGAACTGCTTGTCAAGGGCAAGGGCGGACTTTGGAGATATGTACCTATCAACGAGTCTATCAGAATTACATTCCGTGATATGTTGGAAATAACCCCTGTTGGAGAAAAACTGTTTGTTAGACCTTATGACAAAACGCATCTTGCGATGAAGCGTTTACAGTGCTTTATCGCATATCACAGAAAAAGATTTACTGAAAACACAATTACTTTTCACGGGTTAAGACATACTTTTGCTCACGAGCAGTACAACAAGTTTATCGAACAAGGTTACTCTGACTTTATGGCGCGTAAAAAGGTGTCGGAGCTGCTCGGGCATCACCGTGATGATGTAACGAGAATATATCTTTCGGGCGGTGATGATGTATGACCAAGAAGAAAAATCTATACACCAAAATGCTTAAAGATTACCCCGATGTATTAAACGTATATCAGATGTGCAAGGCTCTTGGAGGAATCAGCACAAAGACGGGTTATAAGCTCCTTAAAGAAAAGAAGATTGAAAGTATAAAGGTCGGACGGGAATACAAGATAGCCAAAATAAATTTGATAGATTTTATCACAAATAGCGGCTAAAATCTTTACAAAAGCACCTGCTTTTGGTATAATAAATATATGATAGCAGGTGCTTTACTTCCCGAAAGGAGGATTTATTTAAAGGAGGTAAAACACTATGAAAAGAAAAGATATAAACGTCTATATAAGAGACAAAAAGGGTTATTACTATGCTGTTATAGTTTATAAAAATGCACAAGGCAAGCGAAAAGAAAAGTGGTTCCCAACCAAATTGCCGATCCGTGGTAACAAAAAGAAAGCTGAAGCAATTGCAGATCAGATTCTTGAAGAATTTGAAATTCCTGCTGAAGATTTGTGTTTGAAAGAGAAGAGTACAAAGCTTGGCAAGAATTGCATTGCCAATGCTACGCTTGACGATTTGACACAATCTCAGGTTGCAAATCTGTTGTTCTCGGATTACATCATAAAGTATTTGCCGCTGACAAGAAAAAGGCGAAGAAAGATTGAGGACACAACATACTCAGGCTATGAGGCAAACGTAAAAAGCGTTGTCGCTCCTTACTTTGCAAAGAAAAAGATTAAACTTAAGGATCTGACGGCAAAAGATATTCAGGACTTTTACGACAAACAGCTTGAGCGTGTAAAGCCAAACTCGGTCATACGATACCACGCAATCATAAGACTTTCCCTGTGCCATGCAAGAAAGATGCGTTATATCAAGGAAAACCCTATTGAAGAGGTTGAGAAGCCCGAGAAAAATCAGTTTATTGGCAAATTCTATACGTCTGAAGAGCTTAGTAAACTCATAGAATTAGCTAAAGGTACGAAGCTTGAAATTCCCGTTATTATGGGTGGCTTTTACGGTCTTCGAAGAAGCGAAGTTGTAGGACTGAGATGGTCGGCAATAGACTTTGAAAACAACATCTTTTACATCAATCATACAGTAACAACTCCGCAAATTGACGGTGTAACTAAAATTGTTGCAAAGGACAGAGCAAAGACAAAATCAAGTCTGAGAGCCTTACCGCTTGGCAAAGATGTTAAAGAAATACTTCTTGCCAAAAAGCAAAAGCAGGAGGATTACCGCAAGAAGTTCAAAAGCTCATATAACAAGAAATGGCTTGATTACGTGATGGTGGATGAACTGGGTG
>JAFQSM010000041.1 GCA_017409575.1 Clostridia bacterium
GTATGCCAGCTTTTGTGCTGCTTCATACAATTTCAGACCAAAGAGCTTTGCCGTGAAGTCGATCACGTCCCCATGCTCGCCGCAGCCGTAGCAATGGTAGTGGTCATCGTCCACAAACAGGCTCGGATGGCGGTCATTGTGGAACGGGCAGAGTGCTTTCCCATGGCGGTTGATCTCCACGCCGTACCTCGCCGCCGCTTCTTTTGTGTTGATGCTTGTCTTTACTGTTCCGAATACATTCATTCAGTTCCTCCATAATTCTTTTTAATAGGGACGATTTTTCATCCCCTCGTGTATATTATGAGGAAAATCGTAAAAAGGGTGCGGATGGCATGACAAGCTCATTTCAAAAAACATGACAGCGGATTTTTTAGGAGAATGACAGCACAAAATGATTTCGGTAGCCGCTACCAAAAATGTCAGACAATAAAAAAGGCCGTCAACTTTTCGCACATTGCGACCAGTTAACGGCCTTTGGGAGATATTCAGTTGAATCGTTTACTGTTTACTTACCAACTTTTTCTATCAGTGCTTCATATATTGCTTGTGTTTCATCGGTATCGCTCATTCCGATAACAAGGGTTTTCTCACCGGAAGTCAAAACAATATGCTCTTTTGCACCTGTATAGGAATACAAGGTATATGAGCCGAATTCATCATTTTGGAAAATGCCCATAGACAGTCTTGGCGACCCGAAGCCACTTGTGCGAACACCTACATCTAAATCCTTGCGGTATTCAATAGTCTCAATTTCTGAATAATCGAATTCTACATCCGTCCAATAGGTTGCATTGATCGTTAATGCTGTATCTTCACACTTTACCTCAATGTTACCAGTTAACATCAAAAGAGCAACACCTAATAAAATGATGGGTACTATAACTGCGGTTATTCTGAGCGCAATTTTTTCCGCACCGCTTTTGGGCGCTTCAGCATATTCAATTCCTGCCTTTTGATGCTGTTTGTAAATGGAATAAGAATAAATGATAGGAATAATTGCCAAAGCTGCAATCACACATACCACAACCGATACCATCACTTTTAGAGGAAGAAAAATGGAGAGCAATAAAATAAGTCCTCCAACTACCCAGACCTTACCGCCAAATCTATGCGTTTTATTCCAATTCTCCTCGTTATTCAACGCCCAAGAAATCTTGATACCCAGCGTTCTGTTTTGCTTAACTTTGGGTAAGTAATTGCCTATAAAGATGAACATTACTCCGAGCAGAGCTGGCATAAAAAATGCTAAATCAAATTCTTTGCCAAAAGCTGCACGATACATTATTCCATTTGTGAAAAGGGATATAATCGGCAGAATCCAAAAAACCATTCCCAATGCCTTTTGATTTTGATCTTTTTGTTTTTTATCCAATGAAGTAAAAAGCAAACAAACAAAATGGAAAATCAAAAGTATTATAGGTGTACCAAAGACAGCAAAGACCTTTCCGCTTAATCCGTCAGCATTGCCGTCAGCTCCCCAATGGGTTGTAATAATGTCAGGCAAATCATTCCACATAATGATCCCGAATAAAACTGGAAGTAAAATAATAATTGACGATATTATGACCTTAATCTTGTTCTTTTTAAGCATTATCATTATCCCCTTTCAAATCTGCAATCCATAGCATAGTTTCCTCCAAAACAGAGGTGTTGATTTCATAGAAAATGAACTTTCCTTCTCTTGTATCTCTGATTAAGTCAGCATCCTTCAACACCGATAGATGTCTTGAAATCGAAGGTGCTGTTACAGAGAAATGGTCGGTAATCTCTCCCGCAGACATTCGCCCCTTTTTCAGCATATTTAGTATTTCACGGCGAATTGGATCGGCAAGAGCTTTTAATGTCTGTTGCAGTCCCACA
>JAFQSM010000042.1 GCA_017409575.1 Clostridia bacterium
CTTATCAAAATATCAGAGAAAAATTGACAGAAGATATGATGGTTATGCAGGAAGTTCATTTATTTTCAGAATTAACAATTTCAGACGTTGCGGATTTTTAAAAGTGGGATGCTTTGATTTCCGGGAATGATAATCTTTTAGAAAAATATCTTTCAGGAGCGCCTTTGACATTGCGGGAACTTCAGGAAGAAATAAAGCGAAGGGTACATAAAGCAAAAGCGAGGTTTTTATTCCCCCGCTTCCTTTGCTTCTTTCAGGCCTTTTGCCGTGGCTTCCATTACGATATAATCCCTATCGTCCAGCCCGTCAAGCTCTGCGTCAAGTTGGCGGCGGCGCGTGGATTTTTTGCTTTCTTCATCTGGAAAAAGAAATTGGTCTACCGAGATATGGAAAAGCGTCATTAACGTAATGAATACCTGAAAACTTGGGTGCTGGCCTTTGTTTTCAAGAGACATGATATATCGGGGCGCAAGGTCAACTTCCTGTGCTAATTGTTCTCGCGTCCAGCCCTTTTTTAGGCGGGCTTGCTTTATGGCCTGTCCCATAGCCTTAAAGTCATATTTTGCTTGGTCTTTCGACATAGTAATATCACCCTATGTCATTGTACATTTCCCATAGTAAAAGCTAAACGATTACATAAGATACATAATGTATTTTTTAAGCTCACATAAGCTGCAAAAAAGCCTGCAAAAACCTGTTGACTTTTAAGTCAATACGTGTTATACTTTAATCGAGTCATGACTAAAAAGTTAACAGGAGCGCTAAAGCATAAGGAGGTGATACCCATTGCAGAAGAAAAGCAACGACACGGCAATGCAAGACGAGTTCGACTACAAAAATCATAAAGTAATGCACACGATGAACGCTGAAAAAAGAGACGCATTATTTGACGCATCCATGAAAGAATTTAGCAAGGGTTATGCTGCGGCAAATACAGACGAAATTGTAGCAACGGCGGGAATAGCCAAAGGATTGTTGTTTCACTATTTTGGCTCAAAGAAAGGACTGTATCAATTTCTTTTGCATTACGCGCTGGACACTGTTAATGCAGAATACGATAAGGTCATTTTAGAGAGCAATGATTTTCTGGAAAATATCTGGAAAGTGTCAAAACAGGCTGTTGATTTAATGTTTCGTTATCCAGTCCTCTATGGCTTCTTAGCAATGTCATATTTTTCATCTGATGGAGTTGAGGACATACCAAATGCCCGTCCTACGGAAAAGTTAATCCAAAAGATTTTCAAACAATCGGACAAATCACTTTTCAGGGATGATATTGACGTAGAAAAGGCACAAAACCTTATACTTTGGGCGATGAACGGTTATGTAAACAGCCTTTCCGCTTATGGGAGCGATATTGAGAAATATCAAAAAAGCTATGACCCTATCATGCAAGAGTTCGAGGAATATTTGAATATTCTTCGCAAGATTTTCTACAAACAAATTTGAGAGGAGGCAAATTTATGTCTACAAATGTTATCGAAATCAACCAGTTGTCAAAATACTACGGAAAACAAAGAGGTATTGAAGATGTAACTTTCTCGGTAAAGCAGGGTGAGATTTTTGGCTTCATCGGCCCCAACGGAGCCGGGAAGTCAACAACTATCCGCACACTTCTTGCGCTGATTTATCCCACCTCTGGAACGGCAACAATTTTTGGGAAAGACTGCATCAAGGAAGCCCCTGTTATCGCACAGGATATAGGCTATCTGCCCTCTGAAACTTTTTTCTACGAAAATATGAAAGTGCGGGACTTGCTCAAATACGCCGAGACATTATACAAAAAAGACTGTTCAAAGAGGATTGACGAATTGACTTCTCGCCTTAACCTTGATGTCACCCGGAAAATACGCGACTTATCATTTGGGAATAAAAAGAAAGTGGGAATTGTTGCAGGGTTGCTCCACTCACCAAAGCTCTTGATTTTAGATGAACCGACAAGCGGCCTTGACCCTTTGATGCAGCAGACTTTCTTTGATATTTTGCGCGAGGAAAATCAAAAGGGTGCAACCATATTGTTTTCTTCCCACATTTTGAGTGAGGTTCAAAAAATGTGTGATAGGATTGCAATTCTCAAAGATGGGAGAGTAATTAGCCTTGAGAACATTGAAGTGATGCGTTCCAATGCCCACAAGAAAATCATTCTCCGCATACCTGAAACAACTGAAATTCACACACTGGATATGGATGGGGTGAGCAGTTTCGAACAGAATGGAACGCAAGCCAGCTTTTTGTTCAAAGGCGATGTAAACCTGCTTCTTGACAGACTCCGGCAACATCAGTTGCTTGACATTCTGATAGAAGAACCGCCACTCGAAGAAATATTTATGCACTACTACAAATAAAGGGGAGGTGGATTTTGTGGGTGTATTTCGATTTGAATTAAAACAATATAAAACTTCGATTATAATATGGGCGTTGTCCTTATCTCTTGCGATTATATTTCTTCTTCCAATATTCAGTGGAATGCTGCCGGAAGATAAATCGTCAGTCATGCATTCGCTTCAAGACAATCCTGTGATGGAAGCGATGGGGATTAGTGCGGAAAATTTTTTCAGTTTGCCCGGAATATATGCTTTTTTGAGCAGTTTCCTAATGCTTGCAGCCAGTATTCATGCTATCAATCTCGGTCTGTCGATTATAACCAAAGAGCATATGCAAAATACCGCTGATTTTTTAATGACAAAGCCGTATAGCAGGACGCAGATATTTCTTTCAAAAATGGCAGCGGCGTTATGTGCGATATTCATGATAGCCATTGCATATTGCATTGGTGGATTTGTAGCAATGTTCATCGTAACAGGCGGTGGCTTTGATAATACTATATTCACACTTTTATCACTTGTATTTCCTCTTTTGCAAGTTCTTTTTCTGCTAATCGGCGTTCTAATCGGCGTAATTATTTCAAGGGTTGGTTCTACATTGCCGCTTGCGCTGGGGGCTGCTTTTGGACTTTATGTTACAGGGTTGTTTTCAAGTGTAATTCATAGTGATATCGTAAGGCGGTTTTCACCGTTCCGATATTTTAACAGCGACTATATTATGGAAAATACACAATACGATAGCAGCTACCTGATGTTATATATCGTGTTGCTTGTAATTTCCATAGCAGCAAGCTATATGATTTACATGAAAAAAGATGTAAAGATGGTACTTTAGAAAGGGGGTACAGATATGAAAGCGATTGTTTTCAGAGAGTTAAAGGCAAACCGAAAAGGCCTTCTTATATGGATGGCCGGAATGCTGTTCATGGTGGCGATTGGAGCCGCAGAATACGGAACTGTTGTAGAAAATGCGGAGTCTATTATGCCGATGCTGGACGCGATGCCCCGCATTGTAAAAGTAATATTCGGCATGGACGTTCTGCCCGTGGGTACTCCCCTTGGTTACTATGTTTGTATGTACTTGTGGTATTGCATGGTGGCTTTTGCTCATGCGATAGTGTTAGGGGCAACCGTTATAGCAAAAGAAGAAAGGGATAGAACGGCGGAATTTCTTTATACAATGCCATATTCGCGCAAAACCATTATCAGTGGGAAAATCATCGCAGCCGCAATCAATGTTCTATGTATGACAATTTTTACATTTTTGTGTATTATCCTTACTTTGGTCTCGCAAATGAGCGGTGAGAGCATCATGCTCGTAATTATCACGACTATGATTGGTATGTTTTTTGCACAAATGTTGTGCCTTGCTCTTGGATTGTTTTTTTCATCGCTGTTCAATTATCACCGCACAGCAATGTCAATGGCGATTTCATTCTTTGCGTTTTCGTTTGTTTTAGCAACAGTTATTGAATTTGTAGGAAATATGGAGTTTTTGAATTTTCTGACCCCATTCCGATATTTCTTTGCTCCGTATGTTGTGACAAATGGAATTAGTCCAATGTATGTATTACTAAGCCTATTTTTCGCTGGTGTTTTCGTTTTCTTCACCTATAGGCTATACGAAAAAAGGGATATACATTGCTAAATGAAATCGCTTTAATAAAAAAAGCTGAATGGATACTCTGTCCTGTTTGCCAAAACAAAACCCGGATTAAAGTTCATGAGGACACCGTATTGTTGAATTTTCCGCTATTTTGCCCAAAATGCAAACAAGAAACGCTAATCAATATGCGACAATTAAAAACGTCAGTTATCAAAGAGCCAGACGCTAAGACGCAGAGCCGATAACAGTGAGTAAAATCACAGTTGTCGGCTCTTTCTTTATGATGCCTAATGCTTTGCGGTCAAAAAAAGCTATGCTCCGCAAGCGGGATATTCCGGCTATGAATGTGAACTGTCAATACATTTAGCTACTGCTTACATTTCCTTTGCGGTTGCTCCGCTTTCACGCATAGCGAAAATAACCGC
>JAFQSM010000043.1 GCA_017409575.1 Clostridia bacterium
CAATCTGCACAACCCGTTGCCCAACAAACTTCTTGCAAAGCAGCTTCATATGCAGACAAACCACTTCATCCGTTATTTCAAAGAGCGGCTTGGTCAGACCCCTCAGAAATACATAATGGCAAAGCGTATGGATTTTGCCAAGCATCTTTTGCTTGACGACGAGCTGACCCTTGCCGACATTGCCGACAGGACCGGTTTTTGCGACAGCGCACATTTTTCGAAAAATTTCAAAGCCTTTTATTCTATGGCTCCTGGACTATACAAAAAATATTTTTCCGGCAGATAGGGTTCCAATAAAAAAAGCACAGCTTTTAAGCTGTGCTTTTTTGTTATTTGGTTCCTTTAGGCGTGGAAATAATAGAAGTTCAAGATGTCCTGACCATATACATATGTTGGTTAGTATGCCGCCGTATATAAGCATAACACAGTTTATGGGCAACAAGAATATGTAGGCAAAAAAAGACAGCCGCATGTGAGCGGCTGCCAGATAATGTAATGCGGCGTCAAACTTCAATGTCTCTTATAGAGGCGAATTCTGTATTAAACACCTTCTAGGAGTGTGCAAGCCACCAGTTCACTGGTGGTTATGATTTATTATTTGCTTTGCAAACTCTCAAGCTCGTCAACCCAAGCCGCCCAATCGGCAGTCCAGACATTGTTTATATCCCAAAGAATACGATTGTCGCGATTTTTGAGACAACTGAGAACAAAGTCAACAAAAGTTTGTGCCTCGACCATCGAAAGCTCCGCCTCGCCGCACTTAACCTTTTTGACAAGACCTTTTTCTTCAAGCTGAGCTACCGCCCATTCGTTGCAAACACTGGGCCAGAGGCCCGGCTTTTTAAAGCGTCCAATTCTGTCTTCCATATAGTCATATTTCTCAGATCCCTCTATTCTTTTGAGGCAATCTTCAACATATACAGACTCCGCATAATGCCTGAAGGTTATGCAACCCGAGTTCACACCAATCAGAACAACCTTTGCGTTCTCTTGGTACATTTTTTCCCAGGGCGAATCAGGGGCAAATGCGGTGTCCCCCATATTGCCTATGCGTTTTGAGGTGTGTCCGTGGGTTTCGGTCAGCCATGCCGCGCGTTTTCCTGCCGCTGCAACCGAATGCGTTGCTTGGTCGCTTCTTATGCTGCCCTCGCGCTTTCTGAAGTAGTTGGTCAGATACCCTGTATCAGAATGTTTGTCAAGATGCCAGGTTTCATAGGCATTCTCAAAATCGTTTTGAGTAAATGTCGGAAAAACCAAAGTTCCGTCTTCGCCCACAGCATCCAAAAATCCCAAAATAACGGTTTCTGCGCCGTCCTCTACTGGGCCTAAGCTTTTAAAAGACGAATGAACCAGAACCATATCCCCATTTTTGATTCCAAGCTCGGCAAGAGCTTTTGTTATATCGTTCTTTGTTACTGCTGACATTTTTTCACCTCTTAAAGTTTAACACCCAAGAACTTTTCTGCATTCTTGTATGCAATCTTGTCGTATACTTCCTGCGATATACGGCCGGTATCGCGCCACTCGTTGAGCATTGCGATAATCGGAACTTCCATAATCGGAGCAATAATATCCGAGCCAAAGTACAGTCTGTCTTGGAATTCGGTCAGGAAGTTTGCACCATACTCGG
>JAFQSM010000044.1 GCA_017409575.1 Clostridia bacterium
AACCGAAGTATTCTTGGTGATATATCTGTAGGGGAAATGTTCGGTGAAGCATATATTTCGCCGCAAAGCAGCGTAAGCCTTAATGACGTTGCAGCTCTTGAGGACAGCACGGTTATTTTCTTTGATGTGAAGAAAATAATTACAACCTGCTCATCTGCATGTGTTTTTCATTCTGTTGTTGTTCAAAATATGTTTTTTGCCGTTTGCGATAAAAACAGAAAGCTTGTGCAGAAGCTTGGACATATTTCTCTTCGTTCAACTCGGGAAAAACTTATATCATACCTTTCCGAACAGTCAAAACAGCACGCGAGTGCAGAATTTACAATTCCGTTTAACCGTCAGCAGCTTGCCGATTTTCTGTCGGTAGACAGAAGCGCAATGTCGAATGAGTTGTGCAAAATGCGTGATGAGGGAATGATTGAATTTGAAAAAAGCAGATTCAAGCTGTGCGACTGCATAAAAAAGGAATAAAAGTCTTGCAAATCCAAAAGCTTTATGCTATACTTACTGGAGTTTGCACAACCTTGGGTTTTCGGAGGATATAGTCATGGCACAAAATTTCAAAAGAACAAAGCTTGCCTGTTATTCATCGTATTTTACAATGTCAACCGTATTTTGTCTGCCGCCGCTTCTTTTTGTTACATTTAATAAAATGTACGGCATTTCATGGACACTTCTCGGAACATTGGTGCTTGTAAATTTCTGCACTCAATTGACAATAGATTTGATTTTCTCGTTCTTTTCCAGATTTTTCAATATTAAAAAGACAGTGGTGGTTATGCCTCTTATAACATCTCTCGGTCTTTTTATATATGCATTTGTTCCGACGTTTTTTCCGGATTTCGCTTATCTCGGATTTGTGCTTGGTACGGTTGTGTTCTCAATCTCGGCAGGACTGTCAGAAGTTCTTAACAGCCCGATTGTTGCAGCAATTCCTTCCAAGAATCCCCAGAAGGATATGAGCCTTCTTCACTCGCTTTATGCTGCGGGAATTCTGTCCATGATTGTTTTGAGTACATTGGTACTCAGGGTAATAGGTAATGAAAACTGGATGTATCTGACATTCTTCCTTGCACTTCTTCCCATTATTTCGTCTGTTCTTTTTGCTGTTTCTCCGATTCCTGATATGAATACCGGAAATGACAGTGTTCCAAAAACCGAAAAAGCCAAGAAAAAAAGTTTTGGACTTGTTATGTGTGTGGGATGTATTTTCTTCGGCGCCTGTGCAGAAAATGTAATGACAAATTGGATTTCAGGATACATGGAAAGTGCACTCTATATTGATAAGACGGTCGGCGATATTCTGGGAATGGCAGTGTTTGCAGTTTTTCTCGGATCTGCAAGACTCCTCTATGCCAAATTTGGCAAAAATATTATGAGAACACTTCTTCTCGGTATGACGGGTGCGGCAATTTGTTACCTTACTGCAGGTCTTTGCAATAATGTAATAATTGCATTTCTTGCCTGTATCATAACAGGTTTTTGTACTGCAATGCTCTGGCCCGGTTCTCTAATCATGATGGAAGAAAACATACCCGGTGTTGGGGTTGCTGCATATGCGCTTATGGCGGCTGGCGGTGATTTCGGCTCATCGCTTGCACCTCAGCTGATGGGTATTGTGGTTGACAATGTTTCGGTAAGTGATTTTGCCTTAAAGATCAGTGCAGCATCAAATCTCAGCCCTGAACAGATAGGCATGAAGGCAGGGATGCTTGTAAGTGCCATATTCCCGATTATCGGTATTGTGTTGGTTCTGCTTGTAATGAGATATTTCAAAAAGACAAGAGAATAATGATAAGAAAAAACACCTTAAGCCATCTTCACATAGGAAAAAATAAAGTCAGTAAGTTAATTGCTTGCTGACTTTTTGTATATTAAAGGGGTTTTCGCAGTCTGCGGACTGCAGGGGTGTTACTTTTCGTGACCGAAAAGTAACCAAAAGGTCCCACTCATTTTCGGCTGTCGGGCTACGCCAA
>JAFQSM010000045.1 GCA_017409575.1 Clostridia bacterium
ACTCTGTCAACTTTTGGTCGATTTTTTCAGCGGTATCATATTCATTGGAGAGCTTGTTTGTTACACCATTACTACCGAACATATCGCAACAAATACAATCATTCTTTTCTATTTTATCAAAAGCCCGCCTTGCGTCATTACCAACTAACAAACCATCTGGTTTTATCAGTTCCCAGGAGAAAACGTGCCAAATGAACTGGTCTTTGACATATTGTTCAATCTGTTTCTCAGTAACCCCTTTTGCAAAATGGCGTAGCCATTGATTGGTAAATTTTTGCTTTGTCATGGAAAATTTAGCCATAATATCTCTCCTTTCAAATATTATCAAACCACTCTCGCGGGTCTTTTTAACACTTCGTCAAATTCAAGTTTTCCTAACTGGCGCGGGAGCGCCCAAGGCTCCCTTGTATAAAGGGAGCTGGGCAGGTTACAATACGAAGTGCAACACCCAAAATAAAATAAGACAATATGCAGACCTTAGTGTAAAATGTAGTTGTCACACAAACAAACTACACGGAGGTAAGCATATTGTCCTATACACATTTTACACTAGCAGAAAGAAAATATCTACAACAACTTTTATCCGAAGGCTATTCTTTTAGAAAAATTGCAGCTATTCTCGAACGCAGTCCTTCTACCATCAGCCGCGAGGTTAACCGAAACAAAGCAAAATACAAACCTCACAGCAAACCGGATAATAAATACTGGTACAATCATTGGCGAGCTCAGAATCTCTACATTCGCCGTCGCCGGGAACAGGTGCGAGCCGCACTAAAGCCGGGCACAGCGCAATGGGAGTATATCGTCAATAATCTGCAAGTATTTTGGACACCAGAAGAAATTGCCAACAGATGGAATGAGGATCACCCTAAATTAAAATCTCTTTGTGTATCAACTATTTACCGATACATAAAGTTAGGAAGATTTGAGGGAATCACTGTAAAACAGCACCTTAGGCGGCGTGGAAAGTTTATGCTGCCTCGCAATTCCTGCTATAACAGCATTCAACCTGACCGCATTATTCCCGAGTGGCCGGTAGAGATTCGTAACCGAATCAGAATTGGCGATTGGGAGGGAGATACCGTATATGGTGGTGTCGGCAAGGGCTTGCTTGTTTCTCTGGTTGACCGCAAAAGTCGTTATTTACGGATTGGTCTGCTGGCAAAAAGGTCTGCTGCAGATACCAGAACTGTTATTGAAAAGCTGTTACATGGTTTACCGGTTAAAAGTGTTAGTTTAGATAACGGTTCCGAATTTTCTGAGTTCCAAAAGTTAGAAGAGCACCTACACACGCTTGTCTACTTTGCTGAACCACATAAACCGTGGCAACGAGGAACAAATGAGAATACGAACGATATTATCCGTTTCTTCTTTCCGAAAGGTTTTGATTTCAGGACAGTTACCGATGAAGATATTCAGTTTGTCGAAGATCTCATCAATAACCGTCCTAGAAAATGTCTTGGCTGGAAAACTCCAGCTGAAATTTTGGCCGAAAGCGTTGCACTTGCTTGACAATCTGCCGTGGCTTGCCGTAGGCAAAAGACGGAGGGATTGTCAATCCCCCAGTCTGCATCGCTGCCCCTGTTTATTGTTTTACCACGATTCCTTTATATAGAAGAACAAACGCCGTAT
>JAFQSM010000046.1 GCA_017409575.1 Clostridia bacterium
AAAATCCACTGGAGGAATAGCTTATGTATTCTATCATCATTCGACGTAGACGACGATAGCTTGTATCTGATTTTAGGTACAGGCTTATCTCGCTTTGTGCCTAAACGAATGATGAAAAGAAACTTAACTTTTTATTGTACTGTTGACGGCACAAAAGCTATCAACAGTATTTTTTATTTTA
The DNA here is from genome assembly GCA_017409575.1 of Clostridia bacterium. GTDB lineage: Bacteria > Bacillota > Clostridia > Monoglobales > Monoglobaceae > SIG440. The sequence continues at coordinate 182 of JAFQSM010000046.1, forward strand.
AGGAGAATTATTATGAAAATAAACAAATCATCGCTTAACGAAGCAATATACGAATTAATAGATTTACCGGATAATGCTGCTATTGTAGATTTAGGATGCAGGAACGCAGGTTATCTCAATGGAATTATCAACGAGTTCCCCAGTAAAGTTACAAAAGCAATCGGTGTAGATGTAACCGATAGGAATTTTGGCGTTGTTCCATATAGCACACCTGTAGAGCTTAAAATTATGAACTGTGCAGGAAAACTTGATTTTCCAGATAATATGTTTGACTTGGTATTAACCAAAGACTTACTTGAATGTATTAGTGACAAAGATACTTTTGTTAGTGAAATAAACAGAATCTTAAAACCAGGTGGAATAGTAATATGTGTACACGCTGATTTTGACAGTGTTGTTTATAACGGCGAAAATCAAGATTTGATTACCAAATGCATTCACTCTTACGCTGTAACTAAACAAGGCTGGATGGATGACCTTGATGGTTGGATGGGCAGAAGGGTTTATGGAGTATTTAACAACTCTGGATTTTTCGAAAGCAGTGTGTACGTTCATAGCGTTATTGAAACCGAATACAAAGAAGGTATGTTTGGGTATGAGTTTAGCCAAAACATAGGGTGGCTTGTTGGTAAAACAACTGCTTGGGTTGACGGTGAAAACACAGGGGTGCTCACAAAAGAGGAATATGATGAGTTTATAAACAATCTTGTTGAGGCCGATAAAAACGGCGCGTACCTTTATTCGAAACCGTATTATATTTACAAAGGTATATGTAAAAAATAATTCCTATTTACCTTTCTATATTTACCGCATATTAAAATTTGAGGGCGGCTTTTGACGCCACCCTCTTTTTGTTTTTTCGTAAACGTTTTGCGTTTACCATTGGGTAGTAACTGCCCTCCCGCAAAGAGATATGTACTGTTTTTGACTGCGAAAAACCCAGTATTTATGCGGGTTTCCATTTGATTACTATAACGCTACTTCGACCATGTTGAATGTTCATAACGAATTTGAGTTATGGACACTCGATTTTTTGTTTCTCTTTTTTTTACGAGAGTATTAGGGAGACTTTCCTAAAAGTACCTTTGCGTGCAAAGATGGTAACCGGGCGTAGCCACGTTTGCTATGCTTGCTAAAGTATCGCTATAATATCGCCATATAGATCAATTCACATTTTTGTGCTATAATAAGCTCAACGAAAAGTTGAGCGAGCTCATTTTTAAGTCGCTTCAATAATCATAAAGTGTTTGATATAATTAAGTTACGGTACCGATATGAACGATTAACGGAGGTGCAATTATGGCAACGACCATGGGGCAAATTATAAAGAACCTACGCAAGGGGCGAGGATTTACACAAGAAGAACTCGCTGAGCGATTAGGAGTTACGTATCAAGCAATTTCAAAATGGGAAAACGATTCCGGAATGCCGGACATTTCGCAGATCGTTCCATTAGCAACAATATTTGATGTAAGTACAGATTTCCTGTTTGGTATAGACCGCACATCTGAAACAGAAGATGCACTCAAGATAGTCTCAACTGCAAACAGCATACAAGAATATGGCAAACTTGACACATATTTGAAGGCGTACGATATTTTGTTGGACGGTCTGAAAAAATATCCAAATAATTATTTAATTACATTTAACTGTATGAACTTGGGTGTTTCTCTTTCGTTGCCGGATAACGGATGGATATATGCAAAAGAGCGCGCCGAAGCAATCATTCCCGAAACGATCAGACAGGCTAATTTCATAATCACCAATTCAAAGAATGTCTCGGATATTTTGTGGGCACGACAGAATTTAGTGTTCTTATACAGTGCAAATAAGAAATTTGACTTAGCCACCACCGAAGCTCGTAACTTTCCCGTCCGAACAGATCTTACGCTATACTCCACTATGGCGATTGTAAATGAATATATGGGAAACTACGAGCGTCAAGCCACTTATTTGTGCAGTGATATTGATTATTCGCTCCAAGCCTTTGAAAACAATATTGCTTGTTTGGGCAAAGCATATTACAACAATGGAAATTATGCAGAAGCCATTGAGGTCTATGAAAGGTTTTTTAAGGTTTTGAATGTCATCTTCAAGAATGAATGTCCTCCTCCTTATCACGATTTCGATTCCGGCGATTGTTATTTGTTACTCGCTCAAGCTTATCTTGCCATCGGTGAAGACGATAAAGCGATGGATTCGGTTGAGAGTTCTATTATGTATTATATTGATCTCTTGAACAGAGAAACGGACGATGAAAACTGCCATCCGATTGTTGTTTGCTCTCCGATTGTAAAGAAGCGTGAATTCAAACAACGAATTCGCAAGGATATCATTAAAAAGAAACTACAAAACAAACTATCTGATAAATGTATTGAGGAGCTTAATCGAAATTCTCGTTTTGTCAAACTTCTTGATATTGTGAACAGTATTCCAGAATAGATCTTGCCTTGCCCCGCCTCGTGCGGGGCTTCTTTTGAGCCCTTGTGCCACTTTGGTACGAATATAAGTTTCGACACATTCGTCATGAACACTCGAACCAAAAAATCTCGTTCTTCTGCTGCTCGTTCTTAAGGACAGTTTCTGAGAATTAAGAATAACGAGCATTGCGGAGGCGAAGAAAAATACGAGAACATTTCGGTGTTTCTCGTATTTTTCTTTTTTGCACATTTGCAGATTTTCTGTTCTTATAGTACACTAAAAGCACCAAAGGAAAGGAAGGTGCAAAAAATGAAAAAATACATTAAACAGAACGGAATTACCTACGAACTCAGAGGTGAGCAATACTACCCCCTGCTTGAACTCCCCGAACAAAAGGAGATCGGCAAGTACGGAAGATTGCACCTCAAATATCTCAAAGAGCATCGCAAAGGTCGTTACACCAATCTTCTCTTGGAAGGTACGCTCAATCAACGGCTCTATGAGATTGATCTTGAAGCCAAGCAAATGGTAGAAAGTATCATCACCCGGCTTGCTGACGAAAGAGGCATTGATGAGGATTTGAAAGCCCACGATATGCTCCGTTGGGTTGCCGAGATGAACAACATCAAGGCAAGCGCGGAAGAAATCGTTTTGCGGGAGGTGATATTCGTATGAGATCGGTTATCATTGAGTTATGGCACGGAAGCATCGTACCGCAAAAGGATAGCCGCAACAACTCTCCCGAAATGAAAGAGCTTATGGAATATATGGCTCGGCATCACGATGACTTGCTCAAAACGATGACAGACGAACAAAAGGAGATATTTGAAAAGTTCCACGATTGTTGGGACGAGTACGTAAGCCTTGCCGAAGCAGCCATCTTCGAATACGCCTTCCGCCTTGGAGCGAGATTGGCAATTGAGGTGCAAAAGGACAGCGAGGAATAGCAAATCATTATAGATTAACAGCCTTCGTTCCGAAAGGGTCGAGGGCTGTTTTAGTGTCAAGAACAAAAAAGTTATCGGCAAACATTAAAAACGTATTGACAAACATAAATTTTCGTGCTATAATATTCAATGTTAAGCCAAAACACATTTTTTATTTGGAGGATCAAAGCAATGAAAAAACTTAACACGCTTGGTAAGGTCATTACAAAAATTTTAGAGGTATTCCATTGGGTTGGAGTAGCTCTTATGATTGCCGCTATCATTTGTTCTGTTGCAGCACCGAACTTGGTTGGATACTTTGTCGGCTTCGATGCAAAGGAATGTTGTGGCGCAAATCTCGAAGTTTACGGATTTGAAGTCAATGCTCCCGTTGTTGATGGTAAGATTGATACCGCTACTTTTGTCATTTTCGGTATCGGTTCAGTAATTATCCTTGCATTGATGGCTATGGTATTCCGCAACTTAAATAAGATTTTCAAAAAATCCGAAAATACT
>JAFQSM010000047.1 GCA_017409575.1 Clostridia bacterium
ACACGAGCCTCTATTCTTCTCACAATCCCTGTTGCGGTGCCCGACTCTGTCTGCGCGGGCTGTCGCCACTTGCCAATTGTCGACCGCTGCCACTCCTTATTGCTCACTTCATCTGCCACCGGCAGCGCTCGCAAACGTCCCCTGTTGCTTTCATATATAAACATCTCCTTAAATTACAAATTGTGATGTTAGTATCTGTAATTGTGGGAGATTTATACTGCAAGATTTACTTTTGAAATTAAATATGATATAATAAATAAAAGGCGGTGATTTTGTGGTCTTTAAAGAAAAATTAACTTGGATTCTTGACCAAAAGCAAAAGCGACTTTGTGAAAAAGAATATCAAATAAATATCGACTTTGTTCATTCGCTTGGCAAGAAATGTGATTGCGTCGGCTGGAGCGTACTGAATATGGATGAACCCGACGCTGAGTTTGTTCTTGACGAAATACAAGCTTTTTGCAAGAAAAATGGATGGACTGCACGTGGGTGGTATGAACGGAGTTATCCCAAAATCACAAGTGATTGGTTTGAATTAAAAACAAACGGTTTTAAAGATGCTACTATTTGTGATAAAGTTGTTGTACCAAGCGATGGCGGCACCGAATTGTCCCTTGCGATAATTCAAGCCTATCACGAATTATCGCATTCACCTAAAGAGTGGTTGGGAATATGTGTATCTGAACGCTTTAGAAATGCATGCTTAAAAAACAATATTGGAGGAATAGATTTTTGCTGGGTTCAAGATAAAGGAAAATATGACTCTGTGCAATGGTTCTATATTTATCCGCAAAGGCAAATCGCCCGTATTGCTTGTGATCGCGGATTAAAAAAGACCGATATATTTAAAATCAGAGCATTGGGAGGTGCTTTGCCTAAAATAGCCTCCATATTTTCCGAACTGCAACATATTGAACTTCCGGATTGTTATTTAGCGGAAGATATGCCATCCGGGGGAATCGCATACGCTTATTGTCCTTCTACAAATTCATATTGTGGAAGAAACAAGATTTTAGTACATAAAGATACTGCCCAAATATTGATTTCCGAAAAAGCTCTTTCTCAAACTGATTTGAAGCCTGTATGTGTTTTGGATGCTTGCCCTAAAGGATACACTCTCGATAAGACGCAGAAGAAGTCAATACCAACAGAAGAATATATTAGTCAGAGTTTGATTTCTTATGAGAGAATAAAAACCTCAAGTCGTCCTGCTCGCAGTATAAGTGAAAAGGATGCACTTAAAGCTTTCCGCAAAGCAAAAAGCGAACACAAAGAGGATTTTCAAAAGAGAATTGGCAAAACAGTGATAGAATCAGTAACGGAAACCGAGTACATACTCCTCATGCCTTATTATCAAATAGCAAATGGAGGCTTTATTTCTGACGAGTATGAATTGCTATCATACGAGAAATCCTTAGTTTCTACAAAAGAATTTTTTGATGTGTTGGAAAAAGAAGAATTATTACCGGAAATTCCTGAGGGTAAAGTGTTTGCTATATGTGCAGATGGCGATGTTGTACTTGTAACCGGACAAGGAAAGGTCCTGCGTTTCGGGCACGAAGCTCCGGAAATCATTAACGATTGGCAAACGCTTGCACAATTCTTTTTTGATGCAATCAGTGAGAATGAATAACCAAAAGCGAGGTGAAATTCACCTCGCTTTTGCTATGTACAAAAACCGCCAAAAAACCGTTTTTGACACCCTTGTGTTCAATAGGCAAACTAGCGAAAACCGCACCAATACTGACTATTTCGTGGTTTGCCCTAAAATAACGCATTCCTCTATTCTTCTCACAATCCCTGTTGCGGTGTCCGACTCTGTCAGCGCGGGCTGTCGCCACTTGCCAATCGTCGACCGCTGCCACTCCTTGTTGCTCGCTTCATCTGCCACCGGCAGCGCTCGCAAACGTCCCCTGTTGCTTTCATATATAAATCTCCT
>JAFQSM010000048.1 GCA_017409575.1 Clostridia bacterium
AATCTGTGCCCTGTGGAAGATGTTGACCGTGTTTTTCAATACAACCAAGCGGTATAACACAAACACCGCCCGAACGCTTGACAGCATCTTCAAATTCTTCTTCTCTCAAATGTTCCCAAAGCATAATTAATTTCCTCCTGAAAGCATTTCAAGTTAAAAATTTTCTCTCAAATGGAAAAGCATTTTATATATTGACTATAAACCTAAAAATGGATTTTGTCTATGTTTTATCGTGTAAAAAATTTGCACAATCGTAAATAATTTTAGCATATAAAAAAAGGGGGGGGACAAAACAAAAAGGCATTCAGCAATAAATGCCAAATGTCTTAAATTCAGGCTTGCCCACTGTGATTATAACATTTTAGTCAAGCATAGTCGCTGTACTTTTTTACTGTCTGTTCCAGGCGTTCTTTAAATGATAACGGAGCATATCCGAATTCGTCGGAAATCTTTTTGTGAGAATATGCCCTGTCTTCAGTAAGACGATCCAGTTTTTCGCGAAAATCAATTCGTTTAAGCGAAATATGATATAAGAAATTAACCATTAGCGCAGCTATTGGAAACGGAATGTTTATATAAATTGTCTTGGTTTTAAGCACTTCGGAGATTGTTTTAAACATTTCCAGCAATGTCATTTCATCTTTACCCGAAACAATATAGTCATCGGACTTGAGCTTGTCGCTGTTTGACATAATTAAATAATATGCTGCCGCCAGATCCTCTATGTGTACCGGCTGGATAGTGGCCCTTCCCTTTTTTACGATTGGGAAGATTGGATATTTTTTAAACCAGCATGAAAAAATGCTTATATTTCTGTCTGTTGGCGTTCCAAAAATCATAGTTGGCCTGATGAATACATATTTTATCCCGTTTTTGTTAAAATTCTGAACATATGTTTTTTCATCTTCCTTCAAATATGAAGTGCGGTAATAATTTGAATAAACTATGGTGCTTGAAACCATACAAGCAAAGGGTTTTTGAGGTGCTGTACATATTGCCTCGACCACATTCTTTGCTTTGCCCTTTGCTGCAATATGAAACACCAGCCGGGCACCTTCAACCGCTTTTTTCATAAAGTCCAAATCACAAATATCACCAACGGCAAATTCTAAATTCAGGGGAGTATTTTCGAAAATCGACAAATCTGTTGTTTTTCTGACAACAACCCTGATTTTTTCATCAAAATTGTTTTCACACAGGACTTTATAAAATGCTTTTCCGCTTGTTCCTGTCAATCCGGTAATCAAAATCATAATTCATAATCTCCGCATAAATTCCAAATATATTTAATGTCAATAGTTTATCTTAATTTATATAATTTGTCAATATTTGTTATGATTTCACAAGCAGACTGCGTGTGTCTTGTGTGAAGCAAAATACACGCTTTCGCACCATAGGCCGCTGTTTGTATGGATTAAAAATAAAAAAGACATTCAGCAATAAATGCCAAATGTCTTGGTCGGAGTGACTGGATTCGAACCAGCACCGGAGCGTTAAGACGATATGCCGGTGGCATATCGATAGCGCAGGATTACAAAATGCGGGAGCATTTTGTAATGGAGGAAAAAACATAAAGTGTTTTAACCATAGGCCGCTGTTTGTATGGATTAAAAATAAAAAAGACATTCAGCAATAAATGCCAAATGTCTTGGTCGGAGTGACTGGATTCGAACCAGCGGCCACTTGAACCCCATTCAAGTACTCTACCAAACTGAGCCACACCCCGAAATTACTATGACAGTATACACCACTTTGGGACAAATGTCAATACCTTTTTTTCAAACATTTAAAAAATTAGAATAAAAATGCACCGCGGTTTAAACCACGGTGCATTTTATTGATTTGCTTTTAGATTGCGTATTTTTCTTTATACTCTTCATAAAGCTTGTCAAAGGATGTGTCATTACCTTTGATGTTTTTGAGATATTCGTGTGTCTCGAACGAATCATTGGCAATTTCGATAAGACAAACCGCAATGTTTGAACAATGGTCTGCAACTCTTTCGTAGTTGGTCAAAAGGTCAGAAAGTACAAATCCAAGCTCCATTGTACAGTTGCCCTCGCGAAGTCTGGTAATATGCCCTGCTTTGATTTTGCGTTTGAGTCTGTCAACAACTTGTTCAAGTGGTTCGACCTTGCCTGCAAGATTGAGATCTTCTGTAACTAAAGAATTTACAGCCAAATCCAAAACCTCGGTTACAGCATTTGTGATTATGGTCAGATCTTTTTGAGCACTGCTTGAAAAAGTAATGTCTTTTTCGTGCATTTCGGCTGCAGCTTCGGCAATGTTTACTGCGTGGTCCGAAATTCGTTCGATATCACCGATACAATGCAAAAGCTCTGTTACTGCTTTACTGTCTTTCGCTGACATCTGATGTGATGCAATTTTAACAAGATAAGTGCTTGTTTTGTCCTCGTATTTGTCAACAAGTTTTTCAAGCTCTATTGTTTTTGCAAAACCTTCGGCGGTGTAGTTGTCAAAAAGCTCGGTTGCAACAGCAAAGGATTGCTGTGCGATTTTTGCCATATCACAAACAAGTTCGCGACATTTCTCGACAGCAAACGAGGGTACAGACAAAAATCTTTCGTCAAGAGAGTCAAATACATTGATTTCTTCGGCTTCTTTGCTGCCCTTTACTGTTTTGACTGCCAGTTTTTCAATCTGTGTGCAGAAGGGTAACAAAATTATAGTCGAAAGAATATTGAACAATGTATGAATTATAGCAATGTTAAGAACAGTCGAACGGGAGTTCATAAAATCAACCAAACCGAGCTTTGCACCCATTGTATAATAAAACAGATAAAATAAAGATGTTACTACCACAACGCCAATCATTTTGATGTAAAGACACGAAAGGGCAACTCTGCGTGAATCGGTGTTTCCGCTTATTGATGAAATAATTGGAGTGATGGTAGTACCAATATTCATACCCAAAAGAACCGGAATAGCGGTTGAATACGGAACGATGCAGGATAGCGAAAGTGCCTGCAAAATACCAATCGAAGCCGACGATGACTGGATAATTGCGGTGAAGATAGTGCCGACCAATATACCCATAATGGGATTTGAAAACATAGTAAGTATGTTTGTAAATGCTTCGTTATCTTTAAGGCCTTCCACAGCCCCACTCATGGTCTCCATACCAAACATAAGAACGGCAAAACCGATTAAAATAGTACCTATATCCCTTTTCTTGTCCGATTTGGCAAACATGGTCATTATAACGCCAATTGCGGCAAGAATAGGGGTAAAGGATTCAGGTTTTAAAAGCTTTAAAAAGACAGTAGAACCCTTGATCCCGGTAAGACTGAGGAGCCAGGATGTGACTGTTGTGCCTACATTTGCACCCATAATTATACTGATAGTCTGACCAAGCTTCATAATGCCGGAGTTAACAAAACCGACAAGCATAACTGTTGTGGCAGAGGATGACTGAATAATGGCAGTAACTACAAAGCCAAGGAAGAACCCTCTCCATCTGGTTGAAGTAAGGCGTGCAAGGATGGATTCGAGCTTGCCACCGGCGAGCTTTTTGAGACCGTCGCCCATAAGGTCCATTCCGTAAAGGAAAAGAGCAAGTCCGCCGATTAGTGAAAGAACTGAAAAGATGTCCATAAAAATTCTCCTTTGTATAAGTATATTTACAAGTATAATATTTAATTTCAGGTTGCAAAAAAGCGACTTTTCACAAATACATTTTATCACAAAAAATAAAAATGTAAAGTATTATTTTTTTGTGTCAGAAAAAACTGCTGATATTGCTTTTCTCTTGACTCAAAAAAAAGCTTGATGTATAATGTTTGTGTATAAACCTCAAATTAAAGGTAAAGCAAAGAAAGGCTATGGAATTTCTATGTATACACAAAACCTTCTTAAGGAACTGACAAGCGAAATCGGGATATCAGGATACGAATATGATTTCTCTCGCACGGTCAAAAAAATTCTTGATAAATATTGTGAAAAAACTATTATCGAAAAGTCCGGCAATGTAAAAGGCTTTTTGACCCCATTTGACAAAACAAAAAAGACAGTTTTGCTTGAGGCTCATCTTGACCGCATAGGCCTTGTCGTTTCCGAAGTTCTTGACAACGGATTTTTAAAATTCCGTACTATGGGCGGAGTTGACGAAAGGATACTTCCTGCATCCGAAGTATATGTTTTGGGTCGGGAGGTATGTTTTGGCGTAATTGGCGAAATTCCGCCGCATATCAAGGGTAACAGCGACTCCCTGAATCAGGCGCCAAAGATTTCGGATATGCTTATAGACACGGGACTTTCAACCGAGGAAGTCAAGAAGAAAATATCGGTTGGTGTCCCGATTCTTTTGAGGTCACAATTCCTTGAATTGGAAGACGGGAAGATTTCGTCAGCGGCACTTGACAATCGGGCAGGGATGACCGCAATTTTTGAGTGTCTTGAGTTGATAAAAGGGAAGACTGCTCCTGTCAATGTTTGTGTGGCGTTTACTATCGGCGAGGAGATGGGACTTCTTGGCGCAAGAACTTTGGATTTTGAACTTGAGCCCGATTTGGCTGTGATTGTGGATGTTACACACGGCAAAACTCACGACAGCAAAAGCCTGGGAACTTTTGAACTTGGAACAGGCCCGATTATTTGCAGGGGGCCGAACCTCCATTATGAAAAAACAAACAAAATAATTGATTTGGCTCAAAAGACAGAAATTCCGTTTGATGTTGAAGTGGCTCCTGACAATACCGGTACAAACGCGTGGGCACTGCAGACAATGGAAATGGGTATACCCTGTGCGCTTGTTTCAATACCTCTTCGGTATATGCACACGACGGTAGAAACTGTTTGCACAGACGATATAAAAAATACGGCAAGACTGCTTTCGGAAATTGTTTCGGGAGGTGACAAGATTGCTTAAGAAACTTACAGAAGCCTTTGGTGTATCGGGGTTTGAAAATGAGGTCCGTGACATCATATATGAAGAAATAAAGGATTTTTGCGATTCGGTAAAGATTGACTCAATTGGCAATTTGTGCGCATATAAAAGTGCAAAGGGAGGACAGAAGAACCCCAAAAAAATTCTGCTTTCGGCGCATATGGACGAGGTTGGGTTTATTGTAACCGACATCACAGAGGATGGGTATCTTAAGTTTGCGTCTGTTGGTGGCATTGAGGCAAAACTGATGCTTTCGCAGAGAGTCAGAATAAATGATATTAAGGGTGTGATTGCTCTTAAGGCGGTACATTTATCAACTGCCGAAGAGCGCGAAAAGCTTGTTAAGGAAGACCAACTTTATATTGACATAGGAGCAAAAGACAAAAAAAGTGCCGAGAAACTGGTCAGGAAAGGCGATTATGCCGTTTTTGACAGTGATTATGTGGAATTTGGCGATTATATAAAAGCAAAAGCTCTTGATGACCGCGTGGGTTGTGCTGCGGCAATTGAAGTTTTGAAAAAAGACTGGGATGTTGACTTGTATTGCAATTTTACTGCTCAGGAAGAACTGGGACTGCGTGGAGTAAGACCTGCAACAAGGGGGATAAACCCGGATTTTGCATTGGTGCTTGAGGGTACTGTGTGCAATGATTTGTTTGGAGTTCCCAAACATCTCAGAGTGACCAAAAGCGGAGATGGTCCGGCAATTTCTATTCTCGATTCTGCAAGCAAGGCAGATGAGGGCCTTGTAAAATTGCTCGAAGAATCGGCAAATAAACATAATGTTCCTTATCAGTACAAGGCAGAAACTGCCGGAGGAAATGATGCAGGGGCAATTTGCATTACTGATGGTGGCATAAAGACAGCTTCGGTTTCGGTTCCCTGCAAATACATTCATTCGCCGGTAAGTGTGATGAACAAAAGAGACTATGAAAATTACAAAGAATTGATATGTGCATTTTTGGAGGATATGGGAGGCGAAAAGAATGATTAGAAATGAATATACTGTTTTTGCACCTTCGGGCAGCGAACAAAAAATGATAGAATTTGTCAAAGAAAAGCTGTCGGCAAAGTTCGAAAAAATCAGGGTTGACGCTTTGGGAAATCTTATTTGTTCGTCAGGAGACGGCGGACTTTGCATAGAGTGCGGAATGGATACCTGCGGAATAATGATGGTAGAAATTGACAAACATAAGTCGCGTTTTGCAGGAGCAGGAGGAATAAACGCCGAATATTTAATTGACAAAAAGATTGAGTTTAAGGATGGAAATTTTGGATTTGCAAGATATGACGGAGACGATGCTTCAAAATCAAAAATCTGTGATTTGTATCTGGAGGGGGATTCCGAACCTCTTAAAATAGGTGATTTTGGGGTCGTGGCATCAGAGTTTTCGGAAGATAGCAACAAGATTTACGGCAACAGTATTGGCAACAGGGTTGGTCTTTCGGTAGTTTCTCAGGCGTTGGAAGCTTGCGGAAAAATTGAAAATCTGACGGTAATATTCTCGGCACAAAAACGAACCAAAGCAAGAGGAATACAAGCTTTTTTTGCAGCAAACGAATTTGACCGGGTGATAACAATTGATGGTGCGGAGTGCAGCGGCGCAATAAAAACCGGAAAGGGAAGTTTTTTGGTCGTTGCGGACAAGATTGGAACTGCACCAAAAGAGTTTGTTGATGAAATTTCAAAAAAAGCAGATAAAAATGGAGTGCGTCTTGAAAAAGCGGTTGTGGGTCAGGATTTTTGCATAGGTACAATAGCAACTCTGGGGAAAGGAACAGCCTGCGTGGCAATAGCGGTCCCTGTAAACAATAAAAACAAGACAATTGAAAGCATAGAAAAGTCCGATATTGACGAATGTGTCAAGTTGCTTAAGATTTTGATAGACTAACAGAAAAGAGGAACTACAGATGTTTGTAAAACAAGTTTCGGTATTTATGGAAAACAAAGAAGGAAAGCTTGGTAATATAACCAGGATACTTCGCGAAGAAAAAATTGATATTCGTGCATTTAGCATTGCTGACACAACAGAGTTCGGGATTTTCAGAGTTATTGTCAAGGAACCCGAAAGAGCTGTTGAGGTTTTGAGAAGCCAAGGCCTGACAGCACAGCTTAATGAAGTTATTGTTGCGGTGCTTAAGGACAAAATCGGATCGTTTGACGAGGTTGTAAGACCTCTTTCTGACGAAGGGATTGACATAAAGTATCTGTATTCGTTTATTGGCGAAAAAGAGGCAACCGGCAGAGTTGCAATTTGTGCCGATAATATGAAAAAAGCAGTTTTGACATTGCAAAACTGCGGATGCGAGCTTTCGTCGCAGGACGAAATTTAGGAGGGGGAGTACGGAATGAAAAAAGAATGTGTGCTTTATGACCGTGAATGTATAAATTGCGGTGAGTGTGATATTTGTGACCTTGACCCCAAAAAGAAGTGTGACAATTGCGGCGCGTGCCTTGAAATGGATGATGATTACAACACCTTTGATGTTGATTTGACTATAAGCGAAAATGATGAGCCGGAACTTTTGAGCTATGAAGAATTATTCCCCGAAAAAGCGTTTGTTGGCGAGAAAAATGATGATGAATACGACGATGAATTTGTCGACGAAGACATAGATTACGACACGCTTGACGAAGAATTTGATGATTATGACGAGGACGAAGAATCTGATGACGATTTAGAACTTGATTTCGGGGAGCTTTTTGGGGAAAGATAGCTTAGCTCAGGAAATTGGAACTTCCAAGCGAAACTTCGCCCGATGACAGAATCATTTCCTGTCCGTCTTCAAGGGAAACAACCAGATTACCATCAAGATTTATATCTTTGGCAGTGCCACTGAAAGCTTTACCGTTTTTGGTAAAGCTTATTTTTTTGCCCAAAACCCGCGAATATTTTTTATATTCATCCACAAGATTTTTGATTTCTGCATTGGAGCATATGTTATCAAATTCATTTAAAAGTTTTGCAATAATTTCATTTCGTGTTATATTTGCCGGGAAGACCGACCCGGCAATTTCGCTTAATTTCCCGGGAAATATTTCGGCAGAAGTGGAAACATTTATTCCGATTCCTACTATTGTGTAAGGGAAAGTATTTGTTTTTGCATTGACTACACTTTCTGCAAGGATGCCGCAAACTTTTTTGTCATGCAGAAAAATATCGTTTACCCATTTTATTGACGGCGAAGCATCACAAATACCGGTCAAAGTCCGGCAAGCAGCAACGCCTGCGGCAATGGTAAGATGTGATACAGGAATTTTGATTTTAGAGGGGTCTGTGAGGATACTCATATAAATCCCTGTCCCACCGGGCGAAAAAAATTCACGGCCAAGGCGTCCTCGCCCATTTGTCTGACTGTCGGCAATTACTGTTGTTGCGTGGGATGCACCTGAAGCGGCTAATTCTTTAATGTAGGAATTTGTCGAATTTACTGTATCCAGAACAACAAGGTTGTAAAAATCCTGTTTTTCAACAAGCGAAAGAATTTTTTTAGCAGATAATATGTCGTGCATAATTGTTCTCCTGAAATTTGATATCACGGACAGTATAACACAGTTCGACAAAAGCCGTCAATAAAAAAGAAAAAAGTTTAAAAAAGTACTTGACAAGAGAGAATTGTTGTGTTAAGATAAACAAGTTGTGCCAACGGGGCAAAAGGTGTAGAAAAAGATTTAAAAAAATCGAAAAAAACACTTGACAAAGACCCGGTGGTGTGATAAGATAGGTAGGCTCTCTCGAAACGGGAGAGGAGAAAAAAGGACCCGCAAAGACGGGCGCCCAAAAAGCAGAGCTCACAAAAATGAGAGGCTGTCGAAATTTTTTGGGAAGAGGAGCAACCGCCGAAAAAGGC
>JAFQSM010000049.1 GCA_017409575.1 Clostridia bacterium
ACAAAAAATTGTGGAACAACAAATTAAATGTGCAAGCTTTTAACGGTTTTCCTTGCACAGACAAAGCAAGTATTCGGTTGCTTTGTTACCTAAAAATCCAGGATGTGAGCAGACATCCGGACACAGTAGCGGCTGTGAAAATATATTCATATGTCACCGCTTATGACATATTTCAGCATCGGCACATATTGCACCTGAGTTTAGCAGGTTGATGCTACCGCAGGACTTTTATGGTCCAAATCGAATAATTGCGGTAATATTACTAACCGGGTAATAAACCTCATACTTTATGGAGACAGAGATTAGAAAAGCACTCGAAAGTGCCGTAAATACTCGGTTTCCCATAAAGTCAAACAAGGAAATACAGAGGTAACAGATACAAAAACTCAGTGCCATAGCTATGCCCTTGCGAAAGAAAGGTTAAAAATGAAAACAAACATATACAAAAATTTAGAAGTTCAGTACAATAAGTTGTTCCGCCACCTGAAAGTTGGAAGCTTCAAGACAAGAGAACGCTATGGCAAAGCATTCAAACGCTTTATGGTATTTTTAGCACGAGAGTACCATTTGCAAAAGCTTTGCAACATTTCAGAAAAGCATATACTTGCTTACGTTTCGTATATGCAAAAGAAAGGCTTGTCGGCTTCGACGATTAAGACCGAGCTTGCCGCCATTCGCTTCTTCCACGACAATATGCCGTACACAAGATGCGAACTGCCAACTAATGAGGACTTGGACTTAAAGAAACGTTCCTTTGGTGGTGTGGATAGAACCTGGACTACTCCGGAATTTAACCATATGCTCATTGCCGCAATTGATAACAAAGATTATCAGGCGATTCTGTGTCTTGCACGATATGCAGGACTTCGCTTGGAGGAATGTTTTCGCATTGACACCAACGATGCAAAAAACGCCCTTGATTCAGGCAAGCTGCTTGTCAAGGGCAAGGGCGGACTTTGGAGATATGTACCTATCAATGAATCTATCAGAATTACATTTCGTGATATGTTGAAGATTACTCCACTTGGAGAAAAACTGTTTGTGCGACCTTATGACAAAACGCATCTTGCGATGAAAAGACTACAGTGCTTTATTGCATATCATCGAAAGAGATTTACCGAGAATACTATAACTTTTCACGGACTAAGACATACTTTTGCTCACGAGCAGTACAACAAGTTTATTGAACAAGGATACTCTGATTTTGTTGCTCGTAAAAAAGTGTCTGAGTTGCTCGGACATCATCGAGATGATGTAACGAGAATCTATTTGTCGGGCGGTGATGATGTATGACAAAATATCTCCATCTCACAGTTTCAAACAGAATAATCTACCAAAAAACAAGCAAGAATAAAAAGCGGAAGGAGATTGCCTATGAAAAAAACTGACGAGAAATTACTACTCAAAAAGCAAACTCTCAAAGCTTGGACTGCAATCTTGCTTGCAAAAGGAATTATTGATCTTGCAAAATACAACCGAATGATAGCAAGAATTGACAAGATGACAGCGTAAAAGTGCCGCAGTCTGCGGCATACATATATTGACATAAAACCTTAACAGGTTATACCTTGACAATTATCATTTGGTATGGTATCATTATGTTGTGATTTTACAGAATAGGAGTAGTCTATGGATATATATTCAGTTGCAAACCAAATGAAATTGGAGCGAAAAACTATATTTGATTTACAACTTCGTGTAACCTTCTATGCCCGTGTTTCAACAACACGAGAGGAGCAGGAAAACTCCATTGAGCATCAGATAAGCTATTTCAAAGAGATGATACAGAACAACCCAAACTGGACTTATGTGGATGGGTATGTTGACAGAATAAGAGGAGAACACGCCGTCAACCGTGAAGAATTTATGAAAATGATTGACGATGGAAAGAATGGCGAATTTGACCTTATTCTCACAAAAGAAGTCAGCCGTTTTGCAAGAAACACCGTTGACAGTCTTGTTTACACAAGGGATTTGCTCCGCAGCGGTGTTGGTGTGTTCTTCCAGAACGACAACATCTCTACAATTGATACCGACAGCGAGCTGAGACTCACAATTATGTCAAGTATTGCCGCAGACGAAGTTAGGAAACTTTCGGAGCGTGTCCGCTGGGGACACAAGCGGTCTATCGAGCAGGGTGCTGTAATGGGCAATAACAGAATTTTCGGTTATGACAAAAATGACTGCAAATTGGTTATAAATGAGGCAGAGGCGGAAATGGTAAGGTTTATATTTGAAACCTATGCCACAGGCAATTACAGCACCCGAAAAATCGAGGATATGATTTACGAAAAAGGTTACAGAGGAAGAAACGGCACACGCATACACCACAACACAATTTCGGGCATTATTCAAAATCCCAAATATAAGGGCTACTATTGCGGCAACAAGGTTAAAATCGTTGACTATCGCACCAAAGAGCAACGATTCTTGCCAGAAGAAGAATGGATAATGTACAAGGACGAAACAGGCAAAATCGTTCCTGCCATTGTGGAAGAAGAGTTGTGGGATAAGTGCAATGAAATTTTCAGAGAACGCAGTAAAATTGTAAAAGATAGAGGACACTCTCTCAAAGACAAGAGTGTTTTTACCGGCAAAATCTGGTGTGCCGCACACGAAAAGCCTTATTGGAGAACAAGCCATACAAACCCAAGAAACAAAGGTGTTAGCATTTACCAATGGATATGTTCCGAGAAAAAGCGATTTGGAACTGCAAGCTGTGCTTCCTTTGCAATTATGGAAAGCGAGCTTTACACAATGCTTTCCGACTATTTCAAGGACATTGCAGAAAACATTGAAGAGTATGTCAACGACTTTATAAAAATCTACAACGAGTGTGACAAGAGTGCCACATCTCAAAAGCAGATAAATGATGTAAAGACGAGAATTGACCGAGAAAAGCAAAAAAGAGAAAAGCTGCTTGACCTTTATGTTGACGGCTCTATCGACAAAAAGGAGTTTACCGAAAGAAACGACTCTCTCAACATTTTAATCTCACAGCTTGAAGAAGATTTATTTGAGCTTGAGGGCAAGGCAAAGGATGACAGCGAGTATCTTAACAACGTCAAGAAAACACAGAAGTATTTTGAAACGATGTATAGTCCTGATACTGATATGGACAACACGGATGTTGACGAAATGACAAAAGCGATTATCGACAGAATTGATGTAATCCCAATAAACGAAAAACAGATGCGGCTTGAAATAAAGCTGAAAATGGGCGGAAAAGGCGATATTACTTACATCCGCAATGGAGAACGATATGGTTGTCGTTCCGGTGTCATTAGTAAGAAAATGATTCAGAACGCTGAAAACGCTATGAAAAACGGTAACATGCAGTAAAATAAAATAAAAATATTTGTCCGGGGGGGAGCAAAAAACTCGA
>JAFQSM010000050.1 GCA_017409575.1 Clostridia bacterium
CAATCTGCACAACCCGTTGCCCAACAAACTTCTTGCAAAGCAGCTTCATATGCAGACAAACCACTTCATCCGTTATTTCAAAGAGCGGCTTGGTCAGACCCCTCAGAAATACATAATGGCAAAGCGTATGGATTTTGCCAAACATCTTTTGCTTGACGACGAGCTGACCCTTGCCGAAATTGCCGACCGAACCGGTTTTTGTGACAGCGCGCACTTTTCGAAAAATTTCAAAACCTTTTATTCTATGGCGCCCGGCCTTTACAAAAAATATTTTTCCGGCAGATAAGTTTTCAACAAAAAAAGCACAGCTTTTAAAAAGCTGTGCTTTTTATAATACTTATTTAAGCTCAATTTCCTTTTCTTTTGCCAATGCTTCTGTCAAACTATAATATTCTTTCAAAAGAGTCTCTGCCTGACGGATCTTTTCCGATGCGGCTGATACAAGATCAGAATCTCCTGCTTTGAATGCTTGAAGAAAAATCTCATATCCCTCCTTGTAAACATTTATACTTTGCTGATACTTTTCTTTTATCGCTTTTACTTCGGCGGTCCCAAGACTTATCTTTGAAAGGCCTTTCAGAATTTCGTCAAAATTGGGAAGCAGAACATCTTCTATGCTTTCTATTGCCTCTTTATCTTTTTTAAAGCTCTCCCATTTTTTGGTCTCGCTTGATACATCTGCATGAAGCTTGTTGATTTCAAGCATATCAATACTTAAAAACTGCTCCAATTCTTCGGCTACCGGGTCAGCGCCGCATCCCGAAAGAAATGTCGTACACAAAACCAGCGCCAAAACCAAAACTGCAAATTTTTTCATTTTTAAGATACCTCTTTTTACTTTATTTCGTTTAAAAGCTCTGTCCTGCCGTCAACAATAATGTTGTCAGCTCCGGCTTTGATTGGCGTACATGCCGCCGCGCATCCGCCCTCGCGGACAATTTTGACAACTTTAACAGCCTCATTAGCAGAAGCAAACACAAATCAAATCAGATACATACTGCCTTTTTCTCGCCGTCGCCAAAAGCAACTGCTCTTACATAAAGGTCGTCAACCACGCCCTTGGTAAACCTCGGCTTATAATATCCAACAATCGGACTGCCAATCGGAGGGGTAATACACTTTTTTGAAAATCCAGTCTTCATAATATCTCTCCATTCTTTCATTTGTATTTAATATACTCTTTTTGACAAATAAAGTCAATATAAAAGACAAGAAAAAAGTACTCTGCTATAAAACTGAATGCTTTGTAAGAACCGAATGGTTTAGATAACATAAAAAATAAGCTTTGTGAAAAGCAAAGCATCCATTTCTCTTCTCTGTTCTCTCTTATCTTTTCTCTGGAAACGACAATTTTAGTGAAGAGCGAAGAGAGAAAAGTGAAAAGAGAAGAGTACAAAAAGAAACGACAACTTTCAATGCGAAAATTGTCGTTTCTTTTTGGTCGAGGCGACAGGATTCGAACCTGCGGCCCCCTGGTCCCAAACCAGGTGCGCTACCAAACTGCGCCACGCCTCGTCTTTGTCCATATTATTATATATGCGCTTCTCGGTTTTGTCAAGAGATTTTTGCCAATTTCCCGCTTATCTTTGTTGGTTAGTCTTTGCTAACCTCTTATTTCAACGTTGCGGTATATGCTGCCCATTCGCCCATTGTGCGTTCTTCCTTTATCACAAGCCCCGCATTTTCGAGTGCTGCTTTTACCTCATCTTTTCGTTCGATTATAATTCCCGAGCAGATAAACACGCCATCTTCCTTCAAAAAGTCTTTCACATAACCCGAAAGGCTTATTATCACATCTGCAACAATGTTTGCAAGCACAATATCACACTTGTTTTGTGACAATTTTTTGCAAAGGTCATCATCGGTTGTTATGTCACCTGCAAACCCTTTGTAAATTTCTTCGGGCAAATTGTTGAGTGCCAGGTTTGAATATGCCGTTTCAACAGCCATAGGGTCAATATCAACCGCAGTTGCCTC
Source organism: Clostridia bacterium (assembly GCA_017409575.1). GTDB lineage: Bacteria > Bacillota > Clostridia > Monoglobales > Monoglobaceae > SIG440. The sequence goes on from JAFQSM010000050.1 coordinate 1,978, forward strand.
TTTTGCGCCCAAAAGAAGTGCAATTACCGAAAGTATCCCCGAGCCGCAGCCAAGGTCAAGGACAGTATCATCCTTTTTAAGATTTTTTTCGATTTCCTCAATACACATACGAGTACTCTCGTGCGAGCCTGTGCCAAAGCTGTGCCCCGGGTTTATAACAAACTTCACTCTGTCAGTCTCGGGCACTTCCTCCCATTCTGGTACAATCAGCACCTTTTTGCCGACTTCAAGAGGTTTGAAGTACCGCTTCCAGTTTTCTGACCAGTCCTCGTCTCTTACTTCCTTTGTTTCAAGGCTCAACCAGAATTCATCTGTGCTTTCTGAAAGTCCGGCAAGTCTTGCCTTTACCTCATCAAGCTGCGCTTTCCCCTCTTCGTCGTCACCAAAGTAAAGTGTGATAGCGCTGTCAGCGGTTTTAAGCTTTTCAAGCTCCTCGTCAACATAGTCCCAGTACTTGCGGTTGTTTTCGAGAAATTCTTTAAAGTCATCCTTGTCACTTATTTCAATTCCGGTAATTCCCATATCATAAAGAACCCCCGAAATCGGGTCAATTCCGTTTGTAGTTGTGATTATTTTGAGTTGTATCCAGTTCATATGCGGTCTCCTTAAAACGGGCGATTGGGTCATCCGCCCCTGCATTTTCCTTATACACTAATGGGGCGATTAGTATATCGCCCCGAAATTTTTACTTTAGGAATTCTTTAACCTTATCCATAAAGCTCTTTCTTTCCTTGTACTTTGCCGGCTCTACGGTATCGCCAAACTGACGAAGGATGTCCTTTTGCTTTTCGGTCAGGTTTTTGGGAATTTCGACCAAAATCTTTACATACTGGTCGCCCCTTGCACCGTTTCCGTGAAGTCGGGGGATTCCTTTGCCCTTGATACGGAACACTGTTCCTGTTTGTGTGCCCTCGGGTATGTTGTAACTAACTTCGCCGTCAACAGTCGGCACCTTGACTTCGGCACCAAGTGCTGCCTCGACAAAAGTAATCGGGAAGTCAAACATAACATCATATCCCTGTCGGGTAAACAGCTTGTGGCGTTTTACGCGCGTTACAACCAAAAGGTCGCCTGCCGGTCCGCCGTTTTTGCCCGAATCGCCCTGACCGCTGAGTGAAATCATCTGGTCATTGTCGATGCCTGCAGGAATTTTAACCTTTACCTTGCGTGTTTTGCGCACCGAGCCCTCGCCACGACATTCCTTGCACGGATTGGTGATGATTTTTCCGGTTCCTCCGCAAGAAGTACAGGGTCTTGAGCTTTGGAAGCTGCCAAACGCTGTCCGCTGAACAGTTGTGACCTGACCTGTGCCATGACAAACGCTGCAGGTTGTGGGCGATGTTCCCTTTTCGGCACCGCTGCCGCCGCACGAATCGCATTTTTCGCTGCGGTTTACATTTATTTCGATTTCACAGCCAAAGCACGCCTGCTCGAATGTCAAATCAACTGCATACTTAAGGTCGCGCCCCCTCTGCGGAGCATTGGGGTTGCGACGGGTCGCGCCACCGCCAAATCCGCCGCCAAAAAAGCTACTGAAGATATCATCAAAGCCGCCAAATCCGCCGCCAAAACCACCGCCATAGCCGCCACCTGCCTGTGGGTCAACTCCGGCATGACCAAACTGATCGTACCGTGACTTTTTGTCAGCATCCGAAAGAACTTCGTACGCCTCGGACGCCTCTTTAAACTTTTCTTCCGCAACCTTTGCCTTGTCACCCGGGTTAAGGTCCGGATGATATTTTTTTGCCAAGCGACGGTATGCTTTTTTTATCTCATCTGCCGATGCGCTTCTGTCAACGCCCAGCACCTCATAATAATCTCTTTTTTCTGCCAATTCTGTCACCAACTGTCTGTTCTAAATTTATTTTTCACAGCAGTAACGGGGCGGCTATTTCGCCGCCCCCTTACAAGCCTTTATTGCATATCCTAAAAGCGTAAAGAAATTGATGCAGAGTGACCAAATCTAATCCGAAGCTGTACTTGCTGTACAGCGAGTGATGTAATTTAGTCACAGTATTTGCGGTCTGCGCAATTTACTACGCTTTTAGCATTAGTCTTCATCAACGACCTTATAGTCTGCATCCACAACATTGTCGTCTGCCGCACCGCCTGCCTGTGCATTAGGGTCAGCCTGCTGCTGAGCCTGAGCCTGAGCCTGTGCATCAGCATAAAGCTTTGACGAAATCTCGTAGAACTTCTTGGAAACCGCTTCGGTCTGTGCTTTTACGCCCTCAACATCGATTTCCTCCGACTTAAGCATTTCTTTAAGCTTGTCAACTTCTGCCTGGATGCCTGCCTTTTCGTCTTCGGTGACTTTGTCACCAAGGTCAGCAAGGGTCTTTTCGGTCTGATAAACCATATTGTCAGCTGTGTTTCTTGTGTCAACAGCTTCTTTCTTCTTCTTGTCTTCGGCTGCAAACTGCTCGGCTTCTTTTACTGCCTTTTCGATATCTTCGTCCGAGAGGTTTGTGCTTGATGTGATTGTGATATCCTGGCTGTTGCCTGTGCCCATATCCTTTGCTGTTACATGAACGATACCATTTGCATCTATATCAAATGTAACTTCAATCTGCGGAACACCGCGGGGTGCCGGAGGAATGTTGTTGAGGCTGAATCTGCCAAGTGTCTTGTTGTAAGCTGCCATTTCTCTTTCGCCCTGAAGAACATGAACTTCAACGCTGGTCTGGCTGTCTGCCGCTGTCGAGAAAATCTGGCTCTTCTTTGTGGGGATTGTTGTGTTTCTTTCGATAATCTTTGTAAACACACCGCCCATTGTCTCGATACCGAGTGAAAGCGGAGTTACATCAAGAAGAACAAGGTCTTCTACATCGCCCGAAAGCACGCCTGCCTGAATTGCCGCACCGATTGCAACACATTCGTCAGGGTTGATGCCCTTGTGGGGTTCTTTGCCGATAAGGTGCTGAACAGCTTCCTGAACAGCCGGGATTCTTGACGAACCACCAACAAGAAGAACTTTGTCAATTTCGCTGGACGAAATTCCTGCGTCCGAAAGAGCGTTCTTTGTAGGAATCATTGTCTTTTCTACCAAATCTGCAGTAATCTCGTTGAACTTCTGTCTTGTGATTGTGATGTCAAGATGCTTGGGACCTGATGCATCTGCTGTAATAAACGGAAGATTTACATTTGATGACATAACGCCCGAAAGCTCGATTTTTGCTTTTTCGGCAGCTTCTTTAAGTCTTTGAAGTGCCATTTTGTCTGTGCGGAGATCAATGCCGTTTTCCTTCTGGAACTCTGCTGCAAGATAATCAATAATCTTCTGGTCAAAGTCGTCGCCGCCAAGCTTGTTGTTTCCGCTTGTTGCAAGAACTTCGAATACGCCGTCGCCGATTTCAAGGATAGAAACGTCAAATGTACCGCCGCCAAGGTCATAAACCATAATCTTCTGGTCATTGTCCTTGTCAAGACCGTATGCAAGTGCTGCAGCTGTAGGCTCGTTGATAATACGAAGAACTTCAAGTCCTGCAATCTTGCCGGCATCCTTGGTTGCCTGACGCTGTGCATCGCTGAAGTATGCCGGAACAGTAATAACTGCCTGCGAAATTGTTTCGCCAAGGTAGCTTTCGGCATCTGCCTTAAGCTTTTGAAGAATCATTGCCGAAACTTCCTGCGGAGTATACTTTTTGCCGTCGATGTCCACTTTGTAATCTGTACCCATCTCGCGCTTGATAGAGCTGATGGTGTTGGGGTTTGTAACAGCCTGTCTTTTTGCAACCTGACCAACAAGTCTTTCACCTGTCTTTGTAAATGCAACCACAGAGGGAGTTGTTCTTGCGCCCTCGGGGTTTGTGATAACAGAGGGCTCGCCGCCTTCCATAACTGCTACGCATGAGTTTGTTGTACCCAAGTCAATACCTATAATTTTTGCCATTTTTAATCACCTTTCTTTTTATATCTATTGAAATTTTAATAAAAAACAAATTAGTTAGCTACCTTTACCATAGCGTGTCTTACCACTCTGCCCTTGCAGGTATAACCGCTCATCATTTCTTCTGAGACGGTGTTTTCCGAAAACGCTTCGTTTTCTTCGTGCATTACCGCGTTGTGAAGTTCGGGATTGAATTCCTCGCCGATGGTTTTTATTTTTTCGACGCCCAAAGAGGTAAGTGCCTCGTCAAGCTGTTTGAGAATCATCTTTACGCCGTCTAAAATGCCGCTTTCGGTTTCTTCTGCGGCAGTTGTTGCACGCTCGAGATTGTCTTTGATCGGAAGAATTTTTTCAACCGTGTCGCAAACTGACATAGCGTAAAGTTCTTCGCGCTCTTTTGCTGTCCGCTTTTTAAAGTTGTCAAACTCTGCCGCGTGTCTTATCATTTTGTCCTTAAGCTGCTCGATTTCTTCTTTTAAAAGATCTTCTTCGGACTTCTGGATTTCTTCGGTTGTTTCTTCGTTCTTTTCTTCCTTTATTTCCTCTTTAATTTCTTCATTTTTATTAACTTTTTCTTCCGCTGACATTTTTATTCATCCCCTTTTCCTATCATAAGCTTCTGATTTTTCTTGTCGCTGAAATCATTTGTCAGGGCTTCGCTCAGCTGATTTGTAAAAAATTCGAGAGCTGATATAATTTTGGGATAGTCCATTCTTGCAGGACCCAAAACTCCCAGAATTCCTGTTATATTTTCTGAAACCCGATAAGGCGACAGCACCACGCTGTTGTTCTTAAGTTCGGGAATCGGAATTTCGTCACCAATCAAAATCTTTGTCTGTGTCGAAACTGAAGCTTCCATTATTATTTTCGAAAGATTTTCCTTGTCCTCGACAACCTCAAACAATTCCTTTACCTTTTCGACATTTCCGTATTCGGGAAAGCGGAATATATTTGAAAGTCCGTCTATAAAAATTTGTTTTGTATCAATTTCCAAAACAGCTTCGTGAACCATTTCCATTACCGATGCCAGAATTTCGAAGTTTTTGCCAATCACCGACTGAACTTCCATTATATTTGAAAGATTTATTTCGGAAATGGTAAGTCCCGACAGATTTTCGTTGAGTATTTTTGATAAATCATCAGCAAATGCATCGGATATATCGGTTTTAAGATGCAAAAGCTTGTTTTTTATTATTCCGGATTTGTCCGAAACAATCAGCATCGCTTTGTCGCTGTCGATTTTTACTACCTTTATATTTTTTACAACGCTTGCCTCGGTTCCGGGCAAAACACCAATAACCGGAAGTCCGGTAATCCCCGAAAAAGCTGCCGCAACATCGCGCACAATTTTTTCAAGCTCGAGTGTTTTCTTTGTTGCCGCTTTTTTCATTTCGTCAATTTCGGCAGCGGTCATTTCGTATTTTTCCATCAGCGAGTCAACATACATACGGTATCCGCCGGTCGAGGGGACTCTGCCTGCAGAAGTATGAGGTTGGACCAGAAGTCCCATTTCTTCAAGGTCTCCCATCTCGTTACGGATTGTTGCCGCGCTTAAGTTGAGGTCTGTTTTTTTTGAAATACTTCTTGACCCGACAGGCTCGGCTGTGTTGATGTAATCCTCGACAATAGCCTGAAGAATCATTCGTTTTCTGTCGTCCAATGCCATGTATATCACCTCTTTGGAACAGGACATTTTTTGTTTTGTTAGCACTCAACAATAGAGAGTGCTAATTTTTAAGTTTAATATATCACTTATCCCCCTTGTTGTCAAGGGTTTTATTGAAAAATCTTTTTAAAATAAGGAAGTTGTCCGGTTTTTCTATAGAGGACCTCCGCTCCCTATGACCCCTATTTTAGTAATTTTAAATTCTTTTACAAGGGGGCTTTGCTGCAGAAGCCCCCTTGTAGAAAATAATTGTTGTAATTTAATATAAATAGTGATATAATAATTTTGCGACACAATTGAATAAAAGTATCATTTACGAACGAGAATGTATTTATACCTTTCGGTAAAAATGCATGCTCTTTCATATCTCGTTCGGAAGATACTGAATTGTGTCGCAGCAAATGAGTCATGCATTTTTCAGTGCATGGCTTTCCATGCACTTTTTTATTAGAAAGGAATATTTTTATGGAAGACGAAAAAAACATTTATAAAGACCTTTATTACAAATTATATAATTCTATAAGCGACGTTATAAATATCCTTGAAAAAGTTCAGAACGAAACAACTCAGATTTTTCTTGATAATTCTTCTCCTAAAGATTTTAAAAAACATATTTCTTCTATAAAAGAGCCAGACTCTAAAAGATATTTTTTTTATTAAAAACAAAAATCCGCAAGATTATTTAAAATCTTGCGGATTTCACTACTTTATTTTATTTGCTCTTCTTGGAAACTGCTTTGGAGTTTCTTTTATTTTTTCTACTATAACAATTTTTCTCACCAAATCAGAATTCGGGATTTTTACTTCTTTTATATCGATTATTTTTGCTCCCAAATTTCCAATCATACTTTTTGCATCCAAAACCTCGTCATCTATTTCAAAAGACTTAAATGCCAAAAATCTTCCGCCGACTTTTAAAAGAGGTATTGAATATTCCGAAAGAATTTTAAGCGGAGCAACGGCGCGCGACACGGCAAAATCATATTTTTCGCGCATATTTTTGTTTTGCCCTGATTCTTCTGCTCTTCCGTGCACAAATTCAGCTTTTTCAAATCCAAGATTTTTTGAAACCTCTTTAAGAAAAGTTATTCTTTTATTAAGTGAATCAAGATAAGTAAAATCCAGATCTCTTCTTATTATTTTGATAGGAACACCCGGAAATCCTGCACCGGTACCAATATCTATTACTTTTGAATCTTTTGCAATTTCTGTTTTAAAAATCGGAGCTATGCTATCCAAAAAATGCTTTATACTTATTCCGTCAGGGTCGGTGATTGAAGTAAGATTCATCTTTTCGTTCCATTCTACCAAAAGATTGGAATAAACCTCAAAATCCTGCTCTTCTTTTTGTGAAAGATTGTATCCAAGTTCCAAAAGTCCTGACCTTAAAATTTCTTTGTTCATAATATTTTCCTTTATATAATTTAAAAGAGAGTACCGAAGCACTCTCTTTTTTTAATTTCTTATTCCTGAGGTGCATCTACAGGACACACATTTGCACAGTTGCCACATTCAATACATTCGTTTTCGTCGATTATGTATTTTCCGTCGCCTTCTGTAATGCAAGAAACAGGACATTCAGCTGCGCAAGCACCGCACATAATGCAATCATCACTAATTTTAAAAGCCATTTTTTTCACCTCTTATATTTATAATGATACGAAATAAAAAATTTATTTCTTCCTAAATAATAAAACATTTTATTCTTTTTGTCAATAATATTTTCAATTATTCACATTTTTCCTGTTGATTAACAGCTGATAAAATGTTACTAATTCTTTTTTAAAAAAGGCCTTGTTGAAAGTGTTTATAACTTTTTTTAGTTTTCAACACTTTTTAAACACCCTGAAAGTACTGATTTAAAAATAAAAATCAGGGTTTTCACGATTATTAACACCCCCTACTACAACAACAACTTTAAAATATATATATTATATTTATATATAAAGAATTAAAAAAAAGTATTTTAATTTACGCCCTTTCCTTTTAATAAAAAAATTCTTGCAAAAATCAAAGTTTTGTGCTAAAATAATAAGGGTATATATGTAAATATAAAAAGAGCGAAAAAAAGGCGTTTTTTTGCCTTTAAATTAAAAAGTTTATTTTTTCAAAAGAGAAGGGGATATATTTTATGAAAATTTTGTGTTATAAAAATTTGCTTAATGAAGCAATTATTTCGGTATCAAAAGCAGTCATCAGTCACTCAAATCTTCCTATCCTTGAGGGAATATATATAAATGCGAATGCAGACGGTACACTTACTCTTGTTTCAAATGATATGGAAATGGGAATTGAAGCAAAAATAAAAGCCGAGGTTTACACTCCAGGAACTTGCGTTTTAAACGGCAAAATTCTTGGAAGTATAGTAAAAAATCTGCCGCTTGATGATGTTTATATGGAACTTAACGACAAAAATATCTGCACAATAAAAAGCGGAAATTCCAAATTTGAAATTTCGGGGATGAATCCGGTTGACTTCCCTGAGCTTCCGGTTGTAAATCCGGATTATTCGATAAAAATACCCCAGAAAACATTAAAAGAGATGATTTCAAAGACAATTTTCTGTGCATCAATGAGCGAGAACAGACCTGTTCTTAAAGGTTCTTTGATTGATGTTATGGGTCAAACCGTAAAAATGGTTGCAACAGACGGTTTTAGACTTGCTGTCCGCACTTATCATCTTGAAGAAACTTATGAAAACAAAAAGTTTGTTGTTCCTTCAAAGGCACTTGCAGAGATAAATAAAATTCTTAAAGATAATGACGAAAATGTTATGATAAACTGCACTTCTAAAAATGCTGTGTTTATTTTTGAAAATTATCGTGTTGTTACAAGACTTATTGAGGGTGAATACATAAATTACAACAGTGCAATTTATGAAACCGGCGAAATTGAAATCGAATGTCCTCTTTATGAGCTTTTTGATTCGGTTTACCGTGCGTCGCTTATTATAACCGAAAATTCAAACGATGCACCTGTAAAATTCAATATAAGAGAAGACAACATAAACATATCCTGCGAAACAATTGTAGGAAAGGTTGACGACAACATATCTGTCTTGACAAAAGATGCAGACCTTGAAATAGGCTTTTTCAACGGCTTTTTACTTGGAATACTTCGTGCCTGCGATGACGAGGTTGTAAAAATAAAATTCAAGAAAAACATCAATCCGATGATAATAACTCCGCTTGAGGGTGACGAATATGTTTATCTTCTTTTGCCGAGGCGTCTTAAATAAATGATAGTCGAAAAATTAAAGCTTAAAAACTTCAGAAATTATGAAGAACAGGAAATAGAGTTTGACAAAAGAATAAACATAATATACGGCAATAATGCTCAAGGTAAAACAAATATTTTAGAGGCTATTTATCTTTTTTCGTTAGGTAAGTCTAACCGCACATCAAAGGATGTCGAGATGATAAAATTCGGCGAAGAAAAGGGAGAGCTTTCGATAGACTTTTTTTCGAAAGAACGAAACCTGAGCGGTCAGATTTTTTTGGAAAAAGGGAAGAGAAAAAAGATTTTTTTAAATGATATACCCGTCAAAAAAAATTCTGAGCTTGCAGGGACTTTGAATGTTGTATTTTTTGGACCCGAGTATTTGAGTCTTATAAAAGAAGGACCAAAAAAAAGACGCAAGAACCTTGATGTTATGATTTGTCAGTTGAGTCCACTCTATCTTTCGGCTGTTTCGGAATTTAAAAAGCTTAATGAACAAAAAAGCTTTCTTTTGAAAGATGAAAGACCGGATAAAACTCTTCTTGAGGTTTTAAACGAGAAGATACTGTCACTTTCGATTTATATTTCGAAAATGAGATATGAATATATTAAAAAAATCGAGAAAATAGCAAAAGAAATTCAGCTTGAAATTTCGGCGGGCGAAGAAATCCTTTCGATGAGCTATATTTCGAATAGAATAAGAATAGATGAAAAAAATGTCGACAACTTGTCCGTTTTGTCCGAAAAAAGAATGGTAGAATTAAATGGGCGGGAAATGAAAATGCGTGAATGTATTTTTGGACCGCACCGTGATGATATAGAATTTTTTATAAACGGCAACGAGCTTAAAAGTTTTGGGTCCCAGGGTCAGCAAAAAACGGCAGTTCTGGTACAAAAGATAGCCGAGATAGAGCTGTTTTTTGAAGAGACGGGCGAATATCCTGTTTTGCTTCTTGATGATATAATGAGCGAGCTTGACACAAAAAGACAGGAGTTTGTAATAAATAAAATTAAAAAAGGTCAGATATTTATTACATCCACCGACAGCGAAAAATTTGAAAGTCTTAAGGCAGGAAAATTTTTAAAAATAGAAAAAGGGAGACTTTTGGAATGTACCTCCATTTAGGGCGTGAAACCGTCGTAAACACCAAAAATATAATATCTATTCTGGACCTCGAAAGCACATCGGTCTCGAAATTTTCGAAAGAATTTTTGAAGATTGTAGAGGAAGAGGGATTTGTAAGAAATGTGTCTGACGAACTTCCAAAAAGTATTGTTATATGCGAGGAAAAAGGTCAGTCGGCGGTTTATATAACAAACATATCCACCAAAGCATTGGCAGGAAGAATTAAAAAAAGAGAGAATTTTTAACAGTTGATTTTTTAGAAAGGCAAGGTAAAAACTATGTCCGAAAATATTACAAATGTACCGGTTGAAACAACCTATGACGAAAGCCAGATTCAAGTTCTTGAGGGACTTGAAGCGGTAAGAAAGAGACCCGGTATGTACATCGGCTCGACTACATCGAGGGGTCTTCATCATCTTGTTTATGAGATTGTGGACAACGCAATCGACGAGGCTTTGGCAGGATATTGCAAAGAGATAAAGGTGAATATAAAAGAAGACAACTCCATTACAGTTCTTGATGACGGGCGTGGTATACCTGTTGGTATTCAGTCACAGACCGGACTCCCGGCGGTTGAGGTTGTATTTACAGTTCTTCACGCAGGCGGCAAGTTTGGCGGCGGCGGATACAAGGTTTCGGGCGGTCTTCATGGTGTTGGTGCGTCGGTTGTAAATGCTCTTTCCGAATTTTTGGAGGTTGAGGTTTATGACGGCGAGAATATCCATTACCAGAAGTATATAAGAGGTGAAAAGCAGGAAAATCTTAAAGTCATCGGCAAGACCGACAAGACAGGAACATTTGTCCACTTCAAACCCGATGCCGAGATTTTTGAGGAGTTGGTTTATGATTTTGAAATTCTTCACAAAAGACTTCGCGAGCAGGCTTTTCTTAATGCCGGTGTAAAAATTATTTTAAAAGACGAAAGACCCAACGAAAAGGGCGTTCTCAGGGAGGAAGTTCTTCATTACGAGGGCGGTATACGTGAGTTTGTTCAGTATCTGAATCGTCATAAGACACCTATTCATGATGAGGTTATATATGTAAATTCTGTCCGCGAAAATTCCGAGGCAGAGGTTGCACTTCAGTACAACGACGGATATACAGAGGATATACAGAGTTTTGCAAACAACATAAATACCACCGAGGGCGGAACACACGAGACAGGTTTTCGTGCGGCGCTTACTAAGGTAATAAATGACTATGCCCGGAAGTACAAAATGATTAAGGAAAACGACGAAAACCTTAAGGGCGAGGATGTGCGCGAGGGTCTGGCTTGTATAATTTCGGTCAAAGTGACCGAGGCACAGTTTGAGGGTCAGACAAAAACAAAGCTTGGCAACAGCGAGATGCGTACAATTGTCGAAAAAATGCTCAACGAAAAACTAAGCGAGTTTATGGAAGAAAACCCAAGCGTTGCAAAGATAATTGTTGAAAAAGCTCTTACCGCGTCAAGAGCGCGCGAGGCGGCAAAACGCGCAAGAGAAAATACAAGAAGAAAATCAGCTCTTGAAAGCAGCACTCTGCCGGGTAAGCTTGCAGACTGCTCGTCAAGAGATACCGAATTTACCGAAATTTATATCGTCGAGGGTGACTCGGCGGGCGGAAGTGCAAAGCAGGGGCGTGACAGACGATTCCAGGCAATTCTGCCGCTTTGGGGAAAGATGCTTAATGTCGAAAAATCACAGATTGACAAGGTGTTTGGCAACGAAAAACTGCTGCCTGTTATCACCGCAATCGGTGCAGGTATCGGCAGTGATTTTGATGTTTCGAAAATCCGTTACGGCAAGGTTGTTATTATGGCCGATGCCGATGTCGATGGTGCACACATCCGTACACTTCTTCTGACATTCTTCTTCAGATATATGCAGCCTTTAATCGAGGAGGGGCATGTTTACATCGCTCAGCCGCCGCTTTACAAAGTCTACAAGGGCAAAAAGGTTATTTATGCCTACAACGATGACGATCTCAAAGAAGCGCTTGCGGAAATCCCCGATGCATCAATTCAAAGATACAAAGGTCTTGGTGAAATGAACCCCGAACAGCTTTGGGAAACCACAATGGACCCCGAAAAGAGAGTTATGCTGAGGGTTGACCTTGAGGATGCACGCCGTGCAGACGAGACTTTTACTATCCTTATGGGCGACAAGGTAGAGCCAAGACGCGACTTTATTGAGGAATACTCCAAGACAGTAGTAAATCTTGATATATAAAAGGTCATAAAGCTGTTAAATAATATGTGGTTTTGAAAGGAAAATTTTTTGTAATTCTGCGTTAAAATGCTCGCGAATACACAAAGTATTTACTGCGCTTTTGCCTTGACTTCCTAAAAAATTTTCTCTTTGAAAACTTGTCGACCTATGTCCGCAAACGGACATAGGCACATATTCTTTAACATCATTACGACCAGGATTTGAGAAAAATAATTATAAATTGTTTGTTTTTTTGTAGGGACCGGCGTCCCCGACGGTCCGTTATAAAAAGAAAATTTTTAAAGAGTAGAAAAACAAGGTGATTTTATGAGTAAAGCAGATGAACTTTTTGTCACTATGTGCCGTGATATAATTGAAAACGGCTGGGCAGACACCGAATGTGATGTCAGACCTAAGTGGGAAGACGGCACTCCTGCGCATACAATAAAAAAATTCGGCGTGGTAAATCGGTATGACCTTTCAAAAGAGTTCCCGATTCTTACACTTCGTCCGACATACCTCAAAAGTGCGATTGACGAGATCCTTTGGATTTGGCAGAAAAAATCCAACAACATAAAGGATTTAAACAGTCACATCTGGGACAGCTGGGCTGACGAAAACGGCTCAATCGGCAAGGCGTACGGCTATCAGATGGGGGTAAAGCACAAATATCCCGAGGGCGAATTTGACCAGGTTGACAGAGTGCTTTTTGACCTTAAGAATAACCCCTACAGCCGAAGAATTATGACAAACATCTATGTTCACCAAGACCTTTCCGAGATGAATCTTTATCCCTGTGCTTACAGTGTTACATTCAATGTCTCGGGAAATAAGCTGAATGCGGTTTTAAATCAGCGGTCGCAGGATGTTCTGGCAGCAAATAACTGGAATGTTGTGCAGTATTCGGCTCTTCTTTTGATGTTTGCTCAGGTAAGCGGTCTTGAAGCGGGCGAATTGGTGCATGTTATTGCCGATGCTCATATATACGACAGACACATACCCATAGTTAAAGAACTTATTTCAAGACAACAGTTTGCCGCGCCTAACCTTGTAATGAACAAAGACATCAAAAATTTTTATGACTTTACGGTGGATGATTTTGTTCTGGAAAACTACCAAAAAGGCGAGCAGGTAAAGAATATACCCATCGCCATTTAAAATACTTGTTGAGAGGAAAAAACCTTTATGAAAATGATTGCGGCGGTTGACAAAAACTGGGGGATTGGCAAGGACAATGACCTTCTTGACAGCATCCCCGAGGATATGAAATTCTTCAGAGAGACCACACGCCAAAAAGCTGTGATTATGGGCAAAAACACTTTTTTGTCGTTTCCCAATCAAAAGCCGCTTCCAAACCGTCTTAATGTTGTGATGACAAGCGACAAAAGCTTTTCGCCCGACGGTGTAACGGTGGTTGATAGCATTGAAAAAGCAATCGAGGCGGCAAAAAAAGAATACAGCGACGAAGATATTTTCGTAATAGGCGGTGCGGCGGTTTACAAACAGATGGAGCCGCTTTGTGACTGTGCTTATATTACAAAAATTGAAAATGAATATGATGCGGACAGATTCTTCCCAAATCTTGATGATATGCCCGGCTGGAAAGTTGTCGGCGAGGAAAGAGTTCTGACCGCAAAAGGATTTTATATAACATTTGTTACCTATACGAGAGGTTGACAGTATGATAAAAGTAAAAGAACTTACAAAAGTTTATAAAATGTACAAAAACCCCGGCGAGAGAGTGAAGGAAGCGCTTTTCCCGAAGCGTTATGCTCGAAAAATCCGGGATTTTTATGCGCTTTCGGGGGTTTCGTTTGAAATTGAAAAGGGCGAAACTGTCGGAATAATAGGAAAAAACGGCTCGGGAAAATCAACACTTCTTAAAATCCTGACCGGGGTAATAAATCAGACCTCGGGCGAAAAAAGGATGGGCGGAAGTGTTTCGGCACTTTTGGAGCTTGGTACAGGCTTTAACCCTGAATATAGCGGTATTGAAAATATTTACCTGAATGGTACAATTATGGGAATACCGCGCGAAGAAATGGCAAAAAAGGTTGACGAAATATGTGATTTTGCCGAGATTGGTGACTTTATCAATCAGCCGGTCAAAAACTATTCCAGCGGTATGTTTGTGAGGCTTGCATTTGCAGTGGCAATCAACACCGACCCCGAAATCCTCATTGTTGACGAGGCACTTGCTGTCGGGGACTATCGTTTTCAGGCAAAGTGCTATAACAAATTTGAAGAAATGAAGGAACGCGGAAAAACAATCCTTTTTGTCAGCCATGACATTGATGCCGTGCGTCGTTTTTGCACCCGTGCAATCTGGCTTGACGGCGGCAAGGTTGTTATGGACGGCGATGTAAACAGCGTTTCGTCAAAATATATGGAGTTTATCACAAGCAACGAGACCGACGCTCTGGCGGTCATAAACAAAAAGAAAAAGGAACGCGAAGAGATTGTTGAAAAAGAGTTTGAGCCAATAAACCGCTTTGGAAACGATATGGGAACAATAAAAAATGTGCGCGTCTTTAAAGGTGACGATGAGACCGAGATATTTAATTCGGGTGACGAGATTTGCGTTGAGGTGACTGTTGACATCCCTGACGGCGCAGACCTCGAAAATACCGGTCTTGCGATTTCGCTCAAGGACAAAAGCGGTACCGACCTGGTAGTTTTTGCGCTTCACGACTTTGATATGCGTTTTAAGACTACAGGGCGCAACCATGTCACATTCAAATTTAATGCGTTTTTAAACTGCGGCGAATATACACTTACAACCGGACTCGAGCATCGCGATTCGCTGCCAATCAGCTATTTTGACTATATCGAGGGGTCGGCTTACATAAAGATACTTACCGACCGCGAATATTTTGGCGTGCTTAAAGAGCCTGCTGATGTATCAATAGGGTGATAGAAATGAACGAATTTTTGGAAAACACAGATGGGTTAGAGAAAACTAACCAAGAAAAACTGAAAGAGGCAGAAGAAAAGATAAGGGAGCTTGAAGAGCGAATCGAGGCGGACCGTAATGCGATTATGCAAATTCAGTTTGAGGCAAAACAGCACAAGCAGGAGGAGCTTGACCTGCACGAGACATCGGTTTGGCGTACGGGTCTTAAAATCGAAAAGCTTTTGCAAAAAACAGGCATAGCATTTATACGCTCGCTGCTTGAAATCTCGGACTACAAGCGGATGGGGCTTTTGGTGACACTTCGCAAAGGGCTTAACGAGGGTTTAAATCGCGAAAATGTTACAAAGAAGAAAAAACGCCGTATGCATCTTTGTGCGCAAAAGTTTTTGAGGTACAAAGCCGCAAGGCGTGATGTGGCGGACGAGACCTCGGCAAACTTCAGCGTGCCTGAAGTTAAGGGACTTGTGTCGGTTGTTCTGCCGGTTTTCAACGGCGAAAAGGTGATTGCACAGTCAATTAAATCGGTACTTGGTCAGTCTTATCGTGAGTTGGAGCTTATTATAGTAAACGACGGCTCGACCGACAAAACCTTGGAAATTGCCGAAAGCTTTGCCCAAAAGGATTCAAGAATAAAAATAATAAATCAGGAAAACAAAAAGCTTCCGACGGCACTTTCGGTAGGATTCCGCCAGGCAAAAGGCGAGTTTTTCACATGGACCTCGGCTGACAATATTATGCTCCCCGACTGCATAAGTGTTATGGTGGAGGATATAAAAAAGAAGCCGGATGTGTCGATGGTTTATGGAAATATGCGCCTTATTGATGCAAAGGGGCGAATAAAGCGCGGACATTTCTGGTTTGAAAAGCCGCTCTTTTCGGGCAATGTTTGTCTGCCAAAGAATACAAACTGCCTCAATACCTTTGCCAACAATACTATCGGTGCGGCGTTTTTGTATCGCAGCCGTGCGGCGTATGTTTTGGGGGATTATTCAAAATTCCGTACCAATCTTGAGGATTATGATTATTGGATGCGGCTTAATTCGCTTCTTAGGATTGAACACATTGACGAGCAAAAGCCGATATATCTTTACCGCATACATGACGAGTCGCTGACCGCACACGACAAACAGCTTGGTATAACAAAAAACCGTTACAAGCTGATGGTTTTTGATGATTTCAGACGCGATTTTTACAACTCGGCACTTGTCTGGGTTGTTGAGGCTGAGGATGAAAGCGATAGTCTTTACAAAGACTTTTGCAAAGAAGTTGAAAATGCAGGTCATACCATGATGACTTTTGACCAGGCGCTTTCGATAAGCTTCGGCAAAAATTACTCATGTTTTTGTTATGCGTATTTTGGTGACAGTCCCGACAAAGAAAGGCTGGCAAAGGCAAAAGACTTTTCGGCAAGAGTTCTGGTCTCGAAAAATGCAAAAAGCGATGCCGCGGATGGCTTTGATATATGCCTGACCACCCAAACGGACAGAGAGCCTGAAAGGCTTGATGACTATTGCGGATGGTTTGGGGTGACGGACGCAAGGACGCTCTTTTCGATTCTGGACGGCAAGATAAAAAACAATATTCTGTTCTCGCTTGAAGAACTTATTGACGACCCGCCAAAACCCGAAAAGCGAATTTCGATTATAATCTGTACCTATATGCGCGGCGAAAAGCTGGTTGATGCAATCTGGTCGGTTATACGCCAGTCCTTAAGTAAAAAGGAATATGAAATTATTGTTGTTGACAATGCACCGTTCACTTCGGGCATCCGCAAGGATGTTGAAGAATTTCAGCGCAAGTACAGCGAGTTTGAGGGTCTTATAAGATACATCAGCGCACCGCAAAAGGGACTTTCGTACGCGCGGAATGCAGGAATGTGGAACGCAAAGGGCGAGTATCTTTTGTTCCTGGATGATGATGCGCTTGCAGATTATTATCTTTTGGAAGAAATCTTTTGCGGATTTAAATATCATCCGCATGTCGGCATTGTGGGCGGACAGGTTATCCTTGACAAACCATTCCCCACGCCCAAGGTTGTGCGCAAGGGATGGGAAAGCCTTTGGAGTCAGTTTAAAATTGCCGGCAACACCTTCCGCGAGGTTTCGCAGCAGTTTGAATTCCCGTACGGCGCCAACTACAGCGTAAGGCGCAGCGCCATATGGAGTGTGGGCGGATTCAGGATGTGTTATGGCAGAGTCGGAAATGACTTTGCAGGCGGCGAGGAGACTGCACTTGCCTTTAAGATGCTTGAAATTGGTTATGGCATAGGACTTCAGCCAAGGGCAAAGGTTTTGCACCGTGTTGACCATTCGCGCTTTACAACCGAGCATGTAAAAAAGACAATTCTTGCAGGAACAATCACGACATATCGGTTTTTTATTGATTTGCACACAAATATCGGCTGGACCGAAAGGTATGTCAGAAATCAGATAAAAATCACTAACCGCGAGATAAGGATTCTGGAGCGAAAGAATGCAGATTCGCTTGATGTTTATTACAAAAAATGCTATCTTGATGCGTGGAAAAGACTCCTTGAGTATATGAAAGAAATCGGGAACATATAAGTTTTAATAAAACAAAATTCGTTGCCGGGGCAATCTTTGGCAGAATGGAGAATGTTATGTTTGATACACTCAAAAAATTCATCTGGGGTGCAAAAACCCCCGACAAAAAACCGCTTAATCTGTATCAATACAAGTTTATAAGGTATATGGAAGACCGCCAAAAGACCTATCCTTTGGCGTTTTCGAAGGTGCATGTGCCCATGCAAAAAGATTTGGTGACGGTGGTGCTGCCTGTTTACAACGGTGGTGACATTCTTGCAGATTCAATCGAATCTGTGCTTTGTCAGACCTATGATAATTTTGAGCTGATTATTATAAACGACGGCTCGAAGGACGACAGCCTTAAAATCGCCCAAAGCTATGCTGAGAAGGATAAAAGAATAAGAGTTCTTACACAGGAGAACAAAAAGATTCCAAGGACTCTTTCACGCGGATTCCGCGAGGCACGGGGCGAATTTTTGACATGGACCTCTGCCGACAATGTGATGGACAAGGACTTTCTTGAAAAAATGGTGGCAGACATCAAATCAAAGCCCGATGTGGGTATGATTTTTGCCAATATGCGCCTGATTGATGCTCGCGGCAAAAAGCTTCGCAAGCACGGCTGGTTTGAATATCCGTTCGGCAGTGCAAATGTTATATTCCCAAACAACACTTACGAGCTTAATGTGTACCCCAACAACACTATTGGTGCGGCGTTTATGTACCGCAAGAGCGCGATGGAGGTGCTGGGCTGCTATTCAAGCTTCAAGCATACGCTTGAGGATTATGACTACTGGATGCGTATGAACAATCTGTGCGGAATAAGCCACACCGATTTTACCGAGCCGTGCTATTCGTACCGTTGGCACGACAAATCGCTTACAGCAAAGGACAAGGAGCTTGGCATAACCCAAAACCGTTACAAGCTGATGGTGCTTGATGATTTCAGACGCGATTTTTGCCTGACCCCGCTTTTGTGGTATGTGACCGAAACACCTGAATACAAGGCGGTTGCGGACGAATTCCGTGCCGAACTTGTCCGTGCAGGGCATGTGATTTTGACAGACGAAGATTTTCCGCAGCTCTTTTTCGGTGATGCAAATTCGGCTGTTTGCCATATTGCGTTTGGCGGCGCTGAGGCTTGCTGTGCGCTTCCCACAGACACTACAAAAATCGGATTTGATGTTGAGGACAGCAAAAAAGCAGAGTTTGATATTCTTGCAAAGCTTGGCGCAGATGCAGAAGTTAGTCAGGACAAACCTGAATATGCGTTTGACGATGTAAAAACGATGTTTTCGTTCCTTGATGCAAAAATCAAGAACGACATACTTTATGATATGGAAAGAAAAATCGAAGAGCCTGAGGAGCCAAAACGTAAATTGTCGGTTATACTTTGCACTCACAAAATGAGTGAGACGCTGAAAGCGTGCCTTGATTCGATTTGCAAGCAGACTGCAGACAAAAAAGATTATGAGCTTGTTTTTGTAAATAACAGCTTCAGGGATACTGGCATAAAGGAGCTTGTTCAAAGCGTAAAGGCGGAGAATCCTGAGTTGGAGGTAAACTACATAACGGCTCCGCTTAAAGGACTTTCGTTTGCGCGGAATGCGGGTCTTTGGGCGGCAAGCGGTGAATATGTGCTGTATGTGGATGACGATGCTGTTCTGGACAAAGCGGTAATAAAAGAAACCATACGCGCATTTGACGGTGACGAGGCTCTTGGCGTAGTTGGCGGCAAGGTGATTTTGACTGTGCCCGATGAGGCAAAGGCGTTGGTGAGTCAGAACACCATCGGACTTTGGAGCAATCTTGATATAGAGGGCAAAAGCCTTAAATATGCAAAGGATTATGGCGAGTTCCCCTATGGTGCAAACTTTGCGGCAAGACGGTCAGAGCTTCGCCGTATAGGCGGTTTCCGCACGGGATACGGCAGGGTTGGCAACAACTTTGCAGGCGGCGAGGAGACGCTGGTGTGCTTTATGATGGAAGAAGTTCAGAAAAAGGTTGCGCTTAATCCAAATTCGGTTGTGGAGCATCGCATTGACCCCGAGAGGTTTAATCTTGAGCATATCGAAAAAACTACATACTCGGGAATTATGACCCAGTATCGTTTGAGACGGGACCTTTATGCGCCGCAGGACTGGAACGATATGAATGTGCGCGAGCGCGCAAACCGCGCCGAAAAAATGGCAAAAGCCGAAAAAGAGGGCAGTGCCGATTATGTTTTCTGGAAGGCGACCGAAAGGGCGTTCAGGGATGTCTATGAGGCACGGCAGAAGGATTATGAGTATCTTGTTAAGAACAAGGTTTAGGGGGATTTTCCCTGTTAGTTTTAAAATTTGACAAAAGACGGAGACGAAAGCTATGTTTAAAAAAATGCAATGGAAAATAGTTTGTATTTTTGTGGCATTGGTTGTTGCCATTATGCTTTTTGTCGCTCTTTATATGTTTGGCAGTGTTGTAAGGCTTTACAGCGACGACTTCCGCAACCAGATGGACAAGGTTATGTCGGGGGATTTTGCGCAGGCGATGACACAGACTCTTGCGACAGACCTTTCGGGTGACCAGCGGACCGCCAGTGTAAACACTGTTATTTCGGCATATTCGAGCCAACTGGGTCTTTCGGCATCGCGTCAATGCGAAGTTCTGGATGCAAAAACTGCAAAGCGGCTTTTTAACTTTGGGACAGACACAGGTGCGCCCGAAAAAACTCCCAATATAATTCAGGCAATGTCGGGCGGCGTGGGGCGCCGAATCCGCTCCAATGCTTCGTATATGGATTATGCGTACTTTTTGGATGGCGACAGAAATAATCCTGACGGGTACATAATATATGTCCGCGACAGCAAGCAAAGCGTAAACAGCGTTACTCACAATATTTTGTATATTATAATTCAGGCAATTCTTTTTGGCGTACTGGCATCGGTGTTTTTGGGATATTTTTTGTCAAAGACTATCACAAGCCCAATTTCGGTACTTACCGAAAAGGCGGAAGATTTTGCCGAGGGCAACTTTGACTCAAATCTGGAGGCACAGTCAGCAGATGAGATTGGAACTCTGGTTGAGACCTTCAACTATATGGGCGGAGTTATGAAAAACGCAATCTCGGAGGTTGCGGGCGAAAAGCACAAGCTTGAAATTATTCTTGAACATATAAACAATGGTATTATAGCGTTTAACACCAGGCAGGAGATTATTTCAATCAATCAGGCGGCAAAGGATATGCTGAGGATTGACAACCCCGAAGAAGTCAGATTTGACAGCTTTTTTGCAGACCTTAATTCTGCCGTAAGTATGGCGCAGTTTGTGTATCTTGACCGTTTTCGTACCGAAATCAGGGATATCGAGATAAACCACAAGCATCTTAAGGCGTACTTCTTGCCGTTTAAGTTTGAAAATGACCGTGTTGCAGGCATTGTCTGTGTGTTCAGCGATATAACCGAGCAGTTTAATCTTGATTTGTCGCGCAAAAAGTTTGTTGCCGAGGTCTCGCACGAGCTTAAGACACCTCTTACAACCATCGGAACCTACACCGAAACACTTATTGACAACTATCCTGTCGGTGACGAGATGACAATTTCGTTCCTCAAAACCATTCAAAACGAGACCGACAAGATGACAAGCCTTGTCAAAAATCTTTTGACGCTTTCAAAATTTGATGCACAAAGCATAGAGCTTAACAAAGAGATGTTTGACCCTGCTGCCCTTGTTGAAGGGATTGTTGATACATTCAGAATTCAGGCAGAAAACAACGGACAGGAGCTTTCGTTTAATCGCGTGAATGATGTTCCGTCAATTCTTGGCGACACATTCCAGATTGAGCGCGCTGTCAAAAATATAATTTCAAATTCTATGAAGTATACGCCCGAGGGCGGCGCGATACGCGTCTTTGTAAGCAGTCTTTACGGCGATGTTTATATAAAAATCGAGGATACCGGCAAAGGCATCCCCGAGCAGGACCTGCCGCATATTTTCGAAAGGTTTTATCGCGTTGACAAGGCGCGGTCAAGGGACCGTGGCGGTACGGGTCTTGGACTTGCTATTGCAAAGGAAATTATTGAAAACCACGGCGGTACAATTTCGATGGAAAGCAAGGTGGGACAGTTTACCAAGGTCACCATCAAGCTTCGTGTAAGCTGCTGACACAAGTGTTTTTTGACAAAAAGACTCAAAAAAAGCAAAATTTTTTCGTTGACGAAAGAAAGCTTGTGTGCTATACTCATTGTTGCGGCTGATGAAAAATAACAATTAAACGGAGAAAGCTATGGCAAAGGATAACAAAAACGACACAACCATTGCCCAGAACAAAAAGGCGTGGCACGACTATTTTGTGGACGAGACCTATGAGGCAGGCATTTCGCTTTTTGGCACCGAGGTAAAATCTGTGCGCGAGGGCAGGGTAAATCTCAAGGATAGTTATGTCTCGGTCAAGTCGGGCGAGGCGTACCTTATCGGCACGCATATTCGCCTTATGAAAAGGGCAATATATTCAACAAAGACCCGCTCAGAGAGCGCAAGCTGCTTCTTCACAAAAGGGAGATAGCAAAGCTTATCGGTCTTACTCAGCAGCAGGGCTATACGCTTATACCGCTTAAGATGTATTTCAAAGGCTCATATGTCAAGGTTCTTGTCGGGCTTTGCCGGGGCAAAAAGAACTATGACAAGCGCGCATCAATTGCCGAGCGCGACGCAAAGCGACAGATTGACAGAACGATGAAGGAGCAGGTTAGATAAATTCAGCAAAAACAAGAGTATGTAGAGGATATCCAAACTTATATGCCCATTCAAATTTGAATGGGTCGAAGAGGTTAAATCGAGGAAATCCTTTGGCATACAAGGCAAAAGCGCAGGGAATACTTTGTGTATTCGCGAGCATTTTAACACAGTATGTCGGAGGATTTGCCGGTTTAAACCATATAAGGCTTGGTTATCCTCTGCATAAATAAAATATGGGGGCGCAATGGTTTCGACGGGGATTTTGAAGTATTCGGAGCGAGCCGCAGTGGGAGCTGCGTAAAAATCCTAAAACTAAAATTAAACGCTAACAAAAATTTAGCTTACGCTGCCTAATTAACGGCGGCTGTCCTCTCTCCCTGACCGCAAGGGAGATACAGGGCATCATCTGACGCGGTGCACATGAATCGGGAAAGCTTTGACCCGGTCACGATTTTATAAAGCTACCGGCACGGTCTGCCTGTCTTTGGGCTGTCCGTGTGGGGAATCTTAAACAAAGACTACGCTCGTAGCGCCGGGTATGGAAAGGTTTTCGGACAGGGGTTCAATTCCCCTCGCCTCCACCAGAAAAACGATACAGTTTTTACTGTATCGTTTTTCAATGAAATAAATCCTTCGGATTTGTGAAATAGCTTTGCTATGAAATATTACTTCGCAATATGAAAAGGCAAATTTTATTTGACATTCGAATAAAGCTGTGGTATGATTATTCATACCAATCATACGGAGGAACGGTGGATATGAATATATACGACGGAAAATATGCGTGGATGGTCAAAATCGGCGAAAAGGGACAGTTTGTTATTCCCAAAGAAGCAAGAGAATTGTTTGGTTTGCAGCCGGGTGATGAGATTTTGGTCCTTGGCGATAACGAAAGAGGAATAGCAATTCCTCCAAAAGCAAAGCAACAGGATTTTGTTAAACAAATTTTCAGTGATATAGAAGAATGAAATCGGGTGAAATAATATGAGCAAGATAGTTTTCTTTTGTATTCCGGCGCACGGGCACACCAATCCTACTTTGGGGGTTGTCAGGGAATTGGTTTCGCGCGGGCACGAGGTATGGTATTATTCATATAACATTATGCGCGAAAAAATTGAGTCAGCCGGTGCAAAATTTATATCCTGTGATGATTATGATGCCGAGCAGAAACTCAGTGCTAAAGATTCTGTTCGGGTAGGAAAAGACCTTGCTTTTTCTGCAAAGGTGCTGGTGGACACCACACTCGCGCTTGATGACAAGGTTTGCAGCCAAATGGAAGAACTTAAGCCTGACTGTATAGTTGCGGATTCCATGGCATTATGGGGAAAAGCCGCCTCGCTTAAGCTGGGGATTCCTTTTGTTTCTTCAACAACAACCTTTGCTTTTAATCAACATTCGGCAAAGGTTATGAAACAAGGCATCGGAGATTTGTTTAAGATGCTTATTTCAATGCCCAAAACCGCTAAACAAGTCAAACGGCTTAAAGATAAGGGGTATCCCGTCAAGAATATTCTTGATATTATTGGGAATGATGACAACACTCATACCATTGTGTATACTTCTTCCGGGTTTCAGCCATGTTCGGAGACTTTTTCGGAAAAGTTTGCGTTTGTCGGTCCTTCAATTCGAAATGCTGACGGGAAGACAGAGAAAAAAGGGGACAAACTGATTTATATATCAATGGGGACTGTCAATAATGATATGATGCCGTTTTATAAAGCATGTATATCTGCTTTTGGAGGTACGGATTATCAGGTGGTGATGTCTGTTGGCAGCCTGGTATCTGTTGATGATTTTGGCGAACTCCCTGAGAATGTATCAGTTTTTTCGTATGTTGACCAGATTGCCGTACTTGAACAAGCAGATGCCTTTGTGTCGCACGCAGGAATGAACAGCGTTAGTGAAAGTTTGTATTTTGAAGTTCCGCTTGTTCTGCTGCCGCAAACCGCAGAACAAAAAGGAGTTGCAGAGAGAGTTGTGGAGCTTGGTGCCGGGATAAAGCTTGATAAATTGGATGGCGAATCTGTCCTGAGTGCGGTAAAACAAATATTAAATGACGGTACCTACAAGAAAAATGCTGAGAAAATTGCTGACGGGTTTAAAAATTGCCCCGGTGCAAAAGGTGCGGCAGACAAAATTATACAGGTTTGCAACGGGTAGGTTCAGGAAGAGGGATTTTTATGGAATTTAATGAAAAATTACAAAATTTGCGAAAGCAAAAAGGTCTTACTCAGGAAGAACTTGCAGAAGCTCTGTGTGTGTCCCGAACGGCAATTTCTAAGTGGGAATTAGGCAGAGGATATCCGAGTCGGCACCGTTATGACCGCTTCGATACCTGTCTGTGTATATTTTAATGTTCTTTTTTAGGGAGCAAAAAGCAAATTATAGAATTTTTTAGAAATGGATAGAAAAACCGCTAGCTAAGGGCGCAAAAACAAGGTTTGAACCTCGCTTAAACCTGCGTGGTTAAGCCGTTTGTGAGGGTGTAGTTACAGTGTAACCGAGGGGATTTCGAGCTGTTAGACAGTCTTTTTAGATAGAGAAAATAAGCGGAAGTTAAAGGAACTTAAAAAGCGATAAAAACCGCATAAAATCAAGGCTTTGAGGGGTTAAAAACCTTCAAAGCCTTTGCTGTTCTCACGATTTTCGTATTGCCACTTTTTGATGCATTTTTTGGATTTTCGCTAGAAAAGTGCTAGAAAAATGTTAGATAAAAATATATGAAATGATAAAACAGTTTGACAGAATAACTATACCTTAAAAAGGAACAATAAATAAGGGTAAATTTTCTTAACATATTGACATTTCCCTTAATATATGGTAATATTTAAGGGGAAGAAAGGAGGTTAAGGGCATGAGAATATTTAATTATTCGATAATCAAAGAACATAAATGGGATTCTGAAATTCTCGGTCTTGTTGCTGCAATATATAAAGAAGTCGGCAAACAAGACCTTTATCTTAAACGACGCCCTGAAGAGCTTGAAAAGCTTGTGGAAATTGCAAAGGTGCAAAGCACAGAGTCTTCCAATGCAATCGAAGGTATCGTTACAACAAATACCCGAATCAAACAGCTTGTAGAAGAAAAGACCTCTCCACGAAATCGTGATGAACAAGAAATTGCGGGATACAGAGATGCTCTTAATATTATCCATGAGAACTTTGATGCAATTCCAATTTCTAAAAACTATATCTTACAACTTCATAAAATAATGTACAGCCATATGAATAATCCAATGGCAGGCAAAACAAAGAGTGTGCAAAATTATATAAGCACAACTTACCCTGACGGACATTCAGAGGTTTTATTTACTCCGCTTGCACCATTTGAAACGGAAGAAGCGCTTGATAAAATCTGCGAAGAATATAATAAAGTTATCGGTAATCTTGAACTTGAACCATTGATTGCAATTCCGACATTCATTCACGATTTTCTCTGCATTCATCCTTTTAATGACGGTAACGGAAGGATGTCAAGACTGCTTACCACCTTGTTACTCTACAGAAGCGGATTTTATGTTGGTAAATACATCTCGCTTGAAGCTAAAATTGCAAAGAGCAAAGATTTATACTACGATTCCCTTAACAAATCTCAGGATGGTTGGCATGAAGGCTCTGAGGATGCAACACCGTTTATAAAATATATCCTTGGTACTATCCTTGCTGCATATAAAGACTTTGAAGACAGATTTTCCATCGTAGAAGAAAAACTTCCTGCAATCGAAATGGTAAGAAAGGCATCACTGAATAAGGTGGGGCGCTTTACCAAACAGGATATCAGAGAACTCTGTCCGTCACTCAGCATAAGCTCCGTTGAAGGGGCACTTCGTAAAATGGTAAGCGAAGGAGAGCTAAAGCGTGAAGGCTCAGGCAAGTCTACTTGCTATTATAGAATAAAATAAGAAAGTTTTGAATAACGGAGGTGTAAAAATGAAGATTGTTATTGTTGGAGGAGTTGCAGGCGGTGCTACGGCTGCAGCAAGAATCAGAAGGCTTGATGAAAATGCAGAGATAATCATATTTGAGCGAAGCGGATATGTTTCCTATGCAAATTGCGGACTTCCTTACTATATCGGCGGAGAAATCACCGATAAAGAGGACTTGTTTTTGCAGACTCCCGAAGGATTTTGGTCGAGATTTAAAATTGATGTAAGAACGCTCCATGAGGTAACT
The DNA here is from genome assembly GCA_017409575.1 of Clostridia bacterium. Taxonomy (GTDB): domain Bacteria; phylum Bacillota; class Clostridia; order Monoglobales; family Monoglobaceae; genus SIG440. The sequence continues at coordinate 28,415 of JAFQSM010000050.1, forward strand.
AAAATAAACCGCGAAAGAAAAACTGTTACGGTTTTGGATAAGCAAAGCGGAAATGTGTTTGAAGAAAGCTATGATAAACTCATTTTATCTCCCGGTGCAAAGCCTGTTATGCCTGATTTTTGCATTGGTGATTGCAGTAACATTTTCACACTGCGCACAGTAGAAGATACGCTTAAAATTCGTGAGTTTACAGACAACTATCCAATTAAGACGGCAGTTATCATCGGCGGTGGTTTTATAGGACTTGAAATGGCGGAAAATCTTAAAAACCGAGGGATAGATATTACTGTCATCCAAAAAGGCGACCACCTTTTAAATACAGTAGATTCTGACATTGCATCATTTGTTCACACAAATTTAAGGACAAAGGGCATCAATATTCTTTTAAATGCCAATGTAAAAAGTATTGAGAAGAACATTGTCATTACCGATTGTCAGGAGATACCTGCTGATATGGTCATTGTATCTGTCGGTGTTTTGCCTGAAAACACGCTTGCAAAGGATGCGGGACTCGCATTGGGCGCAAAGGGAGCAATTGCAGTTTCTGACAATATGCAAACCTCGGACGAGGACATTTATGCAGTCGGCGATGCGGTAGAGGTGGAAAACTTTATTTCAAAGGATAAGGCAGTTATAACATTAGCAGGCCCTGCCAATAAGCAGGGGCGAATTGCGGCAGACAATATTTGTGGAATTAACAGCA
>JAFQSM010000051.1 GCA_017409575.1 Clostridia bacterium
CGATATCCTGCTCCTCAAAATAGAGTTCGCAAGAGTTGCTCTTGGGAACAATATCTCTATCTAAAAACGATTTCCATATTTTCTCATCCTGAAGGACAAGACCTTCCGTTAAGATCATGTTGCCGTCGTTGTCAAGCACCAAGTCTATACCGAATAAGTCGTGATAGAATTTTCTCGATTTCTCTATATCTTTAACAACGATCAGAACGTTCTTGAGTTTCATATCATTTCTCCGTTTAATTCTTATTTATCGGTGAGATTATTATACCATTTTTTGCGTCTTTTCTCAAGCCCTTTTTCTTTGTTTACTGCGGTACATACGGGCAGGTTGCAATATTATTGGTTTTGTGGTACAATTACCATACGGTGAAAGCCGAATTTATTTTTTGGAGAATGCTGTTTGAAGAAGAACAACACCTTGGAGATTGTATTGTAAACGAGAGGTTTGCAAATACATCTCGCAATCCTCTCGTATTTTGAGCGTCAACGAATTATGAAAGGATTTAAAAATGGAAAATTTGACGATACGTTTAGAGACCGAAAAAGACTACAGAGCCGTAGAAGAACTGACCCGTGAGGCGTTTTGGAACGTCTATAAGCCGGGGGCGGACGAGCATTACTTCGTACACATGATGCGAAATCATCCCGATTTCATTCCCGAGCTTGCTTTTGTGCTTGAGAAGGACGGCGAGATCGTGGGCAACATCATGTACACGACGGCGTGGCTTGAGGACGAGGAAGGAAACCGCAAGGAGATCCTTTCCTTTGGTCCGCTTTGCGTGGCACCGAAATACCAAAGGCAGAAGCTGGGTAAGCTACTTATTGAGCATTCCTTTGAGGTGGCTCGCAAGATGGGCTATGACGTGAACATCAACTTCGGCAATCCGGGCAACTACGTCAGCCGTGGGTTTGTAAGCTGCAAAAAGAAGAACGTGAGCTTTGTGGTGGATGGCAACTATCCGACCGCACTTCTCGTTTGCGAGCTCGTTCCGAACGCGCTTAACGGCAAGAAGTGGATGTATATCCCCTCCACTGCCGCCGATTGCTGTGAGGACGTTGCCGCAGTCGAAGCCTTTGATGCGACTTTTCCACCCAAGGAAAAGAAGTGGATGCCCAGCCAAGAGGAATTCTATATCTATAGTCATTCTTCGGTAGTAAGGTAAAAATCACCCCAAGAAAACATTGTTTTCTTGGGGACCCCGACGCAAAAGCCGATGAGGAATCGCAAGATTTCTCATCGGCTTTTCTATGTTATTTAAAGAATGCCATAAGGAGTGTACCCGCAATCATCAGGAGCAGCCCGAGAAAGGCTTTTTTCGAGAGTTTTTCGCGGAACACCAGATAAGAAAACGCAACAGTTACCACGATGCTGAGTTTGTCGATGGGAACGACAACGCTGACCATGCCGTGTGCGATGGCGTGATAGTAGCAAAGCCACGATGCGCCGGTTGCGATACCCGAAATGGAGATAAATAAAAGCTCCTTTTTATCGATGGTCTTAAGTCCTTTTTGCTTCCCCTTTGCAAGGACGATAACCCACGCCATTATGAGAACGACGGCGGTGCGGATGGCTGTTCCGAGATTCGATTCCACCCCCGATATGCCCACCTTGGCGAGTATTGAGGTAAGTGCAGCAAAGACGGCGGCAAGGACGGCATAGATCATCCAGGAACGGCCCTGTGCCTGTTGCTCAGCCTTTTTCTTTTCCACCATCAAAAAGATGCCGATACCGAGAATTGCGGTGGCGATCAGCTTTATCACGAGGTTTGATGTTTCGCCAAAGCAGATGATCGCGAGCAAAACCGTGAGTATAGTGCTCGATTTATCAATGGGAACGACCTTGTTGATATCGCCTATGGAAAGCGCCTTGAAATAACAGATCCAGGATGCGCCCGTGGCAAGCCCCGAGAGGATGAGGAACAGAAGCGATGTCGGTTTTATGTCGGTTATCGTTCCAAAAGAACCCGCAACAAACACCATGATCCACGAAAAAACAAGGACGACGATGGTGCGCAAAGCCGTTGCAAGATCCGAATCAGTCTTTTTAATGCCGCACTTGGCGAGGATCGACGTGAGTCCCGCAAAGACGGCGGAAAGGACAGCTGTCATGATCCAAAACATAAACGTGTTTACCCTCCGCTTGATAACAAATAACTGCGCTTTCATTATACTGCAAAATTTGCCATTTTTCAACAGAGAGTCAAATGAAAAACCGATGAGGAACCATAAGATTCTTCATCGGCTCTTTTCTTTGTCTACTGCGGTGCAAAAATTGTTTCGCGAAAGGCCTTGACTTTTGGGGCGGATAGAGTTACCATACAGACGACAAAAAAACACCTCGGATGCGGCGCAAAGCTGCATTCGGGGTGTTTTGCTTGACCACAGTTTATCCCATTTACACGCTCGGAGCACACGGAAACAGTGGAGACAAGAGTGTCGGAAAGGATGTGTTTCCGAGCGGAAAGGGGCGGAAATGCCCGGAAACAAGCAGAAACAGGTACTCCCAAATTCTTTGGGACAGTGTCGAAAAACGTCGGATTTTGACAGGTTAGAATTTAGAAAAAAGCCTTATTTTATGCGGCATTTCAGCATTTGAACTTTATTCGAACCTACCGTCAAATCACCGTTTGACCACAGTTAGTTCACTTCATATCCTTTTTTGAACAACTACAGAAATTTGTTCAATACCAACAAATTCTTTTTTGCCTCTAATAAGAAGAACGCCGCTCATTGTTATGCAATAGTACCGCCTGCGTCTTCAGTGCCATCTTTTATCATTTTTAAAATCTCCGGAATTTCAGAAAATTCATCAATCCAAATAATATTAACCCCTAATTCTTCATACAAAGACTCTTGTAACGAAGCGTTAACATTTTCAAAATTTGCCAAACCTTCCGAATCATTCGACCCATCTATTTTTTGTTTTTTCATAATGGCGTAATGTTTGCAAGATTGCTCACCATCTCTTTGCTTTTGTGCAGCCACTTCGAGCAATCGTCTCAAATTAGGATCAGTCATTGACAGACCAATAAATACACAACAATTATTTATCAAGTAGTTCAATTGGGATATGTTTGCCCAATTGTATGGCTCGAGAAGAAGTTTGTGGTATCCTTCTTCAGAGAAAACCAATAAAGACTTTGCTAAATTCTTATAATCGCCCTTGTCTTGCGGGATAAACCCATGTACATGATAAATCCCTACTTCATCGTTATTCGGAATCATTCCTTCTGCATATATCGAGTGATATTTAACCCTCAGCCTTTTTAAATTCTTCTCTACCAAATCATCAAAATTATAATTAACTATTGCTTGTATTCCTATTTTCCCTCTGTTGGGTACACAAAGCTGAGCTAGTTCTTTTAACAAATCAGAAGTAGCCTTGGCATCTTTATAGAGTATGCGGCGTATTAAATCTTCAAAATCCGTTTCCAGTCCTCTTCTCAATAACCTTGCTTGTAACAATGGGGAACTGTCCTCCTGTTTAACAAGTGTTTCAACAATCTTTTCACTTTCGGCTTTGGTAATTCTTTTATTTTCCTTTTCGATCACTTTGTTAATCAATGCAACAAATAGCTTGGAAATCAAATCATCCCATGTTGCTATGTTAGCATCTTTTGAAGCACCTGCTCCGAGAAACAATACAACATTATCAGAGGTATATTCTCTTTGGAGATCTCGTATGTATTGATTACGTTTTGAGTTTTTTACGCGTATTTCCGACTTTTTTACACTGTTAGAAATAGTATCTCTTAGTATTATCGAATTTAAATTAGCCAAAGTTTCGCTGTACAACTTAGGGTTTGAATTAACAATTTTCTCAAAATCATTAATATCCCATATATGAATCTTAAAATTCTGATTTTCTGTTATCTTCTCCATGATTCTATTAGTGGATGAAATCGGCTCGGGAGATAACAAAATAAATATCAGATTTTCAATATCATTTGAATGTACAGTCGCTCTTCCTATAGTATCGTAGATAATACTTGTGGAAATCCTGGGATGTCTGAAAAATTTAATTTCTATTGCAGTCTTCCCTTGATAATCGTCAAACCCATCCGGTGCTAGACCATCAAATCTATAGCGACCGTCTCCCGCGAAAGGTTCAGAAATAAATTCTTTATTCTGCTTTCCTATATAGTCTGCCAACATAACCAGTACAAGTTTTTCAACCGCCATATATGAATAGCGACTGTTAGCAAAGGATTCGTTATTAAGTATATCCATCATATTCCGCTTAAATTCCGACATTATATATCCACCTTTTGTCAAATTTCGACAATATTATAACATATTCCATTCCAAAAATAAAGAGTGTCACTGTTTTCTCTTTGTCTAATGCGGATCAAATTTTGATATAGAGAATGGCTGTAAATAAAAACAACCTTGCAGTGTCTGAAAATCCCAACACTGCGAAGTTGTTTTTTTGACCACATATCATCCCACTTCTGGGATCGGAACAGACGGAGACAACGGAAATAAAAGCGTCAAAGAGGATGTGATTTTGAGCAGAAATGGTTAGAAATAACTGGAAACGGCTATAAATCAGGTGTTTTTCACCATTTGGGACAGTGTCGAAAAATGGCGAATTATGACGAGTTCGAGTTTAGGAGAAAGCCCTTGTTTTATGCGAAGTTCCAGCATTTGCATACCATTCGAACCTTTCTCTTGTTCGGTGTTTGACCACAGTTATTCTTCTTTATTTCCATTTTAAAAATTGGTTGAATTTTGTGCAACAACAAAATTGATATGAACGAAACCGGAAGTTAAAGTTTTCTATGTTAAAGGCTTCCGGCAAGCCATGTGCCTATCCCTATATCGCTCAAAATTATTTTATCATATCAATTCCTTTTTGAAGCGTATCCGCAGAAATAGCTCCGGTCGCTTGTGCAATCAGATATCCTTCTGCATCTATAAAGTATGTGGTAGGTAAGGAATATACGCTGTATGTCATAGCCGCACTGGAGTCTGTATCATAGAACACCGGAAAGGTATATCCTTTTTCTGAAATAAACGCCTTTGCGCTACTGAGCGTTTCACGTCCGCCGGTCATATTGACCATCAGAAAGTAGATCTCATCGCCAAGCTCCAGATATTTTTCGTGGAAGTCAGGCATCTCGCTTTGACAAGGGCCACACCAGCTTGCCCAGAAATTCAACACGATCGGCTTACCGACATAATCCGACAGATTGACTTTGTTTCCCGA
>JAFQSM010000052.1 GCA_017409575.1 Clostridia bacterium
AGCAAGAGGTATGGGTGAAAACAGAAAGATTATCAGCATTCCTCCCTGGATGATGAGAATGGGACTCGGCGGAGTTAAAAAGGAATATGCCGAAAAAGGTATCGAAAGCGGTATTGATGTTGACGGACTTGCAGATATTATGGATATAAATCTCTTTATCGACAGAAAATACAGTGTTGAGCTCGGTGCAACCGAAGATGATATTGAAGAGGCAATTGCCGATTCTATCAGAGTTAGCCAGGCTGTATATGACGGTACTGCAAAGCTCCTCGAAATGAAGGGTGAATAATCCTGTTTGACAACAGAGTAAAATAATAATATAATTATTGCGGTGATTTTTGTCACCGCAATTTTTACTGTATGTATAATTATAAAAATGATTCAGAACTGATTATTTTGCGGAGAAAAGTCTGAAAATAAATACTTTGAGAGAAAGTAAAAAAGAGCGCAAAAAGGCAAGACACTCAAAAAAGTGTCTTTATTGGTATTCACAAACCGGAAGAAATATTGTATAATTTACGTGGCGCAGGGCGTCACGATATAGCCTTGCCGTTGCAGAATAAAGATAGCCTCCTTCACGGAAACAGCTCGATGTTCCGGTGGAGTGTCGTATGAGTGAGCGTAAAGCTCGGATTTGTAGGGCTCTTTCTTTTTCAGAATATTGTAGATAGCTGTAAGCAAAGTTCTGGCAATGGCAATAATGGCTTTTTTGTGACCTCTGCGCTTTTTCAATGCACAATAGCGACTGTAGATTTCGGGATGCTTGTCTTTACTCTTGAGTGCAGCCAAAGCGCATTGAACCAACAAAGGCTTGATATATACTCCGGCACGACTGATACGAGTTGTTTTTTTCTTTCCAGCGCTTTGATCATTTTGCGGTGTCAACCCTGCCCAAGAGCAAAGGTGTTTTGACGTTGGAAATACCGACATGTCCACACCAATTTCACCAATTACGGAAATTGCGGAAAATGTGGATATACCCGGAATGGTGCAAAGCAAATCAATCTCCGATATGAATTTTTCAGCAGTAGATAAAATCAAAGATTGCAAATTCAGCTTGCACAGATCCAGATTGCTCATATGCTCACGGATAATGCGGAGTTTTTCGGCTTGTTCAGGACAAAAATATCCGTCAACGGCTTCAATAATTTCTTCATCGGTTGCTTTCATATGTTTCGTTCTGAAAGCAGACACATCAGAGATTTTTTCTGACGGATTTGCAAGGATATGACCGATGATGTTTGAAGAAGCTTTGCCAAACACATCCGAGAAAACGCTGTCAAGCTTCAAGTTGGAAACAGTCAAGCAGTTTTGTGCACGGTTCTTTTCTCCGGTGGTAAAGTTTGTGAGCTTTGTATGGTAGCGAACTAAATCACGAAGCTGACGGATGTCCGCAGGTGGAATAAAACTACCCGAAACCAGATCGTGCTTAAAAATATCTGCAATCCATTTCGCATCCTTTTTATCTGTTTTCTTGCCTCGAATTGCTTTGACATATTTAGGGTGTGCCAAAACGATTTTGCAATCAGTTTCAAGGATATTGTAGACGGGGATCCAATATTTTCCCGTAGATTCCATACAAACATCCTTACAGTTGTTTGTCAAAAGCCAAGATAACAGTTCACGGAGTCCTTTTGTAAAGGTTGAAAAGCGATGACTTTTGTAAGTGGTAACGTTGTTGACAGTTGTGGCAATACAAGCATATACGAAATCTTTGTGAACATCCAGACCACAACAAATGGGGTAAACGATTTTAAGCATAAAACTGCCCTCTAATTTGTATTTGGGAAAACAGACATTGACTGACTGCTCACAGAAAAACGAGTAGTTTGTCTCTCCAAAGATAAGTCTACGGGGTGCATTGCCCCACAAATTTGTGCTTGAAAGAGCAGTCGGTACACATAATTATGCGGTTCAGCTTTCGCTGTGCCCACTCACCTCCACGTACTCTGTAGTGTACCTGTTTTCTCAAGCAATATTTTAACATAAAATTTTTATACTGTGCACTAGTTACAATATTTTCATTACCTTTTGTGACTTGGAGCACAGCGGAAAGGAATGGTCATAATTATGAAAGTCACAAAGATAGTTGTAACCGGCGGTCCCTGCGGAGGTAAATCTACAGGCCTCCAGTGGATAGACAAGGCATTTTCCGCTATGGGATATAAGGTGCTTTTCATTCCCGAAACCGCAACAGAGCTGATATCGGGCGGTGTCGCTCCGTGGACTGCGGCTTCGAATGCTGAATTTCAGAAATGTGTTATGTCGCTTCAGCTGAAAAAGGAGGAGGTTTTCACTCTTGCTGCAAAGGGGATGGATGCAGACAAGGTGCTTATCGTCTGCGACAGGGGTGCTGTTGATAACAAAGCATATATGACAGATGAGGAATATGCCGAAGTGCTTGAATATACGGGCAGAAGTCCGATTACTCTGCGTGACAGTTATGATGCTGTTTTTCATCTTGTTACCGCCGCAAAGGGTGCGGAGAAATTTTATACCACCGATAATAATTCCGCACGTACAGAAACCATACCTCAGGCTGCCGCTCTTGATGATAAGCTCATAAGCGTGTGGACAGGGCATCCCCATCTGAGAATACTTGACAATTCAACGGA
>JAFQSM010000053.1 GCA_017409575.1 Clostridia bacterium
ATCTCTGTTGAGACCAAATCCATAAAGGCGTCCTGAATTGTCGATAGCCATTGTATAATCCGGACCTGCTACCACTTTTGTGACATTGGACATAATCTTCTGAGGAATTGTAACATCCTCGACAGTGCCTGTTCCAAGCTGACCCTCGTGGTTTCTACCCCAGGTCCAAAGGGTATTGTCTGTTTTAATAACTGCAACATGATTTTCGCCTATTGCTACCTGAAGGATATCCTGCATAACCTGGGTAGGAGAATTCACCTTTTCAGCAATTGAAAGACATTTGCTGTATGAATTGTCTCCCCACATCCAAAGATTGTTGTCTTCGTCGATGGCTGCCATGGTCATAAATTCTTCATCTCCGCATCCCGAAGCAAAGGAAGTTATGACAACATCCATAAATTGTGCAGTGTTTTCAATAGATTCTTCTATAGTACTTAATATTACTGAATAATTGTGTTTCGCATAAGCAGGCATTGACAGCAGTGTCAAGGATAAAACAACCGCCATAAACAGAGCCAAAATTCTATTCTTTAACATGTTGAACCTCCTTTTTTCAAATCTTTAATTAAAAGGTCTGATTGCAGGTGGGGATATCCCCGCCTGCATAATATAACCAATATTAACCCTTAACTGCACCAATCATAGCGCCCTTAGCAAAGTACTTCTGAAGGAACGGATAGATACACATTACGGGGAAGGATGCAACAACGATGATTGCATACTTAACTGTTTCACTGACAGCCTGGGCCTGGTCAGCCTGTACGCCAGCTTCTTCGCCTGCAGAGCTTTCGATAAGAATTTCACGAAGCATAAGCTGAAGAGGTCTCTTTAACTTGTCGCGAAGGAAAATACTTGCTGCAAACCATTCGTTCCAGTGACCAACAAGGTAGTAAAGAATAATAACTGCAAGTGTTGCCTTCGAAAGAGGAAGTACCACCTTGAAAAGTATAGTCATATGTCCTGCACCATCAATCTGAGCAGACTCAACCAACGCGTCAGGAACAGATACAAACGCTGTACGCAAAATGATTGTGTTGTATGTACTTATACCTGAGGTAAGGATTACTGCCCACCATGAATTGTAAAGACCCAAATCCAGAATTGTGAAGTAAAGCGGAACAATACCGCCCGAGAAGTACATTGTAAGCATCATAAAGAAGGTAACTACGTTTCTGCCATATGCTTGCTTTCTTGACAGAAAATATGCAGCAAACGAGGTAAGAATAATGTTTATAACCAAAGTTGTTGCAACTATTATAATTGTATTCATATAACCTCTTAAAATCATAGCATCTTTAAACACATACACATACGCATCGAAATTGAAATCAATGGGCCATAGGAGAATACCTATATGTGCAAGCAACTTGTTACCATCACTGAACGAAGCAAATATAACGTGAAGGATCGGATAGAGTGTAACGAATGTTATCAAAGACATTAGTAAAACATTGAACCAGTTGAATAATTTTGAGCCAAAACTTTCTTTTATTTTCATAATAACTTTCTCCTCCTTCTACCAAAGACTTGTTTCGGTCAGCATTTTGCTGAGTTTGTTTGTTACGACTATTAAAATGAAGTTTATAACCGAGTTAAAGAATCCGATAGCTGTTGAATAACTCCAGCTGAATTCCAGAATACCCTTTCTGTAAACATATGTAGAAATTACATCGGCTGTTTCGTAAATACCGGGGTTGTAAAGAAGCATTACTTTCTCGAATCCTACGCTGAGAAGTGAACCCATTCTCAAAACAAGCATAATTATAATTGTAGGAACAATTGACGGAAGTGTAACCGCACAAAGCTGTTGCCAACGATTTGCGCCATCGATTTTTGCAGCTTCGTAAAGCTGAGGGTCAACAGCTGCAAGAGCTGCAAGATAAATAATTGAGTTCCAACCAAGCTCCTGCCAGATATCCGATATAACATAAATCGGAACAAAGAGATTAGGCTTTGTAAGCATTGTTACAGGCTCGCCGCCAAACATAGCTACAAACTGGTTGATAACACCTGTATCCATAGTGAATGATCTTATCATACTACAGATAACGACAATCGAAATAAAGTGAGGCATATACGAGATTGTCTGTACTACTCTACCGAAGCGCTTGAAGGGCAATTCATTGAGCAAAAGTGCCATAATAATCGGCGCCGGGAACGAGAATATCAATGTTGTAACACTGATTATCAAAGTGTTCTTCAAAAGTCTTGTGAAGTAAACATCATTGAAGAAGTTGATGAAGTGTTCAAATCCAATCCATCTGCTTCCCCAGATACCTTTACCCGGAGAATAATCCTGGAATGCCATTAAAATACCATAGAGGGGTTTGTAATGGAACAATATGTACCATACGATTACCGGCAAAATCATCAGGTAGAGAGTCGGCTCGGTTTTAATTGCGAAAATCAACCGCGATAAACCGGTCTTTTTCGCTGCAAGCGATCCGCCACTTACTGCACCGCTTTGTTGTTCTTTGTTCTTTCTTTTCATACGAACTTCCTTTCTTTTATGTCTTTGCTTAAATTGGGCAGTTTCAAAAAACTGCATTATTTTTTGGTTTTTTGACGATCACAGACGAGTTGTCGTGCGAAATCACGCTGTTTTGTGCAACATTTTTTGTCACATTGTCTATTTTATATCAACAAAACATAATTTCCATAGTTATACTCTATCACTTTTTCACAAAAAATGCAAGTGACAATTTTTGATTATGTGACATTTTTTGCAACTTTTTTGTTCTTGTTGCTCAAAAAACCCGTTTCTATGCCTTATTCGGATATACCGTCAAGCATAAGAGATGTTTCGGCGCCTGCCAGAAGAATGATTCCCACACCGTGAGTGTCATTTATTACAGGGCGAAGCTCTCTTGCATAATAGTCTGTCGAGAAGCCAAAGCCCGAACCGATGCACACACCATATACATTACCTTTAATATCCACGCATCTTGTGCGAAGTGCCTCCCAACCTCGTGAAGCCGAAACGGTCATACGTTTTTTAAGCTCACCATTTACCCAACCAAAGCGTACTGCACGGGCAAAAGCATAAACTATCATAGCAGTACCCGAAGATTCCTCAAAGCTTTCGGGAACATCAAGCACCTGATGCCACATTCCGTTTTCGTCCTGAAGATCAAGATATCCTTCAGAAAGTATATTGAAGAAATCCATAACCTCTGCGCGTCTTGGATGGTCAACAGGCATATGTTCAAGAACTTCTGAAAGTGTGAATATACACCAACCGTTTCCTCTGCTCCACGGAACATTGCAAAGTTGCTTGCGTGTTACCGAATATACGTGACCAAGATATTTTTTGTCTTCCATATATAAATAATGTTTAAATCCGGCAATCTGATTTGCAATTTCGTCCATTATAGTTTCGTTGCCTGTCATTTTGTAGTATCTTGAAAGGAACGGCAAACTCATATACATATCATCAGCCCAGATGGTCTCATGTTCTTCCACGCGGTAGAAGTTTCCTTCGGAAGTTATTCCAATTTCAGTATCCGGGTTTCCGCTCATAACATCTTTGAGGGCATGTGCAACCCGTCTTACATTTTCGTTTTCGCTATTTGCTGCAAGTGCTGCAGAACCCATTGAGCCACAAGAGTCAAGATCCAACGGATCGCTAAGACTATCAAGAATCAAAGTGTGACCGTAATTTTTGCGATCCCAGAGAACATATTCGTGAAAATCTGCACAAAGAGCCACATGACCTTTAACATATTCAGACATAGCATCGTTTTTGAGATACTTGCCTGTTTTGTAAATTCCAAAAAGTGTAACACCAACCGGATAGATCCATTTTCCGAACAGCGATTCTGTGTCGCAAGGTCTGAGCATCATATCAGGAGCATCAAGATGCCAGTAGTCCTTGCCCGAAGTTGTATCCATAAGGCGACCCAAATTATCAAAGTCAGCAATATCCTTGTCTGTTATTTCTGCAAATCCGCCGGCATAAATCCAGTCGTAGTTTGAAAGTGCACACAGGCTTTCAAAACTATTGGAGCAATCAATCTTTGCACCCCAAGCTGAATTACCGTTTTTCTGTGTCAGAACCAAAACATTGTGGTCACCGCCTGCAAGATCAACGCTGAATGAAAACTTGCCTTTTTTATTCTGAGAATAAACCTCTTTTCCATCTATGTACAATTTAAATGGAGAAAAAGCCTCACCACTGAATTTGGGTGCATCCTCACCTATTATTACATGAATCCTGCTTTTTGCCACAAACCAATCGTTCTGCTTTGCGTCCTTGAATATACGTGAGAAAGGTGTTCCGTCATTTGACTCCCATTTGTTTTTGGGGAACCATTCAAGCGAATGTTCGGATGAGTCTATTTCATAATGAGGGAATTTGCCTTCGGTAAATCTGTGATCCTTAGGGCAAAGCTCTGAATAAACAAAACCAAACTGCTGTTCATAATCACTGAAAGGCGAGTATGTATCAGGTGCATAGCTGAGCAAAAATCCAAAACCAAGATGTGTTTTTTCACAACGGATAACAACATCGTTCCAGCCCTGCTCAAGATCAAAAAAGAAAAGTATTCGGTCCAGGCTGAGCTCTTCGTTTGACGTTGTGCGTCTTATAAGTTTGCCATTTATATAAACTTCGCATTTGCAAGTTGCATTAAGACCACGAAGCTGTTTTTCTCCCTCTTTACTGTAAACCTTTGTATATGCATAAGCAACCTGTCCGCATTCTGCCTCTGGATATATCTTTGCAAAATCTACATCGTGCTGATCGGCACGCATATACTTTCTTTTGGGGATGCAACCGAATTCTTTTTTGCTGTAAGCAACAAAGCCATAAGGAGCCGCCGGATTTTCGCCAATAAAGCGATTTGCTATTGCAGTAAGAGTCGCATTTGTGTCATAATAATTTTTTGCACTTAGATTTGCCTCAAAATACGGTAAGTTTTTCATATTGTGCCTCCTGATTTATAGTTTTATTATAAGTAATTTTTGTTATTTTTTTGTGGCAAAGTACACTTTGCCCCCTATTACATAATTATATTTAACATAATAGCATTTATTTATATATTTTTCAAGTGACAATTTTTCAAATATGACATTTTTTGCAAAAATTTTTTTGGCGCAACTAAAAAAGCTTGATTTTTTCGCTTTTATTTGATTTTTTCCTTGACTTTGCCCGATTACAAATATATAATGTTTATTTGTTTGAACTGTATCTAAATGGAGAGATTGTTATGCGAAACAGGTTCTTTAGCAAAATTCATAATCTTAAAAACAGTATCAAGGTATTGTGGGCAACATTTTATGCGTGTACCATGATACTTCCTTTTGTCGCAAATTCGATTTTTTATACCAATTTCCAAAACGAATTGCTTAGCGAAATCGAAAGCAACAATCGTCTTATGCTTGCCGGAATTTCAGAAAATATAAATAACCAGTTTATACTTGCCGATGAGCTTTCAAACCAGCTTTACATAAACGGTCCTCTTGCACAGCTTTCGACTTTAAGCGAAGTCTCTTCACCTGGCAACAAATTTGCAATACGCAATGCGATTTCCCAGCTTGGAACCGTTTTTTCTTCACTAAACAACAATCACGATTTTCTAATTTATCTTCCATATTCAGATGCAATTCTGACAATGAATCTTGCTGCGGATTCACGCACTTATTTCAGCAGTCGGCTGAGTGATTCGGGCCTTGTTTTTGAAGACTGGAAAAAGACTTTTTTAGACAACCCCAGCCATTTTTTTGTGTCTCAAAGCAGCGAGGGTCCCTCGCTTTACTACGCTTCCCCCTTTACATATCCGTCAGGTGGCAAAGTTAAGGTATTTATCTGTCTGAACACTTCCGAACTTTTTGGCAACTATCGCTCTCTTTACGCAAACGATGAAGGGCGTTTGTTTGTAACAACCCCGTCGGGAAGTTCTATGCTTTCTCAGGGCAGTCTTGATATTGACGAGTCCTTGATTGATTTTTCTTCTCTCAGAACAGTCAATAACAGCCAGCAACTTAAAATTGACGGTAAAAAATATATTATGATGGGATTTAAGGATTCTGACAGTCCGTTTTCGCTTTTTTACCTTCTCCCCCGCAGTGCTTATTTCCAAAAGCTGACGGTCTTGCACATCAATTTGCTTACCATAAACTTGATTTCTCTTGCAATAGGTATAATTTTAATTGTTTCTTTTATGCGTGTCACTTACAAACCAATCAATGACATTATCAGACTTTTTGGCACCAAGAGAAAGGATGTTGATGAATTTAAGTATATCCATAGCAACATCAAATCAGGTTTTGAAGTGCAGACCCGTATGCAACGCCTTATTTCAAAGCAGAAAGCATTGGTGCGCGAATACATCGCAATGCGCCTTTTGCACGGCCAGTTCAGCGATTACGATCACTCCACGCTTTTTAAAGAGTTGGGAATTTCACCTGTTTCGGAACATTTTATGGTCATCAACATACATATTCCCACCGAATTTGCCGCAGGAAATTCACGTTTTGAAAGCAGCAGTTCAACGCTTGACGAAAGCAGTATTTCGTCCGTATTTACCGAACTGATTGTAAATACACTTTCGGACCTTGGATCACCTCATGTTTCAGTTGACCTTTATGACAACCTGGTATTTATCGTCAATTTCAAAGACGAAGACGACTACAATCAGCTTAAGTCCCGTATGCAGGAAGCATATGAGTTTATGCACGAAAACGATGTCCCTGATGTACTGATTATACTTAGTAACCCCCATGACACATTGTATGGCGTTGAAACCTGTTATGCCGAGGTCAGCAACGCTCTCAGTTTTGCTCTTGATGAGGGACAAAGCGGTGTTATCGAAGTCAATAAAAATGAGGACAAAACTTCTCAGTACTACTACTTCCCTCTTGAAATTGAGCAAAAGCTTATAAACTATATATGCTCCGGGGCAAAGGATTCGGCCGTTTCGCTTTTGGAAAGTATTTTTGAAGAAAACTTTACAAAAAATCAAATTTCGCCCGAGCTTGCAAACTGCTTAATATACAACATTACCGGAACTATAATAAAGGCTATGGAAACTTTCTCGGATAAGAGCAGATTTTCACAGCACACAGCGCAAAACCCGGTATTTTTGATTTCAAAATGCAAAACTGTTGCCGAAAAGCGCGAATCCTTAATTACACTTGTTCAGCTTTGCTGTGAAAGTATTTCAAACAAAGAAACCGACTTGACCACTCAGGAACTAATGTTCAAAATAAAGGAATATATCAAAGAAAACTTTGCAGACCCCAACCTTAATGTTACTTCTTTGTCGGATGAATTTGGCATTCTGCCCTCCACATTATCACGAAACTTCAAAAAATACACACAGATTGGTTTGCTTGAATATATCAATCAGTATCGTATAAAAAAAGCTGCCAAATTACTTTCTGAAACCGATATGGATATACTGCTTGTTTACCGCAAAGTAGGATACAGCAATTACCGTACATTCGCACGAGTTTTTCTCAAATTTTACGGAATGTCTGCTCAGGAATACAGAAAGTTCAACGAAGAAAACAACAACTAAAAAAATCCGTCTTGAGACTATACTCAAGACGGATTTTTAGTTATTATTCAAACGGTCTTATTTCAAAAATGTCAATCAGCCACTCAACCGACTGACCAAGCCAATCGAACTTACGGCGGAACTTAGGCACTGCCCATATTGTGGGATCCGAAACCAGAGAAAGTCCATGCGCTCCGTGCGGATAGATATGGGCTTCAGACGGAATTTTGTATTTTGAGAGCGCCTGTGCATAAAGAAGTGTATTTTCAACAGGTACTCCGTTATCCTCATATGTATGCCACAAGAACGCAAGTGCAGTTTTCTCATTAACCTGTTTTTTAAGCGAAAGACGTTCCATAAGTTCATCGCTTGCATCTTCGCCCAGAAGTGCTGCAAAAGACCCCGGTTCGCGGAACTCGCCCGAAGTAATTACCGGATACGAAAGTATGGTGGCATCTGGTTTATGAAGACCTTCTTCTATCTCTTCTTCCGTAAATATTTGTGGGTTATTCCAAAGTGTCGAAATTGATGCCGCAAGGTGTCCTACTGCACTAAAACCAAGGATTGCAATTTGTTGGGGTTTACATTCCACTCCTTGGCATTTTGTCTGACTGTCTTTATCGCTGCCGCTGCATCAAGAATCGGAGCAGGATATCGATGCGGTGCAACGCTGTAATCAAGCACAAAACTATGAAAACCCGCAGCATTGTATCCAACGGCAATGTTCTCACCCTCGCGGGGCGAACAATACTTGTAACCGCCACCCGGAAACACAATAACTGCCGGTCTTGGCACATTGGTTTCAAGATTGTCAAGAATATATGTTTTGAGTGTCGGCATAAACCCATATTGTGATGGCTCTTTTTTAATTTATTATCTGATGCTGCATTGCTTTCTTCATTTCGCTTCATAACCTTCAGGTCTTTTTCTGAATTGTATTATTTTTATTTAAATTTGTCAAGTATACCATTAATCAAAACGCCCAAAAAATTCCCATTTTTACTACTTTTTTTTAAGCTTATGCACAAATTGTCACATCCGCAAAAAATGTCACTTTACAAACCCTGAAAGTTATGGTAAGCTGTATGCGTAAAACCAATTTTTTAGGTGACAAACTATAAAAAACAAACTGGTTTTTTTGATTCATCTGATCTCTAATATGTGGAATGACTTCACATAAAGAAAGGGTTATCCTTTTACTCAAAAAAAACACAAGCCTTATTATCGACAAAGACGTATGGAATGAGGTTACCGGATAAGCCGCAAAAAAAAAGGCTGTAGCTCAATCCTTGTTGACCTCGGTGATGTAATTTAATATAAATCTCACCCCGAAATCGCAAATGGAAATGTACCTGAGGAAAAACTTTCGTGTTTCTTAATTGCTCCATGGTATATGACTACCGATGCTGACCGTTATGATCTTTGGGAAGGTATTCACCTTGCTAAGATTGCAAGAGAAAATTACGGTTATTAATCTTTAAAAATTATATTAAAATATATAAAATACAAAATTAAAGGACGGTTTTTATTATGAAAAAGACAAACTGGTGTTTTTTAATCCATCTAAGTTGCAATATGTGGCATGACTCTACCACAAGACCAAATGCCCGTGGTGGAAAATTAGAACCAAAACTCACAACCGAAAAGGATGTATGGGATGAGGTTACCGAATATGCCGCAAAAGAAGGTTGTGACTCAATCCTTATTGACCTCGGTGATGCAATTCAATATAAATCTCACCCTGAAATCGCAGTTGAGGGTGCATGGACTGTTGAACAGCTTAAAGAAGAGCTTAACCGTCTTCGCGGCCTTGGCCTTAAAGTTTATCCAAAACTCAACTTCTCAACCGGTCACGATGCATGGCTTGGCGTTTATCACAGAATGGTTTCTACGCCTACATACTATCAGGTTTGCAAAGACCTTATTAATGAAGTAATTGATATATTCGACAAGCCTGAACTCTTCCATGTTGGTATGGACGAAGAATATGCTTACAATCAGCAGGCTCTTGACTTTGTTTGCTACAGGCAATATGACCTTTTGTGGGATGATATGAACTTTTTCTGTGACTGCGTTCGCGAAAGAGGCGTCCGTCCCTGGATATGGAGTGACCACTTCTGGAAGCATCCCGAAGAATTTGCAGAACACATCGGCAAGGATGTACTTGTAAGTCCCTGGCACTATGTTTACTTCTACTTCGATGCTCCGTGTCCACCTCCTTCAGACCCTCATGGTATTGCAGTTATGGAAAGCTACACCAAGCTTCCTGAACTTGGATACGAGATTATGCCCTGCTTTTCCAACTATACATGCCGTGAAAACACCGACCACACTGTAAGATATTGTAAGGAAAATGTACCTGAGGAAAAACTTCCGGGCTTCTTGATTGCTCCATGGTATATGACTACCGATGCTGACCGTTATGATCTTTTGGAAGGTATTCACCTTGCTAAGATTGCAAGAGAAAATTACGGTTATTAATAGCCTTACAAGGAGTACAAACTATGAAGAACATATTATATGGCGACGGAATAAATGACGATTTTCCTGCTATTCAGGAGATGCTTGACTCCGGAAAATCATGCGTGTATCTCCCTGCTCCCGAAAAGCACTATGTTATCAGTTCTGCTCTTCGCATACACTCAAACCAAGAGTTCAGACTTGACAGATACACACGCATCCGGCTCGCCGACCACGCAAACTGCGTTATGGCTACGAATGCCGAACCTCGTGAAGTTAATGAAAACATAACCATAAGCGGCGGCATCTGGGATATGAACCACAACAATCAAAAGCAAAATCCCGGACATTTTCCTGACCCTGATACCGGTATGACCATTCGCGAATGGAACGAAGCAAATAATTTTGACCAAAGCTGTACATATATGCAGCCTATATTCAATGGCATTTGTTTTGTTTTTAATCATGTAAATTCGCTTTACATCGGCAATCTTACGATTGAAAACCCTGTTCTTTACGGAATGGATATCAGTTTTACCGAAGACTTTACCGTTGAGAATATTAAATTTGACTATTTTGAGGGCAGTCCAAAACTCTGGAACCTTGATGGTGTACATATTGATGGTGGTTGTCGCAACGGTCTTATCCGCAATCTTCACGGTGCCTGCCACGATGATATGGTTGCCATCACTTCTGATGACTGGCTTCACGGCCCGATTGAAAATATCACCATTGATGGCATTTATGCTTATAATTCTCACAGTGCAGTCAGACTTCTTTCGGCAAGAACTCCTGTTAAAAACATTAACATCTCAAACATCTATGGTTCTTACTATGTTTATTGCATAATTTTGAGCAAATTTATCGAAACAGACGAACGCTCGGCGTTTGAGAATATTAACATAAGCAATGTTTATGCGTCGCTCTGCGAGGGCACTGTAGATGTTTCCGGAAACAAAGGTCCACTCATTCACATAGGTCACGATATGGATATACCTAAGCTCTCGATATCCAACCTTTACAGGAATGAGACATATTCCTCTTTCCCTACAATCGGCATTGACAAAAACACCTGTATCAAGGAACTTGTGGTTTCATGCGCAAGCCAGACAAACGGTACTGAAAATCCAATGCCTTTTATCGAAAATGAAGGAACTATCCAAAAGCTTTTTCTTGCAAACATAGATACCGGCGGCGAAGAACTTTTGACCGGAAACGGTACTGTAAAAAATAAGGTAATCTTATAAAAGTTCATTCAAACCTACCTTACAAAAAATTTGTGTAAGGTAGGTTTGTTGTACTTTAAAATATTTAATAACTCGACTTTTTTGTGAGATGAAATTATGTTTCAAAGAAAATTTTTTGAATGCTTTGCTTATCTTGGAAAACCTGCCATTCCAAACAGCGACTTCCCATATTCAGCCGAAGATTTTCTTTTGGATATGGAATATGCGCGTATTCACGGTGCGGCAATAATTCATAATGCCGCAAAGGACTATTAATTTGAATATGGCAATAATGAGTCAATAAAACTGGCAAGTGAAAACGCCAGACTATTCAGCCTTGCCGTTGTTTCTCCTTCGGCGTGTCTTGAGACCGACAACAAAACTATTTTGAGGATTTGCTGAATAATGGAGTTAAAGGCTTTGTGCTTTTGGATAATCCTCTTTTAAGCGGCTCGTTGAGTCCTGAAAGCATGTCAAAAATCGCA
This sequence comes from Clostridia bacterium, assembly GCA_017409575.1. Classification (GTDB taxonomy): domain Bacteria; phylum Bacillota; class Clostridia; order Monoglobales; family Monoglobaceae; genus SIG440. Next base: position 11,671 of record JAFQSM010000053.1, read on the forward strand.
GAAACTCTTGTAAATCACAAAAAGCCTTTGATTCTATGCAACACTTCAACTGAAGCTCGGTTTGACAAAGTAAGCAAGCTTGCCAAAGCATTCCCCGAGCTTGATATTGTTATGCAAGGAACAACCTGGAACACAAACCGCCTGTTTTTTGAGGTAATGGACCAAAACTCAAACCTGTACTTTGACATATCATCAAATCATACAAACGGAATTCTGGAAATCACCAAAAAGCATTTTGGTATTCAGCGTGCACTTTACAGCAGCACATGGCCTCAAAAATCCATGGGAGCGATGAAATCTATGGTTGAATATGCAGATATCACTGATGCAGACAAGACTCTGGTTGCATCGGGTAATGCCTGCCGCTTGTTTGGTATTTCGCATAATGAATTGACGCTTTATGACGATAGTCAGTGCAAGCTTGACGAAATCGCTCTTGAAGCAGATGCAGGCAAACCGATTTCCGTACCGGTAATTGATGCTCACAGTCATATCGGGGCAAAAGGCTGTGCAACAAACACAACGATAATGAAGTTTTCGTCTCCTGACGAAATCGTTAAAAAGCTGGACAGGACTGGTATTGACACAACATTTACAGCACCATGGAGCGGCATAAGTTATGACGGCATACAGGCAGGAAAAGAAATTCTTGACGCATATAAAAACTATCCCGGCAGATTTTTGGGATATATGTGCTACAATCCAAACTATCCCAACAACCTTGAATCCGCAAAAGAAATGATTTTGCAAAATCCTGATGCCTTTGTGGGAATAAAGCCTTATCCTCCCTCGTTTGGTTTTGAACTTACCGACGATGTAATGAAGGATTGGTTTGAGTTTGCTGATAAGCATCATCTTTTGGTGCTTATTCATGGTGGCAATGCGCATTATGCTGAACAGACCGATTACTTAAGCTCAATTTACAAAAATGCTACATTTGTACTTGCCCACTGTGGCGTAAACTTTTCTATTGCAAAAAAATGTGCCGAAATAGCCAACAAAAGGGATAATGTGGTGCTTGACATCACAATAACCGCCACCACTCGCAAAATGGTCGAATTTTTGGTTGCCGAGGTGGGTGCAGACAAAATTGTCTTTGGCTCGGATATGCCAATGCGCGATCTTTCACCTCAGCTTGGCTGGATATGTTATGCCGATATTCCCATTGAGGACAAAAAGAAAATTCTTGCAGAAAATATAAAGCGCTTGCTTGACAAACGCATTTAGCAAAACAAAAGACCTCCTGCTTTTTACCGCAAGAGGTCTTTTATTATTATTTCATTTTTGGATAGGTCACAAGACTTGCCTTATTTTCCCAAACGCTGAGTATTCCTTCCTCTGTTTCAAAGGAAGTTTCAGTATTGTCTTCAAGCAAAAGTTTGCACACTCCGGGTTTTGTGATTGTCACAAACGGAGTATGCCCTGCCATCACAGCAAGTTCCCCCTCTGCTCCGCGAAGCGAAATGCTTTGTATGTCACCGTCGAACAAATTTCCGTCAGGAGTCGAAATCGTCATTCTGAAGATTTTCATACTCCCACCTTCTTTGCCTTTTCAATCGCCTCGTCTATTGTACCGACAAACAAGAATGCCGACTCGGGTAAATCATCATGCTTGCCTTCAATAATTTCTTTAAAGCCACGGATAGTCTCAGAAAGTGGTACATACACGCCGGGAATACCAATAAACTTTTCGGAAACATGGAAAGGCTGTGACAAAAAGCGCTGAATTTTTCTTGCTCTCTGAACAGTAAGCTTATCATCTTCCGAAAGTTCGTCAATACCCATAATCGCAATAATATCCATAAGTTCCTGATATCTTTGAAGAATACGCTGAACCTCTCGCGCAGTGTTATAATGTTCTTCTCCCAGTATATCAGCAGAGAGTATACGGCTTGATGACTCAAGCGGATCTACTGCAGGATATATACCCTGCGAGGCAATATCACGCGACAAAACAGTTGTTGCATCAAGATGCGCAAAAGTGGTTGCAGGCGCCGGGTCTGTAAGGTCATCCGCAGGAACATAAACTGCCTGAATAGATGTGATAGAACCTTTTTTTGTTGATGTAATACGCTCCTGAAGCATACCCATTTCGTTTGCCAGAGTTGGCTGATAACCAACAGCAGACGGCATTCTGCCAAGAAGTGCCGAAACCTCTGACCCTGCCTGTGTAAATCTGAATATATTGTCTATGAAAAGAAGAACATCCTGTCCCTCTTCTTCGCGGAAGTATTCTGCCATAGTAAGTCCCGAAAGTCCTACTCGCATTCTGGCACCGGGCGGCTCGTTCATCTGTCCGTAAACCAACGCAGTGTTCTTAAGAACGCCCGACTCCTGCATTTCGGTATAAAGGTCGTTACCCTCACGGGTACGCTCCCCTACACCGGTAAACACCGAAAGTCCTCCGTGTTCTTTGGCAACATTGTTTATAAGTTCCATAATAAGAACCGTTTTGCCTACGCCTGCACCGCCAAACAAACCGATTTTACCGCCCTTTGAATATGGACAAAGCAAATCAATTACCTTGATTCCTGTTTCAAGAATCTCAGTAGAAGTCGAAAGCTCTGAATATTCCGGAGCCGGACGGTGAATCTCCCACTCAGGAGCATTCTGGGGCTCGGGCTTGTTGTCTACCGGTTTCCCAAGTACATTAAAAATTCTTCCAAGAGTTTCTCTTCCTACAGGTACACTTATGGGTCTGCCTGTGTTTTCAACCTCTACCCCTCTGGCAAGTCCGTCAGTTGATTCCATAGCTATACATCTGACAATATTGTCACCAATATGCTGTGCAACTTCTACTGTCAAAGTCTTATCTTTATTCTTCATCGTTAATGCGCTGTGAATCTGTGGAAGTTTGCTGTCCTTAAATCTGACATCAACTACCGGACCCATAACTTGCGCAACAACGCCCTTGGATATATCTGACATATCTTTTTACCTCCTCTAAATGCCACTGCCGGCTATTATCTCTGTTATTTCCTGAGTAATTGCACCCTGTCTTGCACGGTTGTATTCAAGTGTTAACGCATCTATCATCTCGGATGCATTTTTGCTTGCTGAATCCATTGCAAGTCTGCGAGCAACCAGTTCGCAGACAAAGCTTTCCCGGGCAGCCACAAGCAATTTTGCAGCAACATACTTCTCAATCAAAGTATCAAGAACTGTAATTTCGTCCGGCTCATAAATAATACTGACATTTTTCTTATCTTCTGACATTTCTACAGGCAAAATCTGCTGCACTTCGGGGTTTTGTGTCATCATAGAAACATAATTTGTCGAAACAATTTGGATTTCCCCATATTTCCCTGATTTAAAACAACCACAAAGTTCTTTTGCCAACTTATATGCCTCTTTATAATCAAAGTCTTCGACTTTCAAAATATCCCTTTGATACTTTTCGCAAGCTCTTTTGCCGACAGGAATAAATTCTTCTGCCATGGTTGAATCCGCAAGCTTTAATACATTCATATTATAACCGCCCGCAAGACCTCTGTCACCGGCAATTACCACCGTACATACTTTGCCGCCATTATCCTTTTGCATATAAACACTTTTTTTACATTCAGGAACACCTGCAAGACCTTTAATCATATCTTCAAGAGTCAATGTGTATTGACGGTTTTTATTCATAAGTTCAGATGCTCCGCGAATTTTTGTCGAGGCAACAAGTTCCATAGCCTTTGCAAGATGCAGTGTAGAATCTATGCTTCGGATTCTGCTTTTAAGCCTTTTTGTATCTGTAGCCACAAAATCACTCCTTCATCTCATCAAGAGCCGCTTTCAGAGTCTCCATATCCTCATCATCACAGAAGTTTGCCTCAAAGCGTTCAAGCAAAGAGCTGTATTTGTTTTCAAGCAACTCAAACAGGCGCGCTTCATAGTCTTTTACACCTTTAAGCGGAACATCATTCAGATACCCTTTTGTTACCGCATATACTATCGCAACCTGACAGCCTGCACGAACAGGAGAATTGCGGTCCTGTTTAAGAACCTCCACAATTCTTTCACCAAGTGCAAGACGAGCTTTTGTATCTTTGTCAAGGTCACTGCCAAACTGAGCAAAAGCCTGAAGTTCACGATACTGAGCGTAAAGCAGCTTAAGCTCGCCCGAAACCTTTTTCATTGCCTTAATCTGCGCAGCACCACCAACACGGCTTACCGATATGCCGGGGTTGATAGCAGGCATAATTCCTGCATGGAAAAGGTCAGTTTCCAAAAATATCTGTCCGTCTGTAATAGAAATTACATTTGTTGGGATATAAGCAGACACATCTCCGCCCTGAGTTTCGATAATTGGAAGTGCGGTAATAGATCCTCCGCCATACTCAGGTGCAACACACGCCGCACGCTCCAAAAGTCTTGAATGGAGATAAAAAACATCACCTGGATAAGCTTCTCTGCCCGGTGGGCGTCTGATAAGAAGAGACAATGCACGATAAGCAATCGCATGCTTTGACAAATCATCATAAATAATCAAAACATCCTTGCCTTGTTCGCGGAAGTATTCCGCCATAGCACAACCCGAATACGGCGCTACATACTGAAGCGGAGCCGACTCGGATGCAGATGCCGAAACTATAATTGTGTAAGGCATAGCTCCTGCCCTTTTGAGTTCATTTGCAAGTCTTACAACAGTTGTATTCTTTTGGCCTATTGCAACATAGATACAAATAACATTCGAATTTTTTTGATTTATAATAGTATCAAGGGCAATTTCGGTTTTACCGGTCTGTCTATCACCTATAATAAGTTCACGCTGACCTCTGCCGATAGGTATCATACTGTCAATCGCTTTTATTCCTGTCTGGAGCGGCACCGAAACACTCTTTCTTTCGATTATGCCGGGAGCCTCTGACTCAATCGGTCGGGTCTCGGTCGCAGCAATGGGGCCTTTGTCGTCAATTGGTTTTCCCAAAGCGTCCACAACTCTGCCAAGCAGTGCTTCGCCAACAGGTACCGACACAACTCTGCCCGTACGGTTTACAGTTGTGCCTTCTTTGATATTGTTTGTATCCGAAAGCAGTGCAACCGATACAGTTTCGTCCTCCAGGTTTTGTGCCATACCGAAGCTGCCGTCTTCAAACTCCAAAAGTTCTCCTGCCATACACGACCTGAGACCATATACCCTTGCAATTCCGTCGCCGACAAGAATTACATTCCCGGTTTCTTTCATTTCAATACGCGAGTTATAATTCTTCAGTTGCTCTTTAATTATATTGCTTATTTCCTCGGCTCTTGTACTCATTTATTTATCACTTCCTTTACTTCCTTAAGGCGTCGGCTGATTGTCCAGTTTATCAATGATCCGTCCAATTCAACAGAAATTCCGCCTACAACCGACTTGTCAATAATACATTCAAGAATTACCTTGCTATCGCTGATTTGCTCCAGCTTTTCTTTAAGTGCCGTTTTTTCGTTTTCAGAAAGTTCAAATGCACTCACTATCTTTGCGGTTTTGATTTTGTTTACGCTATCAAATATACACTTGTAATCAATTATACATTCGTGCAGAAGTCCGATATGTCTTTTTTCGCAAAGAAGCTTAAAAAATGACACAATCTCTTCTGAAAAATCCTTAGAAAACGCCTTGTCTATACTTTCAAGCCTTTCCTCAAGCGGAATGCCCAACGAAGATAAAAATGTTATATATTCGGGATTTTCCGACAAAATCTCATCTGCAAGGTCAAGTTCATTAAGGTATTCCTCGCTGCAGTTTTTTCCCATCCCCAAATCAAACAAAGCCTTTGCATAACTTTTACTCATTTCCATCATTATCACCAAGCTTTTCAATAAAAGAATTTATCAAATTGTGATGGTCGTCAGAATTTATCTCGCGCTCTAAAATCTTGTCTGCCAAGGCAATCGAATTTTCGACTATCTTTTCTTTGATAACATCTTCTGCTTTTTCAATTTCAAGCTGTGCCTGCTCCTTTGCCTGACTTATGATAGCCCCGGCTTTTTCTTCGGCTTCCGAAAGGATTTTGCTGCTGCGATTATTTGCTGTGTCAACAGCTTTTTTAAGTATATTATCGCTGTCCTCTTTAACCGAAAGCATTTTTTTGTTCCACTCATCGCGGGTTTCAGCAGCCAGACGATTTGCCTCGTCTGCAGCACTGTATCTTTCGTCCAGTTCAGACTGCCTTTTTGCAAGCATATCATTGATTGGTTTGAAGAAAAACTTCTTCACAAGCACAAAAAGGATTGTAAGATTTAAGAAAGAAATTAAAATCTGCCAAAAATTTACAGATATAACTTCCAACGATTGCATTGCGTTCACTCCTTATATTGTCGAAATAAGTATGTCTACAAAAAGACCCGGGGCAACAAAAATCAAAAGGATTGCTATTACAAGTGCATAAAGACCTGTTGTTTCGGCAATAGCACAACCCATAAGCATAGTAGTTGTAACATCACCCTTGCTTTCAGGCTGACGGCCTATAGCTTCACAAGCTTTGGCAACGGCATTTCCTTCACCGATACCGGGACCTATACCTGCTATCATAGCAGCACCTGCGCCAAGTGCACAACACCCCAAAATAATTCCGATTGCGATTTCCAACATAGTTAATTTCCTCCTTGTATTTTTTTCTCATATAATTCAGCAGGGAATCCCCCTGAAATATAAAGCATTGTAAGCATTGCAAATATATATGCCTGCAAGCATCCGCTGAATATATCAAAATATATCGAAAGCACAGCAGGAATGCCAATTTGCAAAAATGGGAAATTCCCCAAAAATCCCGGCAAAAAGCCGAAAATCATTTTTGATAAGCTTTGAAGTCCAAATGCAACCAAAACCGAAATAACCGACCCCGACAAAACATTTCCGTAATGACGGAATGCCATTGACACAGGCGTTGCAACTTCGCTTATGATATTAAGCGGAGCCATAAGCGGCGGATTTGCAAAGCTTTTTACATATACAACCGGTCCGCACTTGAATTTATAATAAGTTATAAGTATAAAAACAAGTATTGCCCATCCGGCAACTACATTCAAATCAGATGTCGGGGGGTAAAGACCAACAAGTGTAAGCAGGCTTGAAAAAGCCGACAAAAGCAAGATTGCCGCAATAAACGGAGAAAATCCCGAAAAATATTCCCCCATATTTGCCGCAACCATTGACTGCAGCTTTTCTGCAATAATTTCGGCAAAATGATGGCGTTTAAGCACAGTCCCTGCTCTTATTCCGTGTGTCATATAAAGGCACAGGAAGGTTACCGATATCATAACCGCCCATGAATTAAGCTGTGCTTCTGTAATAAACAGTTTTTGAAACGGCATATTTATCTCGAAAAAAATCATAGCTCCTGTTATCGAAATTCCATCACTGCTTGGTGCCGTGAATATTTTTAATAAAATAACAGCCAAAATAGGAATTATCATAAACAGAATGTATAAAGCGTCTATTGCTTTAAATTTTCGGCTTGCTATCATTTCTATTCACCCGATTTCTCTAATTTGTTTTGTAACAAAGGTTTAAAAAGAATTGCTATACGCGGGAAAAACACCGGAATAATTACTGCAATCGTATTGAACAAAGGTAATGCCACCCCAATAACAACTACCGCAAAAATCATAAGTGTCCGAAACGAATGTGACAACTTAACAATCTTTTTAACATTCTCATCATTTTGCTGAAGAGCTTTTTGTATTCCAAGTCCCATCAAAAAAAAGTTTGCAATCATAACTGCGTCTGTCAAAAGATTTCCAAGCAGAACAGTATAATTCCATCTTTTTAAAATCAAAAATACAGATTGCATAATAATGCTCAACAAAGCAAGCGAATATGCTATATATTTTGTTTCGTTGATGACAGTTTTATCCGCTTTTATCATAAAACCCATCCTCCTTAATAATTTTCTTATTTGGGGGATAATTCACCCGAAAAAAACACTAAAAAGTTACAAGTATAATATACTATAAAATCCAGTTAATGTCAACAAATGAACCCCTTATTTATCCTTAAAAACTATGTCTTTTTTTTTAACATATTTTTTCAAAAAACTATTGACTTTTTAACGCAAAAGATGTACAATTTAGAAAACTTAATAAAAAGGGGAGCTCGCACGCTCGGGCTGAGAGGAAGTTTGGCTTCGACCCTGAAAACCTGATTTGGATAATGCCAACGGAGGGAACTGTCTTTTGACATGATTTTTAGCATATCCATATGGATATGCTTTTCTTGTTAAAACAGACTTTTAAGGCTCTTTATTCAATCAAACAAAAGAAAGGATTGTTTAAAATGAGTAAAACAAAAAAATTGACAGAAATCGCAGTAAGTGTAGCAATGGCAGTGGTCTGCAGCTTTATCAAAGTGCTGGAAATGCCCCAGGGCGGCTCGGTCGCGCTGACGATGATACCGCTCCTTTTCATTGCGCAAAAACGAGGGCCCTTAACCGGAATAATCGCCGGAAGTATTTACGGTCTTTTATCTGCCCTTATTGCAGGCGTGCTCTACCACCCGGCATCACTCTTGCTTGACTACATACTCGCATTCGGTCTTTTGGGAATTGCAGGCTTTTTCAAAAACTCAACCTCAAACATAGTAATCGGCTCTTTTTTAGGGGTTGGCTGCAGATTTTTAAGCTCCTTAATAAGCGGAGCAGTATTATTTGCAGAATATGCACCCGAGGGTCAAAATCCCTGGTTGTACTCACTTATATATCAATCTACCTATATGGTGCCCGAATTTTTAATTTCAATTTGTGTTCTTATTTTTCTTTACACAAAAGCTCACAGATTGTACGAAAACTAAAACAACAAAAAGGCGGTGATAATCACCGCCTTTTTTATCTTATCTTAGTCTTACATCTGTCAAAAGCTTTTTGTACTTCTTTGTTATTTGTTTTAGCAAGTATCCTTGCGTAACAATCAAGCGCTTCGTCATATCTGCCAAGCTTTTCAAGTACAGTCGCATACATCATAAGCACGGGATTGCTTTCGGGCTCTTTTTCAATAATTTCTTCCAAAGTAGGTAAAGCTTCATCAAATCTTGACAGTTTTATCAGGCAATCCGCAATATACTGCATCAAAAATGCGGTATTATACTTTTCGCTAATTTTAATAAAAAGCTTGAGCGCGCTGTCATACTCACCCTCGTCATAATAGCCAAATGCCTTAAGGGTTATTTTGTCAATGTCAAAAACACCCTCAACTTTGCAGACAGCATCGTGATATGTACCCTCGACGACTTCTGCCTGCGCAAAATCTTCCATCAAATCACCAAGTGCGGTCGCACTTATCGTCCCCTGCCTCACTGTTTCGCTGTTGTTGGCAATGTAGCCGATTTTCCCTTCGGGCAAAAACACCGCAATAGCCGACGAATCATACTCGTTTTGAGGTTCTTTTTTCAAAATAATCTTTTCGCCTTCAAAAAGTCTTCTGGCATTTGGATAATGCCGGAAACCCGTAACGGTAACCAAAACATCAAATTCGCTTGAGTCCATTGTTATTCCCCTAAAGTCTCTGCACGTTTTATCGCTTCGTCAATATTAAGGCAGATATTTTCAGCACCTACAACATCAAAAAGTCCTGATTTCTTCATTGCACGCATTGGTTGCTCATTTACATGTGAAAATACAATTGTTATTCCCATCTTGCTGAATTTTTCGACCATTTCGCCAAAAGTTTTGATTGCATCAGCGTCAATTGACGGCACACTGCGCATTCTGAAAATAATGCACTTGGTATATTCTTTTGGCTCAACCTTTGCAAGTTCTCCTGTTGCGGCAAAAAACATCGGACCGCAAATTTCATATACTCTTATATGCTTCGAAATTTCTTTAAGTTCCAAAGTTTCGGGGTCTGTTTCGTCTTTTATATACTTCCAACCCTTTATCGCAGATTCGTCGCTCATTCGTTTCATAAACAAAATGCAGGCAAGAATAATTCCCACTTCGATTGCAACAACAAGGTCAAATACAACTGTAAGCACAAATGTCGTTACAAGCACCAGAATATCGCTTTTGGGCGAGGTCTTGCTGAGATGAACAAACTGACGCCACTGACACATATTATAAGCAACACTGATAAGAATTGCGGCAATTGCAGGCATCGGTATATATGACGCATACGGCATCAAAATTGCAAGCACCAACAAAAGCACAAGCGAATGAACAATTGCCGAAACCGGTGTTCTGCCGCCATTTTTAATGTTTGCGGCAGTTCTTGCAATCGCACCCGTTGCAGGAATACCGCCAAACAGAGCAGATGCAATATTACCAAGGCCCTGCGCGGTAAGTTCGGTATTTGAACGATGCTTTTTGCCAACCATACCGTCAGCAACCACGCACGAAAGAAGCGACTCAATTCCGGCTAAGATTGCAATTGTAATCGCATCCGGGAACACTTCTATAATTGACGAAAGGCTGAATCCGGGTAATTTGAGGGTCGGCAACGAGCGTCCCACCGAGTACAAATCACCTATTGTATTTACCTTCATATCAAAGCCCTGTACCATCGCAATACCAACCGCAACAGCGATAAGCGATGCAGGAATCTTATCATAAATTTTAGGCCATACGGTAAGAACAAGAAGACATACCAGGCCGACAATTATTGCCTGAACATTTAGAGTCGAAAAATTTTCTGCAAAAGCTGACAGTTTTTCGATTGTTTCAATCGGCGCTTCGCCGTTTGCATAAGTCACACCAAAAAAGTCCTTAAGCTGCCCAACAACTAAGGTCACCGCAATACCTGCAGTAAAGCCGGTTGTTATGGTGAACGGAATAAATCTTATAAGATTTCCCAATTTAAAAGCGCCCATAATAATAAGGATTACACCTGCCAGTACAGTCGCAAGAGCCATACCCTCGAATCCGTATTTTGCCACTATCCCTGCAACAATGGTTGCAAATGCCGCCGTAGGTCCCGAAATCTGAACACTGCTTCCACCAAATATAGCTGTCACAAGACCCGCAATAACGGCTGTGTAAATACCCATTTCAGGGGTAACTCCCGATGCAATTGCAAGCGCAATCGAAAGCGGAAGTGCAATGATGGCAACAATTATTCCCGCAATTATATCTTTGAGAAATTGTTGTCCGCTGTAGCTTTTAAGATCAGTAAAAAGCATTGGATTAAAATTTTTCATATGTAAAAAACCTCTCTTTAAAAATCACAAAACAAGGCACTGTGACGCAGTGCCTTGTTACTTAAAATAAACCGGGAATATTAAGACCGCCGGTAAGTCTGCTCATTTCGTCAGCAGAGCTTTCATCAGCCTTGCGCATAGCCTCGTTCACTGCAGCTATTATCAAATCCTGAAGCATTTCAACATCATCAGGATCTACAACTTCGGGAGTTATATTTATCTCGCGAAGCTCTTTTTTGCCGCTTACTTTAACAGACACCGCTCCGCCGCCTGCAGTTGCTTCATAAACCTTTTCTTCCATTTCTTCCTGCATCTTCATCATCTGCTCCTGCATTTTTTTTGCCTGTTTAAGCATCTGATTCATATTTCCGGCACCCATGCCGCCCATATTCCCCATACCTTTTGGAAATCCGCCTTTTGCCATAACTATCAAATCCTTTCGTTTTAATCCTCGACAACCGTCATTTTGTCGCCAAGTAAGTCTTTTTTTGCCGCTATATCAAATATTGACGCATTTTGGTCATTTCTTTGCCTTGGTCCCTCTTTTCCCGAGACAGTTACACGAAGCTCACTTCCCTGAATTTTGGAAAAAAGTCCGCCGAGATAATCTCTGCCCTCTGGAGTATTGATTTTTTCAAATGCAAGATCGCTTGCAATAACAAGTTCTATCTCATCGCCGTAAAAAAGCGCTTTTGCATTAAAAAGATACATATAAAGGCTCTTGCTTTCTTCTTTTACTGCACTCAGCGCATCACGCCATTTTGTCCAAAGCTTGCCCTCGTCTATGTGAACTTCTGCCGGTTTAACCAGTGAATTTTCTGCCGGCTTTGCTCCATTTGGCTTTGCCGCAGTCTTTTTCACAGTCACTCCGTTTTCTTTAATTGTTGCAAGCTCTTTTTCAAGACTTTCGACTCTCATCAAAAGCTCATCAATATCCTTTGCATTTCCCTTTGAACAGATGCTCACTGTCGCCATCTCTACCGCAACTTTGGGAGTTGAAAGCTTTTTCGCCTGAAACAAATACTCGCCCAGAGTTTCGATTATATATATAATTCTGTCCAAACCAAATTTTTCTGATTGCTGCTTGTATTTTTCAATCAATTCGGCACTTTTTTCAAGCAGTTCGCCCGGGTTATCCATTGATTTGCAAAGCATCAATGCCCTGAAGTGAAAAACCAATTCTTCAATAAAGTTGGCAGCTTCTTTGCCTTTTTTCAAAAAATCGTCAACTGCCGAAAGTGCACCGCCTGCATTGTAATCTGCAATAAAGTCTACAATCGGAAATAATATGCGTTTGTCTGCAATGCCGACTATGTCGACTATATCGTCATATCTCAGTTCTTCTTTTGCGTATGCAACACATTGATCAAGAATGCTAAGTCCGTCACGCATCGAGCCATCCGCAAGTTCTGCCACAAGTTCCAATGCATCGGCGGTAATCTTTATATCTTCTGACCTGACAATTTTCGAAAGTCTGCGCTCGATATCGTCAATTCCAATCCGTTTGAAATCAAATCGCTGACATCTTGAAAGAATTGTTGCCGGGATTTTGTGTGCTTCGGTCGTCGCAAGGATAAATATAACATGCGCAGGCGGCTCCTCCAAGGTCTTTAAAAGAGCATTAAAAGCCTCTGTCGTAAGCATATGGGCCTCGTCGATTATATAAACCTTAAAGCGACTGTTTGTGGGGGCATAAACTACTTCTTCCCTTATTTCGCGGATGTTGTCAATACCACTGTTGCTGGCAGCATCCATCTCATAAACATCAAGAATACTGCCGTCCATAATACCTTTACAAGTATCACATTCGTTGCAGGGGTTTCCGTCGTTTGTATGTTCGCAGTTTACTGCACGCGAAAAAATCTTGGCAGTCGATGTTTTGCCTGTACCGCGTGTTCCGCAAAAAAGATATGCATGCGCAATCCTGCCCGAAGCTATACTGTTTCGAAGAGTTTCCGAAACATGTCCCTGGCCTGCTACATCCTCAAAGGTAAGCGGACGCCATTTGCGATAAAGCGCCTGGTACTTTTCGGACATACAAATCGCCCCTTTCATATATATAAAATCATAATTATCAAAAAAGCTATGTGCTTGAGTTCGAAACAAAAGTATCTTCGCTGCTCAACCGACTGACTCGGACCCGGCGACCCTGCGGCACATCAAAATAACTGCTTAGTGCTGCTGCATTCCTGCCCTGACACGGTTCACAGGTTCTGATTGCGCAGGACCGAATCGTCAACGCCCGTCAAAATTGAGACCGACAAGACAACTCCCGCCCCTCAACACAAGTTTTCATCCCCACTATAGCGGATTGTGGGTTACAGAGTACCGCTAACACCCCAATTTAACATAGCCTAAATAGTATACCACAAATCAAAAAAAACTTCAAGGCTTTTTTTGAATTCTTGTGAGCAAAAAAAATAGTACAAAATGGTCAAACTGAACCCAAAGAGGTTACCCGAAGGCGTACTTCTGTACGCCGAAAGGCAATGTTTGACCATAGTTGAATGATATAAAAACGAAAACCGCGAAAATTCGCGGTTTTCTTCATTAGCTGATTTTACTCAGAGGTCATTCAACGGTCTGTGCATTTTTTCAAAGCCATGCTTACGAAATACCGTCGTATTCACCCTTATCACAAAAGTCTTTCATTGCTTTTGTAACGGTCTCGTGGTCCTCGCGGTATGTCATTCCGTACCAACGGTCCGAGCTTCTGAGCACTTCAACAGTTGCTTCGCCACTTTTTATCAAAGTATCAACAACTGATGGGATAAGGAATTCATCTTTCATTATGTTTGCATTCTTTTTAAATTCCTCAAACTCACGGTCAAGGTGGTCAAAAATTTCAGGTGTGAAGCCCCAAAGGTTCATTGAAACAACTGTATCTTCGGGAAGTTTGTGTACTGTTTCGCCGTCTTCGCAGTATTCAAAGCCTTTGATACCGCCTGTCTCGCGTATACCTTTCAAAAATCCGTCTTCTACCTGGCAAACGCCTCGGGTTACCGTTCCGTTCTCGGTAGTTGTTTTGTCAAGGTCATAAGCAACCATTGCAAACTCACCTTTTTGGGCAGTCTTAAGGAAGTTGTTTATCTCAACATATGCACTCTTACCATAATAGTCGTCAGCATTTATGATTGCAAACGGAGTCTTTACCTTATCCTTGCAGCAAAGAATTGCATGACCTGTGCCAAAGGGTTTTACTCTGCCTTCGGGCAAAATATCTGTTGCCTGAAAAACGTAGTCAATATCTATGTATTTTGCAACGCGCTTGCCCACAATGTTGTTAAAATCCTCTTCCATTTCCTTTTTTATTACAAAAACAACCTTGGAAAATCCTGCTTTCTTTGCATCATAAGCAGAAAAATCCATCAAAAATTCTCCGTTTGGTCCAACCGGTGTCATCTGTTTGAGTCCACCAAACCTGCTTCCCATACCTGCCGCCATTACGACTAAAGTAGTTTCCATTTTCGTTCCGCCTTTCATATTTAAACTTTATTATTTACTTTATTATATTCCTGCTATATTGCCTGAATTTTTTATATTATCAGCATTACAGCTTCTTTTTCTACAGCAATCTCAGCCTCGGACACCGATCCGCCGAATTCACCGTCCAATGTCCATCTTACATTTTCCTGTGCCTCAAACTTTATGCTTGACGTCTTGAAAAGTTTAATCAAATCACAGTTTAAATCCTGCGTAAGAAGTCTTGTCCCCAAATCACTGAGTTCCATCAGATTTTTAGGTTTTTTTACAAGCATAACCTCAAAAAGACCGTCATTAAGTTGTGCTTTAAGTGCCTTTTCGGTTTTAAATCCGGCAATACGATTGCTGTTTGAGACCATACCAAGCAAAAACTCGTCTTCGATTATATCATCATCACAGTATATCCGCATCTTGCAAAATGGCAGATTGTGAAGTTTTTTTATGCCCTCAAGAAAATAAGCAAGCTGTCCCAATGTATTTTTGTTTTGTTGCGGAGTTTCGTACGAAACATCAGTAAACGCACCAAATGCTGCCACATAAACAAAACTTTTTTCATTGAATTTTCCTATATCACATTTAAATGGCTCGCCCACAATTGCATTTTGTGCCGCTTTTGTTATGTTCTTGGGTATCTTCATATTCGAAGCAAAATCGTTAACTGTCCCCGATGGTATATAACCGATTTTGGGTCGCTTATTCTCGGGGATTTCCATAATTCCGCGAATAACCTCATTCAAAGTTCCGTCACCGCCCGAAACTACAACCCTGTCAAACCCCGAGCCCATACTTTTGACCGTCTCGCTTGCATCCTGCGCTTTTTGCGTTATATGCAGAGTAACTTTCCATCCACCTTTGACAAACATATCAACAACTTCCAAAAGTTTGTTTTTTATGCGTCCTTTGCCCGAAATCGGGTTTATTACAAATAACATTTTTTTACTCATATCGGACACCTCGCCGCTAAATGTCAAATATCTTTTTAAGTGCAGCTGAAACTCCTGCATCGTCTGCATTATCAGTTATTATATCTGCAATTTCCTTTATTTCGTCTGTTGCATTTCCCATCGCAACACTTATACCCGCAACCTTCAGCATATCAAAATCATTCAAACTGTCACCGATTGCTACACTTCTTTGCACAGGTATTCCCAAAGCATCTATTGTATCAAGAAGAGCCTTTCCCTTCCCACACGATTTTTGAATTATCTCACCGTAATAGGCAAATCTCAAAACTGTGCAGGAGTCACCCATAATTGTATCAAGTTCAATTGGAATGTCTCCAAGTACAGTAAATTTTTCTACCGGGATTTCGCTTGCCAGAACTTCCCCAAGATTTTCTTCGGTTATCTCAGGCCAGTCTTTTTCGGCACGGTCAGAAAACCCAAAATGATACATATCTTTTTCGCCTTCCAAAAAGCCCTGGAGATTGTTTTTGAGTACAAACCTGCTGAATTTTTCTATCAAATCAAGCGACATAAGGGTTCGGGCAAGTTCTTTTGTTCCCAATTTAATAATTGCTCCCCCACCGGTAATCGTTCCATCAAAGTTTGTTTCGTGACAAAGTTCTTTTGGAAGATACGCCGTAGACCTTCCCGTACTGATAAAAACTTTGTGCCCTAAACTCCGCACTTTCTGTATTGTTTCAATGTTTTTCAAAAGAGCGTCGTCATTTTTTGCCATAAGAGTTCCGTCGATATCAATAAAAATTGCATATTCAGTATTATTTTTAACCATTTTAGTCCTCCACTCCGACGGAAAATCCCTGAATTTAATATATCATACACAAAAAATTTTGTCAATCCAATAGCAGACTTTGTGCGGATTTTAATAAAAACTTTACAATTTTCCGCTATTTGAAATAAAAAACATAAACCTGTCTTCCTTTGCATATTATTTACCAAAATGACTGATTTCTAAACAAAACAGGGAGGAAACAAAAATGATTGAATATAATATCTATCAGGATATTGCCGAGCGCACCAATGGTGACTTGTATCTGGGTGTCGTGGGTCCGGTCAGAACGGGAAAATCTACCTTTATAAAAAACTTTATGAACACAATGGTAATCCCAAATATCGAAAACAACCACAAACGCGAACGCGCTATGGACGAACTTCCGCAAAGTGCCGGCGGCAGAATGATTATGACAACCGAGCCTAAATTCATTCCAAACGAAGCTGCCGAAATACACATCGATGACAATCTGACTCTCAAAACAAGACTTATTGATTGTGTAGGCTACATCGTGGACAGTGCACTGGGCTATATCGAGGACGAAAATCCACGAATGGTTATGACCCCCTGGTCCGAAAATCCCATGCCTTTTTGCGATGCCGCAGAGATTGGTACGCAAAAGGTTATTTGTGACCATTCTACTGTTGGGATTGTTGTTACCTGTGACGGTTCAATCACAGATATTGAGCGAAGTGACTATATCCCTGCCGAAGAGCGTGTAATATCCGAGCTTAAAGAACTTGGAAAGCCTTTTATAATTATTCTAAACAGCATAAATCCTTACTCTGAAAGTTGTTCCAATTACCGTGACGAAATGGAAGAAAAATATGGTGTCCCGGTGTTGGCGCTAAACTGTATGGAGCTTTCGTCCAATGACATAAATTCCATAATCAAAAGCCTGCTCCTTGCCTTTCCTATAACCGAGGTTCAGGTAAATCTTCCTGAGTGGGCAGACGCAATTGACGAAAATCATCCGCTTAAGTGCGAAATTCATAAATTCGTTATGGACAAAATAAATTCTCCACTCAGACTTTCGGATTCAGAAAATATTGCAGAAATGCTCAAAGATTGTCCCTGTGCCGAAAGTGTAGAAATTTGTGATATAAAAATGGTAAACGGCAGTGTTTCACTTAACTTCAATCTTCCTCAAACTCTGTTTTATGATATCCTTAAGGATATGACCGAATTTGAAATAGATAACGACAAAGACCTTATGCGCCTGCTTAAAGATTTGTCCTTGATAAAGAAAAAATATGACAAGATTTCGACCGCACTTATGGAAGTCTCTCAAAAGGGATACGGCATCGTATCTCCGTCAATTGATGAGCTTACTCTTGAAGAGCCCGAAATTGTAAAACAAGGCAACCGTTTTGGCGTAAGGCTTAAGGCTTCTGCTCCGTCAATACATATGATACGCGCAGATATCGAAACAGAGGTTAGTCCCATTGTGGGTACCGAAAAACAATCCGAAGAGCTTGTGCATTATCTGCTTAACGAATTTGAAACTGACCCCAAAAAGATATGGGAATCAAACATTTTCGGCAAGTCTCTTCACGAGCTTGTAAATGAAGGACTTCATAACAAGCTTAACCATATGCCTGATGACGCACAGATGAAAATGCAGGAAACCCTGCAGAAAATCATCAATGAGGGCAGTGGCGGACTTATTTGTATAATACTGTGATATCCCTTTACAAAAAGGACTGCGGCAAAATGCCGCAGTCCTTTTTTAAACTATTGTTTTACTCCAAAGGGATTTTTTCCGTTTATGTCATCCCTCAGTATTCTGTAAACAGCGGCGGCAATCGGTACACTCAAAAGCATACCCAAAATGCCTAATACCCCTCCGCCTATTGTAACTGCCGCAAGCACCCATATTGCAGGGAGTCCTATAGAATTCCCAACAACTCTCGGATAAATCAAATTTCCCTCCAGTTGCTGAAGAATCAGGATGAATATAAGAAAAACCAAAGATTTTATGGGGGCAACCGTCAAAAGCATAATCGCTCCCACAAAAGCTCCTATATACGCTCCGGCAACAGGAATTAAAGCTGTAAATCCAACAAGTGCTCCAATCATCGGGGCGTATGGAATACCAATTATCCACATTCCCAAAGTGCAAAGCACTCCCAAAACCACAGCTTCGGTACACTGTCCTGTTATATAACGATGAAAACAATCATCAAGCACTTTCAGCACATAAAAAATCCGGGTCTGCCATTTTTCACTCAGGTAATGGTCAAAAAGTCTTACAAACTGGGTCTTTAATCTGTCTTTAGCCGCGAGAATATATATTGCAAAAACTATACTCAAAAATCCGCTTATAATTCCCGAAAATACCCCTGTCAACGTTTTGAGTGCAATACTCATTACATCTCCGACACCTGATGTAAGGATTTTGGCCATCTGGTCTATCTTTGACGACCAGTCAATACCAGCCAGAACTTCGCCGATGTTATCGGTAACAAGGTTGAATTCATTCAACTTGTTTATCAAAAACGAAAGTGCCGACGGGAGTGACTTGAAAAGAAGTTGCAGACACGATACAAACTGAGGGATAACTATCCTGACAATCAATGAAACTATTGCAATTATGGTCAAAAATGCGCCCGTCATACATACTGTGCGGCGGGTCTTTTTTACAATCTTTTTGTTGCTTTTTGAAAAATAATGTCTTTCATAAAAAGACATCAGGATATTTACAAAATAAGCAATTACCCCTCCGACTGCAATCGGCATTGTTGCTGATATAATCAACCCGACAGCGTTCGCAACATTTTTCCAGTAATTTATGCACAAATAAAAAACAAAAGCAACCACTGCAATTTTAAAATAATCTTTAAATTTCATATCTTACACCTTTCTGAACTTTGCAGGAGAAATCCCCTTTTCTCTTTTGAAAACCAAAGAAGGTACAATCTACAAATTGCACCTTCTCTTTCTTTTAAATAAGCTTCAAAAACTTTTCGTATGCTTTATCCCAGGCAGCTTCATCTGTCGGCTCGTAGGTTTTTATTTCGGTCGACTTCATAATTACAGGTGTAATTTCGTCAATATCGCCTTTTGCATAAAGCTGAACAGCAATGTTACCAAGTGCAGTTGCCTCAATCGGACCTGCAACAACCTTTGCCCCTGTAGAATTCGCTGTCATCTGGCAAAGAAGCTTGTCTTTTGTTCCTCCACCAACCATATGGATTGAGTTATATTCTTTACCTGTGCAATCTGCAATCATGCCGAGTGAATTTTTGTATTTAAGAGCAATACTTTCATAAATACATCTTACTATTTCACCATCTGTCTCGGGTCTGCCCTGACCGGTTTTTTCGCAATAATCACAAATTCTGTCAAGCATACCGCCCGGAGGAACAAATACCGGGTCATCAGGGTCAATAAAGTACTTGAACGGCTCTGATTTGAGGGCAAGCTCTTCCATATCGCCATAGCTGTAATTTTTGCCGTCTTTTACAAATTGACGCTTTGCTTCCTGAATAAGCCACAGACCTATGATATTTCTCAAAAACCTTATTTTTCCGCCAAAACCATACTCGTTTGTTATGTTGTATTCATTGGATTTTTCGGAAATAACAGGTTCGTCGGTAACTGTACCAAAAAGTGACCATGTGCCACACGAAATAAATATAAAGTCTTTTTCCATCGACGGAACAGCCGCAACTGCACTTGCAGTATCGTGTGCGCCGATTGCAATTACATCTTTTTGTTCAACTCCAAGCTCGTCAGCAAGCTCTTTTTTTATTTTACCGACAACCGTTCCTGCCTTGACAACAGGTGGGAATATGCTTCTTGGATAGCCGAATCTGTCAATCACATCCCAGTTCCAGTCACACTTCTTCTGGTCAAACATATGTGTTGTAGAACAGATTGTGCTCTCGCAATACTTTTCGCCGGTAAGCATATATCCAAAAAGGTCAGGCATAAGAAGAATTGTATCTGCTTTGTCTATATTCTTTTCAACAAGAAGCTGAAAAAGAGTGTTAAAGTTCATAACCTGAATACCGGTCATATCATAAAGTTCTTTTTCAGGAATAACCTTAAATGCCTTTTCTGTCACATTGTCTGTTCTTGCATCACGGTAATTGTAGGGATTTGTCACAAGATTGCCGTCTTTTCCGATTATTCCGTAGTCAACACCCCAGGTATCAATTGCAATACTGTCAAAATCCGCTATTTCGCTTGCCTTTTTTATACCGGTTTTTATCTCATTAAAAAGCTGCTGCGCATTCCACTTAAGTTCCCCGTTTTCATAGTTGGGGTCATTGGAAAATCTGTGCACTTCGGTAAGTTCAATTTTTTCGCCGTCAAACGAGCCCAAAATTGCTCTTCCGCTTGATGCGCCAAAGTCAATTGCCAAAACATTTTTCAATCCAAACACCTCTTTATTTCTTTAATGTTTTTGTTCTTTTAAGAATACCATATCTTGTTATTTGTGTCAAGTTTGAACAGTATAAAAAATCAAGCCGGAAGAACATCCCCCGGCTTGATTTTTAAATTGAATATTTATTCTTGTATTCGTTGTATTTTTTGTCAAAATACGGATCGTCTTTTTTGATGTTTCTGAGAGACTCGTGAATATTCATTGTATTCTCTTCTGCATCAATGGTGCACACTGCAATATTTGAACAATGGTCCGCTGTTCTTTCCAAATTCGTCAGCAAATCTGCCCATACAAAACCTGCCTCTATTGAGCACTCGCCGTTTTTGAGGCGTTTTATGTGCTGATCACGCAATTTTTCAGTCAACTCGTCAATAACCTGTTCAAGAGGCTCGACATCATGGGCTGTACCAATATCATTCTGTATGAAAGCGGTATAAGCAAGAGTCAGTATATTTGACACTGCACTGCATATATTTTCAAGTTCTGTCTTTGCATTATCTGTAAATGCCAGGTCTTTCTCGCTTAGTTCTTCAGCAGATTCCAAAAGATTTATGCTATGGTCAGATATTCTTTCAAAATCCCCGATTGCCTTAAGCAGCTTCGATATATTGGTGCTGTCGCTGTCGTTCATCTGATAACGGCTCAGCTTTACGAGATATGTACCCAGAATATCCTCATAATGGTCTACATCTTCCTCCGCTTTTCGGATTTTTTCCGCTGTTTTGGAGTCAAATTTTTCAAGCATATTAAGACTGTCTTTACATCCTGTTATTGCTTTTTCTGCCATTTCATTAACCAAAGCATTGCATCTTTCAAGCGCAACAGGCGGTGTGGCAAGAAGTCTTTCGTCAAGCTCGACCGTAACTTCTTTTTTGCTTGTTTCGGGCACAAGCTTTATAGCCAACTTTTCAAGCAGTGACGACATCGGTAAAAGAAGTAGTGTACAAGCTATGTTGAATATTGAATGTGATATTGCAATTCCAAGATATGTAGCAGGAAGGTCCAGAAGTGCCGGTCTCAGGATTGCAGAAACAATACTGAATACCGAAAGCCATATTATTGTTCCTATTACATTAAACGACAAATGCACAATTGCCGCACGCTTAGCATTTTTGTTTGTTCCAAATGCTGAAAGTATGGCTGTTATACAAGTTCCTATGTTCTGTCCCATAATAATCGGAATTGCCGCTCCGTACGAAACCTGACCGGTTGCCGAAAGCGCCTGAAGAATACCAACCGAAGCAGAGCTTGACTGTATAATAGCTGTAAGAACTGCCCCGACAAGCACACCGAGTATAGGATTTTTAAACATCAGAAACATATTCTGAAAGGCAGGAACATCCTTAAGTCCCGAAACCGCATTCGACATTGTGTCCATACCAAACATAAGAGTTGCAAATCCCAAAAGAATCGTTCCTGTATCTTTTTTCTTGCTTGATTTGCCAAACATCAAAAGAACTGTGCCGACAAGTGCAAGAATTGGTGTGAAAGAAGTCGGCTTTAAAAGCTGCATAACAAGACTGTCGCTTGAAATGCCGCCAAGACTAAGTATCCAGGCAGTAACAGTGGTACCTATGTTGGCACCCATTATAACACCAATTGATTGTCTCAGTGTCATAACTCCTGAGTTGACAAACCCAACCACCATAACAGTTGTGGCAGAAGAACTTTGAATAACCGAAGTTACGGCAAGTCCTGTCAAAAACCCGGTTATCTTATTTTTTGTCAGCTTTGCAAGAATTCTTTTAAGGCTGCTGCCCGCTCTTCTTTCCAGGGCATCTCCCATTACATTCATTCCATAAAGGAACAAACACAATCCGCCGATAAGTGTAAGTACATTAAAAATATCCATTCATTTCACCTCGTATTTTCTGTTCTTTTATCAATTTCTTTCAAATAATATTTTAGCATATATCCGGCAAAGATGCGGTTAAGAAAAAAAGAAAATTTTGTTTGAACAAAATTTTCTTTTTTTCTTTATTCATCATTATTCATCCGGTATCCAACACCAAGCTCATTGATTATGTAATTCTTTTCCCCTGGTATTGCACCAAATTTTTTGCGGATATTTGCCATATTTACCTGCAGCTTTTTGATGCTTCCCAAATCGCTGTAACCCCATATTTCCTTTATAATCGCAGCATAGGTGAGGACCTTGCCGGGATGCTTTGAAAGAAACGCAATTATATTGTATTCTGTCTGAGTAAGATTTATTTCATTTTTCTCTATAAAAACATGCCTGGAATCATAATCAATAGAAAGGTCACCTGTTTCAAATCTTTCGCCCGAATATCCGGCATTGTCTCCGGTATAGATCGAGGTTCTTAGTGCAGACCTTACTCTTGCAACAAGTTCTGCGGCACCAAAAGGTTTTGTAACGTAATCATTGGCGCCGCTGTCAAGAGCCTCCACCTTGTCCTTTTCATCACTTCGTGCCGACAGGACAATAATAGGCACCCGAGACCCTTTTCTTACTTCTTTCAAAAAAATACCACCATCAGCATCAGGAAGTCCAAGGTCAAGAATAACAAGGTCAGGTTTGTAGGATGAATTCATAATGCGTGCATCGGCACAGCTTTTTGCCGAAAGTGCCTGATAGCCGTTCGCATCAAGCAAAGTCGTTATAAGATTGTTTATATTTTCTTCATCCTCAACCACAAGGATTTTATACTTGTTATTCATACATGTCCTCCATGTTAAGCGAAAATCTGAAAACCGCTCCGCCATGCTTTAAGTTTTGGGCCTCTATATCTCCGCCGTGAGCTTTTATAATTGTAGAACAAACCGAAAGTCCTATTCCTGCATTACTTCTTTTGGAATCAGCTCCCTCATCTGAGGTATCACAGCTTCCTGTAAAAAGAGTTTTCAACTTTTTATCCGGAATCCCGCACCCATTGTCTTTTATCTGAAAAACTGCTTTTTGGGGGCTTACAAATATTTTAAACGAAAGCTTTGTCATACCCTTTGCATGATGCACCGCATTCTCCAGTATATTGATAATAACCTGTTCAATAAGCAATGGGTCCATAGGGACAACCGCAAACTCTTCGGGTGTTTCGACAATTACATTGCAGTCAGGATATCTGTTATTGAATTTTATAAGCACCGAGTCAACAAGTTCATCCACAACAGTGGGAACTTTTGTTATCTTCATATTCCCATTATCAAGCTTTGTTATTGACAAAAGATTTTCGACCATTCGCGAAAGCCACTGGGCATCCTGGCTTATACCTTTAAGAATTTGCTCCTTTTGTTCCTCTGTAAAATTGTCTTTGTTTTCAATAAGCGCAGAACTTGAGCCGTAAATGGTTGTAAGAGGAGTCCTTAAATCATGGGATATTGCACGAAGAAGATTTGACCTTGTTTTTTCTTTTTCGTTTTCCGCTCTTACCGCCTCCTGAACTTTAAGTTTGGTTGTCAAAGTGGACGTCATAACAGAAATTGCAATCATTATTATCGCTGAAATCAAATTTTCTGATGCCGTAAAGCTGAATTTAAAAAACGGAAAGGTAAACGCATAATTTACCGCAAGCATACTTACAAAAGCAGCAATGATGCCATATATGTACCCATTTGTTGCCGAAGATACCAAAAACGAGCCCAAAACAAATATTGCCGGGATAAGCGTATCTGCTTTGGTTGACTTGTGCAGAACAAGACAAATCACAAAACATACTGCAAGTATTACGGCTGTGATTTTTATATCTCTAATTATTGTCGTTTTTTTCATAATCTTGCGCCTCCAGAGCACATATTAACACATCGCATTCAAAAAGTCAATTTTATCCTTTTTTGTCTTCAAAAATAAGCAAATTTTTACTAATTAAGTGTTGACAAACTATTTCGGGCGTGCTATAATGTTTTGGTTAGATGTGGGATTATGCACATTTAGCAAAAATAAAATACGCACATCATACGATTGTCGGGGGAGTGCTGCGATACCCATGACAGCTCTTCGGCAAGGTGACTATGGTGGAGGTGTAAAACTTTTGGAGGTGTAAAATCATGGGAGTTATTCAAATGAAGCAATTGCTTGAAGCAGGTGTTCACTTTGGACACCAGACTCGCCGTTGGAATCCTAAAATGGCTGAGTACATCTTTACAGAAAGAAACGGTATCTACATCATCGACTTGCAGAAGACTGCAAAGAAGATTGAGGAAGCATACATGTTCGTTCGCGACCTTGTTGCAGACGGCGGTACAGTTCTTTTTGTAGGAACCAAAAAACAGGCTCAGGACGCTATCCGCGAGGAAGCTGAAAGAACCGGCATGTACTATGTAAACGCAAGATGGCTTGGTGGTATGCTTACCAACTTCAAGACCATCAAAAGAAGAATCGACAGACTTTATCAGCTTAAGAAGATGAACGAAGACGGTACAATGGAACTTCTTCCCAAAAAAGAAGTTCTCAAGCTCAACCTTGAAGAAGAACGTCTTGAAAAGTACCTTGGCGGTATCAAAGAGATGAAAGAAATCCCCGCAGCTATGTTCGTTGTTGACCCCAGAAAAGAAAAGAACGCTATTGCTGAGGCTCACAAACTTGGTATCCCGGTTATCGCTATCGTTGATACAAACTGTGACCCCGAAGAAGCAGACTTCCCCATTCCCGGAAACGACGATGCTATCCGTGCCGTTAAGCTTATCGTTTCTACAATCGGTAACGCTATCATTGAGGGTAAGCAGGGCGAACAGTTCACCCCCGAGACAGAGACTGAAGCTGAAGAAGTTTCTTTGGATATGATTGAAGAATAATCTTACTAACTTAAATTGAGAAAGCGAGTGAAATAAAATGGCATTTACTGCACAAGATGTTAAAACTCTCAGAGAGATGACAAACTGTGGTATGATGGACTGCAAGAAGGCTCTTGCAGAAACAGACGGAGATATGGACAAAGCTGTTGAATATCTCAGAGAAAAGGGTATTGCTACAGCAGTTAAGAAGTCGGGCAGAATTGCATCTGAAGGTCTTGTTACATCAATGGTATTTGATAATGTTGGTGTTGTAGTTGAAATCAATACCGAGACAGACTTCGTTGCAAAGAACGCTGATTTCCAGAAATTTGTTGCAGATGTTGCTGAATGTATTGCAAAAACAAACCCCGCTGATGTTGAAGCTCTTAAGGCTGAAAAGCTTTATGATGCACAGACAGTTGGCGAAGCTCTTACCGAGAAGATTGCTACAATCGGTGAAAATATGAACCTCCGTCGTTTCGAACGCTACGAAGGCGTTAACGAAGCTTACATCCATGGCGGCGGCAGAATCGGAGTTTTGGTTAACTTCAAGCTTGGCGACGAATCAAAGGCTGCTGATCCGGCATTCCGCGCTGCAGCAAAAGACGTTGCAATGCAGATTGCGGCTGTTATGCCCAAGTATGTTAAGAGCGACGAAGTACCTAGCGAAGAGCTTGAAAAGGAAAGAGAAATTCTTAAAGCTCAGGCTCTTAACGAAGGTAAGCCTGAAGCAATCGTTGACAAAATGGTTGCAGGTCGTATCCAGAAATTCTACAAGGAAGTATGTCTTGTTGAACAGCCTTATGTAAAAGACGGCGATTTGACAGTTGCTAAGTTCCTTAAGAATGTTGGAGCAGAAATCGGCACAGATATCGAAGTTGTTAAGTTTGCGCGTCTCGAAAAAGGCGAAGGCCTTGAGAAAAAGGTTGACGACTTTGCAGCAGAAGTTGCAAAAATGGCTGGCAACTAATATTCAATTTGTATTTACAAAACAGAGTGTGGAAATTTCCACGCTCTGTTTTTTTATATTTTTCTAAAAATTTTGATTTTTTTCAAAATATATTTGAATTTATACTTAATGTATGATATAATATATCTTGCGTAATTGTAATTATTTTTAAAACTATTTAACTTATATATTAAGGAGGCATTTTTCATGGCTAAAAAAATGAAAACCATGGATGGTAACACAGCTGCTGCACATTGCGCCTATGCGTTTACAGAAGTTGCTGCTATCTATCCTATCACACCCTCTTCCACCATGGCAGAAAATGTTGACCAGTGGAGTGCAGATGGTCTTAAGAACATCTTTGGCGAAACAGTCGATGTTGTTGAAATGCAGTCAGAAGCAGGTGCTGCAGGTGCAGTTCACGGTTCGCTTCAGGCAGGTGCTCTTACAACAACATTCACCGCATCACAGGGTCTTCTTCTTATGATACCCAATATGTACAAAATCGCCGGTGAGCTTCTTCCTACTGTCTTCCATGTAAGTGCAAGAGCATTGGCTGCTCACGCGCTCAACATCTTTGGTGACCATCAGGATGTTATGGCTTGCCGTCAGACAGGCTTTGCAATGCTCGCATCGGGCAGTGTTCAGGAAACTATGGACCTTGCAGGTCTTGCTCACTTGGCTTCTATCAAGGGCAGAGTTCCTTTCCTCCATTTCTTTGACGGATTCAGAACTTCACACGAAATCCAAAAAGTTGAAGTTATGGATTACGAAGACCTTAAAGGACTTCTTGACTGGGATGCACTCAAAGCATTTAAGGACAACGCTTTAAACCCTGAGCACCCTGTTCTTCGCGGTACTGCGCAGAACTCGGATATTTACTTCCAGGGCAGAGAAGCTGCAAACAAATACTACGAAGCTATTCCGGATATCGTTGCAGATTATATGAAAGATATCTCAAAGATTACCGGCAGAGAATATAAACCCTTCAACTACTATGGTGCACCTGATGCAACAAAAGTTATTGTTGCTATGGGTTCGGTTTGCGAAGCTATCGAAGAAACCGTTGATTACATCAACGCACGCGGAGGTAAAGTTGGTGTTGTAAAAGTTCACCTTTACAGACCTTTCTCTGCTAAATACTTCTTTGATGTAATCCCCGAAACTGTTGAAAAGATTGCCGTTCTTGACAGAACAAAAGAACCCGGCTCGCTTGGCGAACCTCTCTATCTTGATGTTTGCAACCTTTACTATGGCAAAGAGAATGCTCCCAAGATTGTTGGCGGTCGCTATGGACTTGGTTCAAAAGACACAACTCCCACACAGATTATGGCTGTTTTCAACAATCTTGATGCAGATGCTCCCAAAAACAGCTTTACTATCGGTATTGTTGATGATGTGACAAATCTTTCACTTGAACTTCCCGAAAAAATCAATGCAGCGCCCGAGGGCACAACCCGTTGTAAATTCTGGGGCTTTGGCTCGGACGGTACAGTTGGTGCAAACAAGGATGCAATCAAGATTATCGGTGACAATACTGACCTTTACGCTCAGGCTTACTTTGATTATGACTCAAAGAAGTCCGGTGGCGTAACAATGTCGCATTTGAGATTTGGTAAAAAGCCGATCAAGTCGACATATCTTTTGGACGAAGCTGATTATATTGCTTGTCACAAGCCTGCATACCTTACACAATACGATGTACTTGAGGGTCTCAAGAAAGGCGGTACATTCCTTCTCAACTGTGTATGGACACCCGAGGAACTTGAAGAACATCTTCCTGCAAATGTTAAAAAATACATTGCAGAAAACGAAATCGAATTCTACACCATCAATGCTGTTGATGTTGCTGTCAAGGTTGGTCTTGGTCCCAACAGAATCAATATGGTTACACAAAGCGCTTTCTTCAAACTTTCGAATGTAATCGACTTTGACAAAGCTGTTGAGCTTATCAAGAATGCTATCAAGAAGACCTATGGCAAAAAAGGTGACGAAATCGTTAAGATGAACTGCGATGCAGTTGACGGCGCAGTTGAAGCTTTGGTTAAAATTGATGTTCCTACTTCGTGGAAGGATGCTGTTGATAAAGATGTCAAGGATAACAATGTTCCTGACTTTATCAAAAATATTGTTCAGCCCGTAAATGCTCAGGCAGGCAACAAGCTTCCTGTAAGCACCTTTGCAGGAATTGAAGACGGTACATTTGAGACCGGTACTTCAAGATACGAAAAACGCGGCGTTGCAGTTAACGTTCCGGCTTGGGATATCAGCAAGTGTATCCAGTGTAACCAGTGTTCGCTTGTTTGTCCTCACGCTGCTATCCGTCCTGTTCTTCTTAATGCAGAAGAAGCGGCAAACAAACCCGAAGGGTTTGAAACAAAACCTGCTACAGGCTTTAAGGATATGGAATTCAGAATTCAGGTATCACCCCTTGACTGTCTTGGCTGCGGTGTTTGTGCTCAGGTTTGTCCAGCTAAGGAAAAGGCTCTTACAATGAAGCCTATTGCCGAAGTTGAAAAAGAATCTCCCAACTGGGAATACGCTATGACTGTTTCTTCAAAACAGGACGAAATTGATATTACAAAGAACACCAAGAACTCACAGTTTGCAACTCCTATGCTTGAATTCTCGGGCGCTTGTGCAGGTTGTGGCGAAACACCTTATATCAAGCTTATCACTCAGCTTTTCGGTGACAGAATGATGGTTGCAAACGCAACAGGTTGTACATCAATCTGGGGCGGCTCTGCTCCTTCGATGCCTTACTGCAAGAATGCCGAGGGCAAAGGTCCGGCTTGGGCAAACTCACTCTTTGAGGACAATGCCGAATTCGGTCTTGGTATGGTTGCTGCCAACAAAAAAATCCGTAACACTCTTGTTTCAAGAATGAACTCGGTTATGAAAGATGTTAAACCCGAACTTGCTGACGCATTCAAAGCCTGGATTGCAGGCAAAGACAATGCTGATGCTTCAAAAGCAGCTGCAAAGGATATTATTGCTCTTATCAAAGACGCTGATATGTCCAACCCTGCCATCAAAGAAATTGCTGACCGCACAGACTTCCTCGTTAAGAGGTCACAGTGGGTATTCGGCGGTGACGGTTGGGCTTATGACATCGGTTACGGTGGTCTTGACCATGTTATCGCATCAGGTGAAGACATCAACATCTTTGTTGTTGATACCGAAGTTTACTCCAATACAGGCGGTCAGGCTTCAAAGGCTACACCTACTGCTGCTGTTGCAAAATTTGCAGCTTCGGGTATGAAGACCAAGAAGAAAGACCTTGGTATGATCGGCACAACCTATGGATATGTTTATGTTGCTCAGATTGCACTTGGCGCTGATATGAATCAGGCACTTAAAGCAATCAAAGAAGCAGAAAGCTATCCGGGTCCGTCGCTTATCATCGCTTATGCTCCTTGTATCAACCACGGCATTAAGGTTGGTATGGCTAACACCATCGCAGAGGAAAAGAAAGCTGTTCAGACAGGCTACTGGCACCTCTGGAGATACAATCCGCTCCTTAAAGAAGAAGGCAAAAACCCCTTCATCCTTGACTCAAAAGAGCCGACAGGCACTGTTAAAGAATTCTTAGAGGGCGAGAACCGTTATCTCATGCTGAAGAAAGCATTCCCCGAAATCGCTGTTGAGCTATTTGACAAAGCAGAAAAAGACCTTATCGAAAGATACGAAATCTATAAGAAAAAAGCTGCTGAAGAGTTCTAATTTTCTTAAATAATAAAACACACCGTTGGAAACTTCCAACGGTGTGTTTTTTAGTTTTTTGATATTTTTTGCAAAATTTTGTTTTTGCAGGATTCCTCTAACTTTACAAACCTGGTACATTTTTTGCCGTCACAAAAGTACAAATACGGACATTCAGGACTTCTTCCGTCAAGAGCCAAACTTTCTTTTCCTGTCTGACATTGTGAACATATTCCTTGCACCTTATTCATATTCTCACCATTTCACCTTACATCAAACATATAGTCAAGCAGAGACCAGTTTTGCTGGAATGGTCTCATCAGATTCCAGTATCCTGCTCCTCTCAGGCCCTTTTCGTTTATAAGGTTAAACTTTTGCTGTATGCTTCTTACATCTTCAAACCAGACCTCATGCACTCTTCCGCTGTCGTCCGTATACCTGAACCATGGCGACTGCGAAACTTCGTCAAATTGAATTTCAGCGCCATTTCTTGCTGCAATTTGTATAGCTTCGACATTTGATATGGAATCCGCCCGCGACTCGCCTTTTACATATGGAAGTGTCCAGTCATAACCATAATTTGGTATCCCTAGGAAAATCTTTTCAGGCGAAATAATTGTAAGAGCATACTCCACCACCTGACGGACATTCCGTATGGGCGCCACAGCAAGCGGAGGACCATATGTATATCCCCATTCGTATGTCATCAAAAGCACCGCATCGCTATTATCTCCAACTGCACGGTAATTGTGACCCTCGTACAAAAGCCCCCGTTGTGTATCCGATGTTTTGGGGGCAAGTGCCGCAATTACTTCGTAACCAAGTGGATTAAGCGTGTTGCGGAGCTTGCCGATAAATTCACCGTACAAAAGGCTATCCTGTGGGTATACAAACTCAAAGTCAATATCCAAACCACGATAACCCTTGTTTTGCATATTGGCAATAATTTCAGAAATCAAAGTGTCCTGAATGTCGGGGTTGTTGAGGACAAGACTTGCAAGCTCGTTGCTGAAGCCGCCGCTTTCGGTAAGTGTTGAAAGATGCATAAGCGGTGCGACTCCGTAGCTTAGTGCCAAATCGATAAGTTCTTCATCATCAAGCTGTACCAGATTTCCTGAATTCGTGATGCCATATGTAAAAGGCGTCATATAGTTGATATAAGGAAGTGTTCTTCTTAGCAGGTTTTTATCTATATACGGATATGCGTATCCATTGACATCAATTCTTCTTTGCGGATTCCTTTCAAATTCGATTATCAATGTCTGTCCCGGATAGACAAGCGTTCTTCCGCCAAGATTTGGATTGTTGCGGTAGATTGTATTTAAATCAATCCCGTAGCTTTGTGCAATAGAAAAAAGCGTTTCGCCCTGCTTTACTGTGTGGTATCTTTGCGGTTGCAAAATAAGAAGTGCTTGACCTACAACAAGATTGGGTATGTCCGAAAGATTGTTGAGTGCCGTCAAAACAAATGCAGGTATGTTGTACTGCGTCGCTATACTTTCGGCTGTATCTCCCGACTTAACTATATAAATTTCCATAATATCACCTCAATATATTATATTGAGAAAGCAAAAAAGGGTGCCTTGCTGCATACAGCAAGGCACCCTTTTTTAGTTTATTTATTTTTAAGATATTCGTCAATCGCTTTTGCCGCATTCTTTCCGGCGCCCATAGCCAGAATTACAGTTGCCGCACCTGTAACGGCATCGCCTCCGGCATATACACCTTCGCGGCTTGTAAGTCCGCTCTCGTCTCTGGTGACAATACAGCCACGACGATCGGTTTCAAGCCCCTCGGTAGTGCTTCTGATAAGCGGATTGGGTGATGTACCTATGGACATAACAACCGCATCAACATCCAGAATGTATTCGCTTCCCTCAATCTCAACAGGACTGCGTCTGCCTGACTCGTCAGGCTCGCCAAGCTCCATCTTGACACACTTCATACCCTTGACAAACATATCATCATTACCCAGGATTTCTACCGGATTATTAAGTGTAAGGAATATGATGCCCTCTTCCTCGGCATGCTCAACCTCTTCGCGTCTGGCAGGCATTTCGTCCATAGAACGACGATAAACAATATATGTTTCGTCTGCACCAAGACGCTTTGCACATCTTGCCGCATCCATTGCAACATTTCCGCCGCCGACAACAGCAACTTTCTTTGCACGAAGTATCGGTGTCTGTGAGTCTTCTTTGTATGCCTTCATAAGATTTATTCTGGTCAAAAATTCGTTTGCCGAATATACACCATTCAAATTCTCGCCCGGTATCTTCATAAATCTTGGAAGTCCTGCACCCGAGCCGATAAATACAGATTCAAAACCCATCTCAAAAAGCTCGTCAATTGTCATTGTTCTGCCGACAACAGCATTTGTAACAAACTCAACGCCAAGATTTTTGAGGTTTTCGATTTCGTTTCTTACGATATCTTTAGGAAGTCTGAACTCCGGAATTCCATAAACCAAAACACCGCCGGCAACATGAAGTGCCTCAAAGATTGTTACATCATAGCCAAGCTTTGCAAGGTCACCTGCACAGGTGAGACCTGCCGGTCCCGAGCCGATAATTGCAACTTTTTTACCGTTCTTCTGAATGTCAGCGTTCGCTTTGTTTGCAGCATTTTTCATATGATAATCAGCAACAAACCGTTCAAGTCTGCCTATTGCGACAGGCTCGCCTTTTATTCCTCTCACGCATTTTGACTCGCACTGTGTTTCCTGAGGACAAACTCTTCCGCAAACTGCAGGAAGCGAGCTTGATGCATAAATTACATCATAAGCTCCTTCAAAATCCCCATCAGCAACTTTGCTGATAAATGTGGGGATATCAATCTGCACAGGACAACCGCTTACACAAGGCTTATGCTTGCAATTCAGGCATCTTTTTGCCTCATCCATTGCCTGTTCCTTTGTATATCCAAGGGCAACCTCATCAAAGTTTTTGTTTCGTACATTGGGGTCCTGTACCGGCATTTCATTCTTTTTGGGTGACATATTAGGCATTGTCAGCACCTCCTTTTTTAAACAGGTTGCAGGTTTCTTCGTGTCTTTTTCTTTCGGTCTCGCGATACATCGATGCGCGGCGTATAGCCTCGTCAAAATCAACCTGATGTCCGTCAAAATCAGGACCGTCAACACATGCAAACTTCATTTCGCCGCCAACAGTCAATCTGCAACCGCCACACATACCTGTTCCGTCAATCATTATCGGATTCATACTTACAACAGTCTTTATTCCAAGCTCTTTTGTAAGCTTTGCTACAAACTTCATCATAACCAACGGCCCGATTGCAATAACCTCGTCATACTTTTCGCCGCTTTCAACAAGCTCGCGAAGTGCATCAGTAACAAGACCTTTTTTGCCGTATGAACCATCGTCTGTCATCATAACAACCTTATCGGACACCGCATTAAATTCGTCTTCCAGAATAACCAAATCACGATTTCTGAAGCCAATTACAGAGTGAACCTCGGCTCCGTTCTCGCGAAGAGCCTTGGCTGTCGGATACGCAATTGCACAACCAACACCGCCGCCGATAACCGCAACTTTTTTAAAGCCTTCGACCTCGGATGCTTTTCCCAAAGGTCCTGCAAAATCGCAGATAAAGTCACCCTCGTTTAATGTATTCAAGCGCTCGGTAGTTGCACCCACAATCTGAAAAATTATAGTAATTGTGCCGTTTTCTCTGTCATAATCTGCAATGGTAAGCGGTATGCGCTCACCTTCCTCGTCTGTTCTAAGTATTATAAACTGCCCCGCCTTTGCTCGTTTTGCAATCAGCGGTGCCTCAACCTCCATAAGTGTAACTGTAGGATTGAGAGATTTTTTTCGTACTATACGAAACATAAAAATTCCTCCTTGGATATAATCTTTTTAAGTTCCACACCTATAAATATATTATAAAATCAACAAGTTGTCAATTCTAAAATCTGAAAACAACCTTACCATTTTCAAGCACCAGTTTTGCCGAAAACTCTTTGCCTGATTTTTGCGAAACAAAACCTGTTATAAGTGGTGTTTCGCCGTCCGAAAGCAATTTTTTCATATTGCTCAGCGAAATAACCTTGCTGCAAATTACATTTCCGGTCGAAAACTTGCATCCGTCCTTGTATGCGCTGCAACCATATCCAAACCGTGTGCGCCTTACATCATTGCCGCAAATTGGGCACCTTCCTGCCACATCACCGACAAATCCGTCAAAGTTGTCGTTGGCTTGCGACTTTGGGTCAAAAACAGTCGAAATTTCGCTTTTAACCAATTCAACCGCATCACTGATAGTGCTTTCACCCCTGAAAACCTTTTTGAGCGACGCACCCATCTGGGACGTTTTGAATTTATCCATATTGATATTCATTCGAGCCAGAGATTCTATCAGATGCTCGCCAGCCGGAAGAATTGTGTATGTATCCTTTTTAAGAAGAATATACTCACTCTTTCGGGCATTGTCAATTATACCTGTACGGGTAGCCTCTGTCCCAAGCTCCAAGCCTTCAAACATAGCACGATATTCAGCTTCTTCGTTTTCCTGCTCGCTTAGTGCTTGTTTTTCGTCTTTGAATGGATTTTTGAGATAGTTGTTAAGTGTCTCTATTGTATAATGCTTTGGCGGATTTGTCTCTTTTTCGACGGGCTCGAATTTGGTGTTGACCTTGTCACCTTTTTCGAGCTTGGGCAAAATTTTGTCTTTCCGGGTATAATCATCAAACGCGGTCCAACCGGGCTGGTCTATCACCATACCTTTAAGCAAAAAGCTTTCCAAATCACCCAAACTTATTGTAATTTCAGTTTTTTCTACAATGCAGTCATCACTGCAGAAAACTGCAACAAACCTCCGCATTACCGCACTGTAGACTTTCATTTCATTCTCCGAAAGTTTTGTTTTGTCGGGTATTTTGTATGTCGGGGTAAGCGCCGAATGTGACTCGATTTTTGAATCATCAAATATCTTTTTGTCATCTTTGAATGTGACGGGATAACCAAGACCTTTTACCGACTCAAGGATAGTCTTTATTTTACCCTTTTCGGCTGTTGCCAGATATTCCGAGTTTGTTCTTGGATATGTCACATATCCCTTTTCATAAAGTCCCTGTAATATTTCAAGGCTCTCTGCCATTGACATTTTGTATTTCTTACCCAAAAAGTTTTGCAGCTTGGTAAGAGAATAGAGTTTTCCCGGTGAGATCTTGTCTTTTTTCTTCTTTTTATCGGTTACAATTGCTTCTGTGCTGTTATACTTTTCGCAAAGTTCCAAGGCTTTTTTAAGGTCCTTTTTGTCGAATTTTTCTTTGCTCAAAAGCTCGATTTCTTCTCCGTTTGTCTGTGCCTTGCTTGAAATTGCATAATAAACATCAGGTACAAACTTCCGGATAGCCATATCACGGTCATATATCGCTTTTACAATAGGCACTATAACCCTACCTACTCTGAGGAGTGTACCAGCACGAAGTGTCGCATATCTTGTCAGATTTACTCCATAAAGCCAGTCGGTAAATGTTCTTGCATAACCCTCGTTTGCAAGATTGTCGTAATCCTTTTCGTCCTTAAGTTCAAGCATTGCTGCTTTGACAGTCTGCGGAGTCTGGTCAGGAAGCCATATTCTTTTGAGTGTTTTTGGAGTTGTCAGGGCTTTTTCTATACATGTCCTGACAATGATTTCGCCTTCGCGGTCAGCATCTCCTGCGTTGACTATGGTATCAACATCTTCGCGGTTACAAAGATTTTTTATTATCTCAAACTGCTTCAAAACGCCTGAGTCTGTCCTGCCGTTTTTGTCTTTTTTAAGCCGAAAAACAAACTCGTTTGGGAAACACGGCAGATTTTCCATACTCCATCTGGCATTTGGCGTAGAATTTTCGCTGTAGTCTTCGATGTCTGCAAGCGAAAACAAATGGCCAAAGGCCCAGGTTATAATATAATCTGCGCCTATGAAATATCCATCTTTTTTTGTCATTTGTCCAATACCTGCCATAATATTGCGGGCAAGACTGGGTTTTTCCGCTATAATAAGTACCATAATCCAAACTCTTTATAAAGCTAAGGCTGTGGCAATCCGCCGCAGCCTCAAACTTTTATTTTAGTCTTCAAAATCAAAAAGGTCAGCATTTCTTTCCTTAAAGAGTTCATAAGCTCTGTCAAGGACTTCCAAATCTTCCTCGGGGACAAGAATATAGTCATCATTCTCATCATATTCCATTTTAAGAATAATTACCTCGTCAACCTCGTCGTCTTCCTCTTCTTTGTAAGGAATACAAATTACATAATCCGAACCGTCAACCTGAACGGTGTCAAGATGCTCGACAGTCTGCTTGTTGCCGTCATCATCAAACAAATCAACCAAAAAATTGTTTTCTTCTTCGGTATTCGGGGTCTTTTCAAAATCTTCTGCCATTTTTAAATCTCTCCTTTAATTAAAAATTTGTTTTTTGTTAAATTTTGGTGCTGTCCAGATAAGCCTGAAGTATAAATGCTGCAGCAATCTTATCAACCGAATCCTTTCGCTTTTTGCCTCGGGTATTTGTTGCGTTCATTAGATTGTGAGCTGAAACAGTCGTAAGACGCTCGTCCCAAAGGATTACTTCAAGTCCGGTCAGTTCGCCGAGAAGCTTGGCAAAAGCCTTTGTTTTTTTGCCGCGTTCGCCCACTGTGCCGTTCATATTTTTGGGGTATCCCAAAACTATTTTTTCTGCGTTGAGCTTTTTTGCAAGTGCCGCAGTATATTCGGCAACCTTTCGGGCATTCTTCTCGGAATAGGTCTCCAATGTGTGTGCCGAAAACCCAAGTGCATCCGATGTAGCAAAGCCTGTTCGGCTGTCGCCAAAATCAACGCCAAGTATCATATCGGTTTTCCCTCCCACACATCAAATTTACCTTTTTATTGTACCATAATCAGAGCATATAAGCAAGCAATTTTTAATAAATTCTGTTACCTCAAAAGTTAAAAG
This sequence comes from Clostridia bacterium, assembly GCA_017409575.1. Taxonomy (GTDB): domain Bacteria; phylum Bacillota; class Clostridia; order Monoglobales; family Monoglobaceae; genus SIG440. Next base: position 48,704 of record JAFQSM010000053.1, read on the forward strand.
CCAAGAAATTTACATTTCCCGGCTTTTTTCTGAGATTACTTTATATTTAGTGTTTCCTTAAGCTGTGAAAGCTTTGAAGGGCCCACAATCATAAACACATCAAATTTGCTTTGTTCCTGAAGCATCCTGAGTGCAGTGTGCGATATTGTTGAATTTTCTTTTTGAGCTCGCTCGCAGATTTTTTCAAAGGTCTTGATTGACTGTTCATTAAGATATCTTTCTTTGGCTTTTTCTGACAGATTATTTGCAGCATATTTTTCAAAAAAGCCTTTTGCCTGCGATGAAAAAGCAAATACCGGCAGAGTTCCCTTGTCGTATTTTTCTTTTTCTTCTTCAATATACGCAAGTTTGGTGTCCCACACCTTTGAGCGAGTAGCAAGATTGTAAAGCGCCTGACTTGCGCAAAATCCTGTCTGGTTTGTACTTTTTGCATATTCGTTTGCTTCGGCTATGCGGTCATACGACCAGTTTGACGCCCCGATATGTCTTACTTTTCCGCTTTTGATAAGTCCGTTAAGGGTATCAATTATCGGTCCCACAGGTTTTTCGATATCATCGCGGTGTAGCCACAAAATATCAATATAGTCTGTTTGAAGAGCTTTGAGACTTTTTTCAACATCATCTTCTATTTCTTCTTTGCTGAGTCTTATATGCGACAAATCCTGCAAGGTAAGGGGATGTGCACACTTGGTCGAAATATATACCTTATCTCTTTTATCTTTTATAAACTCCCCGACCAAAGCTTCGCTCTTACCCTCACAATAAAGCCTTGCGGTATCAATTATGTTTCCTCCGTTTTCAACATAAAACTCCATAAGCTGAAACGCAGTATTTCTGTCAATTCTTTCGTCATAGCCTTCTGTGCCAAGGACTATCTCCGAAAGGTTCATATCACAAAGTTTTTTATAGTTCATTATCGTCTTTATCCTGCCTTTCTGTTTGTATTATACACATTCTGCTTGTTTTGCACACTCAGCATATGCCGGAACAACAAACCTGAATGCTCCCGGTATTATTTCAAACTCGGTGGTTCCTGTATCTGTTATTTCACCATCAATTGAAAAACGCATAGTTTTTTCGTTTGAAGTTATTTTTACCTTTTTGCATTTTAGAGAAGAAACAATTTCGCCAATATTTTTGATTTTCAAGTACGAGCCGTTTATGTATCTTGGAAGCAGTTTCAAAAGCCTTGGTAACGAAATATTTTTTACCATATTTATATTTATAAATCCATCACTTACCCGGGCAATGGGGTTGGTTTTAAGTCCGCCTCCGCAATAACTGCCATTGGCAATCGAAGTCAGCAAAAGTTCGCCTTTATGTACTACAGCGCCATCAATTTCTATTTCCAGATTTGCAGGCTTTCTGTTAAACAGATTTGCAATAATGGAAATTATATATGCAAGAGGGCCCCCAAAATCAGTCCGATCCTTTATGTAGTTTGTCATATCAGCTACATCACAATCAAAGCCAATGTTGAACATATTTGCACAATAACCGCTCTTTGGTTGATTGTCTATGTTGGTAATATACCTGATTGCATCGCATTTTACACACTCGCCCGAAATCTGCTTTTCCAAATCAAAAAACCGAGCATCCAATGAAAAATTTCTGCAAAAATCATTTCCGGTGCCAATCGGCACAATACCTATTTCGACATTCTCAAACTCAAGCGAACCATTTAAAACTTCACTAAAAGTTCCGTCACCGCCACACGCAATAAACCTCGCAGGTCCATTGTTTTTGCAATATTCAGCAACAAACACTTTTGCATCATTTGGAGCTCTTGTAATATAAACGCCAATATTGTTCTCTGACCTTTCACAAATACCGTTTATTTCATCAATTATTCTGTCAAACTTTTTCCCCTGACCGGCATTTGGATTTACGACAAAAATCGTTTTCATAAACCCTCCGCAAAACTCAAATTTCTTTATTTATTATAAATCTACACCCAAAAAATGCTTTGCGGCAATACCCACGAAAAACGATACAACTGCAACACTTACACTGATTAAAGACATTTCCAGAAATTTGGGTTTAAATCTTTCGCCTTGTGCAACCGAAATATAGTAGGTAAATCCGGCTATAATCAAAATAACAATAGCTACCATCGCAAACAGTGCAATCATATACTGACTGTTAGCAAGTAAAAGATAGGGTAAAATCAAAAGAGCAACAGTAATAAGATAAGCTACCCCTGTATAGCAGCAGGATTTGAAAGCATCACTTCGTCCATCGCTTTTTGCAGCAAGAAACTCGCTGGAAGCCTTTGAAAAAGTTGCTGAAATACCCATAATAAGTCCCGAAAGAGCAATAAGCCTTGTATTTTGCATTGCAAAAGTAAAGCCTGCCAAAGACCCGGTAAGTTCTACCAAAGCATCATTCATACCCAAAACCATACTTCCTACATATCGAAGTCTTTCTTCGTCAAGCATATCAAAAAGCGCTGCTTCGTGTTCTTCCTCCTGCTGTTTGATATGTATGCTTTCTTCAACTTCTGCAGCAAGTATATCATATTCTTTTTGCGCTGTCTCCTCGCCGTTTTCCATAAGTTTTACCGCAAAGGTAAATCCCAGAATTCTGGCAATCATCTTATATTTAAAAATTTTAAATTTGTCAGGCTTCATTTCGATACCTGTGTATTTTTTCCATATCTCATAATGAGCCTTTTCCTCTGCCGCAAGGCGAAGAAGAGTGTCCTTGTTTTCTTCCCCCTTGGCAAATTTTGCGATTTCCGCATAAATAATGCTTTCGTTCAGCTCATTATTTTGCATTTTTGTTATAATCGCCAATGCCTTTTTTGATAGTTCTTTTACCATATGTACCGCCCCTTAAAGAGATTTAATTCAAAATCCGATATCAAACACTTCTGAAACCGCGACCTATAATTTCGCTGCTTGTCGTAATTATAATAAATGATTTCGGATCAATTTCTCTATGCAGCTATGTCTGTTCCACCCGAATTCGATAATCTCCGCAACCTCGTTATACCATAAACACCACGAAAAGTCAACAGAAAAAGCCCCTAAATTAAAATTTTCAGAAGTTGGCAAATTGTATGTTTTTTTGTTGACAAAATAGGAAAATTGTGATAAATTTAAATATTGTTGGCAATCACATTGCTGACAAAAAAGCAACAAAAAGGAGTATCATAATAATGAACGCTAACACAAAAGTTTCAAGCTGGCGCAACAACAAGTGGTTCAGGGCAGCAATACCCGCACTTCTTCTTCACTGCAGTATCGGTACAGTTTACTGCTGGTCTCTTTTCAGCGACCAAATTGGTCAGTACATAGGTTTTCAGAAAAGTGCAACCGAATGGGCATTCAGCTTTGCCATCTTCTTCCTTGGTATGTCGGCAGCTTTTCTTGGCAATGTAGTGGAAAAAGACATTCACAAGTCATCGCTTATCGCAGCAATCTGTTTTGCCGGCGGTATGGCAGGCACAGGTGCCTTCATCTGGTACGGCGGTGCACATCCGGGAAGTCTTATTGCACTTTTGGGCATCTACCTTTGCTACGGTTTGATTATGGGTATCGGTCTTGGAACAGGTTATCTCTCACCCATAAAAACCCTTATGCTTTGGTTCTCTGATAAAAAAGGTCTTGCAACAGGTCTTGCTGTAGCAGGCTTTGGTGCTGCAAAAGCAATCGCAAGTCCGATTATGGAATGGATGCTTGCGAATCTTGGTGACGGCGGTATCTACAAAATGTTCTTTATCCTTGCAGGTGTATATTTTGTAATGATGCTTGTTGGTCATCTTCTGCTCAAAAAGCCTGATGACTGGCACGAACCCGCAAGCAAAGAAGAAGCAAACAGCATTATCAGTGTTATCAAAACACGCCCCATTAAAAACTACATAGGCATATGGCTTATGTTCTACCTCAACATCACCTGCGGTCTTGCTCTTATCAGTCAGGAAAAAATGATTATCAAGTGTCTAGGTCTTGCCGGTATGGTTGGTATAATTTCTACAATTTCTGCTGTATTCAACGCCGGTGGCCGTCTTGGCTGGTCAGCACTTGGTGACAAAACCAAAGACAGAAACACAATCTACAAAATCATTTTTGTTTCATCAATCATAGTTACCGCACTTGTAATTTTTACACGAGGCATTGCAACCGGTGCAGGAAATACACTTCTTACACTTCTTGTGCTTCTTATGATTATGATTGTAAATGCAGGCTACGGCGGTGGATTTTCAAATGTCCCCACACTTCTTTCGGACCACTATGGTATGAGCAATATCAGTGCACTTCATGGCATTACACTTTCTGCCTGGGCGTTTGCCGGTCTTACAGGAAACAACTTGTCTGCATGGATTGTAAACACCTTCGGCAAAGAAGAAGTTATCAACGGCATCACTGTAAACCCGACCGGTTATCAGGCAGTGCTTTATGTTACAATTGCACTCTACATAGTATCACTTCTTTTAAGTCTGTTCTTTGTAAGACCTGCTGATAAGAAATAAACTCGAATTTCGTACAAAAAAATACCCGATTTGTCAAAAATCGGGTATTTTTGTTGTTTTTTTATCTGACAATCAAGCTTTCACCTGTCATCTCTTCGGGCTTTTCAAGTTCCATAAGGTCAAGCATTGTTGGTGCAAGGTCAGCGAGTCTGCCGTTTTTGAGTTTTGCACCTGTTTCTTCGCCTATCAAGACAAGCGGTACAACATTTGTTGTGTGTGCAGTAAACACATCATTTGTTGCATAATCAAGCATCTGGTCTGCGTTTCCATGGTCAGCTGTAACAAGTGCAATACCACCCATTTTTGTTATTGCATCTATTGTTCTTCCAAGACATTCGTCCACAGTTTCAACTGCCTTTACAGCAGCTTCAAACACTCCGGTATGTCCCACCATATCACAGTTTGCAAAGTTGAGGATAATAACATCATAGCTGCCGCTTTCGATGCGCTTTACAACCTCATCAGTTACCTCAAATGCACTCATTTCGGGTTTGAGGTCATAGGTAGCAACTTTGGGAGAATTGATAAGTGCTCTGTCCTCACCGTCATACACTGCCTCGACGCCACCGTTAAAGAAAAATGTAACATGCGCATATTTCTCGGTTTCGGCAATTCGGAGCTGTCTGAGACCTTTGCGGCTGATATATTCGCCAAAGGTATTTGAAAGAGTCTGGGGTTTGAATGCAACATCAACATTTGGCATTGATGCATCATACTGGGTCATACAAACAAAGAATGTTTCAAAAAATTCTCTGTCAAAGCCCGAAAATTCGGGGTCCACAATTGTTCTTGAAATTTCTCTTGCTCTGTCGGGTCTGAAATTGAAAAATACAACCGAATCACCCTTCGAGATTTTTCCGAGTGCCTCGCCATTTTCGTCTGTTATAACAGTGGGAACAACAAACTCATCGGTTACACCATCGTTATACGATTTCTTTATAGCGCTGACAGCAGAGGTGTCTTTGTTTCCCTCGCCCTTTATCATTGCATTATAAGCCTGCTCAACGCGTTCCCAGCGATTGTCACGATCCATTGCATAATATCTGCCCATAACTGTTGCAATTGCGCCTGTCCCAAGTTCTCTGATTTTTGAAACAAGGCTTTCGGCAAAGTCTGCACCCGATGTAGGTGAAACATCTCTGCCATCCATAAAGCAATGAACAAATACTTTGTCAAGACCATTCTTTTTTGCCATTTCCAAAAGTCCATAAAGATGATTGATATGGCTGTGAACACCACCGTCTGACAAAAGTCCCATCAGATGAAGTGCCGAATTATTCTTTTTGCAGTTTTCAACCGCTTTGCAAAGTGCTTCGTTTTCAAAAAAGTCACCATCTGCAATTGACTTTGTGATTCTTGTAAGCTCCTGATAAACAATTCTTCCTGCACCGATATTGGTGTGTCCAACCTCCGAGTTGCCCATTTGTCCGTCGGGAAGACCTACATCCATACCCGATGCGTGAACAATTGAGTTGGGGTACTCCTTAAGATACTTGTCCATATTTGGCGTATTTGCCGCATAGATTGCATTGCCTTCGTTACGGTCATTCACACCATAACCGTCCATAATAATTAAAGCGTATGGCTTTTTGCTCATAGTTTTTTGTCCTTTCTAAAAGTTAAGGCGAACTGAAAGTCCGCCTTATAATTTTAAATTACTGTGCAGCCTTTACAATTACTGCAAAATCTGCGCTCTTAAGGCTTGCGCCGCCGATAAGTCCGCCATCAATGTCATTTTTTGCAAGAAGTTCAGCCGCATTGCCGGCATTCATACTTCCGCCGTACTGAATTGTAACTTCCTTTGCGCATCCTTCACAATAAAGCTCTGCAAAAATTTTACGGATGCCTTCGCAAACTTCCTGAGCCTGTTCTGCTGTTGCAGTCTTGCCTGTGCCGATAGCCCAGATAGGCTCGTATGCGATAACAACCTTTTTTGCATCCTCTGCCGCAATACCTGCAAAAGCCTTTTTAACCTGAATGGCAATCAAATCCATTGTAATTCCGGCTTCTCTTTCTTCAAGGCTTTCGCCAACACAAACAATCGGGATAAGACCTTTTTTCAAAGCCTTTTTGGTCTTAAGGTTTACTGTTTCGTCAGTCTCTGCAAAATACTGTCTTCTTTCGGAGTGACCGATAATTACATAGTCAACACCCAAATCATTGAGCATATCTGCACTAACTTCACCTGTGAAAGCACCCTTGTCCTCAAAATGAAGATTTTCGGCACCAATTTTTACATGAGTGTCTTTTGCAGCGCGTATTGCCTCCGAGAGACAAACATAAGGTGTGCAGCAAACCACTTCGCACTTAGCACCCTCAGTTGCAGCTGCAACTTCCTTTACAAAATCATAAGTTTCACTTGGCAACTTGTTCATTTTCCAGTTGCCTGCAATAATATACTTGCCCATTTTAAATTTTCTCCTTTGTTTTTTATTTGTCGTTGATAGCAACAACGCCGGGAAGGTCCTTGCCCTCAAGGAATTCAAGAGAAGCACCGCCGCCTGTTGAAATATGGCTCATCTTGTCACCAAGACCTGCCTGGTTTACTGCAGCAACACTGTCGCCACCGCCGATGATTGTTGTTGCGTCAAGGTCTGCAAGCATTTCGGCAATTGCATTTGTACCCTTTGCAAAATTGGGCATTTCAAACACACCCATAGGACCGTTCCAAACAACAGTCTTTGCATCTTTGAGTGCATCCTTGTAAAGAGCAATTGTCTTTTCGCCGATATCAAGTCCCTGCCAGCCTGATTCAATTTCACCACGGCCAACAGTCTTCTTTTCTGCGTCGTTATCAAAAGCTTTTGCAACAACGGTATCAACCGGGATAAGAAGCTTTACACCTTTTTCTTCTGCCTTCTGCATCATTTCTTTTGCATAATCAAGGTAGTCTGCTTCAAGAAGTGAATCGCCTACTTCTTCGCCCAAAGCCTTCATAAAGGTATAAGCCATACCGCCGCCAATGATAAGAGTATCAACTTTTTCCAAAAGGTTGTTGATTACCGAAATCTTTGACGAAACCTTGCTTCCGCCAAGAACAGCAACAAGAGGTCTTACGGGGTTATTCACCGCATTGCCGAGATACTCAATTTCTTTGTTGATAAGGTATCCGCCAACAGCAGTTTCAACATATTCGGTAACGCCAACATTTGAACAATGTGCACGGTGTGCTGTACCAAATGCGTCATTTACAAAAATGTCACAGAGGCTAGCAAGTTCTTTGCTGAATGTATCAACATTCTTTGTCTCTTCTGCTCTATATCTTGTGTTTTCAAGAAGAACAACGTCTCCGTCATTCATATTTTCAACAGCAGCCTTTGCGTTTTTTCCAACAACTGTATCGTCAGCTGCAAAAACAACTTCTTTGCCAAGAAGCTCGCCAAGTCTTTTTGCAACAGGTGCAAGTGAGAGCTCGGGCTTGGGTTCGCCCTTGGGTTTGCCCATATGCGAACAAAGGATAACCTTTGCACCGTCATCAATCAATTTTTTGATTGTGGGAAGAGCCCCTACAATTCTTGTTTCGTCTGTGATTTTGCCGTCTTTAATCGGTACATTGAAGTCACAACGAACAAGCACGCGCTTGCCTTTTGTGCAAATATCATCAATTGTCTTTTTGTTCATTTTAAAAACCTCCATAGTCATTTCATTTTGTATTTTTAATCACATAGATTATATTTTACTCCATTTGGAAAAAATTATCAAGACTTTTTCGTTAAATTTTTCTCAATTTCACGTAATCCGTCTTGTTTCTTTGTATTTTCAACTGCCAAATCGATAATTCCAAAAAGGTCCTCTACCGACATATCGCCGCTTATTGTAAGACGGGTAAAATGCTCGATACCCTCTTTTGTATTGTTGGCAAGATAGTCCTCACCACTTTCGGCATTGTTGACCAGAATCTGCATTCTGTATCCTGCATATTTCGAAAGATTTGAAGTTGCGGTGTTGTATCCCCCAAACGGATATGAAAAAACAAAGCAGCTCTTGTTCAGATTCCGTTCAATCAGATACCGCGAAAGTCTTAACTCTTCCTGCACCTCGGCAGGCGAAAGCATAGTCATATTACGATGAGTATGCGAATGCGAATGTATGTCAATTACACCGCTTTTCTGCATCTCACGCGCTTGCTCCCATGTAAAGTGCGAATTCCCTACAACTCCGCTTTCTGCTGTGGCTCCGACAGTTGAAGTGACTACAAATATAGTTGCAGGAATGTCAAGCTTCTTTAAAATAGGATAGGCAATTTCATAATTGCTTAAGTATCCGTCATCAAATGTAACTATAATGGGTTTTTCGGGCAGACTTTCTCCCTTTTGGACCGAATTATAATAATCGGCAACAAAAATCGGCGTGTAGCCTCGCTCCAAAATCCCAAGCATATGTGCTTCAAACAACTCCGGTGTGATATTTGCGCCCTCCGCGCCCTTGGGATAGGTTTCGGCAATATTATGGTACATAAGAACCGGGATTATGACATCTTCCGTTTTTTCACTTTCTGTTTCTTTGTCCAAAGTCATTTCTTGGGCAAAGTATATGTTCATATTAAAAGCCATAAGTGCCGCGATGATAAAAAGTGCAGCAATCCGTGTTTTTGCTTTCATTATTTTTCTCCTGTCAGTCAAGTATTTTACCTATGTTTGACACAAGTTGTTTGTTGTCGTCGGTCTTCATAAGCCAATTTATAATAAGTTCGGTAACCTCGGCAGTATTTTTGTTTGAGTATGCCTTGCGGATACTGCGGATTGCATCAAGTTCCTCAGGTGTAAGAAGAAGTTCTTCGTGTCGTGTTCCTGATTTTGCTATATCTACCGCCGGGAATATCCGTTTTTCCTGCAAGGTGCTGTCAAGACGGATTTCCATATTGCCCGTACCTTTAAACTCTTCAAAAATAACATCATCCATACGGCTGCCCGTCTCAACAAGAGCAGTTGCAAGGATTGTAAGGCTTCCGCCCTCCTCGATATTTCGTGCCGCACCAAAAAACCGCTTTGGCTTAAAAAGTGCACCCGGGTCAATTCCGCCCGACAAAGTTCTTCCTGAAGGCTGAACAATCAGATTGTAAGCCCGCGAAAGTCTTGTCAGGCTGTCAAGCAGAATGACAACATCCTGCTTATGTTCAACAAGGCGTTTTGCCCTTTCAAGTACAATTTCTGCCACTTTTGCATGGTTTAACGGTTCTTCGTCAAATGTCGAATAAATCACATCGCCCTTAACACTGCGCTGCATATCAGTAACCTCTTCGGGTCTTTCGTCAATCAAAAGCATAATAAGATGCACATTTGGATTGTTTTCGGTTATGCTGTTTGCAATGTTTTTAAGAAGCGTGGTCTTACCCGTTTTTGGCGGTGCTACAATTATGCCTCTTTGACCCTTGCCGATTGGTGCAACAAGGTCTATAAGCCTTGTAGAATAATCTGTTTTGCCTCGTTCAAGGCAGAGTCTTTCGTTTGGATAAATGGGTGTCAGGTCATCAAAAGACTTGCGCCTTATCGAAACATCAACTTTGTCACCGTTCACCGTCTGGACATAAAGAAGTGCCTGATAGCGTTCGCCCTCGTGTTGCATACGGGCGTTTCCAACAATAAAATCCCCCGTTTTTAAGTTAAATCTGCGGATTTGATTTGACGAGACATACACATCATTTTCGCCCGACTGATAGTTGTCACATCTTAAAAATCCATAACCATCCGCCATAACCTCAAGCACACCGCTCATCAGGTTGGTGCGCCTTACCGGGTCCGAATAAACGGTAGCTTCCTGCAAATCATTTTCTGTATCCTCGTTTGTTTGTTCTTTTTGCAAGGCTTTTGCCTCTTTTATTGCTTCAATAAGCTCACTTTTTTTCATCCCCGAAATCTTTTTTATTCCAATCTCGGCTGCAAGAATTTGTAATTCCTTTAGTTTTAGGGCTTTTAATTCTGTAGTTTCCATTTATGCCTTATTTCCCCTTCCCAATAAAGTTTAAAACAAAATTATTATGATATATTTCTGATGCAAATGTCGAATTTTCAACTTCATATGCAACTCTGCTGTGTGGGTCAAGCGGTGAGAATAAAAAGAGTACGGCACATACAAGATAAAGCGCCAACACACCCATCATTCCGCCAATAACAGCTCCGCCAAGACGGTTACATTGCTTTATAACCGGAAGTTTGGTGAAAATATTAAAAATACTGCCGACAATACGAATTATAACCTTGCTTAAGATAAGAACTATAACAAACGCAAGAATATTAACCAAAAGTACTGCAATCGCCTGAGCAAAGCCTTCTGTTGCAGCCTGAACGCCCTTGCCTATGTAATTTGACAAAACGCCAAATGTATCTGTTGGCACATCAATAAGCGTATTCAGCTGATACTTCTTTTCAATTACCTCGACAAGCTTTTCAAAAATCGGAGTTTTGACAAGCAGGTCCGAGATAACCGGATAAAGAAAGAATGAAATTATGATTGAAACAATATACGATGCGATTTTTACAAACGACCGCATAAGTCCTGCTTTGTAACCTGAATACACAAAAAATACAACAACAGCCAAAACACAAATATCCGCCAGCATACCAAGTCCTCCCCAAGATTATTTTATGTCAATAATTTCCGCACTGTTGTCGCCAAGTGACAACAATTTGCTGCGTCCGTCAAAAATTTTTACCGCCTTGACATCTTTGCTTGCCTTAAGTTCCTGCTTAAGTTTGCCTTTGGGACTGATTCTTACAAGGTTGTCATGCGTTGCCGCCACTATGCACTCACCGTTTACATCAATCGCACGAACCTCGCTTCCGCAGTCAAAACTTCCTCTCAGCTTTCCGTCAGATGAATAGCTTTCCAAAACAGTACTGTTAAGTCCGCTGTCAAACGCCAGGACCAAATTGTTTTTATTTTCGATATTTACCTTAAGCAGATTTCTTCCGCCAAAATCCACTTCAAATTTTTGCTTGCCTGAACGTTTGTATCCATACAAGCCACTTTCAGTAAGAGCAATAACCGAGCCGTCATCATTAAACGCAAGTTTTGCAACAATGCCGGGTACTTCTGCAATACATTCGGGTTCTTTTTGCGAAGACGGGTTTATCAGCAGAATTTTGCTGCAAAGCGCCTCCTTGTCTGTCATAACCTGCGCCACCACAAGCTTATTGCTTGATGAAACATCAATGTCACCTATGTATCCGCTTCCGCTGTGCCATTTAAAAAGCTCTCTTCCGCCTTTGCCATAAAGCGCAACCATACCCTTAAAACCAAGTTCGTCTGTTGCAACTGCTATATAACCATTATTATTCACTTTTGCAGTCAATATTTCATTCTCTGTTTTAATTTGAGCAACTGCTTTTTCCTTTTTAAAGGTCTTTACCTCTTTGCCGTTTATATCTGCAAGCATAATATATTTCCCTGATATTCGAACAAAAGGCGATGTTGCCGCTGAGACAATTGTCCAGGCTTCGCGGCCTGCTTTGTCAATCGCAAATATACCCTCGTTGTTTACCAAAAGAACTTCTTTGCCATAATCAATAATGTCATATTCAACACCCGTCTGAAAGTTCAGTCTGAGAGCGCTGGTTTTTGAAAAGAAATCCTTTATTTCAGGATTTGAAATTACCATAATCAAAATCGCCACAATAACCAGGATAATCGCCAATATTCTTTTTTTGTTAAATGCTTGTTTGATATTTACTTTCATTTCTATCTCTCCAAGGCAAATTTTTTAGCATTGCTCTTAATAAAAAATCTTTTTTAAAAATAGTCCCTCGGGCGGTGCGGTCATTCCTGCACGCCGTCTGTCACAGCTTTCAATTATTTGTCTGATACTGTCTTCGGGTATTCTTCCTACACCAACTTCGACCAAAGTCCCTGCAATAATCCTTACCATATTGTAAAGAAACGCGTCGGCTTCGACCTCGATTTCAATTTGTTCATTCCACTCAAGGCTCTGCCTTACCTCACACGCACGGATTGTCCTGATGGTAGTTTTCTGTGACCCTCCTGCCGCCATAAAAGCCGAAAAATCATATGTTCCGCAAAAGTCATTTGCCGCAAGCTTCATTTTTTCTATATCCAGATTATACGGAACAAACCATGTATATTTCGAAGTAAACGGATTTTGAATAGTCGAATTCCATATTTTGTATATATATCTTTTCCCAATGCACGAAAACCTCGCGTTGAAATCATCAGCTTCGTACCAGGCGCTTGTCGCGGATATCGAATCCCCCATAAGATGATTATTTATGGCATACGGCAGTCTTTCAATCGGTATTTTTGTGTCACTTTTAAAGTTGAAAACATATTCCAATGCATGAACACCCGCATCGGTACGGCTGCAACCCGTAACCGAAACCTTTTGACCTGTGAGTTCCGAAAGTACGGTTTCTATCCTTTCCTGAACGGTTATGCCGTTGTTCTGAAACTGCCAGCCGTGATACATAGTGCCGTCGTACATAATTTTTACTGCTATATTTTTCATAACAAACCACTCACCTGAAAATAATTTGCAAGCAATATAAGTGCAGAAAAAATCAAAACCACAAACCAGCAAACGCCGTCACGATAACCAAGCTTAAGTTCGCGAAGCCTTGTCCTGTTTTCGCCTCCGCGATAACATCTGCATTCCATTGCAGTAGCCAAATCATCAGCGCGTCTGAACGCACTTATAAAAAGTGGTATAAGTATCGGTACCATCGCTTTTGCACGGTTTATTATGTTTCCGCTTTCAAAATCTGCACCCCTTGCAGTCTGTGCTTTTATTATCTTGTCAGTTTCTTCAAGAAGAGTCGGGACAAACCTGAGTGCAATTGTCATCATCATAGCAAACTCATGCGCCGGCACACCAATTTTTTTAAGCGGTGAAAGAAGCCTTTCTATGCCATCGGTAAGCGCTATCGGCGAGGTTGTAAGAGTAAGAATTGAGGTCCCGAAAACAAGGAAAAACAGCCTTAAAACCATATAAACTGCCTGCGTCAGACCCTCATATGTTATTTTAAGAAAACCCCATTTCCACAAAATTCTTCCGTCAGTCAAAAGAAGATTAAAAAGCGCAGTTATTGCCACAAACATCATTATAGGTTTAAGGCCTTTTAGCACAAATCTGACGGGGATTTTAGAGAGTGCTACAATCAAAGCTGTAAAGGCAAAAAGTACAAAATACCCCAAAAAGCTTTTGATGCAGAATATCACCGCTATATATACTATCGCACACAAAATTTTTGTTCTTGGGTCTAATTTGTGTATAAATGACTTTCCCGGAAAGTACTGACCCAATGTAATATCCTTAAGCACCCTCTCACCTCTTTTCGTTTTTCAAAACTTTCTCAATTTCAGCCTTTGCTGTATCCAAAGTATAAATTCCCGCAGGAACAGGAAATCCTTTTTCTCGCAGTTTGTCACAGATTTCGGTAATTTGCGGAACGGCAAGTCCCAAATCTTTAAGCTCGTGTGTTTTTTTGAAAATTTCGGAAGTTTTGTCATACATCACAAGTCTTCCATGATTCATAACCATTATTTTTTGAGTAAGATTTGCCAAATCCTCCATACTGTGAGAAACAAGTATAACTGTGATTCCCAGTCTTTTGTGCATATCTCTTATCTTGAACAAAATCTCGTCACGACCTGCAGGGTCAAGTCCTGCAGTAGGCTCGTCAAGAATAAGCAGTTTTGGCTCCATCGCAAGCACACCTGCAATCGCAACACGGCGTTTTTGTCCGCCCGAAAGCTCAAATGGCGACTTTTGCAATATATCTTCATCCAATCCAACAAGATTTGCGGCAGACTCTACCCGTCTTTTTATTTCGTCTTTAGGAAGACCCATATTTGTCGGACCAAAAGAAATGTCCTTAAAAACAGTTTCTTCAAAAAGCTGATATTCGGGGTATTGCATAACAAGACCGGTCTTAAACCTCATCGCTCTTTTGTCACAATTTTTGGAATGAAGTACCTGACCGTCAATTTCAATACTGCCCGAAGTCGGCTTTATAAGTCCTGCAATCATCTGAATAAGGGTAGACTTGCCTGAGCCTGTGTGACCCATAAGACCAATAAATTCACCCGAATTCAAAGTAACACTTACATTTTCAACTGCAGCCGACTCAAACGGCCCACCGCTCATATAGGTATAACTTACATCAGTCAGTTTAATCATTGTCGGCACCCCTTTCACTTTGGTATACCGACAAAATTTTATTTACACATTCGTCAGCAGTCAATATATCTGTCTCAAAATCAAAGCCTTCTTTTTTAAGAAGATATGCTAGCTCGGTTGCCTGAGGCACATCCAGTCCTATCTCTTTAATTTCTTCCACTCTGGAAAAAACCTCTTTGGGCAATCCATGCATTATGATTTTGCCATGGTCAATAACAACCACGCGGTCAGCCTGGGCAGCCTCTTCCATAAAGTGAGTTATCATAACAACCGTCATACCTTCATCACGGTTAAGTTTTTTGACAGTTTCCAGAATTTCGCGTCTGCCCTCGGGGTCAAGCATTGCAGTCGGCTCGTCCATAACAAGCACATCAGGCTTCATTGCAAGAACTCCTGCAATGGCAATACGCTGTTTTTGCCCGCCCGAAAGCATATGCGGTGCATGTTCCTTATACTCGGACATATTCACAGCATCAAGAGCATAATCAACTCTTTCGCGGATTTCTTGCGGATTAACTCCCAGATTTTCGGGTGCAAATGCAACATCCTCTTCGACAATTGTAGCAACAAGCTGGTTGTCAGGATTTTGAAAAACCATACCCACTCTTTGTCTTATTTCATAAAGAAGACTTTCGTCAGAAGTCAGAAATCCGGCAACCAAAACTGACCCTTTTTCGGGTACTAAAATCGCATTAAGATGTTTTGCAAGTGTAGACTTTCCCGAGCCGTTATGCCCAAGAACAGCCAAAAATTCACCTTTTTTTATATCAAGGCTCACATCTTTAAGCACTCTGCTGCCACCGGGTTCCTCTGTGCTTTCATAAAGGAATTCTACATTTTTAATTTCTATCAGTTTTTCATTTGTGTCCAACTTTTTCACCTGCTTTTTAAGTGAGATTGTGTCTTCTTATTTCTGCCATCTTCCCGAATATCCGCATGGGAGTCTGAGATTGTTGTTGGTTATTGGAAGACCAACTTCGTCAACCGAAATACTTCCCTTAAACTTCTTCTGAACAGTCATCTTGAGAATATTTTCCAAAACTCCGCCCGAAAGTCCCGTAGTATATGAATTTATAAGGAAAAACAACGGGTCATCAGACAAAACCTGCATACAAAGTTCTACAAGTCCAAAGAGTTCATCCTCGATTTTCCAGACTTCGCCCGAAGGCCCGCGTCCGTATGACGGGGGGTCCATAATGACTGCATCGTATTTTCTGCCTCTGCGGATTTCCCTCTCGGTAAATTTTTTCACATCATCAACTATATATCTGATTGGTCTTTCCTCAAGTCCCGACAGCTTTGCATTCTCTTTTGCCCATGCAACCATTCCCTTTGATGCGTCAACATGGCACACCGAGGCTCCTGCCGCAGAAGCCGCCATTGTCGCACCGCCGGTGTAAGCAAAAAGGTTAAGAACATTTATGTCCTTTCTGCCACTGTCTTTTATCAGTTTTGAAAACCAGTCCCAGTTTGCCGCTTGCTCGGGAAACAGTCCCGTATGCTTAAATCCCATCATTTTTATGCCAAAAGTAAGCTCACCATAATCCACAGTCCAGCTTTCAGGCAGATTATTCCGGCTTTCCCAATGTCCGCCGCCGGTATTGCTTCTGAAATAGTGCGCATCCGCATTTTTCCAGTCGGGATGCAGGTCCTTTCCTTTGATGTCCCAGACAATCTGCGGGTCAGGGCGCCTTAATATAATTTCGCCCCAACGCTCAAGTTTTTCGCCATTTTTGGCGTCAATCAATTCATAATCTTTCCATTTATCCGCTAAAAACATAATTTTCCCCTTTT
The DNA here is from genome assembly GCA_017409575.1 of Clostridia bacterium. Taxonomy (GTDB): domain Bacteria; phylum Bacillota; class Clostridia; order Monoglobales; family Monoglobaceae; genus SIG440. Next base: position 65,101 of record JAFQSM010000053.1, read on the forward strand.
TTATCAGGCGTTTACAACTTCCTTTACTTTTTCGATTGCTTTGCCAAGCCACTCACTAGCATCAATTTCCTCAACTCTGCCGGCATCACAAAGTGCTGCAATATCACTTTTAATGGGTATCTGTCCAAGTGCATCAATCCCAAATGTCTTTGATGTTTCGTCTATCTTGCTCTCGCCAAAAACACTTATCTTCTTTTTGCAGTCCGGACACTCGATGTAACTCATATTTTCTACAATTCCAAGAATGGGAATGTTCATAAGCTTTGCCATTTTGACAGCCTTTTCGACAATCATCGAAACAAGCTCCTGCGGAGATGTTACAATAATTATTCCATCAACTGGAAGTGATTGAAAAACTGTAAGCGGTACATCGCCGGTTCCGGGAGGCATATCAACAAACATACAGTCAATATCTTCCCAGATTACATCAGTCCAGAACTGTTTTACCGTTCCGCCGATTACGGGTCCTCTCCATACAACCGGGTCGGTATCGTTTTCCAGAAGAAGATTTATGGACATAAGCTTTGTCCCTTTTGAACTTACAACAGGCAGTATACCATATTCATTTCCCGATGCCTTGTCGTGTATCCCAAAAAGTTTGGGGATTGACGGACCTGTGATATCAGCATCCAGAATTGCGCTCCTGAATCCCTCTTTTTGCATGCCAGCTGCCATAAGTGAGGTAACCAACGACTTTCCCACACCACCTTTGCCGCTTACAACGCCAATAACTTTTTTTATACTGCTTAATGAATTCTGCGGCACAAGAAGACTTTGAGGTTCTTTTCTTGAAGAACAGTTTTCACCGCAGCTTGAACAATTGTGTGTGCAATTTTCGCTCATTTTTATCAGTCCTTTTTAAAACAATTCTATTGCCCTTTCAAGCTGGTCATCCGACTCAACTTTCAAGGCTTTAAGTGTGTCATACAAATTCATCTGGGTTGTTATATCCAAAACACCATACGAAAAAAGTCCGTCGATTTTCTGGTATGTTCCAACCGCAATCTTAAGGTTTTCGTCAAAGGTTTGGTTGACCTCCCCGACAAAAATTCCCATATATTTAAGCATTCTTTTTGCAAGCTCAACTTCTTCGCCTTTGTCGCCAAGACGATAAGTCTTCGAAAGCTTAAACATATCAAACTCTGTCATATCAACAGGCTTTTCAGAATTCTTTACCGTGGCAGTCGGATACAATCCCCCACCATTTATATTGTTGCCGTTTGGAGTCAGATAAAAAGCGGTTGTATATTTTATTATATTCCCGTCATCTATCATACTCATAGTCTGTACGGTGCCTTTTCCAAAAGTCTTTTCGCCTACTGATTTTGCCGCATTATTTTCAACCAAAGCGGCTGTCAATACCTCTGATGCGCTTGCACTCATATCATTTACCAATATAACAACATTATATTTTTTGCCCTTTCCCGATGCTACATACCGTCTGTCAAACAAATCCATCTTGTGGTCCTCAGTTGTAATCACAGCATCCTTCGGCAAAAACATATCAGCAATCGCAATAGCCTGGTCAAGATAACCCCCGCCATTGTCGCGCACATCAATAAGGATATTCTTTATTCCTTTTGAGTTTATTTCGTCAAGTGCTTTTTTAAACTCTGCCGCAACAGTCTGGGTAAATGAATAAATCTTTATTTTTCCTATCTTTTTACCATCATTCTCTATTATCTCATAATCAATCGGATTAAGGGTCACTTTTTCCCTTTTTATATCAAAGGTAAGCGGCTCACTTATCCCGGCTCTTTTGATTTTTATTCTCACTAAAGTTCCTTCCGCTCCTCTGATTTTCGAAAGTGCGGCCTCAAACTCCATAGAGCGAAGATCAAATCCATCCGCCCCGATAATTATATCCCCGGCTTTTATTCCTGCCTTTTCTGCCGGAGAACCGGGAACAGGCTCCGAAACAATAATATTGTTATCGCTGAAAAATACATTTACACCAATACCCGTAACCTCATCGTTAAGCTCCTGCAAGAACTCTGCGGCTTCCTCTTTGTTAAAATAAGCCGAATGTTCATCAATTGACGAAAGAAGTGCCTTCATAACGCTGTCATAAAGTTCGGGGTTGTCTTTAAAAACCTCTTCAAACGCGGCTTTATAAAGTTTTTCCTTTGTCACTTCGTCATATCTTGAAAATATCGTCAGATTATTGATTGTCTTTTCTATTTTCTCGGATAATGTCATTTCAGGTGCAGGCTGATTTGCAGAATCGGCAAAAGCAACCGTGCCTGTCATCGAAATCGTAATGAAAAGAATCAAAATCAATCCAACAAATCTTTTAAACATATCGCTCAACTCCCTATATCAATTATTTCAAAAACTGCATATGCAAAATTTTGTAACCATACTCATTCTTAGCAATAAGAACTCTTACAGAACTGTCCAAAAGATATCCGTTAACCATACTCATCGAATATTTCTGACCGTCTGCCCCAACTATACGAGATTCTGTAATCGGCAAAGCTTTATACTCCAGCTCACTTCCCGAAAAATACCCTGGAGTATAGGTCAAAGGACTGACACCAAGCAGCACAGCCTCTTTGTTTTGGGTGTCGCATACATAGATTTTTGCATTATAATATGCAGCATCTTTAAAAATCATTTTGGGGTCCAAGGCAAAAGATGTCAGAGTACTTGAAAAAATCATACACAAGGTCAATAAAACCAGACTTGCTTTTTTCATAAAAAATCCCCTTACATTTTTTCGGGTGCTTCTATCTTAAGCATCTTAAGGACACCCTTGATAACTATTCTCACGCTGTCAACAAGTTTGAGTCGTGCATCCATCAGTTTTTCATCATCTTCCTTTACTCTGCACGAGTTGTAGAATGTATGGAAAGCCGACGCCAGGTCAATTACATATCTGGTAATCCTTGCAGGCTCGCGACTGATTGCTGCAGCCTTTATTTCATCAGGAAGTTCCGAAAGCTTTTTCAAAAGTTCAGTTTCCTCGGTTTTTTTCAAAAGTTCGGGGCAAATATCATCAAATGCTTTTACGCTTACACCCTCATCTGCCAAAAGTCTTATAATACTGCAAATTCTTGCATGAGCATACTGAACATAATAAACCGGGTTTTCGCTGTCTTCCTTAACCGCCAAATCAAGGTCAAAGTCAAGATGACTGCCTGCCATACGCATATTAAATAAAAATCTTGCCGCATCTATCGAAACATCTTCCAAAAGGTCATTCAGTGTAATAGCTTTGCCTGTACGCTTTGACATTCTTACAACCTCGCCATCACGGGTCAGTCTTACAAGCTGCATAATCGAAACTTCAAATTTGTCAGGGTCAATACCGACTGCCGCAAGAGCCGCCTTCATTCTTGCGATATGACCGTGATGGTCTGCGCCCCAGACATCAATTACAAGGTCAAATCCTCTTGTTTCGATTTTGTTTATGTGATATGCAATATCTGCCGCAAAATATGTCGGTATACCATTCTGGCGCACCAGAACTTCATTCTTCTCAAGACCCATTTTTTCGCAGTTGAGCCATACAGCACCCTCTTCTTCATAGGTATATCCTGCATCGGTCAGGCGTTTGATAGCCTCCATTACCTTGCCGTTTTTGTGAAGCTCGCTTTCTCTGAACCAAACATCATACACTATTCTGTATTTTTCGAGGTCGGTTTTAAGTGCATCTACATTCTTTTCAAGCGCATATCCCACAAGAGCTTTTTTGCGGTCCTCTGAGGACTCGTCAAGATATTTGTCACCCTCGATTTCGATAAAAGCTTTGGCATGCTGACGAATATCGTCCCCATGGTAACCATCTTCGGGGAACTCAATTGCATCCTCACCCTTTAGCTCCTGAATATATCTTGCCTCAAGTGACTTGCCGAATTTTTCAATCTGATTTCCTGCATCATTGACATAAAACTCACGGCAAACATCATAACCTGCATATTCAAGGACACTTGCCATACAGTCACCCAACGCACCGCCCCGCGCATTACCCATATGCATAGGACCTGTGGGGTTTGCACTTACAAACTCAACCATAACTTTTTTGCCCTTGCCCATATCAATTCTGCCGTAGTTTTCGCCCTCTGTCTCTATCGCACGAATCACCTCATAAAGACGGTTGTCAGAAAGGTAAAAATTGATAAATCCTGCTCCTGCAACCTCTACCTTTTGGATATCATCACAGGCAGGAATTTCTCCCACAATTGCTTCGGCAATCTTTCGGGGAGGCATTTTAAGTTCCTTTGCCAAAAGCATTGCAATATTGCACGCAAAATCACCGTGCTGCTTGTCCTTTGGAACCTCCAGATGCATTATTTTGTCAATATCAACAGAATTTTCAGGAGTCAACGCCCCCTTTGAAACAGCTGCTTCAAAAGCTTTTGCAACTGCTTGTCCTATTGTTTTTTTTGAATTTTCGATAATATTCATTTGTCTTCACCTTTCTTTAAAATCTCAGATCTACTGCATTTTTACAGTCAGATTGAGACTGTTTTTCAAATATTCACGATTATCAATATCAAGTATATATTCGATATTTACATTGCCGCCAAGGTTATCAAGCCGGCTTTCAAGAATTATCGGGCTTACTCCCACAGGAATTATGCCATATGGTGTTGCATAATTGCAAAGAAATTTCTCGCCCTTTTTAAATTCCATTTTGCTGTTGTACTTTCCTGACCTTGTAAGGCTGACCGAATCGGGTGATACCTTTATTGTAGTGGTTGTTTCCTCAAACCCTGTAAGCTCGCTTTCTTCATAAATAATGTAAAACTTTCCGTTTTTCTCGGCAAACTTACCTTTTGTCTGAAGTTCTATTTCATTCACATCATCACTGCCGTCAATTCTTTGCAGTGTTTTTAGCGAAATCATCGCATTGTCCTTCATATATCTCTTCCTTTTCAATACTTTTCTATATCAACTTTTTCAACATTTTCCAAAATAGGCTTTTCGAGGAATATTCCGCCAAGACGGGCAAAGTCCCCGGGCGAATCGCTTACAAAATATTTGTAAGTGCCGTCGGCTTCGTCACTTTGAATATCATTTTCTTTTAAAACTTTCAATGCATAATCTGCCGCCGTCATACCCGAATCAATAAGCAAAACATCTTCACCCATAATTTCTCTTATCTCATTTTTCAAAAGCGGATAATGAGTACATCCCAAAATCAATGTATCAATATCCTTGTCTTTAAGTTCCTCCAGATATTCGCGGGCGATTGTTTTTGTCACCTCGGAATTTGCATATCCGTTTTCGACAAGGGGTACAAACATCGGACACGCCTTTTGAAAGACTTCAGCTTCGGGGCAAATATTTTTTATCTCGTCAACATACTTGCCGTATCTGACAGTTGCAGCAGTACCCAAAACACCTATTTTTTTTGTTCTGGACTGTGCTGCAGCAGCCTTTGCGGCTGGTTCTACAACGCCTGCAATCTTTGTGTTGACCTCGTCTCCAATCCAGGGGAGAACCGCACTGCTTGCAGTACCGCAGGCAATTATTATCATTTTTATATCAAAGGTCTTAAGAAACCTTATATCCTGACGGACATACTTCATAAGTGTTTCCTGACTGCGGCTGCCATAAGGGACTCTGCCGGTATCGCCAAAATATACTACATTTTCATTTGGCATTATCCGCATAATCTCTTTTACGCAGCTGAGTCCTCCAAGACCCGAATCAAAAACGCCTATTGGTCTGTTATCCATTTTACTAATCCTCTCTGGCAATCGCAAGTTCGATATGTTTGCTTATAACTTCCTGCATGGACACTCCCGAATGTTCCCAAAGCTTTGGATACATGCTTATCGGAGTAAATCCGGGAATGGTGTTTATCTCGTTCAGATATATCTTGCCGTTTGTCTTTTCAACAAAGAAGTCAACTCTTGAATGACCGCGGCATTCGCAAATCTTGTATGCCTTTTTGGCATATTCTTTAATTTTTTTCTCGGATTCTTTGTCAACAGGGGATGGGATCATAAGCTCTGAGTCTTCACTTTCGTACTTTGCCTCAAAATCATAAAAATCCTTTGCCGGTTTAATCTCGCCAAGAACGGCTGATGTTTGAGGGTCCAAATTCCCCATAACGCTGCACTCAACCTCGCGTGCATTTATTGCTTCTTCGATAAGAACTTTATAATCGTGTTCGAGTGCAAGTTTGACTCCGTCTTCCAGTTCTTTTCTGTCAGATGCCTTTGTGACACCCACAGATGACCCTGCCGACGATGGTTTGATAAAGCAAGGATATCCAAGTTTTTTTTCTATCAGGTCAAAATCAATCTTGTCGCCTATCTTCATTTCAATCCAGTTTGCCTGAGGAATTCCAGCTTTTTCAAAAAGAATTTTTGCAATACATTTGTCCATACAAACTGCACTTCCCACAACATCGCTTCCGACACATGGGATACCTGCAAGCCTGCAGAGTCCCTGAACTGTGCCATCCTCGCCATTTTTGCCGTGAAGAACAGGATATACAACATCAATTTTAATTTTTTCTATGTTTTCACCAAGCTTGATAATTGCTTTTTCACTTCTGTCAGGCGAAATCAGCGCAGGAACAACCTTGCCTGATTTCCAAGAATGGTTTCTTATTTCTGCAGCTTCGCCCTCAAAATAAAGCCATCTGCCGTCTTCGGTTATGCCGATTGTATGCACATCGTATTTTCTGCGGTCAATATTGTCAAGCACCGCAGATGCCGAAACCTCGGACACGCTATGTTCGGATGAAACTCCGCCAAACAATACACAAATGCTCAATTTTTTCATATATAATCAACCCTTTTTAAATGATTTTTGATACTAAGTATAAACTTTAAAGGCTTTGTCAACAATTTCCTTATAAATTCACAAAAGGTGGTTTTGAATTTGAAATATATAAACAAACCAAAATTTATTTTACTTACTTTAAGTCTTACTCTTTTACTCACGCTGTCAATATCATATGCAAAATCTGTTTCAAATGACATAAGCAACTCGGTTTTCAGGCTTCACATAATCGCAAACAGCGACTCTGCTTTTGACCAGGAGCTTAAGCTTTCGGTCAGGGACCGGATTCTGAAAGATGCCGGATATCTGTTTGAAAACTCAACCTCTGCACAAGACGCTGCAAAAATTGCCGAAGAAAATCTTTCTTCCATCTGCGAAATTGCCCTGTCCCAAATCAAAGACAGCGGTTTTAATTACAGCGTAACTGCAAAAGTGGATAAATTTGCATTCCCAACAAAAACCTATCAGGACATCAGTCTGCCTGCCGGCAAATACACCGCTCTTCGCATCGAAATCGGTGAAGCAAAGGGCAAAAACTGGTGGTGTGTGATGTTTCCTCCGCTTTGTCTTACAGATGGAGTACTTGCCTTGAGTGACGAATCAAAAGAAACACTTAAAAACAATCTTACCACCGAGGAATATAATCTTGTGACAAAATCCCCTTCCGGTGCTGTACCGATTGAAGTCCGATTTAAAATTGTGGAAATCTTTCAAAAAATATTTTAACTTATTCAAGCGGCAGATTGGCAATTGCATTAAGTGTCATATCTGCCGTTTTGCCGTTTTGCCATTCAAAGTACGCCGCACAGCCAATCATTGCTGCATTGTCGGTACAAAGTTTGAGAGAAGGGCAAACAAATTCAAGCTTGTGTTTTTTTGCAAGTTCTTCGCAACAATCACGAAGAGGCTTGTTTGCCGCTACACCTCCCGCCAAGGCAATCCTTTCTACATTATATTTTTTTGCACACTCAATCAGGTGGTTGCTCAAAACATCTGTTACCGCTTTTTGGAATGATGCGGCAACATCTGCTTTGTTTATCTCAATATTTTTTTGCTCGGCATTGTGTATATAGTTTATAACTGCCGTTTTGACACCGCTGAAGCTGAAGTCAAACCCGTCTTCACCCATATTAACCCTTGGGAAGCTTATAGCTTCGGGATTTCCTTTTTTTGCATATTCCTGAATTGCAGGTCCGCCCGGATATCCAAGTCCAAGCACTCTTGAGACCTTGTCAAACGCCTCGCCTGCTGCATCGTCATTTGTTTTTGCCAGAACCTTGTACTCAGCAAAATCCTTTACATAAACAATATGGCTATGTCCGCCCGACGCCACAAGGCATATAAACGGCGGCTTGAAATCAGGATGTTCGATATAATTGGCGCAAATGTGTCCCTTTATGTGATGCACTGGTATCAGAGGTTTTTTTGCGGCAAAGCTGAGTGCCTTTGCTGTCGAGACCCCCACAAGAAGTGCCCCCACAAGTCCCGGTCCATAGGTAACTGCCACTGCATCAACATCCTCAAGAGTCATTTTTGCATCGTCAAGTGCCTTGTCAACAACACCGCTTATATTCTCGATATGTTTTCTTGATGCAACCTCGGGGACAACACCGCCAAATTCTTTGTGCAATTCGATTTGAGTGTTTATAACATTGGAAAGTACTGTTTTTCCGTCTTCGACAACCGCTGCAGCAGTCTCGTCACAGGAACTTTCAATTGCAAGTATCTTCATCGGCTTCCCCTTTCAATAATTTTTTCTGCATTAATATTGCAGTCTCTTTGTTTTCATAATACTTTTTTCTGAGTCCGTTTTCCAAAAAGCCAAGCTTTCTGTAAAGTTCTCTTGCAGCAAAATTCGACTCACGAACTTCAAGGTTTACCTCAAATATCCCCCGGCTTTCGCACTCGCCAATCATTGCCTCAAGCAATCTTTTTGCTACGCCTTGTCGTCTGTAATCTCGGTGTACCGCAACATCTATTATTTCAGCTGTGCCGCAGATATCCCACAGTCCAACATAGCCGACAACCTTTTCTTCTTTAACGGCTGCAAAATATATCGCTATCTTATTTTCAATTTCTTTTTCAAAGGTCTTTCGTGCATAGCCCGAATTAAAGCATTGTTCTTCAACCACGACCATACCATCAATATGCGACCTGTTCATTGGTACAATTTCAATCATATCTCTAATTTTTCAATCAATTTATTTATTTGCTTTGCAGTCTGGCGATAAACCTCGATTCCGCATCCATACGGGTCAGCAACATCGCCACTTTCATTTGCAAACTCTGCAAGTGTTTTCACATTAAGGCCTTGTGGCAAGCTTTTTTTGTGTGCCTCGGTCATTGTAAGTATTATATCAGAATTTTCAAGCAGTTCTTTTGTAATCTGCCTTGAAATATGGTTTTTTAAGTCAGCACCAAACTCCAAAGCCGCTTTTACTGCATTCTCTTCTGCCCTCGTTCCTCCTGCCATAAGTCCTGCAGACACCGCTATCGCATTTTTTCGGGAATTGTTAAAAATCCCCTCTGCCATTGGACTTCTGCAAGTGTTTCCTGTGCATACAAACAATACAGATTTTGCATTTTTCACATTAATAACCCTTGCAGACGCAGCCTTGTATAAGCGATTTTTGACCGCCCGCCAAAGTCCGTTGTCGGGGATCTCGGGCGCATAAATTTCTTTTATTCCCAATTTGTCACATTCACGAAGACAATCAAAAAGGCGATTTGCTGCCGTCTCGGGAACATCCTTGCTGCCAAGTGACAAAACCACCACTGTCTTTGGCATAAATGCTTTGAATTCGTCAAAAATCAGCACTGCGGTTGGATTAACTTTGCTGCGTTTTTCCAAAAACTGTGCCACATCCGTGACATCGCCTGACAAAATAAATGTCTGACCCTTTGGCGAGTAATGCTTGTACTTCATTCCCGGCGCCTTTGGAATACCATCATCCTTAAGTTCGCCCGAAACCAGAACATCTCCCAAAACATCGCGAAGTTCTTCAACCGAAATTCCTCCGGGTCTCAAAACTGTCGGGGTTTCTGCTGTCAGGTCAATCACAGTGGATTCAAGCCCGACAACCGCGTTCTCTCCGTGAATAATGCCCGATACTCTGCCTGACATATCATCAAGCACATGTTCAAAGCTTGTGGGGCTTGGTCTGCCCGAAACATTTGCGCTGGGCGCCGCAACAGGCACACCGCATTCTTTCAGAAACTCCCTTGCAATTTTGTCAGCCGGGATACGGATACCAACAGTATCAAGTCCTGCTGATACCTCGTCAGGTATAACCGACTTTTTCTTCAAAATCATGGTAAGCGGCCCAGGACAAAATTTTTCTGCCAACAGCTTTGCGGTTTCAGGGATTTCTGCAGCAAATTGTCCTGCCGATTCAAAATCCGCAATATGAACAATCAGCGGATTGTCTGACGGTCTGCCTTTTGCGGCAAAAATCTTTTTGACCGCAACAGCATCAAGTGCATTTGCGCCAAGACCATACACTGTCTCGGTAGGAAATACCACAGTCTCGCCCGATTTAATAAGCTCCGCCGCTTGTTTTATGTCATCTTTGGTGTTTTCAAAAATTCTTGTTTCCAAGTGTAACATCTCCAAAAAGTTCAATAGTCTGCAATCTTATTCTGATTAGTTATCCTCACCCTGAAGCTTCAGCTTTTCGCTTTGGTCTGTTGTGATAAGTGCATCTACGATTTCGTCGATGTCACCATTCATAATTGCCTCAATTTTATATAGTGTAAGACCGATTCGGTGGTCCGAAACTCTTCCCTGAGGGAAGTTGTAGGTACGAATTCGTTCACTTCGATCACCTGTTCCGACCTGGCTCTTGCGGTCTGCCGCAATTGCCTCCTGCTGTTTTTGAAGTTCTGCCTCATAAAGTCTTGAGCGCAGCACCTTCATTGCTTTGTCTTTGTTTTTGTGCTGCGAGCGTTCGTCCTGACATTCAACAATCACACCCGTCGGGATGTGTGTAATTCTTATTGCCGACTCGGTTTTGTTGATATGCTGACCGCCTGCACCACTTGCACGGAATGTATCAATCTGCAGGTCTGCAGGGTTTATTTCAAAGTCAACCTCTTCCGCTTCAGGAAGCACAGCTACTGTAACAGTAGATGTATGAACTCTGCCCTGTGACTCTGTCTCGGGAACTCTTTGTACCCTGTGAACGCCACTTTCGTACTTAAGACGGCTGTATGCGCCCTGCCCCTCTATCATAAACGAAATTTCCTTTATGCCGCCAATGCCGATTTCACTTAAGTTCATAACCTCAATCTTCCAGCGTTTTGATTCGGCATACATCGAATACATACGATAAAGGCTTGCCGCAAAAAGTGCTGCCTCGTCACCGCCTGCACCGCCGCGGATTTCCATAATAACGTTTTTGTCATCATTGGGGTCTTTGGGAAGAAGAAGTATTTTCAGTTCTTCCTCAATTCTCTCAATATTAGCCTTTGCCTCCGAAATTTCTTCACGAAGCATTTCCTTGAATTCCTTATCGGTTTCGGGATCGTCAATCATCATATTGGCGTCGTCGATTGTATTTTTGTTGGTTTTGTACTCCTTGTATTTTTCAACAATAGGAGTCATATCAGCATGCTCTTTGCAAAGCTTGCGCCAGTTGTCCATATCCTCCATTGTTGCAGGGTCGCTGATTTTTGCCGCAAGTTCTTCGTGTTGTTTTTCAATAAAAGATAGTTTTTCAAACATAAAATGTTTTTCCTTTCAAAAAAATTAGACTTCCAGTTCGCCCCTTGACAAAGCTGTCAGATAAGCGTCAATAAATCCATCAAGGTCACCGTCCATAACCGCGCCTGTATTGCCTGTCTCAAAGCTTGTTCGGTGGTCTTTGACCATACTGTACGGATGAAATACATACGAACGTATCTGGCTTCCCCAACCGATTTCCATCTGAACACCCTTAAGGTCTTCAATCTTTTCCTTATGCTCGCGCTCTGCAATCTCGATAAGCTTTGACTTAAGCATTTTCATTGCCATATCACGATTCTTATGCTGTGAACGCTCGTTCTGGCAAGTGACAACCACACCTGTCGGTATATGTGTAATACGAATTGCCGATTCGGTCTTGTTGATGTGCTGACCGCCTGCACCGCTTGCGCGGTAGGTATCCACTTTCAAATCCTCGGCATTTATATTTACCTCAATATCATCATCGATTTCGGGCATTACATCAAGCGATGCAAAAGATGTATGTCTTCTGCCCGACGAATCAAACGGCGAAATTCTTACCAAACGATGCACACCTTTTTCACACTTGGCATATCCATAAGCATTCAAGCCCTCAATGCGGAATGTGACACTTTTAAGTCCAGCCTCTTCACCGTCAAGAAAATCTATCGTTTCGGTTTTGAATCCTCTGCGTTCTGCCCATCTTGTATACATACGATAAAGCATCTCGCACCAGTCCTGCGCCTCGGTTCCGCCGGCTCCTGCATGAAGTGTAAGAATAGCACTGTTTGCGTCATATTTGCCCGAAAGAAGTGTCTCAAGCTTCATCGAGTTCAGGTTTGAGCTAAGCTCCGAAAACCCAGACTTCACTTCGCCAAGAACACTTTCGTCATTCTCTTCAATAGCAAGTGCAACCAATGTAACAAGGTCTTCCCACGAAGAATACAGACTTTCATATCTTTCAATCTTGTTCTTAAGACCTTTTATCCTCTGCATAATCTTGCCGGCAGCATCCATATCGCTGTAAAAATCAGGCTCCATAGTCTTTTGGTCAAGTTCAGAGATTTCACTCATAGTTTTTTCTATGTTAAAGTGAATCCCTCAAATCTGTAATATCCTTTTTCATTCCGTCAAGCTGAAGCTTGTACTCATCAAACTCTATCACATTTTCACATCCTTTAAAAAAGTTTTTTTAGTTCTGCTCTTTACCCAGGCAGCACTGCTTATATTTTTTTCCGCTGCCGCAGGGACATGGGTCGTTTCTGCCTATCTTTTCGCCTTTGGTTATTGGCTTCTTTTGAGAGGTCCCGTCTCCACCAAGGTTTTCGGCAACAGGTTTTGCCACCTGAGTTCTTTCGATTTTTGACTGCGGAACAATATGGAAGAGCATTCTTACCGTCTCTTCTTTAATCACGGCAATCATCTCGTCAAACATATCCATTGCCTCAAACTTGTACTCCACAACCGGGTCTCTTTGTGCATATGCACGAAGATTGATACCCTGTCTGAGTTGTTCCATACTGTCAATGTGGTCCATCCATTTTGCATCAACTGTACGAAGAAGAACTACGCGCTCTACCTCACGGATGCTTTCTCCAAACAACTCTTCCTGTACTTCGTATTTTTTCTCAACCTTTTCAAAAATCATATCCGAAAGGCTTTCGACTGTCATTCTGTCTATATCATGCGGTAAAAATTCAAGTTCACCCTCATTGAACTTACCAAAAACTTCTGCAAGTCGGGTGCGTATTCCATCCCAGTTCCAATCCTCTGCGTGTTGCGCTCCGCCGGTACTATTGACAACAATACTTTCAATTGTACTGCGCATCATCTTTGCAACGGTCGCCCTCAAATCTACTCCGTCCAAAACTTCGTTACGCTGAGTGTAAATCATTTCTCTTTGTTGATTGTTTACATCGTCATAGTTTAAGACATGCTTACGGATGTTGAAGTTTCTGCCCTCGACGCGCGCCTGAGCTGTTTCGATAGAGCCTGATACAAGCCTGCTTTCAATAGCTTCTTCCTCAGCAAAGCCGACCATTTCCATAATTCTGTTGATTTTGTCTGCTGCGAACAGTCTCATCAAATCATCTTCAAGCGACAGGAAAAATCTTGACTTACCAACATCACCCTGACGACCTGCACGGCCGCGAAGCTGATTGTCAATACGGCGGCTTTCGTGACGCTCGGTACCCATAATATAAAGTCCGCCTGCTGCAAGAACCTCTGCCTGCTCGGGCTCAATTTGAGCTTTATACTTTTCATTAAGTTCACGGAAGGTTTTTCTTGCATTTATTATTTCTTCATTGTCGGTCTCAGCAAAACCTGTTGCCTGGACAATAAGTTCGGGAGTGAATCCAATATTCTCCATTTCTTTTTTTGCCATAAACTCGGCATTACCACCAAGAACAATGTCCGTACCGCGTCCTGCCATATTAGTTGCAATGGTTACAGCACCTTTTTGTCCTGCCTGAGCAACAATTTCGGCTTCTTTCTCATGCATCTTTGCGTTAAGAACATTGTGTTTGATGCCCTTTCGTTTAAGCATACCGCTGAGTTTTTCGGACTTTTCGATTGTTACTGTACCAATCAGGACAGGCTGACCTTTTTCGTGAGCCTTCTCAATCTCGGCAATGACTGCATTGAATTTTGCCTGCTCGGTTTTGTAAATAAGGTCCGGCAAATCCTCTCTCTGCATAGGCTTGTTTGTCGGGATTACCACAACATCAAGACGATAAATTTCCTGAAATTCTTCTTCCTCGGTCTGGGCAGTACCGGTCATACCCGACAGTTTGCCATAAAGACGGAAAAAGTTCTGAAATGTGATTGTCGCCAAAGTCTTGCTTTCGTTTTCAACCTTTACTCGTTCCTTTGCTTCAATCGCCTGATGGAGTCCGTCACTGTAGCGACGGCCGAACATAAGTCTTCCGGTGAATTCATCAACAATGATTACCTGACCATCTTTTATTACATAGTCCTTATCTCTTTTCATCACGCCGTTTGCTTTTATTGCCTGATTGATATGATGCGAGATTGTCATATTTTCGGGGTCGGTCAGATTTTCTATTCCAAAAGCTTTTTCTGCCTTTTTAACACCCTCGGGTGTAAGAACAGCGGATTTTGCTTTTTCGTCAACTACAAAGTCCACATCGGCATAAACTTCTTCTGCTTCTTCTTTGGTATCGGTTTCAACAACTCTGCGGCACTTTAACGACTTTGCAAACAAATCAGCCTGTTCGTAAAGAACGGTTGATTTTTCACCCACACCCGAAATAATAAGAGGAGTTCTTGCCTCGTCAACAAGGATACTATCCACTTCGTCAACAATTGCATAGTTGTGGCCGCGCTGAACACGGTCCTCTTTGTAAATAACCATATTGTCACGAAGATAGTCAAATCCCATCTCGTTGTTTGTTCCGTAAGTGATGTCCGCGTTATAAGCTTCGCGTCTTTCTTTGTTGTCCTTTTCGTGAACAATCAATCCGACCGAAAGACCAAGAAAGTTATACAGTTTCCCCATCCACTCGCTGTCACGCTTTGCAAGATAGTCATTTACCGTTACAATATGAACTCCCTTGCCCGAAAGCGAATTGAGATATGCAGGAAGGGTCGCAACCAGAGTTTTTCCTTCACCTGTCTTCATTTCTGCAATTCTGCCCTGATGCAAAACTATTCCGCCAATAATCTGTACGGGAAAATGCTTCATCCCAAGTACGCGTGCCGATGCCTCGCGGCAAACTGCAAAGGCCTCGGGCAAAATATCGTCCAAAGTTTCGCCATTTTGCAATCTTTGTTTAAAAATATCTGTCATTCCACGAAGCTCGCTATCTGTTTTTGACGCCATTTCGTTGTCAAGTGCCAGCACTTTTTCTGCAACAGGTTTTATTCGTTTAAGTTCTCTGTCACTGTATGTTCCTATTACTTTTTCAATCAAGCTTTTTACACTCATTGAATAACCTCCGATTTTTATCTGTTCCCATCAAATGGGCATACTTCTAATTTTACTTATAATTGTTTCTATTATAGCATACTTCTTCGCTGTTTACAATAGTTGTAACAAAATATTAACAACATTTTTTCTGCAAAATTTAACTTATTTTTTGGAATATTTTCCAAGTTTCAGAGCATAATGTTTAGTATAGCTAAAGATGTAAAATTTATATTACGAAACGAGGGAATAATATGGTTCTGCAACTTGCTCAAAACCTGCCGTTTTTCCGTTTGTTTGCTCAAAAAATTTCAGAAGAAGAACGTTTGCACGAAGAAAAGCTCAGGCAACTGAAAAACGGACTTGACTTGACAAAAGAAAAACTGCGCTTTGCACACGAAAACTTCAATAATGTGTCCGAACCGAAACTTATTGATTTTTATATATACAAAATACAATCCGAACAAAGCAAATATGAGCAACTGCTTGCCGAATATCGTGCGGAAGAAAGCCGCTATATTCACTCCGCAGCAAAATAAAATCTTTTTTTAAACAAAAAAGGCTGTTTAAAACACACAGTTTTTAAACAGCCTTCCATTAAATAGATTCAGAACATGCAAACCGAGCCAAAGTCGTGACTTTGGCTTGCCTAAAGATGTACTTGTGTACACCGAGAGGCGAGGTTTGTGTGTAGCAAAAAGAATATAAAAACAGAAAAATCGCATTGTTATGCGATTTTTTACATTTATAGTAGTTTTTTATTGCTAATTCAAGAGGAACACTATTTGCTTTTCCAGTCTTTTTGCGGTCTGGACTATTTTAACATCCCCTTTTAATATACTAAAAAATGCTTGACAAAGTTTATTTTATGTGATAAAATGATGCTCGTTGTCGGGATGTAGCGCAGTTTGGTAGCGCGCTTCGTTCGGGACGAAGAGGCCGCAGGTTCAAATCCTGTCATCCCGACCAAAAGCATTCAGTTTTATCGCTGGATGCTTTTTTCTTTGCCATTTTTCAGTCTGCGGCCTATTGTTAAAACACTTCGTGTTTTTTCCTCTTTACAAAATGCTCTCGCATTTTGTAATCCTACGCTATCGATATGCCACCGGCATATCGTCTTAACGCTCCGGCGCAGGTTCAAATCCTGTCATCCCGACCACGTCAGAGCAAGCTATATATCGCTTGCTCTGATTTTTTATAAAGATCAGAGTTCGCTCATACCGCTGCTCTTCCTTTTCGCAAAAGGTCACGTTCAAGTCGGCTATTCGCTTGCAAGTGCACTCATAACGCCTTTGTTTCACTACCAACCTTTTGCGAGTCCTTTTTAACACGTTATGAACACCCGACCAAAACATTCAGTTTTATTGCTGAATGTTTTTTATTTGCCTCTTTCTTTTATCGCTGCGCCCTATTGTTAAAACACTTTGTGTTTTTTCCTTCACTGTCTCTGTCAACTTTTATATTTTATAAGCTTTTTCGGTAGGGATAGCAAAAACTATTCCATTTGCCTTGGAAGTAAGTCCAAAATCCTTGTTAACATCATCCATAATCTGCTTGCTTGTTTTCATCGGAGCAAGAATGCAAAGTATCTCACGCTCGCCGTCTATTTCAGCTTTTCTCATATCGGCAAGTTGTTCAACATCTGCCAGTCTTCCTTTAATAACCGTTCCACCGGTTGCTCCTGCTCTTCTTGCAACCTGTATTACTTCTTCGGAATATCCCTCATTGACCGATATAACAATCAAATTGTTGTGATGTTCGTTTTTCATAGCACCATTTCCTTTTTCTGTATTTTTGTCATTGTTAAAGTCCAGTATTTCTGTCAGAATTCTGCTTGCAGCAGATACTTCAAGGATTATCATAAGTCCGCCATATTTTGAGTGGCTGGCAAATGTTGTCCCGAAGTTTGCCATCATATCTTTAACAACATTCTCGGCTCCAAGGCTTATAATTATATCCTTGTCATTCGAGCCAAGCCCAAATATATCCATCATTTCTGTCGGAGCCGTACCAAACCCAACAGACTGAAAATTTATGCTTATGTTGATACTTTCCAATTCTTTAATAAGTTTTTTCCCTTTGTCTCGTTCAACAATGGACAAAAGAATCATCGGGCGTTTACTCATTTTCTTCCCCCTCCTCATCAAAGAATATGATATCATCCTCAATCATACTGATTTCGGTATGCAGCTTTTTAATCATTCTTGCACGATTTCTTCTTTCGTACAATCCCAAAATCTGAATTGTGATAAGCGGTGTCATAGCAATCATAGACACGATACCAAAAGCATCTGTCATAACATTGCCGCCTATTGTCTCGCAAGCACCCATCGCAAACGGAAGCATAAATGTTGATGTCATTGGTCCGCTTGCAACGCCACCTGAATCAAACGCTATTCCTGTATAAATATTTGGAACAAAAAAGCTTATAATCAGCGACACCGAATAGCCAAAAATTAAAAATGGCATTATAGGTATGCCGGTAAGAATTCTCAGCATCGAAATTCCAACCGAAACCGAAACACCAATTGAAAGAGCAACTGCAACCGATTTTTGAGATATAGCACCGTTGGTTATTTCGCTTACCTGTCTTTTAAGCGAATGAACCGCAGGCTCTGCAGATACAACAAAATAGCCCATCAACATTCCTATGGGTATAAGCATATTTTTAAAGGCGCTTCCTGCAATTTTTGCACCTATCAGTCTTCCCGCCGGCATAAAACCAATATTGGCTCCTGTTAAAAAGAGAACCAATCCTATGTATGTATACACAAACCCAACAGACATTTTAATGACATTATGTATATGAAATCGTCTTGCGACAAGCTGAAAAATGACAAAAAGCAGAACAATCGGCACAAAAGCAGTTGCAACCTCTTTGGCATATACCGGCAAAGCTACGGCAAACTGTCTGAACGCATCTGTTGTGGTTAATATGTTTGTTATTTCATAAGCTGTAGTAGCAGGTTGCGGTTTGTAAAAAATACTTAACAAAAGCACCGACAAAATAGGTCCTATGCTGCACAAAGCCACCAGGCCAAAACTGTGCTCACCTGCATTTTTGCCTTTTTTAGCCGAGGCAAGACCGGCACCTAAGGCCATTATAAAAGGCACCGTTATCGGGCCGGTTGTAACTCCGCCCGAGTCAAACGC
>JAFQSM010000054.1 GCA_017409575.1 Clostridia bacterium
GATGGCTGCTTCTAAGCCAACATCCTGGTTGTCTCGGCAATTCAACTTCCTTAGTGACTTAGCAATACTTCGGGACCTTAACAGATGATCAAGGGTTGTTTCCCTTTCGTCCGCGGAGCTTATCCCCCGCGGACTGACTCCCAGGATAGTCTTAACGGTATTCGGAGTTTGGTTCAGGTGAGTAGGTTTTGACACCCCTCAACCCAATTCAGTATCTCTACCCCCGTCAAGTAGTTGCCTGAGGCTAGCCCTAAAGCTATTTCGGAGAGAACGAGCTATCTCCCAGTTTGATTAGACTTTCACTCCTCCCCACAAGTCATCCCCTCGGTTTTCAACCCAAGTGGGTTCGGTCCTCCACGCAGTTTAACCCGCGCTTCAACCTGCTCATGGGTAGTTCACTTAGGTTTCGCGTCTACTACCAACAACATTCGCCCTATTAAGACTCGGTTTCCCTGAGGCTCCAGCCCGGAAGGCCTTAACCAGCTGTTGACAGTAACTCGCCGGATCATTATGCAAAAGGCACGCCGTCACCCGTTCAAATCGGGCTCCGACCGCTTGTAGGCACACGGTTTCAGATTCTTTTCACTCCCTTTATAAGGGTTCTTTTAATCTTTCATTCGCATTACTGGTTTACTATCGGTCATTAGCGAGTATTTAGCCTTGCGGAATGGTCTCCGCAGATTCAGTCGGGGTTCCACGTGACCCGACCTACTCAGGATACTTCAAGCTCATTGATCTTTTCACTTACGGGACTCTCACCCTCTGTGGCCAGCCATTCCAAACTGTTCTGTTAAGACGCCTGATACTTCATGAAGTCCTACAACCCCAGAACGAAAATCGCTCCGGTTTGGGCTCTTTCCCTTTCGCTCGCCGCTACTGAGGAAATCGATTTTTCTTTCTTTTCCTGCAAGTACTTAGATGTTTCAGTTCCTTGCGTTTGCCCCGTATGACTATGTATTCATCATACGGTAATTCAGGAATCCCCGGATCAAAGCTCGTTTATCAGCTACCCGAGGCTTATCGCAGATTGCCACGCCCTTCTTCGCCTGCTAATGCCAAGACATCCCCCGTATGCCCTTAGTAACTTAATCACATGATTTTAATGCTTAAAATCAATAAAATCAAAAGCTACAAAGTGTAACGTTTTATGCTCGTCTTCGCGCTCTCTTAAAAAATTATAATCTTTTAAGATGTCACTTACCAAATTGTTCGTTATCTTTTCAAAGATCCGCCAGCCCCTAAGGGCTTGACTCCCTCTTAAGCTCACATTTGTTTCACTTAAGATGTGAAGTAATATACCACATTCTAAAAATCATTCAAGGGGGGGACGCCGCTTTTTTTCACTTTTTTCCTTTTTTCAACAAAATACCAAACTGATCAAACTCATCTTCATCCCATGTTTTAAGCACTAAAAGCAACTTTATGCACTCTCAAAAAAAGTATTCGTTTTTCCATAAAAAACTTAAATCCCCCCTCCCAATACAGACCAGAAACGAGCCGCCATGACATTTTCGTCAAAACTTTCCCCCCTAAAATTCTCCTTTTTAA
The DNA here is from genome assembly GCA_017409575.1 of Clostridia bacterium. GTDB lineage: Bacteria > Bacillota > Clostridia > Monoglobales > Monoglobaceae > SIG440. The sequence goes on from JAFQSM010000054.1 coordinate 1,549, forward strand.
CCTTTCGCCTCGCCCTTTCCGTTTTTTTGAATTTTTCTTTAAATTATTCCCTCTCAAGCCCTTGTCAAGTAAAGTAAAGTGTGATAAAATGTGTGAACA
>JAFQSM010000055.1 GCA_017409575.1 Clostridia bacterium
GTTTCAAGCTTTGCACTCCCTTTCGATTGCGTCAGCCACAGAACGTGCATCCACTCCTGTCGCTTTGTAAAGTGTTTTGAGGTCACCGTGTGTAACTGTGCAGTCATTATAACCGATTTTTGTGACAGGTCTGCCGATTGCAGATTCAACAATGCTACCCAAACCACCAGATTTGGTATTATCTTCAACGGTAATAATTTTCCCGGTTTTTTCGACAGATTTTAATATGGTTTCTGCATCAACCGGTTTGATTGTGCGGACGTCTATTACTTCAACACTTAAGTTGGTGAGCTTTTCGGCCTCAAGGACTGTTGAAACCATATTGCCTTCTGCAACTACTGTAATATCGGTGCCTTCTGTTAACACTTCTGCTTTTCCATACTCAAAATTGGTTTTGGACACAACTTCAGTATAGAAAATCTTTGGATATCTGATAGCTATTGGGCCGTTGTGCGAATTTACAGCGTATTCAAGCATTTCTTCAAGCTGTGATGCAGAAGAAGGAGCCAAAATTGCAACCCCCGGAATTGAAGAAAGGTAGGATATATCAAAAATTCCGTGGTGAGTTTCGCCGTCCTCTCCAACAAGACCTGCACGGTCGATTGCAAAAACAACGTGTGCTTTTTGCAAAACAACATCGTGAAAAATGTGATCGTACGCTCTTTGTAAAAAGGTAGAATAGATTGCAACTACAGGCACAAGACCACCTTTGGATAGTCCGCCTGAGAAAGTTACTGCGTGACCTTCTGCGATACCTACGTCAAAAAATCTCTCCGGAAATTCCTTCGAAAAATCTTTAAGACCTGTTCCGTCAGGCATTGCTGCGGTGATTGCGACCACTTTTTTATTTATTTTTGCAATTTCTGCAAGTTTTTTCCCGAAAACAGCTGATGGAGAAATTGAGTTGTCTTGTTTTTTATATGTTTCGCCGGTTTTTACGTCAAATTTGCCTATTCCATGAAATTTGTTCGGGTTATTTTCTGCAAAAGTGTATCCCTTGCCTTTTTTGGTATATATGTGAAGCATAACCGGGCCATTAATCTTTTTGGCACGTTCAAGAACATCTATAAGTTCCTCAATGTTATGTCCGTCGACAGGACCTATGCAAGTGAAACCGAGTTCGTCAAACACCGGTGAATTGATAATCATTTTCCTGAAGGATGACTTTACAGTACTGATCGCTTTGAAAGTCGGATTACCTATGACCGGAATTTTTTTGAGGGTGTGTGAAACACCTTCTTTTGTCTGGACATATTTTGGATTTGTGCGAAGTCGGTTGAGATAGTGTGACATACCACCGACGTTTTTTGATATTGACATTTCGTTATTGTTTAAAATAACAATGAAGTTTGTTTTTAATCTTGCTGCATTGTTTATTCCCTCAAAGGCCAGACCGCCGCTCATCGCACCGTCGCCAATTACAGCCACAACGCTGTTTTTTTCGCCATTTATATCGCGGGCGCAAGCGTAGCCGAGAGCTGCTGAAATTGAATTACTTGCGTGTCCGGCATCAAAGGAGTCGTAGTCGCTTTCCATGCCACGGGGAAAACCGCTGATTCCGCCGTACTGACGAAGCATTGAAAAGCCGTCACGTCTTCCTGTTAAAAGCTTATGTGTATATGCCTGATGTCCAACATCCCACACAATTTTGTCTTCCGGAGAGTTGAAAACATAGTGAAGAGCAATTGTGAGTTCAACTGTACCAAGGCTTGACGCAAGGTGACCTCCGGTTTGGGAAACGTTTTTTATCAAGAAGTTTCTGACTTCTGTAGCAAGGTCATTTAATTTTTTTATTCCAAAAGTTTTTATATCTTGTGGTTTATTAATTTTATCAA
>JAFQSM010000056.1 GCA_017409575.1 Clostridia bacterium
TGCTTTCTCCTGCTTGATTTTCGACCCTTGAATTCGGTCGAATTTTTCCAACTTTTCGAGCGCCTTTTGGCGGTACATCTCTGCTTCAAAGTGCGTCAGTTGCCTTTGAAAGCGGTACTCCACTGCCTCCTGGATCGGGCGAATGGTATAGAGCAAGGTTCCGTTATGCTTTTGCCCTTTCTTCGTGATAACGCTGGTTGGTTCGGTGGTGATGAGCTGCTTTGCGACCAGTCCGTCGATGTGTTTTTTCACAGTGTTCTTGCTCAGCCCCACCGCATTCCCGATCGTTTTGTAGCTCGGGTGACATTGAAACGTTTTCCTGTCCTCGCAGTACATCAGATAAGCGTACACCGCGATCTCGCCTGCCGAGAGATCCAAACAAAAAATTTCATTCGGCAGAGGAAAATAATGTTTCACCGCATCGCGCCTTGGATATCGGTTGTACTTCATACGGCATCACCGCAATCTTTTTTCATCCCTCCTTCACTTTGAGAAGTGGCTCTCCACCCACTCTCTGAATTTTTCTTTCGGCACGATCAAGCGATTGCCCACACGAATGACCGGGAATCCTTTCTCGTGCATCAGCTCGTAGGCTGACGACGGCGCCACGCCCAGCACCTTGGCGATGAGCTCTGCATTGAGAAACAGCGGAAGGTCATCGTAGCTTTGGTAGATTGATTTTTTCATTTTGTTTACCTCCTGAAAGATTTTTAGGCTTGCGCCTATGTATGATGACGTTTGAAAATGATCCCCTCACTTTCCATGGGACTTCAGCGAACAGTTGAACACCGAAAAATTTAATTGTTTACAAAAAGTTTGTTTTCCCCTCTCGCTTTTCATGGCAATTCAAAAGACAGTTGAGCGGAATTTTTTATCCCCTCACTAGTCCAAAGGAAAAAATCATATAGTTGACAACCAAAATTTTTGATTGTTTACAAAAAATTAATTTATCCCTCCACTTATACATGGGAATTCACAAGGCATCCTACAACCAAATTTCAAAAAGTTTCTTCACTTTTTAAGCCGAAAAACAAACGGCTCTATGCGCGAACGGAACAAAAAAATACTTATCCCTCTACTTATACAAAGGAAAAATCGGGCACCTCTATGCGCGGGAAAATAAAAAAAGACCTACACATCCACGCACAACGAAACGAGGGGTGCAGTCTGCATCCCAGCCAGTTCGTATAGTGCATGTATGTATAAGTCTTTGAATTGCCCCTTTTGTATTTCGATTTTTATCCCACGGCCTCGTGGGTGCTCTATCTTAACACAGAGTTTTTTATTTGTCCAGTCAGAATGAAAAAATTGCTTTTTCTTTGTCTACTGTGGAGCAGATTTTAATCCACGAAAAAATCAACGCCACCGGGATCTCCGATGGCGTTCTTTGCTATATCAAAAACTATTTTTGAAGACAACTCCTGCTTGTGCTTCTTTGAATATCATCTCGTTGATATACTCTACTTCCTCATCGTAAAACTTTCTTTTGCGTATGGTATACGTACCATCGTCATTCATCTTCGGCATCGTCAGTACCGTTTGTCTAAACCCTAAGACCTCTCTCGGGGTTTCTTCTGCACCGCGACACACCATCATTAAGATTCTTTCCGGTGAAAGAGGAAAAATCGAATACGACTCTAACGGAAAACCGTTTGGCAAAGTGCCGCTTACAACCACCGGATAAGTATCACCTATGATAAAACCTTTGCTTTCATATCTTTCTGCAACAACAAAATATCTTCCTAGGTATCCAAATGTATCACGAATTAAAAACACTTTTATCGGCTCGTCAATTTCCGGATGATCAATCACTTCTTGAATTGATCTGCACGTTACGGCATTCCCCAAATTTCTTTTCCAAAAATCCAAGAAGTTGCCATCCCTTTGATAGAGTGAATAAAAATCCTTTGAGTTTTTACAGAGACCCGTTTCGAAATTTGTTCGTACTCTTTCAGAACGAAAACCCATCAATGCAAAAAACAAACGAAGCGTATTGTCCTCTTCCATGTTTAGCATTATCTTATCCTCAGACCGCAACTTGCTTTTGACAATTAGAGAAACTGCTCGTGCGAA
>JAFQSM010000057.1 GCA_017409575.1 Clostridia bacterium
AATAATGGTCGAAGCGATGGAAGGGTTAGAAACGGTGGAAGATATATGAAAAAGATAATATTGCTTCTTCTCTGCTGTGGGGTGCTCGTGGGTATGGTGGGATGCGGTGGGAACACCGCACCTCAGCCTACCGAAAGTCCACCGACAACGGTATCGAAAACGACAATAACAGAACCGCCTACCGAAACGACACCGCCTGCAACTGCGGTAGAGCCGATAGAGAAAGAAAAAGAGCCTATCCCGACCGAGAGCGAGGAACAGGCAACCAAGCCGACTGTGACCGCCACAAAGCCAAAGGAAGAAACCAAGCCTACCGAAATAACAAAAGCAACAGAGCCATCGGCGGCGGAAAATATCGAACCGAAGGTTGAAGAACCTCCAAAAGAGGAAGAAATATATGTGGGAATTCAATGGCCGGAAGTCGATCCTGCGGATATCGAAAGACTTGTCATAGAAAAGGTTAACGCCTACCGCATAGCGCAGGGTGATACAGCAGCTACGATGCTCCCCGGACTAACAGAGGTGGCACGATACAGAGCAAATGAACTGACAACAAACTTCTCCCACACAAGTCCCCGTGATGCGTGCGGTGTCCTAAAATACGGCGAATTCGTAGACATGACCTTGTATGGTCTCACCGCCGAGGACAGTTATTACCAAGGCTTCAACCGAGAAGCCATCGGTATGGGTGACTGGTTTGGCACTGCGGAAAGTATGTCGGATCGTATCGCAGACGGCTTCCATCACAGCAAAGGCCACTGGTCGTATGTCGGAAACTCCAAGTATCCATACATAGCCGTAGGCGTAACCAAAGCCAATGGGAAATGGTATGTCTGCATCTGTATGAGCGAAGAAAATTACGGTGGATAATATCAAATCTCCGAGCAAGTGAGAAATCACAGGCTCGGAGATTTTTGCTTATACATATGAAATGATACAAAGCATTTCATATGTATTTTTGAGGTTTTCATATGTATTCGGTTTTGTGGCGGTTTGTGTGGTACGGATAAGGGTGGGCATCGATGAAAGGATTTCTATTCGATTGTACGGCATCCCTCGGCAATCTGCACAGGAGAATCTGTCATATAACCGTTTCCTCTCCGAAAAGCAATGCTAAATCTACGAAAATTCTGCCGTTACCTGTGCAATATAACAGGAGAATTTATACTCTAAATTTTTGTCAAAAAACAGGTGGTTTGTACCAAATTGTTGCACAAACCAAAAACCGCATAGATACTGGGTTTTTGAGATGAAAAACAATCAAAATTTTGACAAAAGTGGTTAAAGCCAAAATGTAATAGAAACCTCTTTTTTGAGGGGTAAGGTTTGTACCTAAAATGTATGCGAAACCTTCTTTTGTTTTTCAAAATTTGCGTTACTGTAGACAAAGAAAAAGAGCGCAAAAATCAGTGCTATGTACATCTGATTTTTACGGTCTTTTTCCGTTATTAATATCCAACCTCTTTCAAGGCTTTGTCAATTTGTGCTTTGGTAAATCCATAGTGTGTCATCTCGTCTACCAAATTGGCTCTTGATGAACCTTCGGCATTATCCCTTGCATACAAGATCGCCTGCTCATCCCAGTCCATTGACATGTGAGCAACAACGAATTTTGCATCTGCAACAGGATAGTCCTCAAAATCGGCTAACACCGTATGTATTAAGAAATCCGGTCCACAATGCCAAAAGTTTATTTCATCATAAGCGCAAATTGCGGCGTTTTTTTGACTTATAGTTAATTCTGTAGTGTATTCTCGGGTTTCAAGTTCAGCCTTACAAACCACACAGACAATTGCTTCTGTTCCTGCTGTGACTGTGCCGTCAGAGTTGATTATAAAATCCTTCTTTATCTGCCAATCACTCTTCGTGTGCGGCAGTTTTTCGATTTTCTCAACGCACTCTTTTTTGCATCTATCACAAGTGCCGGTTCTTTCGCCTTCTGCGGAACAGCTCGTTTCCTTGGTAATCTTCCAATCTTTGACGGCGTGACCAATAGGATCGCCTTCAACTGTACTACACACAGAACAGGTTTTAGCAGTTTCGCAAGTAGCCTCAATCCAAGTATGTGCAAGAGGATCGCCATCGGTAAGACCACAGAGCATACAGTGTTTGGCTTCTTTGCAGGTTGCTTCAATCCACTCGTGTTGCAAACTTTCGCCTTTGGTTTTGCCGCATTTATCGCAGGTCATCGGTGCATCGCAGGTAGCATCATTCCAACTGTGAAAGCACACAAGCACTAATATCAACACCGCAGCCACAATAGCAGCTCCAATTGCTGACGCAATAATAATCAGTTTTTTCTTGTTTTCCATAAATATCCCCCTATAGATAATCACTTTGTCGTTTTCAAAATACGCCATATACTCCGCTCGGAGTAGTTGTATTTTTGAGCCAATTGAGGTACGTTATTGCCGTTATATTCGCTAATAATTGCCTTGTGAGTGTATTCCTTTGAAAAAAGTCTGTTTGGAAACGAAATCTGTGTTCCGTGGAATAACTTGTATATAGCTAAGGTGTTTTCAACACCAATTTCATCTGCTATATCCCTATACACATCATTGAGGCCAGCGAGGTCTTTTTTCAAAAGTTCCACCTCCAGACCGTCAAACAAATAACCGTTTAACGACATAATACCACCTCGCAATCGGCATAACAAATGACATTGTCATTGTCTTTGTCGCAAGATTTCTGGTAAACTGTTTTATGGCTTATAAAAATTCCCATAAAAAATACTCCTTTCCGAACAAAATTGTCTGTTCGAAAAAGAGCTTGTAAATTTCGCGAATTTGCATTATCGGTTGTTAAATGCAAAGGAATATGCTATAATAATAAAAATGTCGAAATTTGGCATTTCTTATAACAGAATAATTTCTTGTAAACACGGAGTGAGATTATGCAATATGTTGTTCAAGTAAGCGGTGAAGTTTTAGATAAACAAAACAAAGCTTATGTAGTCGATTCGAAAACGGCCGAGGAAGCCCAACGCATAGCAACACAGACCTTCTGCGAAGACTTTGCAATAGAGAGTGATGCCGTGTATGTTAAATCGCATAAGCGTACTTATAAAGCTATCACAGCGTTCATATTTATGCTTGTTCCCATTTTACTATCCTTTATTGGATGGAAAAACGGACACGACACAATTTCGATTAGTCCCGATTATTTGTCTTGTTTGTATGGGGTTTTGATTTATGCGGCGTTCGTAGTTCGCTTCAAAGGTATTCAAAGAACGGTAAGTTCGTGGATAGATATACTGTTTTGTGTGTTTACGGTTTTATTACTTTCCACCTTTGTAAAAACAATATTGGTCACCAAAACAATTAGTTTGCTCGGCTTAACCGACATTACTATTAGCACCAATGTGGTATTGCCTGTGGCAATAATTCTTTCTTGGTTAGGATTAAAGGTCGTTAGTTTGGTATGTATGGGTGGCGTTGCTATTATTGCATTATTTAACATAACCGCTTTGAATACAGCGATGGGAACGATTTTCGGCCCACTATACATAATCTGTTCTTTCATTGGAATCATGATGTATTTATCGGTGGAACCTGCATTTGTTGAAACTTTAGTGCAGGTCAGGAATGTTGCCGCAAGGGGATTGCATCGGTTAAGCGGAGATGTCTCCTATGCCAAGGCAAAAGCAATAAATGTAAAAACAGCAATATCAAATAAAATCAACGCTTCCAATGAAGAATGAGGGATAGATTAAAATGAAAAAAGCACTTATAATTGCAGGCTCAATACTTTTAGTTGTTGCTATTGTCGGTATAATCATAGCAGCTAATACAAACAAAGATACTCGAAAGCCTAATGATGATGCCGAAAAAGATGAGAAAGGCAGATATCTAACAATCGTTAATGAAACAGATCAGATAATCAATGAAGTTCATATTACTGTCGGCGATGGAACTGAAATTGAGGATATGAAACAAACCAATCCTGATGAAGCCAGTTTCTCCATCGAAATACCAAAACAGTATTCCGAGTATGATACTTTCACAGTAACATTGGTTGACAGGCACGACTTAAAGTACGTGAAAGAAATTACCGATGTCGCTGATAAAGGACGAACAGAAGTCGTAATAACAGAAGAAGACTATGTCGAGGAAAAAGGAGATTTCTGGGACAAAGTTAACAAGTGGTTTAATGGAGATTAAGATATGAGCGAACAATTAACAAACGCCACCAGCACAGAAAAAGAAGTAGCATTAGAAAGTATTATAACCTCTGCAATACAGATACCCGGTGTTAAGGTTGACCGCAAAAAGTTTTTGGCAGAGATGTTTGCGACAGAGGATGTTGCGATTCAAGACATTTTGGATCTCGGCCCCATTGCAGCTAACATATCGCAGGACAGATTAACCTCGCTTGCAAATAAACATATTTTGAAAAGGACAAGCGAATCATCCATTGCTTCGTTTGTTGCCGGAATCCCCGGTGGATTTGCAATGGCAGCGACAATACCGCTTGATGTGTTGCAGTTTTTTGGAATGGCATTGCGCCTTGCTCAAGAACTCTCGTATATGTACGGCGCAAGTGATCTGTGGCAAAACGGTCAGGTAGATGATGAAAAAGTTAAAAATCAACTACTGCTATACTGTGGCGTGATGTTCGGCGTTTCGGGTGCAGTATCCGGCGTAAGAGTTTTAACTACACAAATTGCAAAAACCACGCTGAAAAAGTTACCGCAGAAAGCTCTTACTAAAACATTTTGGTATCCTATCGTAAAGCAGATGGGAAAGGCTATTGGTGTTAAGGTTACCAAGTCAACCGTTGCGAAAGGCGTATCCAAGGTAATCCCTGTTATTGGTGGAGTCATTTCCGGTGGGCTGAATTTTGCATCTATGATGCCAATGGCAAATCGTTTGCAAAAAGCACTTGATAGTGCCTCCTTTGGATACACTGAGGAAGATCTCGAAAAGGATATTATTGAAATTGAAAACATTACCGATGCCGAACCGACCGAAGAAAAAGATATGAAAACAAAAATCGTTGACGGCGGTAAAAAAGCACTGGATAATATTTCAGGTTTGTTCTCAAAGAAGAAAGCAACTCCTGCGGCACAGAGCGAAGATGTAATGGAAACATTGAAAAAACTGTCCGAACTCAAAGATGCAGGTATTATCACCGAAGAAGAATTCAGTCAAAAGAAAGCAGAATTATTAGCAAAAATTTAATGGCGCCCTTTTTGCTTTCAAAAATTGTGTTGCTGTAGACAAAGAAAAAGCAAAAATAATTACTACGAATAAAAACTTGACTAAACTTTTGTTCGATGTTATAATAAGTATGCTCAATATGAGCATGATGATTATTGTAGTATTGTAAAATAGAATAAGATGAGAATGTTAGAATCGTCATTGGAGGAGTCTATTTATAGACTCGCTTCCAATGGCGATTTTTTTGTGCCATCGGAACCGGATGCAGCGGAACACTCCAATGCAGAAAGGCATCCGGAACCTACAAGTGAATACCCGTGTCGGTGACAGATACGAAGGACGATGTAATAGCTTCGCCAAGATGCACCTTTTGTGCTGAGCGAGCAGTCGGTGGTAAGAGAATGTGCGATGACCTCTTAAAACGAGCGAGCGCGTCGGTCGGCTTTACCTCTGAGTCTGGGTAAGGAATCTTAACGGGTTCCTGCTTAATACGTGATGGAAGGCCATCATAGGTTAACGATAGTCGGCACGCGCATAGGTTTGGTCAGCCTCTGAATGACAATTCTGTAAAACAGTCAAACTGTTATTATGCCCCGATTCAGATCGGGATATACATAGTACGGGTGCGAAATATTGACAGACAACCGAAAATATGTTATACTACAGTCCCAAGGAAAATCTTGGAACAACTGAATATATAACATACATCGTTCCGTGTGGGAAAAGCAATCCCGCGGAACTGCGCAACAGTGAAAGCTGTTGCAGGGAGCTGTTAAATATTAAGGCTCGTACATAGTAAGTCACTTATGAAAGGTGGCTTTTATGTGCGAGCCTTTTTGTGTCCCTACGCAATATGAATACTGCTCCCACTTTTTTGTGAGTGCAGTAAAAATAAACGGAAGAAAGGAGTGAGGTTATGATTGTAACAACACAGCCGCCTTGATTAGATAAAGGCGGCAGCGGAGAAAAAAAGAACTCGCCGTAAGTTCTAAAAGAACGGCAATAACAACAGAAAGGAAAAAATTATTATGAAAACACCTATGTATAAAAACTATGAAGAGCTGCCGCTGTTTCTAAATGCGGATACGGTAGCAAAGGCTCTCGGTATCGCCATCTCCTCTGCGTATGAGTTGATGCAAGAAAAAGATTTCCCGACCTTCAAGGTGGGCAATCGTAAGTTCGTGGAAAAGGAAAAATTCCGTCAGTGGATCGAAGCACAGTCAGGAGGTAGCAAATGATGAATAACGAAAAAATTTATTATGGCGATGAGATATTGGATACCATCGACGAATGCTACTTCGCACCCAGCAGAGATAAAGGGTATCCCTCGCTCGAAATAAAGTATGCCGCGCAGTGTGCGTTGCTCCGGCTGTGGAATATGTATCTGTTCGAACTCGGCGATGAGGTCTATTACAATCAAGACATCCGCCGAATCGTGTTCGAAGAAATGCTCCCCGAACACTTGGATAACGCAGTGCAGCTCTGCATCAAACTCGGTAAGACGAACGACCTTGAATATTTTGCGAGGATGATATTCCTCCAAGTTATCGGTCAGGCGATTGAGTATGAAGCGATACTCAAAAGCGTTATTGTCTGCCGCAGGTACAACACAATAAAAATACTTGCGGAGGTCAGTGCATGAAATACAACCGCTACCCAAAGAGAGATGCAGTGAAAAATTATTTTCCTCTGCCGAATGAAATCTTCTCGCTGGGACTAAGCGGTGGTGAAATC